>NZ_JAJEJP010000001.1:620310-1240621 GCF_021390495.1 Paraburkholderia sp. ZP32-5 | reverse complement strand
GTTCGTCGTCGTGATCAAGGGCGACGATGTCGAAAAGCGCGCGGTCACGCTCGCCGAAGCCGCCGGCGAGGCGTTCTCGAAACCATTCGAAGTGCGTGGCAGTGCGTTCGTGCTGCATGCGAGCATCGGCATCGCGCTGTACTCGGTCACGAACGAAAGCGAAATCGATCTGCTGAAGAAGGCCGACCTCGCGATGTACAGCGCGAAGGACGCCGGCAAGAACTGCTACCAGTTCTATTCGCCGCATCTGTCGCATCGCGCTGACCACTTGATGAAGTGGGAACAGCAGTTGCGCGTCGCGCTCGCCGAGGGGCAACTGTTTCTCGCGTATCAGCCGAAGATCGATCTGACGCTTCGCTGCATCACCGGCTTCGAGGCGCTGGTGCGCTGGAACCATCCGCAGCACGGGCTGATTCCCGCCAACGAATTCATCCCGGTCGCGGAATCGACCGGACTGATCGTGCCGATCGGCGACTTCGTGATCGACACCGCGTGCCGGCAGCTCGCGCTGTGGCAGCAACAGGGCTACGACACGCTGTCGCTCGCGGTGAATATTTCGGCGGTGCAATTCTGGCGCGGCGATCTGTTCGAAACGATCTCGCGCGCGATCGAGGAAAGCGGCATCTCGGCGCGCCGCCTCGAACTCGAAATCACCGAGACGACGATGATGGAATATCCAGAGCTCGTCTCCGAAAAAATCTTCGCGCTGAAGCGCCTCGGCGTACGCATCGCGCTCGACGATTTCGGCACCGGCTATTCGTCGCTGTCGTATCTGAACCGCTTCTCCGTCGATACGCTGAAGGTGGACCGCTCGTTCGTGCAGGCGATTCCGGGCGACCGCAGCGTCCGCGTGATGGTCACCGCGATCGTCAACCTTGCGCGCTCGCTCGGGCTCACCGTGGTGGTCGAGGGTACCGAAACCGAGGAACAGATCGCGTGGCTGGCCGCGCTCGGCCATATCGAGGCACAGGGTTTCCTGTTCTCGCGTCCGGTGCCGGTCGAGGCGACCCCGGCGCTGCTGGAGCGCTTCGGGGTATGCGGCGTGAGCAGCGGCGCCGGGCGCCACGCCGCGCAGGAAAGCGACAGCACGAGCAGCATGTCCAGCACCAACAACTAAAGGACCGGCGCCCGTGTGCCGGGCGCGCATTGCGCCATGCAGACCATCATCACCACCGAGGATGCCGCCAGACACGGCCAACGGGAACCGCTATGGACGCTGTTCCGGGTCGTGCTCGGCCTGTCGTCGCTATCGTGGGGCGGCCTCGCGCTGATGGCGCAACTGGAACATCACTATGTCGAACGCGAGGGGCGCCTGTCGCGCGTCGCGTTCTCGGATCTGATCGCATTGGCGTGGATGGTGCCGGGGCCGGTGGGCTGCAACGTCGCCGTACAACTCGGCCATGCGCTGCGCGGACGATCCGGCGCGTGGGTCGCGGGCATCGCGAGCGTGCTGCCGTTCTTCACGCTGATGACGCTGTTCGCGATCTTCTACCGCACACCGCTCGTGCACGCGGTCGCGTCGCAAACACTGCTGCATCACTTCAGCGTCGTGCTCGCGACGCTGATCGCGGTCACCTGGTACAAGCAGACGCGCGCGCTCGTGCGCGGCAAGCTCGAATGGTGCGCGGCGGTGCTCGGCTGCATCGCGCTCTTCTATGCGCACAGCGCGGCCGCGTATGTGGTGATGCTCGGTGCGGCCTTCGGCGCCGGCTGGTTCGCGAGCCCGGAGCGCGACACGCGCCTGAACGTGTCGTTCGAACGCGGCGACTACCGGATACTGGCCGCGCTCGCCATACTGCTCGTGCTGTTCGCGTTGCCGCTGCCGCACCGCTATGAATTGGCGCTGTTGTGGCCGCGACTCGCGGGTGCCGGGATGACGCTGTTCGGCGGCGGCTTCTCCGCATTGCCGGTATTGAAGACGCTGTTCGTCACGCCGGCGGTCGGCGTATCGGACAACGACTTCACGCTCGCGTTCTCGCTGTCGCCGTTGTCGCCTGGACCGCTGTTGAATGTGGTGCCGTTCTTCGGCTATCTGGTGGACGGCTGGGCCGGCGCGCTGATCGCGACACTCGCGCTGTTCGTGCCGTCGGGCTGCCTCGTCGTGCTCGCGCAGCGGCATCTGCATCAGTTGAAGGCGAACCCGCGCTTCGAGCATGGCATGCGGATTCTGCGCGCGGTCACGACCGCGTTTCTCGCGGTCGCGGTGCTGCGCATTGGCGCGCATGTGCCGTTAGAGCCGATCTATCTGCTGACCGCGCTGTTCTCGGTCATGTGCTTCGCGAAGCTGAGGGTGCCGGTGTACGCGGTGTATGGGACGGTTGCTGTGGTGTGCGGAGTGTGGCTCGCCACGCACGGCGCGTCGTTCTGATTCGGTCTGGCATCGCGGGCGATAGATAGCCCGCAACGCAGCCCGCAACGCAGCCCGCAACGCCGCCGCAACGTTGATCGCGATCCTGCTTAGAACCCGCGCGACAGTACCGCGACGCCGATCGTCACGACGCCCAGCACGATATTGATCAACACCAGACGCCGGATCGTGCCGACCGCCCGCGCGCCATCGGGCCACTTCTGCGCCTGCACCGCGCGACGGATGCGCGGAAACACCGCGAAGCGGATATGCCCGAAGATCAGCATCATCATGATGCCGAGGCCGGCCATCGCGTGCAGAGGCCAGGTCGCGTGACCGCCGCCGAATTGCATCAGCAGGAAGCCGCCGCTGATCAGAATCACCAGCACCGAAACGCCGACCCAGTTGAAGAAGCGGCCGAACACCGACTCCCAAAGCGGCAAACGCAATTGCGGCGACAAATCGCCGAGCGCCGGACGCAGGCAAAAATGCGCGAATATCATGCCGCCGACCCACACCGCCACCCCGAGCAAATGCAGAAACAGCGCGATCTCAATAGCCTTGTTCATCTAGTTTTCCTCTCCCGACGACGCCACGCCGCTTGGCCAGTTGATTCGGCCCAGTTGATTTTCGACAGCGGCTACTGAGCGCATTCGACCGCGCGTGCTACATGCAGTTCCGGGCGCCGGTGCTAGTTGCGTGATTATTGTGTGGTTATCTTTTGCGATAAACGGCGTGCGTCTCGCATGCTGTCAGGCACACGCCGTTGTCCCGGGTCGACTTCGTCAACCGGGCATCACCGGGCGCATGCCGTCGAGCTTCAGCTTGCTCTCCGGCGAGCGTCCCTTACGCGCGCGTTTGCCGACATGCGGCGCGAGCGCTGCGCCGCTCAGTTTCTCTTCGTCGAGACGGCCGCCGCGGCGCGTGCCGATCAGCATCACACCGGCCGCGTTGATCGCGAGCGCCTGCACGAGAGACTCGTTGTCGTCGAGCGCCATCAGCGTGACGCCGCGTCCGCCGCCCGACAGCGTCTTCATCTCGTCGAGACCGAACACCAGCAGACGTCCGCCCGACGACAGACACGCGACCTGCCCGGCATCCGGCAGCATCGGCATCGGCGCGAGCGGCGTCGCGCCCGCGTCGATCGTCATGAACGACTTGCCGGCCTTCACGCGGCTCACCATATCGCCGACCTTCGCGATGAAGCCGAAGCCGTTGCTCGACGCGAGCAGCAGCGCCTGTTCCGCCGATGCCGCGTAGTAATGCATCAAATGGCTGCCCGACTCCAACTCGATCAGCGACGTGACCGGCACGCCGTCGCCGCGTCCGCCCGGCAGCATCGCGACCGCGACCGAATAGACGCGGCCGTTGCTGCCCCACGCGATCAGCGTATCCGGCGTGCGACACTGGAACGCCGCATAGAGCCCGTCGCCGGCCTTGAAGGTGAAGCCGGCGTTATCGAGCCCATGACCCTTCAGCGCGCGCACCCAGCCCTTTTGCGACACCACCACCGTCACAGGTTCGTCGACCACGCGCGCCTCGAACGTCGCGCGCTTTTCCTGCTGGATCAACGTGCGGCGCTCGTCGCCGTATTGCTTCGCGTCGGCTTCGATTTCCTTGATCAGCTGGCGTTTCATCGCCGATTCGTTGCCGAGCAGCTCTTCGAGCTTGGCCTTCTCGTCGCGCAACTCGGCCAGTTCCTTCTCGATCTTGATCTTTTCGAGCCGCGCCAACTGACGCAAACGGATTTCGAGAATGTCTTCGGCCTGCCGGTCGGACAGCCCGAACGCGGCCATCAGCGCGACCTTCGGTTCGTCCGATTCACGGATGATGCGGATCACTTCGTCGATATTCAGGAAGACGATCATCCGGCCTTCGAGAATATGGATCCGGTCGTCGACCTTCGACAGCCGATGCCGCGTGCGGCGCGTGACCGTCGCGAAGCGGAACGCGACCCACTCCTGCAGGACTTCGCTCAAGCCCTTCTGACGCGGCCGGCCATCGCCGCCGACCATCACCATGTTCAGCGGCGCGTTCGATTCGAGGCTCGTATGCGCGAGCAGCGTGTTGACGAACTCGGTCTGATCGATGCGGCTCGACTTCGGCTCGAACACGAGGCGCACCGGCGCGTCCTTGCCGGACTCGTCGCGCACCGCGTCGACGAGCGCGAGCAACGTCTGTTTGGTCTGCAATTGCTCGGGCGTCAGCGCCTTCTTGCCGAGCTTGATCTTCGGATTGGTCTGCTCTTCGATTTCCTCGAGCACCTTCTGCGCGGCCGTGTTCGGTGGCAGTTCGGTGATCACCAGTTGCCACTGGCCGCGCGCGAGGTCTTCGATCTTCCAGCGCGCGCGTACCTTCAGACTGCCGCGGCCGGTTTCGTACGCGGCGGCGATTTCCGCCTCGCTCGAAATGATCTGGCCGCCGCCCGGAAAGTCCGGACCCGGCACGTGCTGCATCAGTTCCGCGTGCGACAGCTTCGGGTTACGAATCAGCGCGACCGCCGCGCCCGCGACTTCGCGCAGATTGTGCGACGGAATTTCCGTCGCGAGACCGACCGCGATGCCCGATGCGCCGTTCAACAGCACGAACGGCAGACGCGCCGGCAGCACCTTCGGTTCCTCGAACGAGCCGTCGTAGTTCGGCATGAAGTCGACCGTGCCCTGGTCGATTTCAGCGAGCAGCAGCTTCGCGATCGGCGTCAGACGCGCTTCCGTGTAACGCATCGCCGCCGCGCCGTCGCCGTCGCGCGAGCCGAAGTTGCCCTGGCCGTCGATCAGCGGATAGCGCATCGAGAAGTCTTGCGCGAGACGCACGAGCGCGTCGTACGCGGACTGGTCGCCGTGCGGGTGGTACTTACCGAGCACGTCGCCGACCACGCGCGCCGACTTGACCGGCTTCGCGTTGTCGCCGAGGCCCATCTCGTTCATCGCGAACAGGATGCGGCGCTGCACCGGCTTCTGGCCGTCGCACACGTCCGGCAGCGCGCGGCCCTTGACCACGCTGACCGCGTATTCGAGGTACGCGCGCTCCGCGTAGTTGCCGAGCGTCAGAAAGTCGCCGTCCGGGGGAGGCGGCTCGTTGAAAAGGTCGAGAGTGTTATCGTCGTCCATCTAGATTCCGTATCCGTGTTTGGCTTGAAGTGCGGTATGCCGTATTGAGGCAGGACCGAGGCTGAGACCGAAGCGCCGCGCGCTCAGATATCCGCTTCCACTTCGTTGCCCTTCTCTTCGAGCCAGCTGCGGCGCGACGCCGCTTCGCCCTTGCCCATCAGCATCGTCATGCGCGCGACGGTCGCGTCGTAATCGAGCTCGCCGAGTGCAACCGGTTGCAAACGGCGCGTATCGGGATTCATCGTCGTGTCCCACAGTTGCTCGGCGCTCATTTCGCCGAGACCTTTGAAGCGGCTGATTGACCACTGGCTGTCGCGCACGCCATCCTTGCGCAACTTGTCGAGAATCGCTTCGAGTTCGCCTTCGTCGAGCGCGTAGAGCTTCTGCGCGGGCTTCTTGCCGCGCGCGGGCGCATCGACGCGAAAGAGGGGCGGACGCGCGACGCACACATGGCCGCGTTCGATCAATTGCGGGAAATGCTTGAAGAACAGCGTGAGCAGCAGCACCTGGATGTGCGAGCCGTCGACGTCCGCATCCGACAGGATGCAGATCTTGCCGTAGCGCAGATTCGACAGATCGACCTTGTCGTCGGGGTTGTGCGGATCGACGCCGATCGCCACCGAAATATCGTGTACTTCGTTGTTCGCAAACAGGCGATCACGCTCGGTTTCCCACGTGTTCAGCACCTTGCCGCGCAGCGGCAGGATCGCCTGATATTCCTTGTCGCGGCCCATCTTCGCGGAGCCGCCGGCCGAATCGCCCTCGACGAGGAACAGTTCGTTGCGGCCGATTTCCGTCGATTCGCAATCGGTCAGCTTGCCCGGCAACACCGCCACGCCGGAGCTCTTGCGCTTTTCGACTTTCTGCCCGGCGCGCGTACGCGCCTGCGCCTGCTTGATCACGAGGTCCGCGAGCTTCTTGCCGTGCTCGACGTGCTGGTTGAGCCACAATTCGAGCGCCGGCCGCGCGAACGACGACACCAGCTTCACCGCATCGCGGCTATTCAGCCGTTCCTTGATCTGCCCTTGGAACTGCGGATCGAGCACCTTCGCCGACAGCACGAACGACACGCGCGCGAACACGTCTTCGGCGAGCAGCTTGACGCCCTTCGGCTGCAGATTGTGCAGCTCGACGAAGCTCTTGACCGCCTGATAGAGCCCATCACGCAGACCCGATTCGTGCGTGCCGCCCGCGGGCGTCGGAATCAGGTTCACGTACGACTCGCGCGTAAGCGGGCCTTCCTCGCTCCACGCGACGACCCATGCGGCGCCCTCGCCCTCGGCAAACGTCTCCTCGTTCGAACGCGAGTTTTCCGCGTAGCGCTCGCCTTCGAACAGCGGAATCAGCAGGTCGCTGCCGTTCATGCCTTCGAGCAGATAGCCGCGCAGACCATCTTCGTACTTCCAGCTTTGCTGCTCGCCGGTCTTCTCGTTGATGAGCGTGACTTCGACGCCCGGCAGCAGCACCGCCTTCGAGCGCAACAGACGCTGCAGCTCGCCAAGCGGCAGATTCGGCGAATCGAAGTATTTCGGATCGGCCCACGCGGTCACGCGGGTGCCGGATTTCTTGTCGGCCTTCGTCGCCGCGCGCACCTGCAGCGGTTTCGCGACATCGCCGTGGGCAAAGCTCAGTTCGGCGACCTTGCCGTCGCGCCATACGGTGACGTCGAGCCGCGTGGACAGCGCGTTCGTGACCGACACGCCAACGCCGTGCAGGCCGCCCGAGAACGTGTACGCGCCGCCGGCGGCCTTGTCGAACTTGCCGCCCGCGTGCAGGCGCGTGAAAACGATTTCGACGACCGGCACACCCTCTTCCGGATGCATGCCGAACGGGATGCCGCGGCCGTCGTCGTCGACCGAGACCGAATGGTCCGCGTGCAGCGTGACCGTGATTTGCCGGCCGTAGCCGCCGAGGGCTTCGTCCGACGCGTTATCGATGACTTCCTGAATGATGTGCAGCGGATTCTCGGTGCGGGTGTACATGCCGGGCCGTTGCTTGACCGGCTCCAGACCCTTCAACACCTTGATCGACGCTTCGCTATACGCGGCGTTTGGCTTTTTCGTAGACATGATTGACTCGGTGCGTCGGTTCATCGTTGTCCACAGCTCCTGTGGACAGGTCCGTGGACAGGTCCGTGGACAATGCGTTGACTTTTCAAAAAAAGCGAAACGAAACAACAGGGTTACATGGGTGCCCGTGCTGCGGGCACGCTGTTTTGTCTTGCCGCTTCCCGCTCGCGCACCCGCCGGCCGGACATGGCCGCGGAGCCCACGAGGGAAGCCTATTCGCGGGGTATTGTACTGATTTCGATAACGGCGGCAATTGACGACGCGTGGGATTGGCCGACTGGACAAGGCGCGTCGGGCAGCGCCGCGCCCGGAAAGCCGGGCAATGGGCGAGCGACGCTCGCGGGAAAGCGGGACACGGTCCCGCTTTGTATGTCGATGGAGGCGCGGCGACGCTTCTCTTTGTGTTTCTGTTGTTGCCGCCGCGCAAACCGCGCCGTGCTGCGCGGATGCTGCGCGAATACCGCGCCGCCGGGTCGCCCCTTGATCACCCCTTACTTGCCGCGGTTTTCCAACTCGTCCCAGCGTTCCAGCGCGATCATCAGCTCTTCGTCGATCTCGGCATAACGCTCGGTCAGACGCGTGCCCTCGCGCGCATCCTTTGCGAACACCGAACCGTCTTCGAGTTGTGCACCGATCGCTTTCTGCTCGGTTTCGAGTTCGGCAATCCTCTTCGGCAGCGCTTCGAGCTCGCGCTGTTCCTTGAACGACAGCTTCGCCGTGCGCTGCGCATTGCGGCCCGTGGCGCTGTCCTTCTGCGCCGCTTCCTTCGCTGCTTCCTTGTTCGATTCTTTCTGCGCTTCGAGCGCAAGTTGCGCCGAGCGCTCGCGCTGGGTCTGCCAGTCCGTGAAGCCGCCGACATACTCGCGCCACTTGCCGCTGCCTTCCGACGCAAACACCGACGTCACGACGTTATCGAGAAACGCGCGGTCGTGGCTGACGAGCAGCACCGTGCCGTCGTAGTCGATCAACAGTTCTTCGAGCAGTTCGAGCGTCGGGATATCGAGGTCGTTGGTCGGCTCGTCGAGCACCAGCACGTTGGCCGGCCGCGCGAACAGACGCGCGAGCAGCAGCCGGTTGCGCTCGCCGCCCGACAGTGACTTGACCGGCGAACGCGCGCGCTCCGGCGCGAACAGGAAGTCGCCGAGATAGCTCATCACGTGCTTTTTCTGGCCGTTGATTTCGACCCATTCGCTGCCGGGGCTGATCGTATCGGCGAGGCTCTTTTCCAGGTCGAGCTGCGCGCGCATCTGATCGAAATAGGCGACCTGCAGGTTGGTGCCGACACGCACGTTGCCCTCGTCAGGCGCGAGTTCACCGAGGATCAGCTTCAGCAGCGTGGTCTTGCCCGCGCCGTTCGGCCCGATGAAGCCGATCTTGTCACCACGCATCACCGTGGCCGTGAAGTTGTCGACCACCGTGCGCGCGCCATAGCGCTTGGTCACGTCCGTCAGTTCCGCGACGATCTTGCCGGACTTCTCGCCCTGACCGACATCGAGCTTCACGTTGCCCTGCACGTTGCGACGCTCGGCGCGCTCGTTGCGCATCTGCACGAGCCGCGCAATGCGGCCGACGCTGCGCGTGCGGCGCGCCTCGACGCCCTTGCGAATCCACACTTCTTCCTGCGCGAGCAGCTTGTCGAACTTGTCGTTTTCGATCCGCTCGACTTCCAGTTGCTGCGCCTTGCGCGTCTGGTACGCGGAAAAGTTGCCCGGATACGACAGCAGCCGTCCACGATCGAGTTCGACGATGCGCGTCGCGACGCGGTCGAGAAACGCGCGATCGTGCGTGATGAACAGCAGACCCGCGCGCAGCGATACCAGCAGATCTTCGAGCCAGCGGATGCCGTCGAAATCGAGATGGTTAGTCGGCTCGTCGAGCAGCAACACGTCCGGCTGCACGACGAGCGCTCGCGCGAGCGCCGCGCGCTTTTGCATCCCGCCTGACAGCGAACCGATGCGCGCCTCGCCGTTCAGGCCGATCTGCTGCAGCGTGGTGGCGACGCGGGTGCTCCAGTTCCACGCGTCGGCCGCATCCAGCGACGACTGCAGCGTGTTCATCCGCGAGAGCAATGCATCGTGCTCCGCGCCTTCGGGCGTGTCGGCAAGCTGATGCGCGACCGCGTCGTACTCATCGAGCAGCGTGCGCGCGTGCGTCAGGCCGGCGGCGACCGCGTCGAACACGGTGTCGTCGGCGTCGAACTCGGGCTCCTGCGGCACATAGACGGTGCTCAGATGCTGCTGACGGGTGACGAGGCCGTCGTCGGGACGAGCCAGATCGGCGACGATCTTCAGCAGCGACGACTTGCCGGCGCCGTTGCGGCCGATCAGCCCGACGCGCTCGCCCGCTTCGAGCGAGAAATCCGCGTGGTCGAGCAACGCGACGTGACCGAAGGCCAGTTGGGCTCCGGTAATGGTGTAGAGCGACATGGGAATGAGAGAAGACAGCGATGAGCCGGAACTGCTTATTGTACCGGGCGCGCGGGGCGGTGCCTGGGGTGCTTGTGCGCTCGGGGAGGCTGCGTGGAGAGTTGCCTTTGGTGGTGAGGCGGCGTGCGGTGCGATGTGCGCGCGGAAGGGTTGCGCGCTCCGTCCGGGTCACCGATGAACTGCGTTAGCGCTGGATTAGTGCCGGCCCAGCAAAAAGCACACGCAACCCAGTCAAAGCGGGCGGACGATGTTCACGTCCGCCCGCTGTGTCAGAACCGCTTATTTCACTTCACGTGAACCGTGATCGTCTTGCTCATTTCCGGGCCATACGAGCGATGCGCGCCGTCGCCGAATTGCAGCGTCAGCGTGTGGTCGCCCGGCGGCAACGTCAGGTCGGTTTCGGTCTGGCCCTTGCCGAAGTGCAGCGACTTGTCGTTCGCGGGGATCACCTCGCCCTTCGGCAGCGGCTGGCCGTCGATCAGCAGATGATGGTGGCCGGTGCCCTCCGTCATCGTGCCGGCCGGTGCGATCTTCATGCCGTCGAGGCCGAACACCACATGCACCGGATTGCTGACGGTCGCGCCATCGGCCGGTTGCACGAACGACACGCCCGCGGCATGCGCCACGCCTGACATGGCGATCAGCCCAGCCATCGCAACTCCCGCCAACCACTTGTTTTTAAACATCGTTTTTCTCCTTCAGGAATGGAACCGGGCACGCGGCGGCGGCGTTCGCGGAAGGCCGACTACCGTGAGGCCTGCGAAACGCGCGGCGCACCGCTGTGATTAGATAGCTGCCGGCCAAGCTTACACACGGTTTGTGACGGGACCACCCTGCAAGCCTCGCGACGTTACGCACGCGGTGTGGCGGTGCCGCACCGGCCAGCGGAGGTCGATTTAACAAATTCCGGTAATATTGCGCGTCGCCGCGCCGCCTTAAAAGGGGTACGCAAGGCTCGTCGTTGGATTGAAGAGAGAGTGTGTCGTGAGTGAAGTTGTCGATGTGACTGAATACAAGAGCTGGGTCTGCCTGATTTGCGGCTGGATCTACAACGAAGAAGAAGGCCTGCCCGAGGAAGGTATCGCGCCGGGCACGCGCTTCGCCGCCATCCCGGAAGACTGGCGCTGTCCGCTTTGCGATGTGGGTAAGGCGGAGTTTGCGGTGGTGGAGTTCTGAGGCGTTTTTTGTTGCGATGGCTTGACGCGATGGGCACCGTTTAGTGCGCATCGCGCGGTAGCTCAGGTGGGTTTGTGCGGCCCGGCAGGCGATGTCTGCCGGGCCGTTTGCTTTGGAGGGCGGGAATGCCGCTCTCCTTTTGCCGGAGTGGGTTTGATATACTCTGCGCTCGCTGGCGAATCGGGACTCGGCGAGTCCTCGTGGATTTGTCCGGTTCGGTCCTCTCCCTGTAGTTCAATGGATAGAACAAGTGCCTCCTAAGCGCTAGATACAGGTTCGATTCCTGTCAGGGGGACCAACTACCTTCCCAGCATCTTCCAGGATTGTTCAGAAAGCCCCGTATGCCCTGCGCTGCGGGGCTTTTTTGATGCTGCCATTGCCTACGTCAGCCTCATATAACCTAGATTTTCGGGGGTATCGCCGAATACCCAAAAAGTTGATACTCCCAGTGCCACACCCAAACAGATCGCACCGCAAACTGAGCTTCAGGTCTGCTTTGGCACATACGAGCATCGTTGAATATCGTCGGCTTTATGCAGGTGAACGGTTCCGCCATTTTCGTCACCACCAGGTAAGGACCAACACAACAACCCGAATGAAAGAGGTTTCCGATGAGAACTCTTGCACCCCTGGTTTCCCTGATCCTTGTCATCGTCCCACTGTGGCGAATATGTACACGCGCAGGCTTTCACGGCGCCATGTCGCTGCTGGCAATCATCCCCCTACTCGGCCCGTTCATCATCGGGGCTGTCTTGTCGTTCGGCACGTGGCGAGCGCCGCGTCGAGGAGCCTGACTATGGGCACGTTCTCGATCTGGCATTGGTCGATCCTTAGCCTCGTGCTCCTGCTCAACCTGATTTACATCCCGGCAGTTCGCAAGGCCGGTTTTTCGGGCTGGTGGGTCGTGCTCTCCATCGTGCCCATCGTCGGGCTCGTTCTGCTTTGGATGTTCGCATTCGCGCGCTGGCCCGCTCAACCCGAGCGTTAGATACGGCGGGACGCTTCACTTATGCAGAAATTTCGGGGCCCCGCCAGCGGCTCGCCTACGGCCACGTTGCCTTCGCCGCGCGCTCATAGGCGGGTCTCCGCGACAAACGCTCCGCGTAGCGGACAAGAGATTCCGCCGGCTGTGCGATGCGCTGATTGAACAGGGCGATCGAAAGCAACGAGCCAAGCATCACATCGGCGGCGGAAAACTGTTCACCTAGCAACCAGGGGCCAACGCAAAGCGCGTCGTCCAGAACTTCCAGTACGCTGGACCGACTGCCCCAGCCGCGACCACTCGCAGCCAACTCATCGCCATCGTCCTCGAGATAAATCGCAGGCTCGAAAACCGCGGTGGAAAAGATCATCCAGCGCAGGTAGCTGCCTCGCTCCGCTGCATCCAATCGGGGTGCCAGATTGCCCAGACTGTAGCGATCCGCCAGATAAATGCAGATGGCCGGGTTCTCCGAAACGGTCACCGGACCGTCCGTCAGCGCGGGAACCTTGCCCATCGAATTGATTTGCAGATAGCTCGGCGATTTTTGAGCGCCTTTACGCAAGCTGACTGTCTTCACCCGGTACGGTAGCCCAAGTTCTTCGAGTAACCAGCGAGCGGTAAACGCTCTGCTTGCGGGCGCGAAGTAGAGCGTGATGTCAGACACGGCCACGAACCTGGTTTTTCCCACACGGCGCTATCCGGGGTACGCGCTCCACAGCGTCTCCCAAGATTGCCGAGAAAATCCCGCATGCATTGCGCTGCAGGCACTTCCTGAAAATACTGCCAACGGTCGATGCTGCCTTTACCATCGATGTGCTCTGAACGTCTCGAAACGCGAAACCGCGATGCATCCGATACGCGTCAGGTTTCGCGCCGCAGTTCCGATCACACGTGGCGAGCGGACAGCACAGTCGGGCGCATCCAACCCACCCACGCCCGTCCACCGCCACCCCGCCCCCACTCAACTCGGACGCTTCGGAATATCCAACCCCCGCGCCACCGCCGGACGCTCGACGAACGCAGCGAGCACCCGCTTCACATTCGGGAAGTTCTGAATCCCGACCAGTTCGCCCGCTTCGTAAAAGCCGACCAGATTGCGCACCCACGGGAAGATCGCGATATCGGCGATCGAATAGTGATCGCCCATCACCCATTTGCGTCCTTCGAGGCGTTGTTCCAGCACGCCGAGCAGCCGTTTCGATTCGGCGATGTAGCGATCGCGCGGGCGCTTGTCCTCGTATTCCTTGCCGGCGAATTTGTGGAAGAAGCCGACCTGGCCGAACATCGGGCCGATGCCGCCCATCTGGAACATCACCCACTGGATCGTTTCGTAGCGGCCGGCCGCATCCTGCGGCATCAACTGGCCGCTTTTGTCCGCGAGGTAGATCAGGATCGCGCCCGATTCGAACAGCGGCAGCGGTTTGCCGTCCGGGCCGTTCGGGTCGACGATCGCCGGAATCTTGTTGTTCGGGTTCAGCGACATGAACTCGGGCGACGTCTGGTCGTCGGCATCGAAACGCACCAGATGCGGTTCGTACGGCAAACCGGTTTCCTCGAGCATGATCGAGACTTTCACGCCGTTCGGCGTCGGCAGCGAGTACAGCTGAATCCGGTCCGGATGCGCGGCCGGCCATTTCTTCGTGATCGGGAAAGCGGAAAGATCGGTCATGGGTTCAGGTCGCCTTATGCGAGAGAAATTACGGGGCCGATCAATATAAACCGACTCGGCGCGACGCGTGCGGCGCCGCGCACGGCAAACGCAGGCGGCAGCAGGAAGCGAAAACGGGAGACACGACTGTGCGGCACAGACGCGATCCCACGCTGACCGTAGACGCAGCGCCGGAGCAACCACAACGTAAGCCCAAGCCGCCCCGCAAGCGCCCCTAACGAAGCATGCACTGACCGCGCGACTCATCGCGCGCTGTAATTCACATCCCGACGCCCGGGCTCACCACAAATCTTTAGTCGCCGTCCCCGCGCGTACGTCGAACCCCTGGCGCCACAGCGCCGCGCCGACCGCGACCAGCAGCGTTCTCTCCGAACCGTCAAGCAACTCCCACGCCGCCGCGAGCCAGCTGGCGAAGCTCGCGCAGGTGGTTTCGAGATCGGCGGGGGCCTTGCCTTCAAGGTACTGCCGTTCGAACATCGAAAGCATCTTTTCGGGTGTCATTGGCGCTACCTCCAGGGGAGATTGCGCCCAGTCTAAAGGCCGCGCATCGCGCGCGGAATGCCTTCGATCGCGATCACGGGGTTAGTCCCAGGCCGCCCGTCAAGCGAACGGTTGTAGCTGCCCAGACTGTGAGTACGCGATGCCGCGCCACGCATCGACAGATGCTGGCAACGGCTTCACCAATGCACACACACGTGCCCCTGAAACAGACGAGGCGCCGCGCAATCCGCGACGCCCCGTCCGCTACCGCAGGCTACCGAGCACCGCCTCACGGATGGTTACGCTTGGCGTTCTCTTTCGCCTGATCCTTGGCGTCCTCCTTCGCGTCGCCGTAGGCCTTCTGCACCTTGCCCGCGCCTTGCTGCAAATCGCCCTTCAATTCCTTCGCAGGATTATTCGTGGCCTTGCCAACTGCCTCGTTGACCTTGCCCTTGATCTGTTCGCCTACGCCCTTCACCTGGTCCTTATTCATGTTCGGCTCCCCAATCGTCATAAACAGCAATGCCGGCACGGTCTTGCGCCGGTATCGGGGATTCAGCAACGGGTATGCCCGGGGGTCGACCGACTCGCCGCTACGAACGGCTGCGGGCATCGGTGATGCGCCTACTACAGATCGCGAGAAAATTTCATGAAACGCCCTAAAGTCCCGCCGCGCGCTGCCGTCAATGCGCTTAGGGAGGGGCTATGGACCAAACGCCTGGTACGTTGTCGGGATCTTCGCAGGCCGCCTTGATCGATCGCGACATCGCGCACATCGGGCGCGTGATGTACGTGTCGTTGCGTGGCGATTTCGGCGGACCCATTCTGCCGGCCTCCTACTGGCGCAAACGCCTGACCACGCTGCTGGAAAGCGGCAATCTCAGTCCTGCGCAATTCGGCAAGGTCGACAGCCTGCTGCTGCAACTCGACCAGTTCGAGACGATGCCGCATCCCGAATGGGAACGGTACGCGCCGTCCGCCTCCGAGCCGGTGCCGCCAGCGAAGACCGATCGTCCGGTGCGCTCGGCCTGACGAGTCGTCACTCACGCTTTTCAGCCGCACCGGGTGCGGCCCACGCGGCCACGCGGGCCGCGCCAATCACACGCGCATGACCGGCCACGCCTCTGCCCCTGTCACGCGACCGCCCCCCGTCCGCCACGCCACGCTCCGCGTCACGCAAAAAAACGGCCGCGCACAGAGTCGCGGCCACAAACACACATCGCAACGCAGGGAACGTGCGTCACGCAACAAGCCTACATGGCGATCTGTGACAAGCATGTTTCGCCGCCCACCGACTGAAATAGGTGAGAAATTTCCTATCTTAAGTCGGCAAAAAGAGGGAAATGGGACAGCCTTAGGTCATAATGTCCGCAAAAATTCCCAGCAAGGACGCCACGTGACCCTCGCCGCCCCGCTCGACCTGCTCCGGCAGGCGCGCGCCCGCTTCACCCAACGCGAAATCGCCGCGCATGTCGGCAAGGACATCAAGACCGTACGTCGCTGGGAGAAAGGCGAGACGCCTTGCCCCGCGATGCTGGAGCCCGCGTTGCGCGATCTGCTGCAACGCCCGCGCGCGGCGAGCCCGGCGCACGGCACCGCGCGATTCCGCTTTATCGATCTGTTCGCGGGCATCGGCGGAATTCGGATGGGCTTCGAGGCGCAAGGCGGCGAGTGCGTGTTCACCAGCGAGTGGAACGAATTCTCGACGCGCACCTATCGCGAAAACTACGGCGAACGGTATCAGGCAGACGCAGCCGAGGAAGCCGACGCGGCTGACGGCGCGGCGGCCAGCGAACATACGTTAATCGGCGACATCGTCACCTTTCCCGCCGAAGACGTGCCGAGCCACGACGTGCTGCTCGGCGGCTTTCCGTGCCAGCCGTTCTCGATCGCCGGCGTCAGCAAGAAAAACGCGCTCGGGCGTCCGCACGGCTTCGAATGCACGACCCAGGGCACGCTCTTTTTCGACGTCGCGCGGATCATCGCCGCGAAGCGCCCCGCCGCGTTCCTGCTCGAAAACGTCAAAAACCTGCTGTCGCACGACAAAGGCCGCACCTTCGACGTGATCCTGCAAACGCTGCGCGACGAACTCGGCTACGAGGTGCATCACCGCGTGATCGATGGTCAGCATTTCACGCCGCAGCATCGCGAGCGCATCATCATCGTCGGCTTTCGCGGCAAGACGTCGTTCTCATGGGACGATCTGCGCCTGCCCGAGCACGGCCCGCGGCTCGGCTCGATCCTGCATCGCACGGACGGCAGCGAGCCGGTGCTGCCATGGGACCACGACCGCTTCTTCGATCACGCCACGCGCCGCATCCAGCCGAAGTACACGCTCACGCCGAAGCTTTGGGCCTATCTGCAGAACTACGCGGCCAAGCATCGCGCGGCGGGCAACGGCTTCGGTTTCGGCATGGCTTATCCGGACAGCGTCACGCGCACGCTGTCGGCGCGTTATCACAAGGACGGCTCCGAAATCCTCGTCTATCAAGGCGAGGAACTGCGCCCACGGCGGCTGACGCCGCGCGAATGCGCGCGCCTGATGGGCTTTCCCGACACCTTCCGGATTCCGGTCAGCGATACCCAGGCCTACCGGCAATTCGGCAACAGCGTCGTGATGCCGGTGATGCGCGAAGTGGCGCGCATCATGCTGCCGCATGTGCAAACCCTGCTCGCCAACCCGACCCGCCATGGTTCGAAACATTAATTGCCGCGCCATGCGTGAGCGCGCGCCAGCGGAGCGCTGACGATGGTCGATATCGTCGACAGCGCGACGCGCAGCCGGATGATGTCCGGCATTCGCGGCCGCAATACCAAGCCGGAGATCCTGATCCGCAGCCTGCTGCACCGCCAGGGCTTTCGCTTCCGGCTCGACGCGCGCGATCTGCCCGGCCGGCCCGACATCGTGCTGCCGCGCTATCGCGCGGTGGTGCTCGTGCATGGCTGTTTCTGGCACGGGCACGACTGTCATCTGTTCAAATGGCCGCAGACGCGCCCGGAGTTCTGGCGCGACAAGATCGGCCGCAATCGCAGCAACGACGACAAGGTGCGCGACGCGCTGCTCGCGAGCGGCTGGCGCGTCGCGGTCGTGTGGGAATGCGCCTTGCGGGGCGCAAATCGCGATATCGCGGGCGTGATCGAGCGGCTCGTTCAATGGCTGCAAAGCGACGTGCGCGAGTTCGAGGAACGCGCATAACGAGCAGCTCGAAACGGCGCTGAGCGCAGCTTCGCGAGCGGCTGGAACAGCATGCGCTTGACCTCGCTCATGCGAGTCGCGCGGCCGTGGTGATACACTCGAAAAGCTCGTTTGGAGCGCTTTCGACGCGTGCTATAGAGCGTTTTTCATGCGCTTTGTGTGCATCGGGTATGTGTTTGATATGCGCTTTCGGGTGTGCGTTTTTACGGCACGTTCGCGGGCCGTTCGCCTGCACGTCGGCGCGCTGTCCAAGACCCGCTCGCTCACCACGATATCGCGCGCTCCAACGACCCCAGAACCAATCAACAAGGGAGGCACATCATGGCTGACTTCCGTCTCTGGTCCGACGACTTTCCCACCAACGGCTTCATGCCGAAAGCGCACGAATACAACGACAAGGCGTTCGGCGTCGATGGCGAAAACATCTCGCCGTCGCTGCAATGGGAAGCCCCGCCCGCGGACACGCAAAGCTTCGCGCTGACCGTTCACGATCCCGACGCGCCGACCGGCAGCGGCTTCTGGCATTGGGTGGTCGTCAACATCCCGGCCGATGCCCGCTCGCTGGCGCGCAATGCCGGCAAGGCCGACGGTTCGCTGTTGCCGCAAGGCGCGATGCAGGTGTGCAACGACTACGGGACTGTCGGCTTCGGTGGCGCCGCGCCGCCGCGCGGCGATCGCACGCATCGCTATATCTTCCGGCTGCATGCGCTGAAGGTGCCGCATCTGTCGATCACCGCGGAGACCACCAACGCGGTCGCGCGCTTCATGACGCACCTGAACGAACTCGACTCGACAACCCACACGGGACTTTACGAGCTCAAATAACGCCGACGTCGCGGCGCCGGCGTAACGCAATCGCAACGCCGGCGCGAACCGCCACGCTTGCCACGAGCGGTCAGCGCTTCGCGCCCCGCTCTCGCGCGCAACCGTCCTACTACAAATCAAACAATCGATGCACGCACAATCCTCGCGCAAGGACGGCTCCGCGCCCTCCGCCACGCCTTCGTTCGAACGGGCAACCGAACCGGGCCTGCCGGTCCCGCAACGCTACTGGGCGATGCTCGTCATCGCGCTCGGACTCACGCTGTCGGTGCTCGACGGCGCGATCGCCAACGTCGCGCTGCCGACGATCGCCCGCAATCTGCAAGCCAGCGCGGCCGGCTCGATCTGGGTCGTCAATGCCTATCAGCTCGCGATCACCGTGACGATGCTGCCGCTCGCGTCGCTCGGCGACCGCATCGGCTACCGGCGCGTCTATCTATCCGGGCTGATCCTGTTTACGGTCGCGTCGTTTGGCTGCGCGCTGTCCACGTCGCTGCCGGCGCTCGCACTCGCCCGCGTGTTCCAGGGCTTCGGCGCGGCCGGCGCGATGAGCGTGAACACGGCGCTCGTGCGCATGATCTATCCGCCGGCGCGGCTCGGCCGCGGCATCGCGCTAAACGCGATGGTGGTCGCGGTGTCGTCGGCGGTCGGGCCGACCATCGCGGCGGGCGTACTCGCGATCGCATCGTGGCCGTGGCTGTTTGCGATCAACGTGCCGATCGGTCTCGTGACGTTCATCGTCGGCATCAAGGCGCTGCCGTTGAACGCCGGCCACGAATCGCCTTACGACTATCTGAGCGCGATCATGAACGCGTTCGTATTCGGCCTGCTGATTTTCGCGGTCGATGGGCTCGGTCACGGCGAGAACTTCGGCTATGTCACGCTCGAAGCAGGCGCGGCGCTGCTGATCGGCTATTTCTTCGTGCGCCGGCAGCTGACGCAGCCCGCGCCGCTACTGCCGATCGACCTGCTGCGCATACCGGTGTTCGCGCTGTCGATCGGTACCTCGGTCTGCTCGTTCTGCGCGCAGATGCTCGCGTTCGTCTCGTTGCCGTTCCTGCTGCAGGACACGCTCGGCATGTCGCAGGTCGAAACCGGTCTGTTGATGACGCCATGGCCCGCGATCATCATCATCGCGGCGCCGGTCGCGGGCGTGCTGGCGGACAAAGTGTCGTCGGGTTGGCTCGGCGGCGTCGGGCTCGCGACGATGGCGGTCGGCCTGCTGCTGCTCGCCACGCTCGGGCCGCATCCGGACGCGTTGCAGATTGCGTGGCGCATGGCGCTGTGCGGCGCGGGCTTCGGCATTTTCCAGTCGCCGAACAACCGCACGATTTTGTCGTCCGCGCCGCGCGAACGCAGCGGCGGCGCGAGCGGCATGCTCGGCACCGCGCGCCTGACCGGCCAGACGCTCGGCGCGGCACTGGTCGCGCTGATCTTCGGCGTCGCGCCGAAGAACGGGCCGATCATTACGCTGTATGTCGCAGCGGGATTCTCGGCGGTCGCGGCGGTCGTCAGCACGATGCGCGTGATGCAGAAGGCACCGACACCGGCTTGATGGGTTTGCGTTGATTCGCTGCGCCGGCTGCGTGCAGGCGTGCACGGTGAGATAGAAGGCATTCATGCGCCGCGCGCGCCACACCTTCGTACGCGCCGTAGAAGCCATATATGCAAAAGGGCGCGCATCACATTACGCGATGCGCGCCCTTCTTTCGAATACAACCTACGCTTGCTGCTGACGTCACGCTCACGGACGCCAGCAACAGCCCCCTCTACCTCCGCGCGCCGACGCTCAAGCTCATTCGCTCTTGCCTCTTCCGTGCCGCGCTAAACGCAAATCACGACGTGACTGGCATGCGCGCCGCCCGCCGCGAATCGCGCGGGCAACGCCCATCTCCTTACGACGACGATGCCGCCACGTCAGCGAGCTTTACCGCTTTGGCCGTCACCGAAGACGCGGTCGCAACATTGCGCAGATCGTCGAGCAGCGTATCGCGCCACACCGACAGGTTGTTTTCGCGCAGCGGCTTCATCATGTCCGCGTGACGCGCCTGGCGCTCGGCGAGCGGCATCGATAGCGCGCGCTCGAGCGCTTCGGCCATCTGCGACAGATCGAACGGATTGACGACCAGCGCGCCCGGCAACTGCTCGGCGGCACCGGCGAATTGCGACAGCACGAGCACGCCCGGATCGGCCGGATCCTGCGACGCGACGTATTCCTTCGCGACCAGATTCATGCCGTCGCGCAACGGCGTCACATAGCCGACCTGCGACTGCCGGAACAGCGCCATCAGCAGATTGCGTTCGTACTTGCGGTTCAGATACTGGATCGGCGTCCAGTCGAGTTGCGCGAAGCGGCCGTTGATACGCCCCGCTTCGCCTTCGAGCGTTTGCCGGATGCGCTGATAGGTCTGCACGTCGGCGCGCGTCGGCGGCGCGATCTGCACGAGCGACACGCGGCCGTGCCAGCCGGGCGCGTTCTGCAGCAGCCGCTCGAAGGCCTGGAAGCGCTCGACGAGGCCCTTCGAATAGTCGAGCCGGTCGACGCTCATGATCAGCTTGCGCCCGCGCATGCCGTCGCGCAGGCTCTTCACCGGCTTGCGGTCGGTGAATTGTTCGGCGGCCTTCGCAATCGCATCCGGATAGATACCGATCGGATACGCGCCTACCTTCAGGAAGCGGTTGAACGCGTGGACCATGCCGTCTTCGCTCGACGTGCCGTGATGGCCGCGCTCGATATAGTCGACGAACGACTGACGGTCGGCCTCGGTCTGGAAGCCGATCACGTCGTAGCTGCACATCGCCTTGACGAGTTCGTCGTGCGGCGGAATCGTGCGCAGCACCTCGGGAACCGGAAACGGAATGTGCAGGAAAAAGCCGATCGGATTTTTCACGCCGAGTTCGCGCAGCTCGCGCGCGAACGGCAGCAGATGGTAGTCGTGAACCCAGATGATGTCGTCGGGCTTCAGCAAATCCTTCAGCTGCTTCGCGAAAATCGTATTCACGCGCAGATAGCCCGCGTATTCCTCGCGATCGTAGCGCGACAGGTCGTTGCGGTAATGGAAGGTCGGCCACAGCGTCGTGTTCGAAAAACCGCGGTAATACTGGTCATAGTCGCGCTTGGTGAGGCCGACCGTCGCGTAGGTCACGTTGCCCTGCTTCTCGATCACGGGCGCGGATGGCTCGCCGACGGTTTCGCCGCTCCAGCCGAACCAGACGCCGCCGGTTTCCTTCAGCGCGTCCAGCACGCCGATCGCGAGTCCGCCCGCTGCCGGGCGCGCTTCCTGGATCGGTGCGACACGATTCGATACCACGATCAATCTGCTCATTGATGCTCCATTGTTTCGTTGTATGCGGATATGCGCCAAAGCGGTGCACGCAAGTCATGTGCCGATTTTCGAGATGCGAGGAAGAAAGTTGTATGCAAATGTGACGGACGAAGCCGAACCGCGCGACATCAACGGATCGCGAAGAAAATTTTTCTGCCTGTCGTCGGGAAAACGGAAACGTTTTTACCGTCTGTCAGGTCCGCGACGAGCGTGTCGCCGCGCGCTGGCGCCGTCAGGCGTCCTGTTCCGATCCCAGATCGCGCTGGTATTCGAGACCTTCCTGACGCACCCCGCCCTGGTTGTGTTCGCCGTCTGGCGGGGCATCCGGAGCAATCCGGTTCTGCGCGGCCGGGTCCGGCGACACCGCCGGCTCGGTCTTGCCGTCGTCCTGCCTGGGTCCGCGCTTCGCATGCCGCGCGGAACGTCGCAATGCGGGATGTCTCATGATCGATGCCTCCGGGGGAAGCCCGCCGCCTGCCGCGGCATCCATACAGTCTAGGGGGCGTAACGGTAATTTGCCGGTAAAAGATGCGCCGGGCTTGTAACAAGTACATAAATTCGCTGCGTTGCGTCGAAGGCTCGGCAAAGCGGCTAAAGGCAGTTGCAGTAGCGCATCCGGCGATGGCCGCCGCACGCGACTTCGGCATCTTCGGCGCGGCGCGTCAGCGCTGCATCATTGCATCACTGCAGCGGCATCGACCGGCGTTCGCCGGCCTGCGGGGTCTGGCTCGGCTGCGGAGGTGGATCGCCGATCGGCGGCGTCATCGGCGGGTCTGGATCGATCGGCTCGGGCGTCGGGCCGGGGACGGTGTCGGGCTCGCCGGGGCTCGGCGGCGCAATGGGGGGCGCCGTCGGAGGCTCGACCGGCTCGGGCCGGTGAGCGCGCTTCGGCGGGAACGGCGCGGGTGCGGCAGCGTATTGCGGCATGTCGATGACCTCGTTTTGCGTTCCATTGGAACGCAGCAAGGCATGTGCCGTTTGTGGTGGCTGCGCGGTGGGGCGAGTGATGCGGGGAGCGCGAGTGGTGCAAGTGGATCGGCGCGAATAGCGCGAGCACCGAGCGGATGACGCGAACGATCTGTAGCAGACTTTCGCGGCGGACTTGGAGAGCTGATTCGCGCGTGCCTGACAGCACGCACGAATCAACGCGAATCGATGCAAGCGAGCCGAATCAATCAGGCATCCGCGCCGCCGAGTGCGCGCGATTCGTCGGCGGCATCGCCATCTTCACGCGCATCGTTGCCATATTCGACGAGGCGGTTGTACAGCGTCTTCAGGCTGATGCCGAGAATTTCCGCCGCGCGCGTTTTCACGCCGCCGCATTGTTCGAGCGTCGCGAGAATCAGCTGACGATCCGCTTCGGCAAGCGACGTGCCGAACGGAATCGTGATCGCGGTGCCGGCCGACGGCTTCGACAACGTGATCTGCAACGGCACGGTCGCCGTGCTATCCGAATCCGCGCCCGACATGATGTGCGCGCGCTGCACGTAATTCTTTAGTTCGCGCACGTTGCCGGGCCATGGGTACGACAGCAGCATCTCCTTGACCGCGGCCGGGAAATGCTTCTTCGTGCCATGCCGTTCGTTGAGCTCGTCGAGGAACGCCTGCGCGAGCAGCTCGACGTCCTTGCCGCGCTCGCGCAGCGGCGGCAGGCTGATCGGAAACACGTTCAAGCGGTGATACAGATCGAGCCGCAGCTTGCCTTCGAGCACCGCCTGCTCCGGATCGCGATTGGTGGCCGCGATCAGACGCACGTCGGTTTCGATTTCCTTGGTCGTACCGACGCGCATGAACATGCCGGTTTCGAGTACGCGCAGCAGCTTCACCTGCAACTCGATCGGCATCTCGGTGATTTCATCGAGGAACAGCGTGCCGCCGTTCGCGCGCTCGAAATAGCCTTTGTGCTGCCGGTCCGCGCCGGTGAACGAGCCGCGCTCGTGGCCGAACATCTCCGATTCGATCAGGTTCGGCGAGATCGCGCCGCAGTTCACCGCGAGGAACGCATGCTTGCGACGCAGACTCAGCTCGTGCAGCGTCTGCGCGGCGACTTCCTTGCCGGTGCCCGATTCGCCGACCAGCATCACCGACGCCGCAGTCGGCGCGACCCGGCTGATCTGATCGTAGACCTCCTGCATGGCCGGCGAATTGCCGAGCATCAGGCCAAACCGCCCCATGCGGCGCAACTCGCCGCGCAACGTGCCGATCTCGGCCTTCAGGTCGCCGGCACGCGGCAGACGCGACAGGATCGCCTTCACGCGCTGCATGTTGATCGGTTTGACCAGGTAGTCGGCCGCACCCATCTTCAGCGCGCTGACCGCCGACTCCACCGTCGCGTGGCCGGTGATCACGATCACTTCCACGCCCGAACGTGGATCGAGATCTTCGAACAGATCGACCCCGCTGCCGTCGGGCAGCTTGAGATCGGTGAACACGACATCCGGCATCTGCCGGACCAGTTGAATCCGCGCTTCGCGCAGATCGCCCGCGGTGGCGGTGGTCAGCCCGTCTTCGCCGATGATGGCGGACAGCGCCTCGCGGGTACTTGCATCGTCATCGACAATCAGTACATGTGGCATCGCGTCTCAAAAGCCTGCAAGCGTGGGTGTGAAAAGAAGCGAAACATGCCAATACGCATGCCGCGAGGAAGGTCGGACGGTGGCGCACGGGAGTACGCCGCGGGTACGCCGACCCTTTATTTCATAAAAAATTGCAACAATTACACGAAAAACCGGGTGAAATTCGGACTCATTGTTGTGTATTTATCCATTATACGACTTTATTGCAATCGTTTAACCATGCTACCCAGGTGGGCCCCGCCAATATCTGACCCACAGCACGCGCACCGCCGATTCGGCGCGCTCCCGGCCGGGCGATGCGCACGGTGTGTCCCGGGTAGATCCCGGCGGGGCGTAAATCAGCCACGCGGAAACGGCCATGCGCGGCCCTCGCCATTCATCTGGCCCGAACCGTTCGTACTCTGCGTGGCCGGCGCCGCCGCTGCTACCTCCGCCGGGCGCGCGGCCGCCACTGCCCCGCCCTCGTTTTCCCAGCGGCTCAATTCGCGCGCCGGGGAAAACTGGCCGGTGCGTTTGTTCTGCACGTAGCGAACCGCCAGAAAGCCGCCGAGCGCCATCAATGCGCCGAAGATGCCAATTGTGGGTCGTGCCATCGTGAACTCCTTTTCGTGAGTCTGATGCGAAGAGTGCGAGTCGTCCGGGAAGCGCGGGCTATACACGCCGTGATGTGTCCCGTGATACGCCACGCGATGCGCCTCAATGCAGCTAATGCAAATCGCTCGCCATGTACCGGCTTGTGCGTGGCGCTAGCGCGCGATCAGCACGCCGAGCAGAAAGCCGCTGCCCGCCGCGATCGCGAGCGAGCGCCACGGGTTATGGCGCACGTAGCGCTCGGTGCCGACGGTCGCTTCGCGATAGCGGCGCTGTACGTTGCGTTGCGCGTCGCCGAGTGCCGATTGCAATGTCTCCACATGCGTACCGAGCCGGTCGCGCAACGCGTCGACGCTTTCGCCCGGCACGTTGGTCGCAAGCCGCAGCATTTCCTCCGAGTCCCTCAGCAGTACCCGGAGATCTTCGACGAGCTTCTGGCCGCCGAGTGCAAGTTGTTGCGTGGTGTCAGTCATTGTTCGCTCCTCGTCTGGTTCGGCGTTCGTGCGGACTTCGCGACATGCGTGTGCGATATGTACGCGTCACAGCGCGCGTCACAGCGCATCGTGCGCGCATTCGCTGCCGCGGATCTCGACACCGGTCGAAGACTCACACGAGTCGATAAGTCGGTCAATGCTGCAAGGCATATACCCGGTAAATTTGCCGTTCTAATACATCGCACCAAAGCATTTTCCGGAAGTTTCGACCGACTACGTATGCCGCTATGTCACACATTGCCGGTTCGATTGCCGGAAACGGCATCGAGGTGGTTAAATCGTTTTTTATGAGATAGTGGCTGTACGGTCTATCGCGTTCAAGGCCTGCGCTGCGCAATATCGAACTTCATTTGCACAGGACTTCCTTTATGCCGTCAATCGATCTGGACTCGCCCACCGTCTCCGCCGGCGGCAATACTTCGCCACAAGCGAAGCAGCGCGTCGCGGACGGTGTCGCGGGACTGAAATCGTACGGGCTGCTGTACGGCTCGTCGCCGGTGATGCTGGATCTGTACGACCAGATCGAACGCGTCGCCGATACCGACGCCACCGCGCTGATCATCGGCGAATCGGGCACCGGCAAGGAGCTGATCGCCCGCACGATTCACGAACGCAGCAGCCGCAAGAACGGCGCGTTCGTCGCCGTGAATTGCGGCGCGATTCCCGATGAACTGATCGAAGCCGAGTTGTTCGGTCATGAAAAAGGCAGCTTCACCGGCGCGGTCCAGGGCCGCATCGGCTACTTCGAACACGCGAACGGCGGCACGCTGTTTCTCGACGAAATCACCGAGATGGCACCGGTGCGCCAAGTCAAACTGCTGCGTGCGCTCGAAACCGGCACGTTCTATCGCGTCGGCGGCAACGAGCTGATTAGCGGCGACGTGCGCGTGATCGCCGCGACCAATCGCGACCCGGCAATCGCCGTGAAGGAAAACGGCTTACGCGAGGACCTGATGTACCGGCTCGCGGTTTTTCCGTTGCGCGCGCCGCCGCTGCGCGAACGCGAAAGCGACCGCGAACTGCTCGCGCAATACTTCCTCGCGCAATTGAATCAACAGGAAGGTACCAGCAAGAGCTTCAGCAAACGCTCGATCGAAACGCTGCGCGCGTGGTCGTGGCCGGGCAATGTACGCGAGCTGAAAAACGCCGTGTATCGCGCGTTCATTCTTGCGGAGAAGACCGTTGAATTGCCGCATCCGCATCTGACGTCGCGGGTCAAGAAAGCGGTCACTCAAGGGGACTCGATGAGTGTGTGGATCGGCACGCCGCTCGCCGATGCCCAGAAGCAGATCATTCTCGGCACGCTCAAGTACTGCGGCGGCGATAAACGGCGCGCGGCGAAAGCACTCGGCGTTAGTCTGAAGACGCTGTACAACCGGCTGAGCGCATACGGCGACGAAAGCGGAGAAGAAGAAGCGGAGCAATAAGATTCGTCTTAGTGCGAATGGCTCGCTACGGTTTTCGCATTTGATATTCGTGCCGCGTTTTCGCGGCATTTTTTGTTTATCGCGCTCGTCAGTGCTGTCAGTATTGCCGGCAATAAATACTCAATCGCAAAAAAGCGTGAGCTTTCGTCGGTCTTCCGATTACCTGGCACGGCCAGGAATATATCGCCCACGTATTGCCTGCGATTAAACAGAAAACAGTGAGCCCCGCACACTGTTTTGCAATTTCTTGCACTTTTCTACTGCCAATTACAAAAAGCATCCTGCACAATGCGGCAGCGTATTGAACGACGTGCCGCTCATTCACATCTCTTTCGCGCGTGATCGACGGCACGTGTACGAGCAGGAACAAGAGAATGCAAAACAACACAGCGTGGGCCGGTAACGCAAATTCCATTGTCACCGGCAGACGCCCTCGCGCAAGCGTGCCCACCCTACTGGTCGCACTGGCACTCGTCGCGTCATCGGCATTGAGCGGCTGCAGCTCGCTGTACTCGGAAGGCGCAGTAGCAGGTGCCGGTATCGCGGGTGCGGCGGTCGCGAACAAGGTCACCAGCAATGCGGCAGTCGCGACCGGTATCGGTCTCGGTGCAGTCGCCGCGGCGCGCGCCGGCGTGCAGTACTCGGAGCGCGTAGTCCACCGCAACACGCAGAACAGCATCGCGCTGGCGGCCGGTCCGCTCAATATCGGCGCGGTCGCTCCGTGGAGTATCACCCACTCTTTCCCGATCGAAGACGACGAGCATGGCCGCGTGACGGTCAGCCGGCTGATCAGCACCGGCGCGCTCGACTGCAAGGAAATCGTCTTCTCGATCGATCAGAACGCCAAGCGTGATACGCCGGCCAGCAGCTCGTTCTTCATCGCTTCGATCTGCCGTGACGGTAAGGACTGGCGCTGGGCGTCGGCAGAGCCGGCCACCGAGCGCTGGGGCGCGTTGCAATGACGGCACGGCCTACTTTGCCTCACGCGTCATCTGAATTGGCGCAACGCGGCGCGCTTCATGGCTCCAGGCGGCGCTCGCTGCCCCTGTCCGGCAATCGGCTACGCCTGCTCGCCGCCGGCGCGCTCTGCGTCGGCGCGAGCCTGCTTGCGAGCGGTTGCGCGTCGATCGGTGCGGCCAGCGGCGCGGCGGCAGGTGTCGCCTCGGGTATCGTGACCAGCAACCCGGCCGTCGCGCTCGGCGTCGGCGTCGCGGTGCAGGCCGCCACCGATGAAGTGGTCGCGCGCTACATGCGCAACATGCACCAGGATCAGCAGGACCTGATGGCGGCGCTGGTCGGCACGATGACTGTGGGTGAGACGCGTCCCTGGTCGGTCAAGCATACGTTGCCGATCGAGAACGGCCACGGCGAGGTGCGCGTGACGCGCGATGTCAGCTCGGTGCTCGCGCAGTGCAAGGAATTCGTGTTCTCGGTGCAGGACGGCGACAGCCCGAACGCCCCCACGATGTGGTTCACGGCGAGCGCGTGCCAGCAGGACAAAGGCTGGAAGTGGGCGACGGCCGAGCCGGCCGTCGAACGCTGGGGCAATCTGCAATAGAAAAAAGCGGCGAGGTCTGAATGAACCGACCTTGCCGCTTTTTTACTGAAGCACCTGCTGCCGAAAAGCACCCTGTTAAGACTCCACGTCTTCCAGGCTGAAGATTTCGGTCTGGTCGTTGTACGAGAAGATCTCCCCATAACGGCCCCAGTTGATCACCGCGTCGAGCGTTTCCTCGGCGGCGCTGTCCGACAGAAAATCCTCCAGCTCCTGCTCGAAGCGCACGCGCGGCGCGCGATGCCCCGGCCGCTCGTTGAGCACCTTCTTGATTCGCGCGGCGAGCGGCACGTGCCGCAGCAGATGCTCGGCGAACATCATCTTCCGCTCCTGCGTGCCGAATTCGGAGAACACGCGCGCCGGCGGCGTCAGGAAAATATCGCCCTCGCGCACGTCGGCGAAACCGAGGTGTTGCAGCACTTCGGCGATCGGGAACAGATCGTCCACCTCCAGATGCAGCGAGCGCGCGATTTCCGGCATGTCCGCGCGGCCGTGGTACGGCGCGGCGGCGAGCGTTTCGATCAGACCGGCCATCAGGTTGGTCGACACGTGCGGCAGCCAGCTATGCAGCTCAAGCCCCTTCTTGGTGGTTTCGTCGGTCTGGCGCGCGGTCATCTTCGCGTAGATCTCGTCGACCAGACGGCGGAACGCCGGGTCCAGACGATTGCGCGGATGCTTGAATGGCACCTTGATCTCGGCGATCACGCGGCCCGGATTCGACGACAGCACCAGAATCCGGTCGCACATGAACACCGCTTCCTCGATGTTGTGCGTGACGATCAGCACCGCCTTGATCGGCATGCGACCCTGCGTCCACAGATCGAGCAGGTCGGTACGCAGCGTTTCGGCCGTCAGCACGTCGAGCGCGGAGAACGGCTCGTCCATCAGCAGCAGCGTCGGGTCGACCACCAGCGCGCGCGCAAAGCCGACGCGCTGACGCATGCCGCCCGACAACTCGCGCGGATACGCGTTTTCGAAACCGTCGAGACCGATCAGGTCGATCGCGGCGAGCGCGCGCGTGCGCCGCTCGCTGGCGCCAACGCCCTGCGCCTCCAGACCCGCTTCCACGTTTTGCAGCACGGTCAGCCACGGGAACAGCGCGAAGGTCTGGAATACCATCGCGACACCTTTCGCCGGGCCTTCGAGCGGCTTGCCCATATAGGTGACTTCGCCGTCGGTCGGCTCGATCAGACCGGCGATGATGCGCAGCAGCGTCGACTTGCCCGAGCCCGAGCGGCCGAGCAGACCGACGATCTCGCCTTCGCGCAGCGACAGATTCGCGTCGTCGAGCACGAGCAGTTCGCCCTGGGTCTTGTTGAAGCCGCGGCATACGTCCTTCACGCGCAGGATTTCCTCGCCGAGGCGCGGGGGCTTCGGCGGTGTCTGGATCGGCGCGGCAGTCATAGCAGCTTTCGGATTTTGCATCGCGTTATGCCTTCATTTCTCAATCTAGACGGAGCTTGCCTTCGGCGTAGGCGTACATCGGACGCCACAGCAGACGGTTGAACAGGGTCACGAACAGCGACATCACGGCGATGCCGACGATGATCTTCGGATAGTCGCCCGCCGCGGTGGTCTGCGCGATATAGGCGCCGAGGCCATGCGCGGCCACCTTGGTGTCGCCCCACTGGACGAACTCGGCAACGATGCTCGCGTTCCACGCGCCGCCCGACGCGGTGATCGCGCCGGTCACGTAATACGGGAAGATGCCTGGCAGCATCGCCTGACGCCACCATTGCCAGCCGCGGATATGGAAGTTCTTGGCCGCCTCGCGGTAATCGTTCGGGTACGAACTCGCGCCGGCGATCACGTTGAACAGGATATACCACTGGGTGCCGAGCACGATCAGCGGCGACAGCCAGATGTCCGGGTTCAGGTGGAAGCGCACGATCGCGATCACGAACACCGGGAACAGCAGGTTGGCCGGGAACGCGGCGAGGAACTGCGCAAGCGGCTGGACCTTCTCGGCGAGCGCCGGACGCAGCCCGATCAGCACGCCGATCGGCACCCAGATCAGCGACGCGATCGCGATCAGCACGACCACGCGCAGCAGCGTGATCAGACCGAGCACGAACACGTGACCAACCTCTTCGAGCGTGACGCCGGTGCGCACGTACAGGAACACGCGATACACGACGAATACCGTCGCGATCAGCACGAGCGCCGCCCACACGATGTCGCCGACCTTCGAGCTTTTCTCGCGCTGCGGAATATGGAAGCGCGGCGTCTGGAACGCCGGCAGCTGCATGCGCACCCGCGCGGCGCGCGCGAACATCCAGCCGAGCGGCACCAGCAGACGGTGAATCAGCCGGGTACGGCGGATCAGGTCGAGCAGCCACGAATTGGGCGCATCGCCGGAGCTCGTGAACTCCATGCGGAACTTGTCGGCCCACGCGACGAGCGGGCGGAACAGGAACTGGTCGTACGCGAGAATCACGACCGTCATCGCGAGGATCACCCAGCCGATCGCGTGCATGTTCTTCACGGCGATCGCCTGCGCGAGATACGCGCCGATGCCCGGCAGCGTGATCGTGCGGTTGCCGACCGTGATCGCTTCGGAGGCGACCACGAAAAACCAGCCGCCCGACATCGACATCATCATGTTCCAGATCAGACCCGGCATCGAGAACGGCACTTCGAGTTTCCAGAAGCGCTGCCACGAGGTCAGATGGAAGCCTCGCGACACTTCGTCGAGATCGCGCGGCACCGTGCGCAGCGACTGATAGAAGCTGAACGTCATGTTCCACGCCTGGCTCGTGAAGATCGCGAAGATCGCGGCGAGCTCGGCGCCGAGCACGCGGCCCGGGAACATCGTCAGAAAGAACGTGACCGTAAACGAAATGTAGCCGAGCACCGGCACCGACTGCAGGATGTCGAGAATCGGCACCAGCACGAGGCCGGCGCGGCGACTCTTGGCCGCGAGCGTGCCGTACACCAGCGTAAAGACCAGCGAGGCGACCATCGCCGCGAGCATGCGCAGCGTGGTGCGCATTGCGTACTCGGGCAGGTTCGACGGATCGAGCGAGATCGTCTGGGTCTGCAGCGTCGACATCGGCGCGAGCGTTTCGTGAAAGCCGATCGCCGCCATCGCGATGATGCAGATAATCAGCGGAAACGCGACGAAGTCCCAGCGGTTGGGCAGTACACGCCACGCCGATGCATTGGCGGTGCGCTTCAGGTTGAAACTGAAATCCATCAGATGCCCTCCCTGTTGAAGCAGCGCTCGAAGGAGGCCGTGGCTGACGCACGACGGTCTATGGACAGGTCCGGAAAGCGGAAATCAGGCATGGCAAAACGCGCGTGCGTGGTAAATCGTTAGCGTTGGAGACACGTGAGCCGGCGACGAACATGCTCATGGACGAACCGCCCACGACCACCACCATCACACCGGACTCCTGTCGCCGCGGACGCCGCCCGAAGGCCGGCGGGCTTTCCTCGTTTTGGACGGCACGACACTACACCATCCCGTGTTTCAGGCACAACCTCAAGCCACAAATAGCGACCTCGCCGCAAGCCCGTCCAGCAAGGCTCTCGTAAGGCCAGACAGCCGCCGCGGCAGCCATAATTCGCGCCACCGCGCCGCACTGTACCCTGCTGCCGCGAACTCCGGCAGGGGCCACGCGCGCCATGTATCCACTCGCGTGGCGCGCAAGCCACACACGCCGGGCGCCTCGCATCCGCTACCCTCGCGAACCGGCCGGAAAACCCGTACAGCTATCAAGAAGCCAGCACGCCTGCCGTTAATAACCTGATCGGCGCAACGTATGCAGCCCGCATTCCAGCAATAACGGTGGCGTCGTGCGTTGCGACGGTTAAAATCAGGAAACGACGTACCTGTTTATAAGCCGTCCGTTCCGGACTCCCGCGCAATTGCGGCATCGGCGTCGGCGGGAGCCCGGATGTGATGCGCGGCCGATATCAGGGGCGACTGGGAGGCCAATTTGGTGGCCGATACAATCGCCAATCCGGGGCGGCCATCGCAGCGTCAGTACGCTGCCACGAAAGAGCAAGTTGCATGTCACAGCCAGACGGATCAGAGGGTCGATGAACAGGACGACAACCTTGCGCCAGGTAGCCGGGCCGGTCAGCTTCGTGCTGATCGTACTGGCTTGCTGGTTCGTGGCAGGCATGGTCGCGGACCGGATGGTACAGCAAGAGCTGGATGCGGCGCTGCGCACGCAGCGGCAGATGTCCACATCGATCGTCGACAACATGGCGGAAGTGATCGCCAGCGACCTCGCGATGTCCCGCGCCATCCCCGCGACCATGGCCGAAATGGACGTGGTCCAGCGCGCCCTGGTGCAATCGCAGAATTATGCCGCGAACGGCGAGGCGGCGGAACCCGCGCTGCGCGCCGCGTTGCTCCACAATCCGCAGATGGCGGCGGTCAGCAAGTTCCTGCACGACGCGCAAGGCTTCTCCGGGCTCGACCAGATCTGGATCGTCAACGCGAACGGCATCTGCGTGGCGTCGAGCGCCACGGTCGGGAGTCCGGATGGCTCGCAGCAATCGTTCGTCGGCGTCGACATGCGCGCGCGCGGCTATCTGACCAACGCGCTGCTCGGCGCGTTTTCCGAAGCCTATGGCGTGGGCCGCGCGAGCGGCGAGCCGGGCATCTTCATCGCCGCGCCGGTTTACTCGGACGGGCTGCTGGTCGGCGCGGTGGTCGCGAAGGTCGGCATCGCGCGGCTGCGCCACTGGGTCGCGCACGCGGGCACCTTCGTGTCCGACGAAAACGGCGTCATCATCATGGCGCACAACAGCGCGCTCGAAGGCCATGCGCTGCCGAGCTCGCGCGTCACGCAGATGAGCCCCGCCGAGCGCCGCATCATCTACCGCCGCGACACCTTCCCCGACATGCTGATCCGCGAGGACACCCAGGTGCGCGAGCAGGCGCCGTGGGTGCCGATGGCGGTCGCCGGACAGCTGTTCGGCTCGATCGAACAGCCGATGCCGGCGCTCTATCAGAACCGCAGCGGCCTGAATTCGGGACTCTCCGCGCATCTGGTCGACCCGCTCGCCGCATGGCCCGAGCTGCTGCGCAATCACAAGCGCGACCACCTGCTGGTCTTTTTGACGCTGGCCGGCACCGTCGCGCTGGCGTGGGTCATTACGGTTTCGTACGTACGCGAGCGGCGCCATCATCGCGCGACACGCGACCTCGCCGAGCAGCTGCAGTCGGCTAATACGCTGTTGTCGGCGGAGGCGCGGCACGATGCGTTGACCGGCGCGCTGTCGCGGCGCTACTTCCTCGATCTGCTGCGCCGTGAGATCGACCGCGCGCGTGCAAGCAACGAGCCGCTGTGCATGGCGATCGCCGACCTCGACCACTTCAAGCAGATCAACGATCGCTTCGGCCATGCCGCCGGCGATCGCGCGCTCGAACATTTCGTCGATACCTGCCGCGCCGAACTGCGCGGCTCGGACGCGATCGGCCGGCTCGGCGGCGAGGAGTTCGGCCTGCTGCTGCCCGCCACCGATCTCGCGGGCGGGCGCGAAGTGGTCGAGCGTTTGCGTCTGCGCCTGAAAGACGTGCCATCGCCGAAGCTGCCGGCCTCGGTAAGTCTGAGCGTGAGCATCGGCATCACGGAACTGTCGCCCGACGAACTGCCGGAGCGCATCATGAGCCGCGCCGATACCGCGCTTTACGCGGCCAAGACCGGTGGCCGCGACCGCACCGAAGCGCTGCCGCCCGACGATACCGCGCCGCCCGCGCGCACGGCGGTGAACGCCTGGTGAGGCGAATGCGCGCACCGCAAGCGGATGCGCGGCAATCGTTGTTTCCCCCTGCTTTTCCCCAGCAACGCGCGTGACCGCCCACGCGCGCTGCCCGTCTGCGGCCTTGATGCACCTCAAACGACGGACCCCGCGCCTGCTCGCGACGCCAGGCTTCCCGCAATTAAGCAGGTATGATCAAACCTGACATCGGGATTATCGCTAGCGCTTTAACGGGAGATTCGCATGAAGGGAAATCTGGTGATCGTCTGTCGCGATCAGGACGCTGACGCATTCGACCATCTGCTCGCCGAATACGGTGCGTTTCAGACGCGGTTGTCGTCTACCGCGTGGTATCTGAAGCTGGAGGTCGCGCCGGAGGTGATTCAGGAGGAAATACTCGCGCGTCTCGGTAAATACACGACGCACTACATCTTCGAAGCGGATACGGTGACGTGGAACACCGTCGATAGCGAAACGGCCAATGCGTTGAATACGCTTTTTTCGGACTAAGCCGCCTGACCCTTCGCCGCGATGCCGGCGCTCGACGCCCGCATCGCGATTCTTTTTACGTGCTCGTCAGCACACTCTTACCACGCGTTTTCCGAAGCTGCCGCGACCTTGGGCAGTACCTCGAACGGAAAGCTCATCAACACCCTCAAGCCGCTGCCGCCATGGTTGCCGATTTCCCAATCGCCACCGGAGCGCCGCACCAGCCGCTCGACGATCGCAAGACCAAGCCCGCTATGACCATTGCCGCCACGCGCCGGGTCGAGCCGCACGAACGGCCGGCTCGCGTTGATCAGGTCCTGTGCGGCGATGCCGCTGCCGTTGTCGCGAACGGATAGCGTGAAGCCCTGCGCGGTGCGCGCAGTCGCGACGATCACCGGCGGCGCGCCATACGCGTGTGCGTTGTCGAGCAGGTTCGACAGAATCCGGTCGAGCGTGGCGGCGGGCAGCACGAACGCCGGCCCCGCGGTGAGCTCGGTCTGCACGGTCGACGCGTTCCCGGCCACCGCCCGGTAGCTGCGCACCACCCGCTCGCACTGCGCGTCCACTTCGACGGGCTCGCTGCGATCCGCGCTGTCGTGCGCGAACACGAGAAACTGCTCGACGATATGCGTCATCGAATCGACGTCGCGCACGACACCGTCGCGCGTCTTCACGTCGTCCATCATTTCGGCGCGCAGCCGCAGCCGCGCAAGCGGCGTTTTCAGGTCATGCGCGACACCCGCCAGCATCACCGCGCGATCGTTTTCGGTACGCGAAACTTCCTGCACCATCTGATTGAAACCGTGCGTGAGCTGACGCCATTCGCGCGGACCACGCTCAGGCACCGGCGGCACCGGCAGGCCACGACCGAAGCGCGTCACCGCCTGCGCGAGCGTGCGCAGTGGCTGTTGTAGCGCCCACGCGGCAAACAGCGCCGCCATCACCGCGAACGAGAAAATAACGACGAGCCACAGTACCGTGCGATCGAGCGAGCGCGGCACGCGCAGCGGCTGCACGGGGACCACGATCCAGTTGTGATCGGTTGCCGCGCGCACCCACAGCGTGGGCGGACCGCCCGGCGGCCCGACGCGCACCTGTGTGTCGGTGGGCATGCGATCGCGCACGTCCTCGACGAAGCGCTCGAGCGGCACCGGCACTTCCGCGTTTTCCGCCGGCACCTCCGGGCTCGCCGGGTCGACGAGCTTCACGCGCGACGGCAATGGTTGATCCGGTGTACGGGCAACGTGCTGACGCACCGCCTCGACGAGGAAGGTGGCTTCCTCGACCGCGTAGCGCGCCTGCAATTGCGTGCGCTCGACCCGGATCAGCGCGAACCACGCGAAATGCGAAAGAAGCAGCACCCCGACGACTAGCAGTGCGAGCCGTCCGAACAGTGTGTCAATGGGCCGACGCATGCTGCTCGCCGTCCGGCACGAACACATAACCGCGACCACGCACGGTCTGGATGAAGCGCGGCGTGGACGGATCGCTTTCGAGAATGCGGCGCAGACGCCACACCTGCACGTCGATGCCGCGGTCGGTGCCGTCGTACTCGGGACCGTGCAGCAGTTCCAGCAGACGCTCGCGCGTCAGCGTGCGCATCGGATGATTGACGAAGATCTTCAGAAGCGCGAACTCGCTGCCCGACAGCGTGAGCGGCTTGTCTTCGAGATGCAGCGTGCGCGACTGGAAATCGAGCGTGAAGCGGCCGAAGCTGAACGGCTCGCGCTGTTCGGGCGCGGCCGCCGACGGCAACGTGCGGCGGCGACGCAGCACGGCCTGGACGCGCGCGAGCAATTCGCGCGGATTGAATGGCTTGCCGAGGTAGTCGTCCGCGCCGAGTTCGAGCCCGACGATGCGGTCGACGTCGTCCGCGCGCGCGGTCAGCATGATGACGGGGATGTCGTCGCCCGATGCGCGCAGCTTGCGCAGCGCGGTGAGGCCGTCTACGCCCGGCATCATCAGGTCCAGCACGATCAGGTCCGGGCGTTCGCGCTCGAGCCGGCGCTCGAGTGAGCCCGCGTCGTGCAGCACTGAAACTTCGATGCCCTGACGGGCGAGATAGTCGCGCAGAAGATCGCGCAATTCGACGTCGTCGTCGACAACCAGAATTTGAGTAGCCATGGCTTTAAGTTTAACGCGCGGCTGAAAGGGATTTCGTTTTCCAAACCGCGTCAACAGTTACTGGGTGTTACGGTGAAAGGCGCGCGTAATGGGTGGTAATAGCGGTGCCGAAGCGCGTAACACAGCATTTCGCGCGCTTCTCTACGCTGTGCCTTACCGAGTGCAGGCAGTCCACATTGACCGGTTGCATCGTCGGCTATTCCATTACAAGGAGCCTCATATGTCCATCAAAAAGATGTCGCGCGTTCTCGCCGTTGCTGCCACTGCTCTCGCCATCGGCACCGGCGCCGCTTATGCCGCTCAACCCGCCGAGCATGCGCACGGCGGCCCCGGCGGCTGGCACGGCCACTTCATGAAGCAGCTAACCCAACTCCACGACCAGCTGAAGCTGAACGCGGACCAGGAAAAGCTGTGGCAAGGCGCGCTCGATACGATGAAGCAGAACCATGAAGCGATGCGCGCGAACCACAAGCAGGCTCACGATCAGTTCAAGGCCGCACAGCAGCAGCCTATCCTGGATCTGAACGCGATGGCCGCGACGCATCAGCAGATCGAGCAGAAGGACGCGCAATTGCGTCAGCAAACCACCGACGCGTGGCTCAAGTTCTATAACGGCCTGAACGACCAGCAGAAGACCACCGTCAGCACCGCGCTGAAGAAGCGCTTCGAGCGGATGGAACAGCGTCACGAGAAGATGCGCGAGCGCTGGGAGCATCACAAGGGCGCGGCATCGGCGCCGGCCGCCAAGCAGTAAGCGGCGCGATGCGCATGCAAGGCGAGCCTGCGCGGGCGCCTTGCCGATAAATAGCAACGCCACGGAAGAGGTTTTCCGTGGCGTTGCTATTTTGTATTGGCCACTGGGGTGTGGCCATTTCAGTGCCGCCTGTGCCCGATCAGCCGTTCAGTTGACCAAGATCGAACAGCAGCACTTCGGCGTCTTCGCCCTTTTCGAGCGTCACCGTGTCGATGTCGCTCAGCTTCGCGGCGTCGCCCGCCTTCAGCGCCGTGCCGTTCACCGTCACCGCGCCGCGCGCCACGTGCAGATAAGCAAGGCGCCCCGCCGGCAGTTCGAACATTGCGTTTTCCGCGCCATCGAACAGACCCGCGTAGATCGATGTGTCCGCGTGAATCGTCACCGAGCCGTCGCGGCCATCAGGAGATGCGATCACGCGCAGACGGCCGCGCTTGCTGTCGGCGTCGAAACGCTTCTCCTCGTAGCCAGGCTGGTCGCCCGCGCGCCGCGGAATCACCCAGATCTGCAGCAGATGCACGAGTTCGTCGGGCGATGCGTTGAACTCGCTGTGCTGCACGCCGGTGCCCGCGCTCATGCGCTGCACGTCGCCGGGGCGAATCGTCGAGCCGTTGCCCATGCTGTCGCGATGCGCGAGCGCGCCCTCGAGCACATACGTGACGATCTCCATATCGCGATGGCCGTGCGCGCCGAAGCCCTGGCCGCCCTCGATACGGTCTTCGTTGATGACGCGCAGCGGGCCGAAATGCACGTGTTGCGGATCGCGATAATCGGCAAACGAGAAGCTGTGATACGAGTCGAGCCAGCCGTGGTTGGCGTGGCCGCGTTCTTCGGAACGGCGAATCTCGATCATGGAAAGTCTCCCGGTAAGTAAACAGAACGATGCGGGGAATGTAGGGGCAACGCGGGCTCATAACAATCGGGCGCGAATGCACCGGACCGTTCCATCGATGTGGGCAATCGCGGAAGGCGAACACAAACCACCGGGCACTACCCGAAAGACCACCCCAAAACCACCCCGCGCCACCGAAACTTCCTCAGCGTCGCGCACGCACAACGCCGGCCGCGGCGACTCGCCGCGCGCCGCCGCGTTGGGCTGGCGCCCTGCGGCGCTTCGGGTAAAATACCGCGCTTTTCGAGCCGCACGAGCGTTCGACGAACCGCAAACCAGGCACCGGCGGGCCCGGCCGGGCGCCGCGCGAACGGTTCGCAACGGGCCTTCGGCTGCCGGCGAAACACGGCTGAAGCGGGTCCGCTGCGCGCGCGGCGCCGGCCGAGCCGTCGCACGAAACCAGGCGACATTCCCGCGGCGCGGTATTTTTGAGCGCCTAGAATAGCGACCGGCCTCTATCCTGGACGTTGACCGAATCTCGGGACTCGCCCGCATGGGCTTGACCGGCGCTTCGTACTAGAGTCGGCAAATGTCCACGGATGCCGGCGGCAGTGGCAGTAGCAGACGCAGTTGCAATACCGGGCAGTAGATTCAAAACCATTCGAGACGAAAGTCCCAAACGCGCGCTGCGGGAACGGCAACGTTCCGGTAGCGATGATTTGCACAGCGGCATGCTGTGCGCCGCGCACCACGGCGAGCCGAACGCTCGGCCCCCACGCGGCGCAACGCGGGCCGCGTCTTTCGCGGTGCGTCACGAGCGCATCGTCAAGGACTTCCTATGTTCCTTCAAGGCTACGGCCCGTTGCTTCTCAGCGGCACCTGGCAAACCGTCAAGCTGGCGGTGTTGTCACTGGCGCTCGCTTTCCTGCTGGGCCTACTCGGCGCGGCGGCGAAACTGTCGAAAAACCGCTTCTCCTACGGCCTCGGCACCGTGTACACGACCCTTGTGCGCGGCGTGCCCGACCTCGTACTGATGCTGCTGCTGTTCTATAGCATCCAGATCTGGCTGAACAACCTCACCGACGCGCTCGGCTGGGAACAGATCGACATCGATCCGTTCGTGGCCGGTGTCGCGGTGCTCGGCTTCATCTACGGCGCGTACTTCACCGAGACGTTCCGCGGCGCGTTTCTGGCGGTGCCGCGCGGCCAGCTCGAAGCCGGAGCCGCCTACGGCATGACGGGCTGGCAGGTGTTCTCGCGCGTGATGTTCCCGCAGATGATGCGTTTCGCGCTGCCGGGCATCGGCAACAACTGGCAAGTGATGGTCAAGGCAACCGCGCTCGTGTCGATCATCGGTCTCGCCGATGTCGTCAAGGCGTCGCAGGATGCCGGCAAGGGCACGCTGCGGTTCTTCTTCTTCACGCTGCTCGCCGGCGCGATCTATCTGGTGATCACCACCGTGTCGAATTTCGTGCTGATGTACCTCGAAAAGCGTTACTCGACCGGCGTGCGAAAGGCGGATCTATGATTGAGATCATTCAGCAATACTGGCGCAACTATCTGTTCAGCGACGGCTATCGCTTCACCGGCGTCGCGATCACGATGTGGCTGCTGGTGGTGTCGATCGGGCTGGGCTTTTGTTTGTCGGTGCCGCTCGCGGTCGCGCGCGTGTCGAAGAAGAAGTGGCTGTCGCGCCTCGTTTGGCTCTATACGTATATCTTCCGCGGCACGCCGCTGTATGTTCAGCTGCTGCTCTGCTACACCGGTCTCTATAGTCTCGAGATCATCCGCAACAACGAGCTGACCAACGCGTTCTTCCGCGACGGCATGCATTGCACGCTGCTCGCGTTCACGCTGAACACCTGCGCATACACGACCGAAATCTTCGCCGGCGCGATCAAGGCGACGCCATACGGCGAAATCGAAGCCGCGCGCGCGTATGGCATGTCGTCGTTCACGCTGTACCGGCGCGTGATTCTGCCGTCGGCGCTGCGCCGCGCACTGCCCTACTACAGCAACGAAGTGATCCTGATGCTGCACGCGACCACCGTGGCATTCACGGCGACCGTGCCGGACATCCTGAAGATCGCCCGCGACGTGAACTCCGCGACGTATCAATCGTTCAACGCGTTCGGCATCGCCGCGTTGCTGTATCTGTGCATTTCTTTTGCGCTCGTGTGGCTGTTCCGCCGCGCCGAGCGTCGCTGGCTCGCTTACCTGCGGCCCCAAGGCAAGTAACCCGGGCAGCGCGCCACGAAGCGCGCACGGCTCAAAGGATCCTGATGAACTCCAACAAGCAGAAGCTCTTCGTCGATGAGCTTCATAAAAAGTACGGCGACAACGAAGTCCTCAAGGGCGTGTCGCTAAAGGCCAATGCCGGCGACGTGATCAGCGTGATCGGTTCGTCCGGCTCCGGCAAGAGCACGATGCTCCGCTGCATCAACTTTCTCGAACAGCCGAACGCGGGCCGCATTTTCGTCGACGGCGAGGAAGTGCGTACGCAAGCCGCCAAAGACGGCGCATTGCGCGTGTCGGATCCGAAGCAGTTGCAGCGTGTGCGCACGAAGCTCGCGATGGTGTTCCAGCACTTCAATTTGTGGTCGCACATGAACGTGCTCGAGAACATCATCGAGGCGCCGGTTAATGTACTCGGCCTGAAGCGCAAGGAAGCAGAAGACCGCGCGCGCGAATATCTGGAGAAGGTGGGCCTCGCGCCGCGACTGGAAAAGCAGTATCCGTCGCATCTGTCGGGCGGCCAGCAACAGCGTGTCGCGATTGCGCGCGCGCTCGCGATGCATCCCGACGTGATGCTGTTCGACGAGCCGACCTCCGCGCTCGATCCCGAACTCGTCGGCGAAGTACTGAAGGTGATGCAGAAGCTCGCGGAAGAAGGCCGCACGATGATCGTCGTGACCCACGAAATGGGATTCGCACGCAACGTGTCGAACCACGTGATGTTCCTGCACCAGGGCCGCGTCGAAGAAGAAGGTCACCCGAACGAAGTATTCAGTAACACGAAGAGCGAGCGTCTGAAGCAGTTTCTGTCGGGCAGTCTCAAATAATAGGATCACGAATGACATTGCTTTGCGGCCCGCTATGCTGATCGCATCCAAAATGTAGTCGATGTAGTTTGACGAGGCGCCTCCGGGCGCCTTTTTTATTCGCCGCGCGCGATCTTTTCGCGTCCGTTTCGGCCGAAAAACTCCCTCTAAACGGCCTTCCAGGGGCTATTTTCGCCCTACTCCGCCTCCGCGAAAGCGTCAATAGTGGCAATCCTTGATACGCCCCGTATCAGCCCATGATTCCCTTGTCAGACAAGGTTTTGCGCGTGTTTCCGAGGTGTTGTAAAGGGCCTTGCCTCACATTCGTATTGCAATTTGGCGACACCACTTGTGGCAGGTATTAATTTCTTCTCCCCCTTAGGGGTATTTTTGATAAATTAGTAACCAAAGTAGCAAAACAAAGTTGATTAAAAGTAGTTTCACTTCAAAGCACAGAGGAGACACCGGTCGGCGAGGGATCGGCATGACGCGCGGAGAGTTCGATCCGCGCGTGACGGCAGGAGACCCTATCCACCCGCCAATCTCCCCTGGTACCGCTTCCTGTTCGGTGCACTTCGCGTCCGAACACCACTCGCAGTACTAGGTTTCATTTTTTGACAGGGTATGGAGGAGAAGATGAAGAAAGCATTGCTCGCCGCTGCGCTGATGTCGGCCGGCGTTGTTGCACACGCTCAAAGCAGCGTGACGCTGTACGGCCGCCTGGATGCCGGCCTCGAGTACATGTCGGGTGTTCCGACCGGTTCCGGCGCCAATGGCCAGGCCACCGGCAAAGACAATCGCTTCAAGGCCGAAAGCGGCGACTGGGGTACCAGCCTGTGGGGCTTGAAGGGTGTCGAGGACATCGGCGGCGGCAATAAGGTCCTGTTCCAGTTGGAAGGCTCGTTCAATACGATGACGGGCGCGGGTCCTGGCGGCGGCGGTCTCTTCAATCGCTGGGCAACGGTCGGTATGTCGAACGCGCAGTACGGTACGTTCACGATGGGCCGCATGCTCTTCATCTCGAACGGCGTGTGGGACTTCGACCCGTTCGGTCAGTCGAACTGGTCGTCGGCATCGCTGGTGCGTGGCCGCAACTGGCCGCAGTCGAGCAACAACTTCGCTTACCAGTCGCCGAAGATCGCCGGCTTTGACTTCTACGGTCAGTACGCGCTGTCGAACGCAACGAGCTGGAACGGTAACGGCACGACGCCGCAAGGCCGCGAAGCTGGCGCACAGGTCACCTACACGACCTCGCTGTTCCAGATCCGCGGTATGTACGATGAAATCCGCAACTCGACGAACGGCCAGCTGTGGGGCGGTCCGGTTGCCAACAACGGCATCAATACGAATAACACCGGTAACGGCGTGTTCGCGGCATCGCGCGAATATTCGGCGATGTTCAACGTCTTCCTCGGCCAGTTCAAGATCCAGGGTGCTTACCAGGCTGTTCGCTCCGCGGGTGCAACGGGCGTGTTGCCGGGTCAGCCGACGACTCTCGATCACGAATGGGGCGGTGTGACGTGGCAGGCAACGCCGGCTGCAGCGCTGATCGCGGCGGTCTATCACGTGAATGCGAACAATGGCGGCGGCAACGCGACGATCTACACGATCGGCGGTTCGTACAACCTGTCGAAGCGCACGCTGCTGGACATCCAGGCAGCAACGGTGCAGAACAGCCGCGCGGCTAACTTCGGTCTGAATGCAAACAACGCGGGCTTCGCTACCGCGACGGACAACCCGCTGCAAGGCCGCGCACAAAGCGGCGTGTACGCAGGTATCCAACACTCGTTCTAAGCGAACGGGACTCCCCGAAGGATCATCCTTCCTTCGGGGCGAAGTACAGGTTTCTTCAACAGAAGAGAATCTTTTTCACGCTGCTGCGAGAGGCGCGTATCGGTGCAATACCCGCAAGGGTATTGCACCTTTTTTTATGGGCGCGCGATTTTGTTATGTGCCTGAGATGTGCCGCGCGCACCGCAACGGTGCGTCGGCCAACTGGCTGAATTACACCGCAGCTTCGTTCTCTTCGCCGGTACGGATACGGATCACGCGTTCGACGTCCGCGACGAAGATCTTGCCGTCGCCGATCTTGCCGGTACGCGCGGCGCCGATGATCGCGTCGATCACCTGATCGCACTGGTTGTCCGCGACGACCACTTCGATCTTCACCTTCGGCAGAAAATCGACCACGTACTCTGCACCACGATAGAGCTCGGTATGCCCTTTCTGGCGGCCAAAGCCTTTGACTTCGGTAACGGTCAGGCCGGTGAGGCCGACTTCCGCGAGCGCCTCGCGCACTTCGTCGAGTTTGAACGGTTTGATGACTGCGGTGATGCGCTTCATGGCGGACCTCGTCTCGTGACTGGATAGGTGAAAGGAAAATGGATGATTTTTATTCTACGCCGCGCCGGATGCATTGCGGCATCCGGGCGGGTGCGTATCGGCACGACGCGAACGGTGCCGCGCAAAAGTACTTGCGCATTGGTGCACTGCTGAGCAAACCGCAGCAGCGCGCGGCGCCGCTTCACTCCACCGGCTCGGTATAGCGCGAGGTGATCGGATAGCGCCAGTCGCGGCCGAACGCGCGATGCGTGACGCGAATGCCGATCGGCGCCTGACGACGTTTGTACTCGTTGATCTTGATCAGACGCGTGACGCGCTTCACGTCATCGACCGCATAGCCCGCGGCGATGATCTCGGCGAGCGAGCGATCTTCCTCCATATACATGCGCATGATCGCGTCGAGCACATCGTATTCGGGCAGGCTGTCCTGGTCGGTCTGGTTCTCGCGCAATTCGGCGGACGGCGCGCGCGTCAGAATCCGCTCGGGGATCACGTCGCGCGTCGCGAACGTGGTGGCCGCGTTGCGATAGTGGCAGAGCCGGTACACGAGTGTCTTCGCGATGTCCTTGATCACCGCGAAGCCGCCGGCCATGTCGCCATACAACGTGCAGTAGCCGACTGCCATTTCGCTCTTGTTGCCGGTGGTCAGCACGATCGAGCCGAACTTGTTCGACAACGCCATCAGCAGCGTGCCGCGAATACGCGCCTGGATGTTCTCCTCGGTCGCGTCTTCCGCGCGGCCCGCGAACTCTTCGGCGAGTGAGCCGCGGAACGCGTCGAACATTGGCGCAATCGCGATCTCGTCATAGCGCACGCCGACGCGGCGCGCCATCTCGGCGGCGTCCGTCGTGGAGATATCGGCGGTATAGCGCGACGGCATCATCACCGCGCGCACCTTGTCGGCGCCGAGCGCATCGCAGGCCACGGCCAGCACGAGCGCCGAATCCACACCACCCGACAAGCCGATCAACGCGCCCGGAAAACCGTTCTTGCCGATGTAGTCGCGCACGCCCATCACCAGTGCCGCGTACACCTGAGCCTCGATCGATTGCTCCGGTGCAATCGCAGCCGGCACCGGCTTGCCGCCATCGAATTCGACGATCGCGGTGGCTTCCTCGAACTGCGCGAGCTTCGCGACCAGTTCGCCCTGCGCGTCGAGCACGAACGAACCGCCGTCGAACACGAGTTCGTCCTGGCCGCCGACCATGTTCACATAGACCATCGGCAAGCCGGTTTCGCGAATCCGCGCGCGCAGAATGTCGAAGCGCACCGCTTCCTTGTTCAGGTGATACGGCGAGCCGTTCGGAATCAGCAGCACCTGCGCGCCCGCCGCCTTCGCCATCTGCGCGGCCGACGCATGCCATGCGTCCTCGCAGATCACCACGCCATACTTGACGCCATCGAGTTCGAACACGAACGGCTGCGGGTCCGACGCGAAGTAGCGCTTCTCGTCGAACACCTCGGTATTGGGCAGATCCTGCTTGCGATAGGTGCCTTTCACTTCGCCGTCGACGATCAGCGACGCCGCATTGAACGTATCGACCGGCGGGACGCCGCGCTCGATCGGCGCGTTTGCATTACCATGGCCGTTCGCCGCGCTGTGGGCGACGTTATCCGACCCATCACGCAGCGGATGACCGACGATCACATGCAACCCGGCGAACGGCTTCAACTGCGCGGCGAGATCGGCCAATGCGGCAGCGCTTGCGGTATAGAACGCCGGACGCAGCAGCAGGTCTTCGGGCGGATAACCCGACAGCGCGAGTTCCGGCGCGATCAGCAGCTTCGCACCATCGTTGTGCGCGGCACGCGCGGCGGCGACGATTTTCGCGACGTTGCCGGCGAAGTCGCCGACGGTGACATTGATTTGAGCAAGAGCGATTCGAGTCTTCATGGCAGGATCGACAGGCAAGCCTTGGCGGCTCGCGGGTACCGCGGCTGGATGGCTCGACGGAATTGGACAACCGGATAAACGAACGACGCGACTCATGATCTTCGAAGCCGCGTCGCTCATTGCAAACAGTCACACAGATTGAACCAGCAACGTATCGATTATCGCACGGGCATTCTGGCATCGCCCTCCGAGGTGGACGCCGCCGAATGGAACGCCCTTCTCGCGCAGCAGTCGCAGCCGACGCCGTTTCTGCGGCACGAGTTCCTGAGCGCGCTCGCCGCCACGCAATGCGCGGTGCCCGACACTGGCTGGGCGACGCAGTTCGTCACGCTGACCGACGCGCGCACCGGCAAGCTGGCGGCGGCCGCGCCCGTCTACCTGAAGGGGCACTCGTACGGCGAGTACGTGTTCGATTGGGCATGGGCCGACGCGTACAAGCGCAACGGCCTGCCCTATTACCCGAAGCTGCTGTGCGCGGTGCCGTTCACGCCGGTGCAAGGCAACCGGCTGCTCTCCACCGATGCACACGCGCTGCGGCATCTCGCGGCCACGTTGATGGCGTTCGCCGAGCAGGCCGAGGTGTCGTCGCTGCATGTGCTGTTTCCGACGCAAAGCGAAGCGGCCGCGCTGACCGATATCGGCATGATGCAGCGCGAAGGCGTGCAGTTTCACTGGCTCAACGACGGCTATCGCGACTTCGACGATTTTCTGTCGACGCTCGAACAGAAGAAACGCAAGAACATCCGCGCCGAACGGCGCAAGGTACACGAAGCCGGCGTCACGATGCGGCGGATTCGCGGTGAGGACATCAAGGATGCGGACTGGCGCTTCTTCAGCAAGTGCTATCGGCAAACGTATCGCGAGCATTTTTCGAGTCCGTATCTGAACCTCGATTTCTTCCGGATGATCGGCGCGTCGATGCCGGAGAACCTGCTGCTGGTGATCGCCGAATACGAGGGCAAGCCGATTGCGAGTTCACTCGTCGTCTATCAACGCGACGACAAAACCGGCGGCACGCTGTACGGCCGCTACTGGGGCGCGCTCGAACACGTGCCGTGTCTGCACTTCGAAACCGCGTACTATCAGCCGCTCGAATTCTGCATCGAGGAAAAGCTCGGCGCATTCGAAGGCGGCGCGCAGGGCGAGCACAAGATGGCGCGCGGTTTTCTGCCGACCGTCACGCGTTCAACGCATTGGCTCGCGCATCCGGCCTTCGCCGATGCAGTCGGCCATTTCCTCGACAACGAAAAGAACAGCATCCACGCGTACGTGGACGAGCTGCGCGAACACAATCCCTTTAAGAGCTAACAGCGAAGGCTGGCAACGCGGTTATGGCGTGGTTTCTTTATCTGCTCGAATGCTCGGACGGCAGTGTCTATACCGGTATCGCGACCGATGTCGCCGCGCGTTTCGATAAACACGTGAGCGGCACGGGCGCGCGGTATACGCGTTCGCGTAAGCCGGTGCGCGTGTTGGCGTCGTTTGAACTGGCGGATCGGTCGAGCGCGTCGCGGGCGGAGTATTGGGTCAAGCGGCTGACACCGACGGATAAGTGGGCGTTGGCGGCGGGGACGTTTACGTTGGAGTCGGTGCTGCCGATAGTGGCTGCCGATGCCGCCACGGAAGGCGGCGATGGTTCCGAAAACTGCCCTGAATAACGCAGTTCCGCCCTACCCCCGCGCCTCGCGCATCCTCTCCGTCAACAACCGATGCACGCGCGCCAGCTCGCCGACCACATCCGCTTCCAGCGACGTCAACCGCTCGCGCGCCGGCAGCTCTAACCGCGTCGGCAACAGGGTGCGATTCAACGCGGCATCGATCGCTTCGCTCATCGACGCCACCCACTCGCCGAGTTCGCGATGCATGTCGCGCCGATTCGCACTCAGACGCAACTGCGTCGCGGTGCCCGCCATCCGGCGCAGTAGACTCAGCACCGTCAGCGTCACCGTATCGGCCATCGAGTCTTCGAGCTTTTCCAGCCGCACGCGACCGAGCGCTTCTTCAGCGTTGTTGCTGCACAGCCCCGCCGCGCGACGCAAACGCTCGATCTCCTTGCTGCTATAGCGCGGCGCATCGAGCGACGCGCGCAGATACGCGAGATTCGCGCGCACCGCATCGCCGAGATACACACGCAGATCGAGCTTTTCGCGCGTCGGCCATAGAACGAAGGTCGCGAGCAATGCAAGCAGACAACCGAGCACGTTATTGCCGAGCCGCGTCAGCGCGAACGTCAACTCGTTGGCGCCCGGCGTCGCGAAGTCGGCGACCAACACGAAGGCCGGCGTCAGAAACAGCACGAACAGGCTATAGCTGACGGGTCGCAGCGCCATCGTCGCGACCACCAGCGGAAACACCACGAGCGAGATGCCGAGCGGCGAATGAATCGCGTAGCCGATCACGGCCGCCAGCAAGCCGCCGACGATACTGCCCGCCGCGCGCTCGATACTGCGCGGCCACGTCGCGGCAATCGATGGTTGCAAGATCAGCAAAGTCGCCATCGTCGCCCAGTAACCGAACGGCAGCCCGAGCGCGCGGATCACGACAAAACCCGCCGTGGTCGTCACGCCGACACGCGCCGCGTGACGCAAACCGACCGACTGCCACGACAGATTCGCCTTCAGCGTCGACCATGCACGCGCGGCGTATCGCTCGACGCATGCACTCCACGGCTCCGCATGCACGTCGCGCGGCGCGAAATCAACCAGTTCGAAACCGGATGCCAGCTTCACCGGTTCGAGCAACGCGCTTTCGAGCCGATGCGCAAAGCGCCGCAGTCGTTGCTGCAGATCCGCGAGACGTTCCCAGCGTGCGTCGCCGGCTGCCGTGCCGATGTCGCTCAATACTTCGCCGATCGCATTCAGCAGCCGTGCCGCGCGTTGCGTGCGACGCGGATCCTCCGGCACTTTCTCGCTCGCGCCCGATACCGCGATCAGATACGCGAACAACGCTTCGCCGTCGGTCAGCAAGCCGAGCAGCGTGTCGTAAGTGGCCGCGCCGCCCGCGCGCGAAGGCGGCACGTCGGCAAGCGCATCGCGTGAACGTTCGAGCGCGGCGCGCGCATCGGCGCGAAACCGCGCGGCATGCGTCGCCCATTCGGCGCGCGTCGCGCGTTGTCTCGCGCGTTGTTCGACGAGGCGCGCGCTATCGAATGCGACATCGGCGAGACGCAGATACACCGCGCGCAACGACGCGCGGCTGGTGCCGAACGGATGAATGCGCCACACCGTCAGACTCAGCACCACCGCGAACAGACAGCCGACCAGATAGACGCCGAGAAACGCGAACCCGGCGCGCGCATCGTGCATCGGCCGATCGACCATCACGACGCACGCGGTTGCCGCGAGGATCGTCACCTGCGACGTAGCCGCGCCCCAGATACGGCCAAACGCGCCGAGTGCCGTGAACGCCAGCACCGCGAGCGCGGCAAACGCAGTGCCTTGCGCCGAGGCAAACGCGGTGATGCCGCCGCACAGCGTGGACAGCAGCGCGAAACCCATCATCGACATAAAGCGCGCGCGATTCGAACCGGCCGCATCGGCGAGGCAGGTCCAGAACGCGCCGATCGCCGCCCACGCGAACACCGGATCGTGCAGCAGGTTGCCGAGCACGAGCATCGCCGTCGATGCGCACGCGGCCCGCAGGCCCTCGGACAGACTCGCCTCGCTCGCCGCGAACGACACCATCCACACCGGCCGCTTGCGATAGATCGCGGTGACGACCGAATTCAGCCGGGTCGACCAGCGCGGCGATGTCGAGTGGGACTTGCTGCGGTTCATCATCGAGGCAATCGGCTCATGAATTCGTGGAGAGAAGCGCGAGGATGCGACGGCGGCTCGCACGCGAGAAGCTCATGCGGCGAATCATAAGGGTTTATACCTAAATATAAAAATGCCTTCGGTTCATCCGGGCGATGCATTCAGGTTATGCGACCGAATCACCGCTTCAACCATCTTGAGCGCCCCATCCCCCTCAAGTCTTGCGCCGCGCTGCCGTAAGCCCGGAAGAGACGTGTTGTACCAACAAAAATCCCGTGGACTCTAAAAAAAATATCAGCCATGTTCTCTTCCATACGCGCGCGCATAGTCGCCCTATGCGTCGCCATCGTTGTAGTCGCCCTCGCCATCAACGCAGTTCTGAATTACGTCGTCGCCAGCAGATATAGCGCCGACTCGATTGAGAGCAGTCTTGCCGCCGTCGAAGACGGTCATGTAGCCGGTATCAACCAATGGGTTGCCGTCAATAGTCAAATGATGGGCTCGCTGCAGGATGCCGTGCTGCAGCCCGACCCCGGCCCCGCCTTGCAACTGATCGCCGCGGCGGGAAGCTTCGCCAACGTCTATGTCGGTTACGCCGACAAGACTTCGAAGTTCTGGAAACCCACCCATGTCCCGCCTAATTTCGACCCCACAGTGCGCCCCTGGTACAAACAGGCGGTCGCGGCGGGCAAAACGATCGTTACACCGCCCTACGTAGACGTCGGCGGTAAAGGCGTGGTCGTGGCCTTCGCTTCGCCGGTGGTGCAGGACGGCGTGGTCAAGGCGGTGGTCGGCGGCGATCTGTCGATGGACCATGTGATCGCCAACGTCAGAGCCATTCATCCGACGCCATCGAGCTTCGGCATGCTGGTGACCAGCGGCGGCATGATCGTCGCGCACCCGGACGAGAAACTCACGTTAAAACCCATCACCGATCTCATACCGGAGTTGACTGCCGACAAGCTCGCCGCGCTGACCACGGCGAGTCATCCGCTGCAGGTCGACGTGGCGGGTAAGGTCAAACTGCTGCGCGCCCAGCCGATTGCCGGGACCGACTGGATTGCGATCATCGCGCTCGACAAGGCGGAAGCGACCGCTGCGATGCGCTCGCAGTTGATCTCGTCGATCATTGCGCTGATCGTGATTGCGCTCCTCGCTGCGGCGGTCGTCGCCGGCGTGACCGCGGTATCGTTCCAGCGTCTGTCGAAGGTGCGCGACGCGATGGATGCGATCGGCTCCGGCGAGGGCGATCTGACGCAACGGCTACCCGTTATCGGCACCGATGAAGTCGCGCAGATCGCGGGTTCGTTCAACACCTTCATCGACAAGCTGAGTCGCGTGATGCGGCAAATCCGCGACGCCAGCGACTCAGTACGAGTGGCCGCCGACGAGATTGCGGCCGGCAATGTCGAGCTGTCCGGCCGCACCGAGTCCGCTGCCGCGAGCCTGCAGCAGACCGCGGCGTCGATGGAAGAGATCACGACGACGGTGGGCCAGTCGGCGAGCGCCGCCAAACAGGCCGACGATACCGCCGTCGCCGCCTCGCAGGTCGCCTCCCGCGGTGGCGTGGTGATCTCCGAGGTCATCACGACAATGAGCGAAATCGAAAATGCTTCCGTGCAGATCGCCGACATCATTGGCGTGATCGACGGTATTGCATTCCAGACCAATATCCTCGCGCTCAATGCGGCAGTCGAGGCTGCCCGCGCAGGCGAACAGGGACGCGGTTTCGCGGTCGTGGCGAGCGAAGTGCGAAGCCTCGCGCAGCGCAGCGCGCAGGCGGCCAAGGAAATCAAGGCGCTGATCGAATCGACCGTAGCCAGCGTCGCCTCCGGCTCCACCCAGGTACGCCAGGCGGGCACGACGATGACGGAAATCGTCAGCAACGTATCGAACGTCACGACGATCATTTCCGAAATCACCGAGGGGGCCAATGAACAGACCCGCGGTATTCAGGAAGTGAACCGCGCTGTCAGCCAGCTCGACGAAATGGTGCAGCGAAACGCTGCGCTAGTGGAAGAATCCACTGCGGCGGCGGCCGCGCTGCAAGCGCAGGCAGCGAGTCTCGCCACGGCTGTCACCCAGTTTCGGCTCGACTGATCCGGACTAACAATCCGGACTTAAGAGAGCGCCCCCGCAGGGGCGCTTTTTCAGCTTATTTTTCAGCCAGTCGCACGAACGGCGTCTGCAAAGCGTCACCGCCGCAGCACGTCCTGCATATCGAACAGACCACTTTCCTGCTTCATCAGAAAGCGCGCGGCGCGCAACGCGCCACTGACATAGGGCAGTCTGTTAAGCGTCTTGTGGGTGATCTCGATTCGCTCCCCTTCGCCGATGAACAGGACCGTGTGTTCGCCAACGATGTCGCCGCCGCGAATCGAAGAAAAGCCAATCGTCGACGGATCGCGTGGACCGGTTACTCCGTCACGCGTGAACACAGCACAATCGGCCAGCTTGCGGCCAAGCGCATCCGCGATCGTCTCGCCAATCGTCAGCGCGGTTCCCGACGGCGCATCGACCTTGTGCCGATGGTGCGCTTCGACGACTTCGATGTCGTAGCCTTCGGAGAAGTGCTTTGCCGCCAATCTGACCAGCTCGAGCGTCACATTGAGGCTGACACTCGTACTGGATGCGAACACGATCGCGGTATGCGTGGCTGTCTCTTCTATCAACCGCAATTCCTCGGCGTTGAAGCCCGTTGTTCCGATCACCATTTTCACCCGATGCCGCTTCGCTGCCTCCAGATAAGCGAGCGTGCCCTGCGGCCGGGTGAAATCGAGCAGGACATCGGACGCCGACAGTACGGTATCGATATCGGCGGTGATCGCAACCCCCGTCTCTTTACCGATAAACGCGCCGGCGTCCTGACCCACGGCGGAGCCGCCAGCGCTGCTCAATGCGCCGGCGAGCGTCGCATCGTCCGCTGCCAGTATCGCCTCGATGAGCGCCCTTCCCATTCGGCCGGTTGCGCCTGCTACAGCAATTCTCATCTGTTTCTCCATGAAGCTTCACGAGGCAAGTCAGGCTGCCGGCGCGCTTCTCTTCAGCAGCCCCCGCGCCGCCAGATTACCGTACAGCGCACGCACGCCGAATGTCCATGGCGTGATTTCCTCGGAGCGTTGCACCGTGTTGACCAACGCGCCGAGCGATGGCGCCGAGATCGTCACGACGTCACCAAGATGATGCGTGAACCCCGCGCCTTTCGCATCGCGGTCCTTGATCGGCGAAAACATCGTGCCGAGGAAAAGCATGAAGCCATCGGGATATTGATGATGGGGACCATGAGTCTGGTTCACCAGGTCAACCGGGTCGCGACTAATCTCGCTCATGTGACTGACGCCTTCGAGGACGAAACCGTCGTCGATCCCCTCGATCTTCAGCGACACACTCTCCTTGCGGATGGAATCGAGCGTGAAATGATCGTCAAACAGACGCACGAACGGTCCGATCGCACATGAACCGTTATTGTCCTTCGCCTTGCCGAGCAACAACGCGCTACGGCCTTCGATGTCGCGCAGATTGACGTCGTTGCCCAGCGTTGCGCCGACGATGCGACCGGCGCTGTTCACGGCCAGCACGATCTCCGGTTCCGGGTTGTTCCAGACCGATGTCCTGTAGAGCCCGATATCGGCGCCAAGCCCCACGGACGACATGGGCTGGGACTTCGAGAACACTTCCGCGTCCGGGCCGATGCCGACCTCCATGTATTGCGACCAGGCGCCACGCCGCTCCATTTCGGCCTTCAGCTTCTGCGCGCTTTCCGAGCCTGGCTTGATCCTGGAGAGGTCCGCACCAATCAGCTTGCCGATCGTCCCGCGAATTTCCAGTGCCTTACTGGCATCGCCGCCTGCCTGCTCCTCGATCACGCGCTCGAGCAGGCTGACCGCAAAGGTCACACCGCAGGCCTTGATCGCCTGAACATCGCAAGGTGCGAGCAATCTCACCCCACTTACAGCGGGGTCGAGACTCGCCGCTATCAGCGCGTCGACGCTCCCGAGCGACTCACCCGGCGCGCCGCGGGCAATCTCCAGTGCGTCCGCGCGATCGAACAGATCCGCTGTCGTCGCGACGGTTTCAGTGATGTCGAAGACCTCGCCATGCCGGATTGCGATGACGGAAGGGCCGTTGTGCGGCGCCGGTCGCCATACTCGACCAACAAGTACCGCCCGGTCGGAATCCGCGGGAAGGTGGGACCGTACTGATGTGATAGTCATGGAGGTTCATTGCCCGTCAATGAAAAGGGAGCGCAAATCCTATTATTGGGGCCTCCGGCTGTCCACGGTATTGCTAATATGTCCAACTGGTTGGACATCTCATCTTCATATCGCAAACGAATCCGGTTGCCATGGAAAAGGTCTACGAGGTACCCGCACTAAGGCGGGCACAGGACATTCTCGATGTTCTGGCTCGCGCGAGAGAGCCCGTGCGCGTGTCGGCGCTGCGCGAAGCGACAGGTCTGTCGCGCAGCACGTTGTACCTGTTGCTCGATTCTCTGCAGCGGCAGCACTGGGTCGAAAAACACGGCGACGGCTACCTCATCGGTGTGAAACTGTTCGAGTTGGGGAATGCGTATGTACGCCACGACGGCTATCAGTCCGTATTTCGCGCATTAGCCGCTGCGTTTGTGTCAGTACACGACGAGGTCGTGCAACTGGCGGCGCTCGATGGTGCCGACATTGTCTACATCGCGCGGGAGGATTCGCGACGACCGGTGCGGCTCGTGTCGGACCTCGGCTCGCGGCTGCCGGCACATTGTTCGGCGCTAGGAAAAGCGTTGCTCGCAACGCTTTCCGACGCGCAGCTGGTCGAACTCCTGCCGGAACGGCTCGCTGCCGTCACGCCACGAACCATCACGCGACGCAGCGCGCTGCTGCGCGAGCTGAAAGCGGTCCGCGAAACCGGCCAGGCCAGCGAGTTCGAAGAATCCGCGGCAGGACTGGCCTGCTTCGCGTCCTATGTCGGGCAAACCGCTTATGGAAAGCGACTTGCTATCAGCACGAGCATTCCCGCCGGGCGTATCGACGCGAAGCGTGAGAAGAAAATTCGTCTCGCGATTGCGCGGATGGCAAGCCAGATTGGTGCTCGCTTTGCAAATGCTTGAGCTTGAGCTTCCGGAGATCCTGGCCGCTCTGTCATATCGGCAGCGACGATCTTCAACCCGATGCCGCCGAATACAGTTCCACCGCCTTACCGCTTCAGCGCTATGGTTTTACGGGGCACGGCGCAGGAACCTCGCATCACCAGTTCGGCATCCACCGTCAATCGCCGGCGCGGTATTTTCGGATTATCCAGACGCTCCATCAGGAATCTGCCGGCGGCCTTACCGAGCTGGTCATGGTTCCAGCGCACCACGGTGAATGCCGGCGTCGCGAGAAGCGCGACATCGCTATCAGCGCCAGCAATCACCGACAGGTCTTGCGGAATCGTCAGACCACGTTCCCGCGTCGCCTGCATGACGCCCGGAAGCAAGGATGTTCCGCCTGCAATGATGGCCGTCGGCGGCTTCGCCAGTTCCAGCAAATGGCGGGTCTCGGTGTAGCCGGTGTCACGGGCGAAAGTGGCGTGCCGGATCAGTTCTGGCTGCAGCGTCAAACCGCGCTCCGCGAAAGCCTCGCTGAACCCGTTCAAACGGCTTTGCGTCGGATGCACGCCCGGCTCGCCGGAAATGATGGCGATATGGCGATGGCCGAGGTCAGCCAGATGATTGACCGCCTGCCGAACACCCGCCGCATGATTGACCGTCACGGAATCAAGCTCCGCGGGCAACTCGCGATCCAGCAACACGATCGGGAACGGCGCGTCCTTCAACATCGTGAGAAGCGTCGGATCTTCCTCCGAGGACGTCGCGATGACGAGACCATCGATCCGTCGCTGCTGAAAACCAAGCAGCAACTCGACTTCCCGCTTCGGGTCGTGATAGCTCGACGCGACCATCAGAGAAAAACCGAATCCGTCGATCTCCTTCTGCATCGAGTCGACGAACAAACCGAGCACGGGAACGGTGAAGTCACGCATCACGCACGCAAACGTCATCGACCTGTTACTGCGCATGCTTTGGGCGACCATATTCGGTACATAGCCCAACTCGACTATGGCGGCCTTGACGCGCTTGCGGGTGTCCTCACGCACATTGGGATGGGCATTGATGACACGCGAGACGGTTCCCAAACTGACATCCGCCAGTTGCGCAACGTCGCGGATCGAGGGCTTGCGTTCGTTCTCGGGTGACGCGACATCGGCCGCGGCCGAAGTCCGGCGTGTGGAATTGCCCCTGGATTCGATACTCATTCTGTCGGCAAAGCCTTCACGGTGGAAACGTTCCCAATTTTCGCTGCTGCAACGGCTTTGTCAAGCGAAGCGAACTGGAACTCCCCGCCGTGGGCCGCTATCAACGGCCCGTGGGGCCTGGGCGCCCGTTTCATGAAGGCCGACGATCTCCCCGCCTGGGGAACTACTGCCTTGACAAACGCATCCGCGCATCTATGATTGGAAACGTTTCATTTCAAACATCACCAGACGGATCAAAGACCCTTATCGTCGTACGTTTAATTTTGGAAACGTTTCATTATCCGTAGTCAACGGAATGACCGTGACCTCTTCTGAAAAGGCTATCGAGCAAACATGTGCGCATACCACGCGTACCAGCGGACTGCGTTGGACAACCGATCCCGGCAAGGGGAATGACCATGGCTGAGGACATTGCACGCCCGCTTCCGCTGGACGGCATCTGCGTCGTCGAGATCGGGCACAGCCTCGCGGCGCCGTATGCCGGCATCATCTTCGCGCACCTCGGTGCCCGCGTCGTCAAGATCGAGAACGCCGCGAGCGGGGACTATGCACGCGGCTGGGGGCCCCCTTTCATCGATGGCGCCTCCGCGCTTTTTCATGCGATGAATCACGGTAAGGAAAGCATCAGCGCCGACTTTGGCGACCCCGCCTGTGCGGACGTCATCCGGGATTTCATTGCCGCCCATGCCGATGTGGTCATACAGAACCTGAAGCCGGGCAATCTCGACCGTTACGGCCTTGGGGCCCAAGACCTGACGGAACGATGTCCGTCGCTGATCTATTGCAACCTCGGCGCCTTCGGTGCCACGGGTCCATTGCGAAGCAAGCCGGGTTACGACCCGCTGGTCCAAGCGTACAGTGGGATGATGAGTATCGTTGGACACGCCGACGATGCGCCAAGCCGCGTGCCGGTCTCGATCAACGACATGGGAACCGGCATGTGGGCGGTGATCGGCGTGCTCGCCGCGCTGCGAGGCAAAGACCGCGGCGACGCCACGCGCGGCCAGGTAATCGACGTCTCGCTCTACGAGACCGCCCTCGCGTGGATGACGGTGCCCCTTTCCGATTGCCTCGCCGGCGGCCCCGAACCTGCCCGCATCGGTTCGGGTAGTCCGAACATCGTGCCTTATCAGGTCTTTGACTGTGAAGACGGCGCGATCCTCGTCGCCGCGGGCAACGACACGTTGTACCGCCGTCTGTGCAACGTGATGGACCTGCCTTCACTGGCCGATGACCCGCGTTTTGCGACCAATGGTGACCGCGTGCTGAACCGGAAAACATTGATTCCGCTGCTGGAAGCCCGCTTCAGGCGCAAAGCCGCGAGCGCCTGGCTGCGGGATCTCGAGGCCGAATCGATTCCCTGCGGTCCGTTGCAGACAGTCGACTGCGTGGTCAAGGACGAACAGACGATCTCGCTCGACATTCTTCGACAGACGCCCGATGGAAGGGTGACGACCGTCGCGCTGCCCGTCTCCTTCGACGGCAGACGGCCGCCGTTGCCCGGAAATACTCCGGGCCTTGGCGAACACAACCATTTACTGGCACAGCCCTCCGGTCCGCCTGCCGCGGATGAATACACCGAGGTTGAAAACAGCGACGACCTGTTGCGGCAAGTCAGCGATTGAAAGCCGGGCGGCATCGATCACAAGCCGGAATCAGATCCAGACCTCACAAACAGTTCTAACCGTTCTATTAGCGATTCCGGACGTTGGCCTCGAGCGCCAACCTATCGGGACAATCAGGAGACGACAATTGAGCCAGACCTATCTTGAACCCACTCCAGCATCATCGGACGAATCGGCGTCCGCTGCGGCGAGGAGCGCGGCGGAGCGAGCGCTTTACCTGCGTGTCGCGCTTCGCATCGTGCCACTGCTGTTCGTCTGCTATGTGGTCGCCTTTCTCGACCGCATCAACGTCGGCTTTGCGAAATTGCAGATGCAGGAAGCGCTGCGTTTCAGCGACGCGGTGTATGGCCTCGGGGCAGGCATCTTCTTTCTGTCGTACTGCCTGCTCGAAGTACCTAGCGCATTGCTTCTGAAGCGCATGGGTGCGAAGAAGACCATCGCCCGAATCATGATTTGCTGGGGCATCGTCGGGACTTTCACGGCGTTCGTGACGAACGTGACCGAGTTCTACGCGGTCCGCTTGCTGCTCGGCGTGTTCGAAGCAGGCTTCTTTCCCGGCGTGATTTACTACCTCAGCTCCTGGTTTCCCGAGAACCGGCGCGGAGTCATCATCTCGTGCTTCATGGTTGGCTTCCCGATTGCCGGTCTGGTCGGCGGCCCAATCTCGGGGTGGGCAATGACGGGTCTCGCGAACGTTGCCCACATGGCCGGATGGCAATGGCTCTATATCGTCGAAGCGCTGCCGGCGGTCGCACTCGGCATCCTGACGCTCTTTATCCTCGACGACAACATCGACAAAGCCAAATGGCTGACCGAAGCGGAAAAGAACATCCTGCGGGACGGCTTTCGAGCCGAAACCGAGCGCAAACGCCAGAACAATCAGCACGGCCCCGGATCGCTCGCGCAAGCCCTCGCGGACCCGAAGGTCTATATGCTGGCCTTCGTCGACTTTGCGTTCGTTTCCGGCACCTACTCCGTCACGTTCTGGTTGCCTACCGTGATGAAGAATTCGGGCATCTCCAACCTCGCGCAACTCGGCTGGCTGTCGGCGATTCCTTACGCGTTCGGCGCGATCGGCATGGTCGCGATCAGTCGCAATTCGGACCGCACGCTGGAGCGGCGCTGGCATGCAACCGCCGCCGGCGTCGTGGGTGGCATAGCCCTGCTGCTCGTGTCGCATCCGTCGGGTTCTCCGGCGCTGACGGTGGCGCTACTGACCGTCGCCGCAATCGGCATCTTCGCGACGAATGTGCTGATCTGGTCGATCGCGGCCGACTATCTGCACGGCTCGCCGGCCGCGGCGGGAAGCATCGCCTTCGTCAACTGCATCGGGCTGCTCAGTGGATTTTTCAGTCCTTTCGTCATCGGATGGCTGAAGACCGCGACCGGAACGCTCGTGAGCGGCCTCTACGTGATGACGGCGGTTCTTCTGCTCGGCATCATCGTGATGCTCGTGGGGCTCAAGCCTCAGGCATCCCGAACGGCACGACGATCAGCGAATGTTTCATCGGCACAGTAACCCGGACCCGCCATTTTCGATTCTGAACGACCCGCCGGATGTACTGCCGTACTCCGGCATCAACTGCAAAGAAACTCATGCACAAAATCGCCATCCTCGACGACTACCAGAACACCGCGCTGAAATTCGGCGACTGGGCCAGTCTTCGGAAAGACGCGGAGATCACCGTCATTCGCGACCACATCGCCGATGAGGACGCTCTGGTGGAACGCCTGCTGCCATTCGACATCCTCTGTGTGATGCGAGAGCGGACCTGGTTTCCCAGAAGCGTGCTGGCAAGGCTCACCAATCTGAAATTGCTGGCCAGCACCGGCCCGTGGAACGCCGCCATCGATATCGAAGCCGCGGATGAACTCGGCATCACCGTCTGCGGCACCGCGTCGTCGTTGACCGCGGCGTCGGAGCTCACGTGGGCGCTCATTCTCGCGGCACTTCGCGACATTCCGCGCGAGGTCGCATCGTTTCGCAACGGCGGATGGCAGGTATCGGTCGGGCGAGACCTCAACGGCAAGACGATAGGACTTCTCGGGCTTGGCTATTCGGGCAGCGCGACGGCACGCGTCGCGCAGGCGTTCGGCATGAAGACGATCGCATGGAGTCAAAACATGACGGCCGAATCCGCGGCCAAATATGGCGCTCAATACGTATCGAAAGACGAGTTGCTGGCGGCCAGCGACATCCTGTCGATCCATGTCCGACTCTCGGAGCGCACCCGGAATCTGATTGGCGCGCGTGAGCTCTCGCTGATGCAGCCTCACGCCCTGCTCGTCAATACGGCACGAGGTCCGATCGTCAACGAGCAGGCGTTGATCGATGCGCTGAACCGTAAGCAGATTGCCGGCGCCGCGATGGACGTATTCGACGTGGAGCCGCTGCCGTCGAACCATCCGTTCCGAACGATGGACAACGTCATCGCGACGTCGCATATCGGCTATGTCACGGATGGCTCTTACGAGTTCTACTATGGCGAATCCGTTGAAAATATCCGCGCGTGGATCAACGGCGAGCCCATTCGTACGCTGACCTCGGAAAGGCGCGAAATCAGCTATCAGACCATCGCTTCCTGAACGCGCCGCCGATCGTTGAAGTAATCCCCGTCCCGAAGGACGGGGACTTGCGGCGAGCATTCCGTTTCGCTTAGCTGAATGGCGCGATAGATGCCAGCGCACCGGCGGCGCACCCGCCGCCATCCGAACTTACGGCGCTTCTTGTAGTACGTCAGTGAGCAGATGATTGTGCTCGCCGAGCTTTGGGGTAGACCCGGTGTCGGCGGGACGCTGTCCGCCAAACGAGATGGGCAGTCCAACGAATGCCGCGGCGCCATCTTCGGTTTTCTGAAGGATCTCCAGGGCCTGGGTTTGTTCGTGCACGACGACCTGGTCGACCGTCTGAATCGGGCCGCACGGGATGCCGACTTCATCGAGACGTTCGAGCCAGTACGCAGCCGTCTTTTCGCTGAACTCGCGCTGCAGCAGCGCGATCAGTTCGACCCGGTTCGTGACCCGCGCTCCATTGGTGGCAAATCGACTGTCGTCCGCCAGAGGATCGACCTGCAGAACCTCGCACAGACGTCGGAACAGGCGGTCGTTACCGGCTGCCACCATGATCGTCGCATCGCTGCATTCGAACGCCTGGTGCGGCACGATGGCGGCCGTACCCGAGCCCCATCGTCCCGGCAGCGCGCCGCACGCGAGGTAGTCGGCAATCTGCATACCGCCCCACGACAGCGCGGTCTCGTAAAGCGATACGGAAACGACTTCGCCGACGCCCGTGGCTTGCCGCCGGAACAGCGCGGACAACACCCCGATTGCCGCCCACAAACCCGTACCCATGTCGTTGACGGAGATGGGAATCCGGCTCAAGGCCTCGTCGGGTTGTCCCATGAAGCTCATCAGCCCGCTGAATGCCTGGGCGAGCGGGTCGTAACCGGGCTTGTCCCGCAACGGCCCGACTGTGCCGAACGCGCCGAGATTGCAGTACACCAGCGACGGTTTCGCTTTCAACATCTGCTCGGCGCCGAGCCCATACTTGTCGGTGCCGCCGGCTTTCAGGTTCTGCAACACGACATCCGCGCGCCGTGCGATCAGGTCCCTCAACTGGTCTGCCTGCCGAGGGTCCGACAGCGACATCGCAATGCTCGACTTGCCATGATTGACCGCATGAAAAAGTGCCGCGGCGCCGTCGATGAACGGCGGCCCCCAGTCTCTTGCGTAATCCCCGCCTTCCGCGCTTTCGATCTTGATCACTTCCGCGCCGAGAGCCCGCAACACCATGCCGGCGTACGGCGCGGCGAGACTGTGCCCGATCTCGATGACGCAAACGCCATCGAGTGGAAGATGCTTCGTCATTTGCACACTCCGTCTGTTTCCAGTCACCGTCTTACGTCGCCTCCACGGTGACTTCAATTGGCTCCGGCTGATTCGGCTCGCGCTCGAGCTGATAGAAACTCACTGCCGCGTCCCGACTGATGTAGCCATCGGCGACATCGGCGAGAACCAAAGCGCGCTCGCGTTCCAGCGGATCGCCAAAACCACCGCTGCCCGCCGGCTGCACGACGACGCGGTCGTTCCGATACACGACGGTTTGACCGCCTTTGGCGGGCACCGCCACTTCCTGCCCATCGGCGCGCCGCACCTTGCAAACGAACGGGCTGCCGGCGAGTCCGCCAAAATGACCCTCGGGCGCCGTGTGTCCGCGCTCTCCGGAGATCGTGAAGGTGGCTTCGTCATACTCGACGCGATACACGCGGCGCGAAGTGAGGCCGCCACGCTGCCGGCCCGCGCCACCCGTATCGGGTACGAGCGACCACTCCTCGACCAGCAACGGCGAGGTCCGCTCGATCATTTCGATCGACTGACTGCCGGCATTGCCGACATAGACGCGGATACCGCTTACGCCGTCCTTCGCGGCCCGAGCGCCCATGCCACCGGCGTGGACGTCGTGCATCGTGACGAACGTCTGCCCGGTTTCGGCAACGCGAGCCTGGTTGGTATCGCGACCACTGAAAATGCCCGCGCACGCCGCGCAATTGCTTTGTCCGAGAATGCGATTCGGGACTGCCGGCGCCAGCGCTTTCAGCAGCAGATCGATAACTCGTGGCGATGTTTCGGTATTGCCGGACACGACCGATGCCGGATATTCACAGTTGAGAACGCTACCCGGCGGAGCAATGATGGTCACCGGGCGATAGCAACCCTGGTTGATCGGGATGCTCAGGTCGGTCAACGCTTTCACCGTAAACCAGGTGCTATTGCACGTGACCGAAAACGGACAGTTGATACCGCCGCGAACCTGCGCGCCCGTACCGGTGAAATCGAACGTGATGTGGTCGTTCTGAACGGTGACCTTCACTTTCAGCAGCGGACGCTCATGCTTCCAGCCTGGTGCCTCGATCGGGTCGAGATATTCCTCGGCTTCGTAGACACCATCGGGAATCTTCGCTATTTCCGCGCGGATCAGTTTTTCCGAGTGATCGAGGCTCTGACGCATCACGTCGCGCAATGCGGCAGCGCCATACTTCGCGACCAGGTCCACGATACGTCGATCACCGACGAAGGTTCCCGCGTACTGAGCCTGGATATCGAGCCGCAACTCATGAGCATTGCGGCTATTGCGCGTCAGAATCTCGAGCACATCGCGTACCGGCTCGTCGTTCCGATACAGCAGCACCGGCGGAATCCGGATGCCCTCGGCGAAGACATCCCACGTGGCAACGGAATAACTGCCGGGCGACTGTCCGCCGATGTCGGTCCAATGCCCGCGCGTCATCACAAAGGCGACGATTTCGCCGTCGACGAATACGGGGCGCGTGAACTGCACGTCGGGCTGATGATTGCCACCGCCCACGTAGGCGTCGTTGCTGACAATGACGTCGCCGGGACGCAGGTTTTCCCGTCCGATCGCTTCAACGGAAACGCGGGTGGAAATGACCGCTGAGCCCAGCATCGTCGGGATGTCGTTGCCTTGCGCGACGAGTTGCATCTCGGCATCGAAGATCGCCGCGGACGAATCGCCACTGGCGTGCATCAGCGGGCTTCCCGCTGTGCGCATCATGGCGATCTTCATTTCTCGCGCGACCGCAAAGAGACTGCTGCGGATGATTTCGTAGGTAACGATGTCCATATTCATGCCGCCAGTTCAATCACAAGGTTCAAGTCGTCGTCGACACGCGCTTTGTGCGACGCCTTCAATACCGCGCAACTGCTGTGCTCCTCGATCACCGCGGGGCCATCGATCCGCGCACCGACCGGCAACCGGCTGCGCGCAAACACCGGCAAGGCACGGACGTTGCCGTCGATATACACGTCGCGGGTGCGAATCGGCGCAACGGTGGATGCCTCGTCCGCGTGCGCCACGCCGCCTCGCCAGCCACTCGTGGCGATGACCTGCAAGCGCAGATTGGCGATCACGATCGGCTTGTCCTTGCTCACGAAGTTCCAGAGTCGCTGATGCGCGGCTTCGAACTCGCGAGCCAGCGTCGTGCATGAGGCATCGTCGGGCACCTCGACGGTGATGACGTCCGGCTGCCCCACATATCGGCAATCGGCCAGCCGTACGGCGCGAACCTTGTTCGCTTCGACGCCGTGACGCTCTGCTTCGCCGCGGCCGAGCGCGAGAAGTTCGTCGAACCCCGCGCGCAGTCTTTCGTCACCCAGTTTGGCGAGATCACATTCGACGGGCTGCTGATAGTCGTACTGCTGGTCCGCGACCATCATCCCGAACGCGCTGAAGAGGCCCGGCAACGGTGGAATAACCACACGGCGAATGCCCATTTCATCGGCAAGATCCACGGCGTGAACCGGCCCCGCGCCGCCGTAGCAGATGTATGAGAACTCGCGCGGATCGTAGCCGCGCTCGACGGTCATGATGCGAATCGCCTGCGCCATCAAGGCGTTCGCAACCGAGCGCACGGCCTGGGCCGCCTGCGGCACCGTCATGCCCAACGGCTTCGCGATGACCTCGTCGACGACTTGCCACGCCGCCTTCGCATCGAGCTGGAATTCGCCGCCGAGGAAATTGTCCGGGTCGATGTATCCGAGGACGAGATTGCAATCCGTCACCGTCGGGCGCTTGCCACCACGTCCGTAACAGGCCGGCCCAGGATCAGCGGCGGCACTCTCCGGACCGATGCGCACACCACCGCCCGCATCGATCCAGACGATCGAGCCGCCGCCCGCCCCCACCGAATCGATGTCGATACTGGGCGAGCGCACCGTATAGCTGTGCAGCAGGCTTTTGTTGCGGATCTCGGGCCGGAAATCGCGGATCAACGAGACGTCGAACGTGGTGCCACCCATGTCGCCGAGAATGGCGTTGCGCAAGTCCCCACGCTCGCAGTTGCGGATCGCGGCGCTGACACCGCCGGCCGGCCCCGACTCCAGCAGCACGATCGGACGATCCGCGACTCGCGCCGAGCTCGCAAGGCCACCGTTTGATTGCATGAAGAGGAACTTGCCGGCGAACCCCAATTGCGCGAGCGCATCCACGAGACGGCCGATGTACCGTCCGCAGACCGGTCCGAGCATCGCATTGATGACCGTCGAACTGGTGCGCTCATACTCCATCGCTTCGGGATTGACCTCATGCGACGCACACACGAAGCGGTCGGGCAACAGTTCGCGCAGCACCGCGACAGCGGCCTTCTCGTGTTCGGGATTGACGTGCGCGTGCAGCAGACATACCGCCACCGCCTCGACATCCGAGTTGCGAATACGCCCGGCTATCTCGACCAGTTCTTCATGCGACAGCGGCGTTTCGACGCTGCCATCGAAGCGCAGACGCTCCGTGACTTCGAGTCGCCAACGGCGCTCGACGAGTGCGCGAGGATTGTCGAACAGCAAATCGTAAAGATCCGCGCGGTCGTGGCGGGACGCACGACGCAGTTCGAGAATGTCACGGAAGCCGCGCGTGGTGACGAGCGCCGTCCTGGCACCCGTACCCTCGACCACCATGTTCGTGGCCATTGTCGTGCCGTGACCGAGAAACGAGACATCGGCACTCTTCGCACCCGAGATTTCAAGAATCCTGCGGAACCCCTCGACGGTGCCGATAACACGGTCTTTCGGCGTCGTCGGCACCTTGGTCGACCAGATCTTGCCGGTCGCGTCGTCCACCATCACAACGTCGGTGAATGTGCCGCCGACGTCAATTCCTATCCGTTTCACGCTTGTATGTCTCCGTTGCCAGGCATGCGCCTCTGGGAAGTGCCGGTCAGACGCCGCAACATCGCCCGACTTCAGCGGCGACACGCGCGGGCCGCAAGCAGCGAGGCGAGAATCGCGGTTACACTTCGCGGGAGTGATTCGTGCCCGTTATCACCCGGAGCAGAAGGCCTGATCACACGATCCTGCGCTGCGCATCGGGTGCATTTCGGTTCGAGTTACCCTCGCGTCCACCGGCAAATCCAGTGTACTGACGCACCATCGGAAGCAGATAATGAAAGGTTTCAATCAGGTGAACGTCTGGGGTTATATCCGTGATAACCAGTAACGATGCGATCATGCGGCGCCTGCGGGGGGCCCACATTGCGCTGCTGATCGCGCTCGATGACCATGGGTCGTTGCGCAAGGCAGCCCAGCAAATGTCTCTGTCGCAACCGGCCATCACCAAATCGCTGCAAGAGCTCGAGATCATCTTCGGCGTCGAACTGTTTTCCCGTTCGCCGCGCGGCATCGTCCCCAACGATCTGGGCCGCTGCGTGATACGTCACGCCAGAACCTTGCGGGCGGATGTCGGAACAATGCGCGACGAACTGGCGGCCATTCTGCGAGGCAGCGGCGGCACGCTCGCCATCGGCGCCGTGATGGGATCGTTACCCGTGTGGCTCACACCGGCCGTCAAGGCGCTACGCGAAGCACAGCCGGACACGATCATCGAAGTATGGGAAGACAACAGCGCACGGCTGCTGGCCATGCTCGACCAACGCCTGCTCGATCTCGTCATCGGAAGGCCGAGTGTCAGCGTCCATCCGGAAGCCTATGACTTCATTCCGCTGGAGGTCGAAGAGATCTGTCTGGTGGTGGACAGCGGCGACCCGCTTGGCAATGAACCCGACGTGCGGCTCGCGGACATCATCGGCAATTCATGGATCGTTCCGCAGGCAACCTTGCCGATGCGCTCGCTCTTCGAGCAGCTACTTGAAGACGAGGGCCTGAGCTTTCCGCGCTATGCGATGGAAACTTCGTCGACGTTTGCGACGCTCGCGCTGCTTCGTACCGGAAGCGGTACGGTCGGCCTGATACCACGCAAGGTCGCCGAATATTTCGCGGGCGGCGGCCTGCTCCGCATTCTCCCCATCTACATCGAGCGACGCGGCGCCCCGTACGGAATTGCGACCCGCCGCGGCGCGACCTTGACGCAGCCGGTGCAGAAGTTCATCGAACTTTGTCAGAGCCGCATTGCGCAACTCTGATCCCCGCTGTTTGACGACGTAACGCGCGCGCCATCGACATCGCGCGTCTACACCTGCGCTTGGATCGCGACCGCTATTCCTTGTCGAAGGCAAAGCGGAATGCGTCGCCATGACTGACGACCCGCCCCGCTGTCGGCGACGGAAAGTGCGCGGTCAGAATCTTCGTCGACGTGTCCGCATATCGGCTCATGACGCGAAAGCGCGCTTCATGGGCCAGCTTTGCGTCGAAATCCGCGGCATTCTTCAGCGACGGATCGACGAACTGGATCGGGTGGTGAATCACGTCTCCCGTCATCACGGCGTGCTCGCCATGCTCGTGCCCGATGTGCACCAGCACATGACCCGCCGTGTGGCCCACCGCCGGAGACAACCAGACGTCCTTGCCGAGTTCGTGCTCGAACGAATGATCCATTTCGACGAAGCTCGCCTGACCGTGTTCCACGATCGGTAGAACGCTGTCGACGAACGAGCCCCGATTGACCGGCATCTCGGGGTTCGATTGATGCAGCTTCAGCAGATGATCGTACTCGGTGCGCGAGAAGATGTATTTCGCGCGCGGGAACGTCGGCACCCAACGGCCATCTTCGAGACGGGTATTCCAGCCGACGTGGTCCGTATGCAGATGCGTACACATCACGTAGTCGATATCTTCCGGGCGGATGCCGATGGCCGCCAGATTCTCGAGATACGGTGTCTGCAGATTGCTCCACGATGGCATCGACGGCCGATGCTTGTGATTGCCATTGCAGGTATCTACGAGGATCGTGTGGTGACGGGTCTTGACGACGTAACTGTGGAAACTCAAATAGAGCTTCAGCTCCGTCGGCTCGATCAGATGAGGACCGAGCCAGCTGCGCTGTTCCTTCACAAAGTCGAGGTCAACGGTAGGAAAAAGCCAATTAGGCTCGAATTCAAGGCTATCGATTTCGCTGACTTTACGAATCTCGATCTCGCCGATTTTCTGAACGTGCACCGCTTGCTCCATCTTTCAATACAAAAATCGTTTCTCGGGATCCGTACTAGGCCGCCGCCGTCTCGTGCAGATCGAATGTCTTTGGCAGGCCCGCGCGCGCGATCGCACCGGTGAACGGTTCGCCCGGCAACCAGCCCGTGATCGTCTCCCGTATCGCGAGCAGCGCATCGATATCGATGCCGGTATCGAGACCTTCGGATTCAAGCAGGAACACCGTATCTTCGGTATTGATGTTGCCGGTGGCATTCGGTGCGAACGGACAGCCGCCCAGACCGCCAAGCGACGAGTCGAAGCTGCGCACGCCTGCATCCAGTGCGGCGACGACATTGGCAAGACCCAGGCCGCGGGTGTCATGGAAATGGCAGGCAACCGGTACGTCTTTCGTGATCGCGAGGACCTGACGCATCAGCGCTCTGACCTGGCCGGGATTGGCGTAACCGACGGTGTCGGCAATCGTGATTTCGTCGGCGCCAGCCTTCAGAAGCGTTTCGACGAGACCCAGTACCGTTTTTTCCTCGACCCGGCCGGCAATGGTGCAGCCGAACGCCGTCGCTACGCCGGCGCCGAGCGTCACGCCGCGCGTCGCGCTTGCGTCCGCGTCACGCGCCTCGACGATGCGCTGAAAATCTTCGGCGGACTCCGCTGTCGTACGACGCACGTTTTTAAGGTTGTGCTCGTTACTGGCCGACAGCACGTAGTGCACTTTGCGCAAGCCGACTTCCAGCGCCCGCTGTGCACCCTTCAGATTAGGTACGAGTGCGGCGGCGTGAAGCCTGGGTATTTGCAGCGCGCCACGCGCGACCTCGGCGGCATCGGCGAATTGCGGGACGATTTTCGGCGGCACGAACGAGGTCACCTCGATTTCCACGACCCCAGCCTCCACCATCCGCCGGCACCACTCGAGCTTCTGTTCGGTCGACAGAATCGTCTGGACCATTTGCAGACCGTCGCGCAGACCCACTTCGCGCACCAGCACCTTTTCACCCATCGTCATTCCTGAATCTCCTTCGTCACCGGTTGCCCCGTGCGGGCTTCCGTCAAAGCATTGCGTTCGCCGCGGGCGAGTCGTCCAGTTGTTTGGCAGCCATCTCGGCGATCGACCTGGTTCCCGCAGTTCGGGGTGCAAGCACAATCGCGGCAAGCGCGCCCAGGATCATCAGCAACGAGATCGCACCCAGACCGCCGACCATGCTGTGAGTCACGGTCTTGATCGAGCCGATGATCATCGGGCTAACGAAGCCGCCCAACAGGCCTATGCAGTTCACGAGAGCCACGCCGCCGGCGGCGCCGCTACCACGGATGTAATCCGTCGAAATCGCCCAGATCAGCGGATTGGGCGCAAGAATCCCGGCCGTTGCGACCGACAGAGCGACGATGGACCAGGCGAGGCTGCCATGAATCAGACCGGCCGCGAAGAGTCCAATCGCGCCGACGATCATCGTGATGCCGCAGTGCCAACGACGCTCCATGGTCCGGTCGGAATTCCAGTTCATCGCAATGAGCGCGATCCAGCTCACGAAGTACGGAATCGCCGAGTACAGACCAATTTCCAGCGGACTGGTGAGCCCCGTACTCTTGATCAGCGTGGGCAACCAGAAGCCAATTGCGAATACGCCCGCAATCTGTGCAAACCAGATGAAGCCCATCACATACACGCGAGGGTCGACGAGCGCGCGCGCAAAAGTGTGCTCCGCGTGCTTATCGCTAACGCCGGAGCTTTGCTTCAGATCGGCAAGCACCTGGGCCTTTTCCGCATCGTTCAACCATTTCGCCTGCTGCGGACCGTCGTCCAGGAAGAAGAACGCCGCGATACCGAGGAAGCTGGCCGGCAAGCCTTGCACGATGAACATCCACTGCCAGCCGTGCATCGCGCGGACCCCTTCCATGTGCGTCATCAGCCAACCCGACATCGGCCCACCGAGCAGCCCGGCGATGCCCGTCGCACACGTGAAGATCGCAATGGCCTTCGCGCGACGTTCCACCGGATACCAGCGCGTCAGGTAAAAGATGATGCCGGGGTACAGTCCGGCTTCGGCGAGCCCGAGCAGAAAGCGAACCGTGTAGAAATGCACCGGCAGTGTGACGAATGCGGTCGCCGCGGCGAGAATGCCCCACAGCACCATAATTCGCGAGAACGTGCGCTTCACACCGATTCGGGTCAGCAGCAGGTTGCTCGGCACTTCCATCAGCACGTAACCGAGAAAGAAAATGCCCGCTCCGACGCTGTAAGCGAGATCGCTGAAACCCACATCGTGCTTCATGTCGAGCTGCGCGATGCCGACATTCACGCGGTCGAGAAACGCGAACACGTAGCACAGAAAAAGAAACGGAATCAGGCGCCTCGTGATTTTTCGATACGTCTGCTCTGCCAGCGGGCTAGCCGTGGCATGGATAGGCGAATTCATGCATGTCTCCTCCGGCCGTCAGGACCGGCTAGCAGGCCGTCGGCGAAGACCGACGGCTTGACCTGGTGGTGCGGCTAGCGTCCCTTGAAGATGGGTTGCCGCTTCTCGTTATATGCACTGATACCTTCCAGACGGTCTTCCGTCGGGATAAGCCGGTTGTAGGCTTCGATTTCGATGAACAAACCCGTATTCAGATCGCTTTGCATGCCCAGGTCGATCGCCTTCTTCGCTTGCGAGACCGACAGCGGCGCGCTCGTGCAGATATCACGGGCAGCTTCGATCGCGCGAGGCAGCACCTGAGCCGGCTCATACAGCTGGTTCACCACGCCCCAGGCGAGCGCTTCTTCAGCGGAGAATTTCGCGCCGCGGAAAATGAGTTCTTTGGAGCGACGCGTGCCGATCGTGCGCGGCAGCTGTTGAGTACCGCCACCGCCCGGCATGATGCCGCGCTTCACTTCGGTAAAGCCGAACACCGCCGTTTTCGACGCATAGGCAAAGTCGCAAGCCAGCAGCAATTCGAGTCCGCCCGCGACCGCCGAGCCGTTCACCGCGCAGATCAGAGGAATTGGGCAGTGGGTAATGGCGCGCACCATTCTTTCGAACAGATAGTGCTGCGTGCTGAACTGCTCGTCGGTCATGCCGTCACGCTGCTTCAGATCGGCACCGCCACAGAACGCCCGCTCACCCGTGCCCGTGAGAATCGCGCAACGGTATTGCGCGGGATCGACCTCCAGTGCGCCGAAGACCTTGATCAGCTCCTGCCCCATGGGCGTGCTGATTGCATTCGACACTTCGGGACGGTTCAACCGGATCACGAGAATCTGGCCATCGATTTCTTCTAATGCCAACGTACTGATACTGGCCGGATCGAGGTGTTGAGCTATTTTCAATGTCACTCCTGACGCATGTCTATCAATGAATAACCACGCTGACCCGAATTCCGCTCGCAGCGGCTGCCTTCGCGTCCCGGTGCATCGAATGACCGGGCCGCCGACGCCGGTAAGCTCCGCTCGGGTGCAGTCGCTTATGTCAGTGTGAGAAGAGGTATGACCGAGTTCTCGATGCCGGATCACGCATAGTGCGATGACGAATGGCGCACGGTCGACGCACGGTTGACGCACGGTCGCATCGTGAGCGCGTCACCGGTCTCGCATCGGTTGCGCCGACTCAAATGATTCGTGTGGCTACCGATCCGCGGATGGCAACACGCATCGTCACACTGACCATTCGAGTGTACTGATGCGCTTTGTGCACGGGTAATGAAACCTTCCAATCACGTGAACGTGATAGGTTATATCGGTGATAACCAGTAAGCCCGGAGAGAGCCCGTTCGCTACTTGTGTGATGGTTAGAAGTGCATTCGCTGCAGCACAGCATAAGGATGTGCTGTTAAGCGCGGCGTGAGGCCGGGACCGTTGAAAACTGCCCGTTTCCCGATTTATCGTGAGCGGAGCAACTGCACAAATTCGCGTGCGGCTGTCGATGGGCGACCTTCTGGCGCATGGCTACGCAACGCGTGCGATGTTTGCTCGACGGCAGAAATGCGCAGCGTCCAGATATAAAAAAAGGCGCCCCATCGAGGCGCCCTTCTCAGGAAATTTTCGTTTTCTGATTACGCAGCTCTACTTCTTGTAGTTCGCCACGCCTTCGCTGATTTCCTTGTGCGCGGCATCGATGCCCGCCCAGCCGTCGACCTTCACCCACTTGCCCTTCTCGAGCGCCTTGTACTGCTCGAAGAAGTGCTTGATCTGATCTTTCAGGTAAGCCGGCACGTCGTCGATCGACTTCAGATCGGCCGTCATCGGGCAGATCTTGTCGTGCGGCACGGCGACCAGCTTCGCGTCGACGCCCGACTCATCGGTCATCTGCAGCATGCCGAGGGCGCGAGCGCGCACCACGGAGCCGGCCAGCAGCGGGAACGGCGTGATCACCAGCACGTCGACCGGGTCGCCGTCGCCCGACAGCGTTTGCGGGATGAAGCCATAGTTGGCCGGGTAGCGCATGCCGGTGCCGATGAAACGGTCGACGACGAGCAGACCCAGGTCCTTGTCGGCTTCGTACTTCACCGGATCGCTTTGTGCCGGGATTTCGATGATGACGTTGAAATCTTGCGGAAGATCTTTGCCTGCGGGAACGTGATTGAAGCTCATGAGCGCTCTCTGAACTGGATGGAAATCGGAAGACGGCGTACGGCGCGTAGGGCCACGAGCGGGATCCGCACTATGTGCGAACCGCGCGCATCCTGAACCCTCTGACCCCAACCAGCGGGCCGCGCACCGGACGATACGGAATGCGCCATTATAGCTAATCACCCGATGGCCCCCGGGCGGGAACGGCGCGATAATCGTCCGACAACTCTCGTTTGTGTTTGTGCTTTTGCTTGTCAATGCGGTCAACCGCGGCGCCGAACCAGGGCGAACCGCGGCTTCTGAACAGCGCGCAGCCACCCTGCCGCTGCGCGACAACTGAAGGAGCATGCATGGAAGAAGCCCGGCATTTCATCGGCGGCGAGTGGTGCGCCGCTTCCGGCGGCGAGACGATCGCCGTGCTCGATCCGTCGGACGGCCAGCCGTTCACGCAACTCGCGCGCGGCACCGCGGCCGATATCGACACCGCCGTCCGCGCCGCGCGGCTCGCCTTCGAAGGCGCATGGGGCGCCGCGAGCGCCGCTGAGCGCGGCCGCGTGCTGTACCGGCTGTCGCTGCTGGTGGCCGCGCGCCAGGAAGAACTCGCGCAGCTCGAAGCACGCGACACCGGCAAGCCGCTCAAGCAGGCGCGCGCCGACGCCGCCGCCCTAGTCCGCTATTTCGAGTTCTACGCCGGCGCGGCCGACAAGCTGCACGGCGAAACCCTGCCCTACCAGACCGGCTATACGGTACTGACGATCCGCGAGCCGCATGGCGTGACCGGCCATATCGTGCCGTGGAATTACCCGATGCAGATTTTCGGGCGCAGCGTCGGCGCGGCCCTCGCGACCGGCAATGCGTGTGTCGTCAAACCGGCCGAGGATGCGTGTCTGTCCGTGCTGCGTGTCGCCGAACTGGCCGCTGAAGCCGGCTTGCCGGCCGGCGCGCTGAATATCGTGACCGGCTACGGACACGAAGCGGGCGCCGCGCTCGCGCGTCATCCGGGCATCGATCACGTGTCGTTCACGGGTTCGCCCGAGACCGGCAAGCTCGTCACGCAGATGGCCGCCGAAAACCACGTGCCGGTCACGCTCGAACTCGGCGGCAAGTCACCGCAAATCGTCTTCGCCGACGCCGATATCAGTGCGGCGCTGCCGTTCCTCATTTCCGCGATCGTGCAGAACGCCGGGCAAACCTGCTCGGCGGGCAGCCGCGTGCTGATCGATCACGCGATCTACGAACCGCTGCTCGACCGGCTCGCGAGCGCGTTTCAGGCGCTGCGCGTCGGGCCATCCAAGGCCGATCTCGACTGCGGCCCGCTCATCAGCGCGAAACAGCAGCAGCGCGTGTGGGACTTCCTGTCCGATGCGCAACACGACGGCATCGCGATGGCCGCGCACGGCGAAGTGATTCCCGAGGCGCCCGAAAGCGGCTTCTACCAGGCGCCGACTTTGCTGCGCGACGTGCCCGCGAGCCATCGACTCGCGCGCGACGAAGTATTCGGCCCGGTGCTCGCCGCGATGTCGTTCCGCGATGAAGACGAAGCGCTCGCGCTCGCGAACGGCACGCAGTTCGGACTCGTCGCAGGCATCTGGACCCGCGATGGTGCGCGTCAGATGCGGCTCGCGCGACGCGTGCGCGCGGGCCAGGTGTTCATCAACAACTACGGCGCGGGTGGCGGCGTCGAATTGCCGTTCGGCGGCGTCAAGCATTCGGGCCACGGACGCGAAAAAGGCTTCGAGGCGCTGTACGGCTTTACCGTGCTGAAGACGATCGCGATCCGGCACGGGTAGTGATCGAGGTACACGCTGGATGCACGCGAGTGCACCCAGTGACGCAACGCATTGCTCTAACCATCACAAACAACGGAGACATCATGCGGTTGACAGGTAAAACGGCCATCGTCACGGGCGGCGGTTCGGGTTTCGGCGAAGGCATCGCGAAGACCTTTGCGCGCGAAGGCGCGAACGTCGTGGTCAACGACCTCAACGGGCCCGCGGCCGAACGCGTTGCGAGCGAGATCGCGCTGGCGGGCGGCAAGGCGATCGCGGTGACCGGCAACGTCGCGCAACGCGACGACTGGCGCAAGCTGCGCGAGGCCGCGCTCGAAGACTTCGGCAGCGTGCAGATCGTCGTCAACAACGCGGGCACCACGCATCGCAACAAGCCGGTGCTCGAAGTGACCGAGGCCGAGTTCGACCGCGTCTATGCGGTCAACGTGAAGAGCATCTACTGGAGCGTGCAGGAGTTCGTGCCGTATTTCCGCGAGCAAGGCGGCGGCAACTTCATCAATATCGCGTCGACGGCGGGCGTGCGGCCGAGGCCGGGGCTCGTTTGGTACAACGGCAGCAAGGGCGCGGTGATCATCGCGAGCAAGGCGCTGGCCGTTGAGCTTGGGCCGGAGCGGATTCGCGTGAACTGCGTGAATCCGGTGATTGGCGAGACCGCGCTGCTCTCCGAGTTTATGGGCGTCGAAGATACGCCGCAGAACCGGCAGAAGTTTCTCGCAGGCATTCCGCTCGGGCGCTTTTCGACGCCGCAGGATATTGCGAATGCGGCGCTTTATCTGGCTTCGGATGAAGCGGAGTTCATCACCGGCGTGTGCCTTGAGGTGGATGGCGGGCGCTGCGTGTAGGGGTTTTACTAGCTTTAGTGGTGCATGAAGATGGGCGTTGCCTTAGTCAGTTTGCAGTCAGTGTTGTCGGCCACTATCGATTGATTCGGCTTGGGTGCATGGCAGTGCGCTAGCCGGATCGATCGACGGCGGTACTTCTATTCCACAACAAACGAGGAGACACGTATGGCTAGTCCCGCAGATCCGCTCCACCATCCCGGCGCCGGCGCGCCGCCTTCCACGTTCGAAGAAGCGACCTACCGCAAGGTCACGTGGCGCCTCGCGCCGCTGTTGATGCTCTGCTACATCGTCGCGTATCTGGACCGCGTGAATGTCGGCTTCGCGAAGCTGCAGATGAGTACCGACCTCGGTTTAAGCGATGCCGTGTATGGCTTCGGCGCGGGGATTTTCTTTCTCGGCTATTTCATCTTCGAAGTACCGAGCAACGTGATCCTGCACAAGGTCGGCGCGCGCGTGTGGATCGCGCGGATCATGGTGTCGTGGGGCGTGATCTCGATGCTGACGATGTTCGTCACCACGCCGACGATGTTCTACGTGATGCGCTTTTTGCTCGGTCTCGCCGAAGCGGGGTTCTTTCCCGGGATTATTTTGTATCTCACTTACTGGTATCCGGCGCATCGACGTGGACGCATGACGACGTGGTTCATGACGGCGATTGCGCTTTCCGGTGTGATTGGCGGGCCTGTTTCCGGCTATATCCTCAAGAACTTTAACGGCGCGAATGGATGGCATGGATGGCAGTGGCTGTTTTTGCTGGAAGGAATTCCTTCGGTGATTGTCGGGATTCTGGTGTTTATTGTTCTCGACGATCGGATCTCGAAGGCTAAGTGGCTGACGAAGGAAGAGCAGCAGTTGCTGGAGAGTCAGGTGTCGGCAGAGGAAGCGACCAAGCACGATATGCCGATTCGTGAAGTACTCACCAACGGGCGTGTGTTGATGTTCAGTCTGACGTACTTCTCGTTTGTGATGGGGCTTTATGGGGTGAGCTTCTGGTTGCCTACGATTATTAAATCGACTGGGGTGACGGATTCGTTTGTGATTGGGGTTTTATCCGCGATTCCGTTTGCGGCGGCTGTGGTTGCGATGGTGTTTGTCGCCAAGAGCGCGGATCGGAACAGGGAGCGGCGGTGGCATATTGCATTGCCGGCGTTTGCGGGGGCTGTGGGGCTCGTGTTGTCCGTTGTCTGGACGCATAACACGTTGCTGGCTATGGCTGGGTTGACGCTTGCGACTATGGGCATCCTCACTACGTTGCCGTTGTTTTGGAGTTTGCCTACGGCGATTCTGGCGGGGACGGGTGCCGCTGCCGGGATTGCGATGATTAATTCGATTGGGAATCTGGCTGGTTTCCTTAGCCCTTATGCGGTGGGGTGGTTGAAGGAGGCTACCAAGGCTAATGATTCGGGGATGTATATGTTGGCGGCTTTTATGGTGTTGGGTGGGTTGTTGGCTATTAGTGTGCCGGCGAGGATGGTTAATAAGTAGGTGGGTTGGCCGTCTCGTGTAAAGACCCTGGCGGTGGTTTGCCGCTAGGGGCTGTGTTGATGGGGTAACGAATTACCAGTGTGAGTTCCCCAAAAACCGATTTTGCTAAGTTGCATTGGACGACGAACGCGGATTTGAAATACCACCTATATCCCAAGGCAGGAATCGTCCAAGAAGGGACTTTCGTTCGTTGCGGCGGCATGACGCTCGGGGAGCAGTTCCGCGTGACGGATTCAACCGGTCGATGCAACACCTAGAATCTGCGTGAGCAGCGGAGGAGTTGCAAATGAAACAGCGACCGAGAATTTATTACTCCGAGACCCAGAAAGCGCTGATGTGGGACCGATGGCGCAAGGGCGATACGATTCATCAGATTGCCAAACTGTTTGATCGGGGCCATTCTTCGATTCAGCGAATACTATCGGAGAACGGTGGCATCCAGCCGCCGCAAAGGCACCGTGCGCCACAGGCATTGACGCTCGCGGAGCGCGAGGAGATTTCCCGTTCACTGGTGTCCGGATTGTCGATCCGGTCAATAGCAGCCAGGCTGGGACGCGCCCCTTCCACTATAAGTCGTGAGTTGCAGCGCAACGGGGGCAGCCAGGGCTATCGGGCAAGCCAGGCGGATGCGATCGCGTGGCAGCGGGCACGACGGCCGAAGGTTTGCAAACTTATGCGAAACCAGACGCTGGCGCGAGTTGTCGCTGCAAAGCTGAAGTTGCAGTGGTCCCCTGAGCAGATTGCCGGTTGGCTCAGGCATGCTTATGCGGTCAACAAGGACTATCTGGTGTCGCACGAGACAATCTACCGGAGCCTCTATATTCAAGCTCGTGGTGCCCTGAAAAAAGAACTGCTTGAGCACTTGCGACGCTTTCGAACCATGCGCCGATCCCGTCATCACACACTGAAAACTGAGGGTCGCACGAACATTCGCGACGCCGTGTCGATCAGTGAACGCCCCGCGACGGCGGAGGATCGCGCAATACCTGGGCACTGGGAAGGTGACTTGCTGTATGGCAACGCGACGAGCCAGATTGCAACTCTCGTCGAACGTCAAAGTCGATTCGTGATGCTGGTAAAAGTGCCCAGCAAGGATTCTGCGGCTGTGGTCGACGCGCTGATACGACACGCCAGCAAACTCCCGAGAGAACTCTATAGATCGCTGACGTGGGACAGGGGATCGGAAATGGCGGAGCACCACCGCTTTAGCGTTGCAACCGACATTGAGGTCTATTTCTGCGACCCACATCATCCCTGGCAACGCGGTTCGAACGAAAATACGAATGGGCTTCTGAGGCAATACTTCCCCAAGGGTACTGATCTGTCTGCTTACTCACAGGCCGGACTGGATGCCGTCGCCAGGCGGCTCAACGAACGTCCCCGAAAAACACTAGACTTCGATACGCCGGCTGAGCGATTTAACCAAATCGTTGCATCGACCGGTTGAATCCGCCGTCGACTGCGGTCATTCGAACACCGAGAGTTTGCGTTAGGTTATTGGCCAAAACCGACTGTCGCCCATGAGAGCTAGATGGCTGCTGCTTGTAGCTTTGCCGATATTTGCAAACCGGCGTCCGCGAGTGTCAGGCTCCTCTATTAACGAATGAGTCGTTCCAACCGCAAGAGACAATGGCACCGCTACAAAACGCCGTTCACCGAATCGTGCCAGTCAGCGTGATGAAGCGAACATTCCTAACGTGACCTCAAGGAATTGCCGGAGTACGAATCCCCGTCGCCCACAGCATGGCCGTCACTCCGAAATCGATCCGCGAGACAGCTACCCTGAACGACTAATTTGACAACGTCTAGGAATTCGCTTGCACTTTTGCAACCCGGCTGGCCTCGAAGTTGTCAATTACATCGCGCGCTACGCCTTGCGCTCGGACGTAAACTCCGATTTCCTTTCGCAGCTTGGAATCTCCCGGATCGGCAGAAAGCCAATTCTGACTGGTTATCAGCACGCTATCATCGTCCCAAGCCAAAATCTTTGCGTGCAGTCTGGGTTCCTCAATGAGTTGTACGTTCAGGCCGTCGCGCGCGCCCGACTGAGTGAGGGCCGCATTCGTGGAAGCATCCGCTGCGCCAACACCGTAATACACCTTCACATCGATATTCTTTTCTTCAACCGCAGTGATCGCGGGCACAATCACGGCCGTGCGGATTGCCGCACCTAGTTTGTGACTCGTTACGAATATCCGACTCACTGCCTCGTCTCGCGCCAAACGACCGAATTGGGCGTGCTGGGGTCCGAGTACAATCGCGACTTTGGCCTTGCTGCCGGACGGTGGGCGCTGGCGCCGCGCCTCGGCCGCTAGCCGGGCCATCTCACTGGTAAGTTCGGTCCAGTGCCGGTCGTGACCTCTGCTCAGATCGGCCAACTGCTCAAGTATTGTCGCAACGACTTGGGGGTCGGCGAAACGTACAGATGCCTCATAGTTCTGGAAATTTGACGACAGCCAATTGCAGGAACCGACGATTGCGAACATGCGGTCGGCACGGCCGTCGTCACAAACGAGGAGTTTCGCGTGAGAACGTGTCGAAAACCTATGCACTCTCAATGCTGAACTCATACCTTCGCGATCAATCTCGTCACGGAGCTTCGTCACAATCATTGCACTCGTTACGGTATCAGCCTTGTCATCATCTTGACCCCAGAGTACGTCAATGATGGCACCGCGCGCGACCGCACCATTAAGCAACGAACGGATTGTCTCAAAGCCGCTCTGGGTGATGAAGGTGGAATGAATAATGATTCGATGTCTAGCCCGGTCCAACGCCTGATGCAGCGCTTCCTTGTGAGCCTGTCCACCAAGAACGAGATCACCGCTCCTGAAAATCGCGTCGAAAGGTATTTCAGCGGCCCTATTAGAAATCGACACTCCTTGTCCAGAAGGAATACGTGGGGATTGCGATCCTGCAGGCTTTATAGGTGCGGAGCGCGCAGCGTTCCGCACAAGTTCAAAAAGTTCATCAGGAGCACGTGCAGGCAAACCCTCAACTGCGTCGTTTCGAACCGACGCAATTGCAAAACGCTCAACCATTCTTTCGGACGACGGTTCCACGCTGACAAATTTTTCATCATCGTCGAACAAAGCGGCCAAGACGCCCGTTGTGTCATCGAAAGCCTCCACCTCCCGAGGCTCCAGCCAGACCAGCGGCTCACGCTCTGCGCGTTGCGTCACCAAATGCTTCTCGAGGAATGGTAGCTCTCGGCTTCGATAAATAGTTCCCGTGATTTTGTCGATGACAAAATTCATCCATCTGTTCGTGACCTTGGAAATCTGCGGCAACTCTTCATCCCCGACGACCTCCTTTCCGGCGGGTGTCGCACTGAAAACGACCCCCTTGGATTCTTGTTGCAGCACCACCCAGCCCGCTCGCATCAGCCGAATTAAGGCTTCAAGTACTAGGCGGCGGGGAAGATCCCCGGATATGGCAAGTTCATCGACTGTCCGAGGCTTTATGGCCAGAGCGGCCAACATTACATGTTCAACAAGGCTCCACGGACGCCCTTTTTCCAGGAAGAAGCGCCGCTTGCCCTTTAGAAGAGGTATGGCTACCCGGACGACGCTCATTTGCGTTCCTTCATCAGGTTATCAAAGGGCACGCGAGCAATAGTGCCTGCCTGTTCGCCACTGGCTAGGTTCTCGAGCATCCGACTCAGGAAGCGAATGCGCGAGACATCACCTGTACGCTCTGCTGCCGCAAGTATCTCCTTAAGGAATTCCATGCTCGCGATCAGAACCAGTTGCCACTTCGCCCGGCTTAGCAGGACATTCATGCGCCGCTCATCACTCAGAAAGCCCAGCGCCTGTTGAATCGTGGAGTGGTGGTTGTTTCTGACCAGAGAAACGACGACGATGTCGGCTTCGCTGCCCTGAAAGGAATCTACTGTGTGGCAAAACTGACCACTGTGTGAAGGCGCGCGAAAGCCGTTCAGATGTGACAGCCGGTCACCCGACTGTTCCCGGATAGCCTCATCTAAGTACCGCCTCTGCCGCCCATAAGGCGACAGGATCGCCAGCGTCGGAGCTTTAGGTAGAGCATCCGGTCTGATCAGACTCAGAACCTCGATCGCAGCATTGACCTCCAGGGGGTTGTGCCATGCAGGATATAAATCCCCCTGCTGCATCTTCATTGTGGCCTGAACGTAGGGCATGTCGACGACGACAATCGGGGCCATTGGTAACCGCTCAGAATCAACGGAGTGAAATGGTCGAGTCGATGAAGCAAAGCGCGCTGCACAGTCTGGGTCTGTATCGAGGTCACCGTAGAAGCAATACGAAACCAGTTCAGCAATGATCGGGTGCATGCGATGCTGTGCGGTTAGCTTCTTCGCAATCGGTTTTCCAGATTTCCTTTGAGACTGACGAAGAAATTCGCCCTCGATCGCGGACTCAAAGTAAGTCAACAGACGTAGAGCCTCGGCGCAGAGCGAAGGAAGGAGCGAATCTTCCTCCTCGTCATCTTCAACTTCATCAAGCAGATCTTCAATCGTTGCATCGCGCAGCGATCGGCCAATGAACTCCGATCCTAGTTTCATGGCTTTCTGTACGCGATCGGGCTGGGAAAGTAGCCGTTTGAGCTGGTCGGAACCAAAAGCCGGTAGCTGCTTGTGATCTCCAATCATTAGGCGCCGATGTGAAAGCAGCAGGGGAGATATAAGTTCGCTTCCCGTCGCTTTCCCTGCTTCCTCAACGATCGCCCAGTCGAACTGGCCCCGCTCATCGATAAGCCGTTCGAGTTCCGCAGAATTTGTGGTAGCAAAAACGACATTGGCAGCACGCGCAACTATCCCTTCCAGAACACGATGGGCCTGTTCCGCCGCTCGGCCAGAAATTGCCGCTCGGCGCCGGTTCCGGGAATCTGCCAGATTCCCACTGCGGGCGAGATCCGAAACTGAACGCTGCAATCTTGTTGGCAGTTCTTTAAGGAGGGAACTATCGGCCAACCGCTGCACCAACCTTTGGGTTTGTTCATGGATGTCAAACGGACTGCGTTTTTCTACAGCATCTTTTTTTGTGGAGCGGACCACGAGCGGTGCATCTATGGCTTCAGACTGAAGCACCTCCTGCAATTCGTCCATCAGATGATCAATCGCCGCATTGCTTTGCGCCGTTAACAACAAACGGGATGTAGGTTCATCAGAAAACCGCCGAGTTACCAGATCGCGTACCAGCCTTGTCTTGCCTACACCGGGCGGCCCTTGAACAAGAAATAGTGGCAACGTAGAAGTGATCTGTGCGAGCGCCTCTTTCTTGGGCCCGTCAAGCTGATCAAACGCCGCGTCCTCGACCAACAGGTCGTGGCTGTCCGTGACCTTGTTTCGAGGATCCACTATCATCCGCAGTAACTCCTGATGCTCTTTCAATGCCTTAAGTGCTTTCAGTCTGCGTCTGAACTGAACGTCCCGGCCAGTGGAGGCCACAAACAACACTGGATCGCGTAATTCGATTGATGGTTCTGGTCCCGAAAATAAAAAGGAGTCTGGCTCTCCCTTACGTTCAACAACTCTTTGGAATTGCCACTCAGTGTCTTCTGGACTCCGATCGCCTAAGAGGCGACCATCAGTTAGCACCCAACCCTCTGCTGCGACACCTTCACTGTCCAGCGCTTTCAGGAAGCGGACTGCAGGGGGCTGAAGCTCAAGCGCCTCCGACAGCGCATCACGTTCAATATCAATGCGCGGCCGGACGCACAGCCACGCCCCACTTTCATCAATGCTGCTTGCCACGTCAGACAATACCGGTCGAAGCTCGACGGCAAAACCGTCAGCCGCAGCGTAGAGTGCCTCGAGCAACTGAAGTAGCGTCAATGCACGATGAGTGGTTTGCTCCGGAGAAAGCGGCATGCTCTCTCGCTCGAACGCTAGACGATATTCCTCCCAAGAAGACAGTTTCCCACGTAGCCGTGGAAAGCGTTCACTGGCATCACGCAGGAGTAGCACTTCTAGAGACTCAGGCGAGAGCAGGCGCTGGCCGAGTAAATTCACCGGCGCTGGACCTCTGTCGTGTACCCGCTCGCAATATGCAAAGTCCCAAGTTGATGTGGTCGACCGCGGCATCTTGAATTCTTGCAGCCTATATAGCAGGTTACGGCCGCGGACTGCTAGCTGCACGTCGTTAGATTCGGGGTGGCGAATTGCTATTAGCGTAGGGGCTTCGCTCAAATCGTCCCTGACAAACTGTAATTGAGCTTCGATATCGCTCGCCTCTACCTCAAGGTCCGACTCTTGCCTGATGCGTTCAGTAAGCGGACTGCTAATACCCAGCCTGACCACAAGGTACAGTTTTGCCTGGCGACTCGCGACTTCTGCTGCGAGCCCATGCAGAATGTTGTCGATCTTCGCCGCAACGGTTTCGCCATTCATGGGAGTTAAGGGCAGCAGTTGCACGAGACCGCGTAACAGCCTTGCCTCTTCGATCGTTAGGTGCTCAGCAATCTCATAGGCTGGGACGGTAGCGTCAAGCAGCCTTTGATGCCCAATGCCAACAAGATCGGCGGCCAGAAGTCCAAACGCAAACCAATCCTGCAGAAAGGAATCAGAAGCCAGACCGGCTCTTGCCGTCGTGCTTCGCTTTCTCTCGCCTTCAGCACTGATGACACGCATCGACCATTCGAATCCCGTGAGTTGGAAATCTGGTTCCGTGGTCCCGGCTGATAGAACCGCCCAAGCGTCAAGGTTTCGATGCAGGAGGCCTTGCGAATGCAGCGTTTCAAGCCCTAGCGCAAGCAATCTCAGATTTTTCCAAACACGGATCCGATTGGCGGGAACGCGTGGTTGCTTGAGCCAATGAGCGGATCCTGCGCCGTCAAGTATTGACTGAAGAGGTTGCCTCTGCCCCGGAGCAAGAACTAGATAAAATCCCTTTGTATCGAAACCCGCGTCATGGAGGTGCGCGATACAGTCCGCCGCGCCGGGGTAGCCGGCTAGGCGATGGAGTTGACGAAGTTCATGCCGCCAAATATGTTCGAGATCTCCATCAGCCTTGCCCTTTCGCGCCCATTCCTTTACCAAGACAGGCGAGCCATCGGGGGCGTACCCGGCGAAAACACCCGGCCGACCACGATCTGCGTCTGGCTTTTGGAGAAAGGCCTGATCTAATTTGTAATCTGCTAGAAATCCATCCCTACGCCGTCGCCGTGTATTCACCGCACCCCCGGATTATTTTGCTGAGAGAATACTATCTTTCGAATCAGGTGACCATGCGGCCGTGTTGTTCCTTGTGGCAAAACAAAGTAATTTTCAGCTTACATACTCAGCCGAGGGAACAAGTTGGCGTATACCTTAGGTCGGATACATGCGACCGATTTCTTTTCTCGATCGACGCAAAATTCGTCAAAAATTCAATATTGACTCCAAGAAATCGCAACGGAAGAGCTATCTGCTAATATCTGGCGCCAGATCTCTTGCACGAACCTCTGGCAAGGAGATTTTTAGAACCAAACCGTCAACTGAAAAGAACCGAAATCTCAGAGACCAAAGTTATGCCCAACGACAACATCTGGTTCACATATAAGGCAAGAATACGTGCTCACGACCGGCTCGCGAAAAACGACTTCCATAGCCAGAGCCTTCTTGTCTGGTACGCGTTCAGTGCCACGGTGCTAGCAATACTGACGATCCGGTATTCGCAGATTCTAGGGCCGAACACTGACGTTGCCGCAGCAGTGCTGTCGACAGCATTGCTGATTGTGTCAATGATGGTCACCGGTCGCGATTTCCGCGGTCGATCGATAGAAATGCGGCGAAATTATCTCGCGCTCCAGGCTTTATATTGGAAAACGAAGCACGAGACGCCAACCATGACGATATCCGACGTCGATCGTGAATACGAGCGGCTATTGGACACGGCAGAAAATCATGCGCATATCGACGATATATGCGCACGAGTCTTTGGGACCGGCACTCTTAATACCCGTAAGCCTACCAGTCGTGAGATTATTCTGGCATACGGCTATATAACTCTGCGATTCTTAATTTTGACCGCTGTTTATCTACTCCCTGTACTAGTGACTGTGTGGGAGTTATCAAAAAAGTAAGCAGATACCCGCGTTGCTCCATTGCCGCGGGTCACGCTTCGCGCTTGGAAATTCGCTAGCGCGGCAAGCACCCGTTCGCTTTCAGGCAACGGCGACGTCCGAACGTCTGCAAAGCGGCATGTAGCTGCCAAACGCATACGACTACCGCGATGTCGGCTATGTCCGATGACCTGCCGACTAACATGACCACCCGAATGCTCGGAATGTCTTGAATGCGGTCTTTGAGTACACGTGGGCTCGAAGGAGCGTTTCGGGCCAATCAGCGCCAATCGCGTAGGACACAAGTCAGAGCAACGCATGATCTTCTAGCAACGGGGCATCTCATCACGATCGGCGTTCAGATTCCTGGTGTCTTGGCCAGTTCCTTTCCTCTTCTGCTGAGCCGTTCATTGTCAGTCGCGCGCCCTCAGATCCCGAAATCTAAGCCCGTCAACCCACTCCAGCCACTCACTCTCAGACATGTAAGCCATGGTCTCCCGCCGCTTCCTTTCGAGAAAGTCAGACTGCTCCTCCAGACTGAGTGCCCCCCAATATCGGTCCCATATGTGCTGATACCAATATTCGGCGTTGCCCTGCAAAGAACCCACGACCGGCCCAAGCTCATAGAATGCAATCCACGGACAAGGTGGGTTAAAACCAGCGTTCACGAGCCGCCCAATCAGCGCGACATCGTTAGTCAGGAGCCGCATATTGACCCCAGCAAACTCCTGGTCATGCCTGACTAGCGTATGCGAATCACCCTCCCTGTAGTGCTGCCAGTGCATTTCATCGCAGCCATCACGAATAGTCATGATGTAGCGTGGCAACTGATTCACTTCGATAGTCTGATATACGAGCAAGGCATTGACACCAATATCGCGCAGACTACGAATCTCTATATATGCGGGCAGATCGGCGGGCAACATCGGAATCCCGCCCGCTGCAAACGTCTCCTTGAGTTTGTCGATGTCGAGCCCAAAGACATGCTCAATCGCTTCCACCTGCCTCTTTCCAGCCTGCGAAGCAAAACGCCGCTCTTGTCGCTTGCGTCCGATGTCGTCGATCATTCTCTGCAATGAAAACACGTTGACTCCTGTCAATGCGCTGGGATTTGTGCGGCGGCAAAACTTCCACCGAGATAGCCGATCGCCCCAAAAACGATCCCGCCAATCAGGCCGGTGATTACTGCGCCTGGTCCAGTCTCGACACCAATCACCGCGCCTGCCGCTGCCCCTATTCTCGCTCCAGCTATAGCGCCACCCCAACCGCCCATCTGCCGCACGACTTCGTTTTCAATTGGACGAACCGACGCCGCCTTAAATGACTCATTGGTCGCAACCGAAAGATCGTAAGCCGTGAACGCAATACTAAGCACCTGAACTACCCGAGCATACTTCACCACACTAAATGCTTCGCCTAGCCCCTGCGGTGTGAATACGCCCGATGGTGGCACACTCGGATTCGGCTGAATGAGAATTTCCTTGTCTAGCGCCTCTGAATACCCGCGTATTGTTGCGATTCGCTTCTTGAGGTGGGGGTTCTGTCGAGCATATTCATCCAGCGCATCACGAATTTCCTGCCCGGTGACAAGTTTCGCGCCGGACCGTTTGGCCTTCGCAATGTCGATATATACGGTTTTTCCCTTAAAGCGGGTCGCGCCGTCTGGGAAATCTGAACTGGTTGATGCAAAGCCTGTGATTTTCTTCGCGCCCATCACATGCTCTGCGACAGTCGCGTCTGAGCCTGGCGCCTTTCCCCACAAGCCGTATTTCTCCGGGTACACCTCCCGTAAGTCTCCCAACTCACCAAGCTTCAGCTCTTGAAGATAGGGATTGTTTACGTCGGTGTAGCATTGACGAACGAGGAAACCGTCCCGTCCTGGTTCATCAACGACAACAAAGACGAATACTTTCGCGGGCATGAGATGCCCAAGAACATCATACTGAGAATCCGATTCCCGATTGGTTGCGGTTTGATAAACGTAATTCCCCATTATCGGTAGTGCTCCCGTACTTCGGTCACAGCGCGGTCTCCCAACGTTCAAGTGCACGAATCCCAATCGCGACATCAAGCCTCGCAGCGCTATCGGTATAGATGCGTGGACAGTAGCCAAGGGAATCCGTCAGCCCCTTATAGATCGCGCCGCTCGCTGTCCGTATGTGATAGGGTGCGCCGGAAATCGGGAGTCTGTTTGCATCGACAACACGCACACGTTCATCAAAATCTCCAGTCGGCTCTGCCAGCCGAGCTTGGCCGTGCGTGTCATATCTCATTGCCGGGAGTTCGTGCGCGTCGAAACTGTGCGATGAATGACTTTGTGATGCTCGGATCAGGGGCGGAGGAACGCACCTGCATAAACAGATATCTCCGTCTAGCGCCTGTTGTTTCCCATACATGACCGCGTGATGACGTGGCCCCTGCGGTCCGATATGACCAACAGACCCGCAACCGTTGCACCAGATCTCGGCCCCGATGTAGGTCATCGGCACACCATGATCCGTGCAGTTCTCAATTCCCTGCGTGACGATACCGCCATTGGTAGATTTATCGCCCTTCCTGAGTATGTGGCGTTTCACTCCTCCTCCCTTTGGTACCACAACGACCACGGAACGCTGCTTCCGTAGTCTCTTTCCATTTCCGTTAGTCGATCATTCAATCACGAATAGATGGGCAAATTAAAAAGAGACAGAGAGACCTTGACGAGAATTAACAAAGCGGTGGACTGGCGCAATCACATGACAACGTGATTCATGGCAACGATCGTGCCGTTCGGCGTGATTGGGAGCTGTCGTCAGCGTTCAGTCCTACGTCGCCTTATCCAATCGGCTAACCCTTGGAATTCAGCTCCAAAGCTTAAATACAAGATAGATTTCCCACCGTATAATCACTGCGTCGTTGGAAAACATCCAGCGACCGGGTTTGACAGCCCGTCGTTCCAACCGCACGCCCGCCTAGGCGGGTGTGCGTCTAACCCTGCACGTCTATATCTCAATGGGCGGGCTGTGGTGCAGGAGCCGCAAGGCTCGCCGGATTGTTGGAACGCCGGTCTGTCAACTGCATCATGTGCCCGCTCACCCGTCTTAAAAAAGCGAGTGTCCGGGCGATCTTGGAAGCAATAGGGAGAGATCGCATCATGACCAAATCCATCAAAAAACGAAGGGCTTCACGCCCCCCTGTCGACGCAATCCAGTACGAAAAACTTGCCCTTTCCGCATTCGACTTATGCGATCGTCAAGTGAATCAGCTGGACACCCTGATCACCCTCGTATCGTCGATGTGCGGCAATCCCACGGTAACTCGCGAAGAAAGACGCGACCGCCAAGTCCTTCTCGAATTACTCCTGGACACAATAGAGCAGAACCAACAGGAACTCGAATGCGACCGTGAGCTATTCCAGGTAATCGCTCTCGACGCAAAGGGCGTCCCACACAGCCGAATCACCGCAAGCCATGCGGCGAAGCTGCTCGCCGAAGCATCGAAAAGAGCGCAGCGCACGAAAACACCAGGTATCGGCGTGACTACTCCGCAACGGCCAGCTAAACCGCACTAGGCAATCAGGCAAGCCGAGGCGCAATTCATGTAATAGCCGGTCAAGCCGGTCATTACGTCGCGTCAATGCGTCTGCGGTAAGGCAACCCTATCTCAATCGCCCCCCTCGTCCGTCGCGAACAGTACACGCGGCGGACGAATACACCACTCACGCACCCGCCGCCGCCTCCAACTCCGCAAGCCTCTGACGCAACAAGCGATCCTCTTTAAAACGCACGGTTTCGTCACGAATCACCGCAACGATGCCGTTGAGTTCGTTCTGCGGCGAATGCAGCAACGCAACCGTAAAGGCGATTGACATCGACCGTCCGTCCTTATGCACGGCGGGGACCCGCAGCACGTCATTGCCGTAACGGGTTTCGCCCGTTGCCATGGTCTTGTGATAGCCGTCCCAGTGTCGACCGCGCAATCGCTCCGGAATGATCAGGTCCAGTGAATTGCCGAGCGCCTCGCTTTGCGTAAAGCCGAACATGCGTTCGGCCGCGGGATTCCAGAAGGTGATGCTGCCGGCGGCATCGGAGATGATGATTGCGTCGCCGATTACGTTGGCAAGTTGCTGAAAGTCGATGGCAGTTTGCACGGCGCTCCTCCAAGAAATGAATACACATCTAAATCGAATAAGGCGCCGTCAGAGGCGCCTTATGTGCGCATCAGAGTCAGATTCCCCGATGCGCGTGAAGCCGTCAAACCGCCCTGACTTCGCGCAGATTGAAGATCTCCTGCTTGCTGTAGCCAAGGCCCGCCAACACTTCGTCCGTATGCTCCCCGAGCAGCGGAGATGCAGTGACCTCCGGCTTCATGTCCGAGAATTTGATCGGGCTGCCGACAGTCAGATACGAGCCGCGTGTCTTGTGCGGTACCTCGACGATCGTCCCGCTCGCCCGCAATGAAGGATCGTTGGCCAGTTCCTTCATCGTCAGCACGGGCGCACAGGGAATATCGAACTTACGCAAGATGTCGACCGCTTCGAATTTGGTCTTGTCGGCGAGCCACGCCTCGATGGTTTTGAAGATCTCGAAGATATGCGGCTGACGCGCTTCAGCGGTTTTATAGGCCGGGTCATCGATCCATTCGGTCTTGCCGAGTGCTTTACAGATCGGCTCCCATGCATGGCCCTGGATCGTGAAATAGATGTAGGCATTCGAATCCGTTTCCCAGCCCTTGCATTTGAGCACCCATCCCGGCTGACCACCGCCGCCCGCGTTACCGCCGCGTGGCACCACATCGCCGAATTCGCCGTGCGGATACTGCGGATATTCTTCGAGATATCCCACGCGCTCCAGCCGCTGCTGATCACGAAGCTTCACGCGGCACAGGTTCAGCACGCTGTCCTGCATCGACACTGCGACCTTCTGGCCCTTGCCGGTTTTGTCGCGCCCGAGCAGCGCAGTCAGAATGCCGATCGCGAGATGCATGCCGGTGTTGCTATCGCCGAGCGCCGCGGCGCTGATGGTCGGCGGACCGTCCCAGAAGCCCGTGGTCGAAGCCGCACCGCCCGCGCATTGCGCGACGTTTTCGTAGACTTTTAGGTCGTCGTAGTGGTGACCGTCGCTGAAGCCCTTCACCGAGGCGACGATCATCTTGGGGTTGAGTTCGTTCAGACGTTCCCACGAAAAGCCCATCCGGTCCAACGCGCCCGGCCCAAAATTTTCGACCAGTACATCGGATTCGCGAATCAGCTTTTCGAGTACTTCCTTGCCTTCAGGCTTCTTCGTGTCGAGCGTCAGTGACTTCTTGTTGCTGTTGAGCATCGTGAAGTACAGCGCGTCCGCATCCGGGATGTCCCGCAACTGGTTGCGCGTGACGTCGCCCGACCCCGGCCTTTCGACCTTGATCACGTCGGCACCGAACCATGCGAGCAACTGGGTGCACGCGGGGCCGGCCTGAACATGAGTGAAGTCGATGATCTTGATGCCTTCGAGAGGTTTGGTCATGTTGGTATCTCCTTGGTTCGTCCGGTTACTTTTTCATTGCCGCGCTTTGCGGATTCAGATTGGTTAGGCGGCCGCTTTCGGTGCCGGCCGCTTCGTCGATAACGGCATTGATCAAGCTCGGTTTGCCGGACGCGATCGCCTCGACGAGTGCCTTCGTCAATTCTTCCGGCGTGCTCGCGTGGTAGCCGATGCCGCCGAATGCCTCGATCATCCTGTCGTAGCGCGCGCCCTTCACGAACACGGTAGGCGCAACGTCCTTGCCGCCGGTCGGGTTCACGTCGGTGCCGCGATATACGCCGTTGTTGTTGAATACGATCGTGCAAACCGGCAGATCGTAACGGCAGATCGTTTCGAGTTCCATGCCGCTGAATCCGAATGCGCTGTCGCCTTCGATCGCGACCACCGGCTTGCCTGTCGTCACCGCCGCGCCGATAGAGAACCCCATGCCGATACCCATGATTCCCCACGTGCCCGAATCGAAGCGCTTGCGCGGCTCGGCCATGTCGATAATGCTGCGCGCGTAGTCGAGCGTGTTGGCGCCTTCGTTGACGACGTTGATGTCCGGGCGCGTCTTCAGCACGTCGCGGATCGCACGCAAAGCACTATGGAAGTTCATCGGAGATGGGTTCTTGTCGAGCATCGCGGCCATCTTCGCGAGATTCTTGCTCTTGCGCTCGGCGATCGCACCGGTCCACGCGACGTCCGGCTTGACGAAGTTCGCATCGAGTCCGGCACGCAGCGCCGCCACGCACGAGCCGATATCGCCGATCACCGGGGCGGCAATCGCGACATTGCTGTCGATTTCGGTCGGCGAGATATCGACCTGCACGAACTTCTTCGGCGCCGCCCCCCACGTGTTGCCCTTGCCATGCGACAGCAGCCAGTTCAAACGCGCGCCGATCAGCACGACAACGTCGGCTTCCTGCAGCACGAACGAGCGCGCTGCCGATGCGGATTGCTCGTGCGTGTCGGGCAACAGGCCCTTGGCCATCGACATCGGCAGATACGGAATGCCGCTTTGTTCGACGAAGGCGCGGATTTCCGCGTCAGCCTGCGCATACGCCGCCCCCTTGCCGAGCAGGATCAGCGGACGTTTTGCGCTCTTCAGCACATCAATCGCACGCTTGACCGATTCCGGCGCCGGCAACTGACGCGGCGCGGCGTCCACCACTTTCACCAGCGACTGCTGCGCCTTGACGGCGTCCAGCGTCTGGGAGAGCAGCTTGGCCGGCAGGTCCAGATAGACGCCGCCCGGCCGGCCCGATACCGCGGCACGGATCGCACGCGCCACGCCGATACCGATATCCTCCGCGTGGAGCACGCGATACGCTGCCTTGGCGTAAGGCTTGGCCGCGTTCAACTGATCCATCTCTTCGTAATCGCCCTGCTGCAGATCGACGATTTCGCGTTCGCTCGACCCACTGATCAGGATCATCGGGAAACAGTTCGTGGTCGCGTTCGCGAGAGCGGTCAAGCCGTTGAGAAAGCCCGGCGCCGACACGGTCAGGCAGATCCCCGGCTTCTGCGTGATGTAGCCGGAAATCGCCGCCGCGTTGCCTGCGTGCTGTTCATGACGGAAGCCGATGAAACGCATCCCCTCCGCTTGTGCAAGCCGCGCGAGGTCGGTGATGGGAATACCGACCAATCCGAAGATGGTGTTGATGTCGTTCAGTTTCAGCGCGTCGATGACGAGATGAAATCCATCGGTCGTTGCGCTCGCCTGTTGTGGTGACGTGGTGTCTGTTGTGATCTGGTCGGCTTCTGCCATGACATCTCTCCTGGGTAGCGGGGCGTGATCAGTTGGATCGTGAGCGGCGGGCTCACGGAGTCATTCATTCAGACGAGCCGCCAGACGACGGTTGCAGCCGTACCTCGGCGACGGCCACGCCGGCGGGCGCGCCTGAGTTTTCGATCCAGCGCTTTCTCATCGGGGCGAGAATGAATTTCGCGGACACGGCAGCCGCGATCGAGATCACCGCCGCTGAGATAAACACGGTGCTCCAGCCACCGTTCGCGGACAGCACCGATGCAACCGGCACCAGCATCGAAGCAGTCCCTTTGGCGGTATAGAGCGTCCCCGCATTCGCCGCGGCGTATTTGCTGCCGAACGTGTCCGCACAGGTCGCCGGGAAGATCGAGAAGATTTCGCCCCAGCAAAGGAAGATGGCGGCGGCGAAGAACATGAACGCATACGGGTTATGGCCGAACTGCATCAGTCCGAGCAGCGCGACGCCTTCGCCGAGAAAGATCATGAACATGGTGTTTTCACGGCCAAGGCGGTCCGATAGAAAGCCGCACAAAGGGCGAGTGAAACCGTTGCACAGATTGTCGATGGACAGCGTCATCGTCAGAAGCGGCAGCGTGATACCCAGCAGGCTGACCGGCATTCTGGCGAAGCCGTATTCCTTCGCGATCGGTCCGAGCTGAGCGGTCGCAATGATGCCGCCGGCCGCGACGAATACGAACATCAGATAGAGCACCCAGAACAGCGGCGAACGGATCATCTCGCGGGACGTGTAGTCGACCTTGCTCGCGACAATACGTTTAGGCGCGACCGCGTACGCAGGTGGTTTGGGTCGTACCAGCAAGGTGGCGAGCAGCAGGATGCAAAGTCCCTGGAAAATGCCGAAGAACATGAACGTGTGCTCGTAGCCCGAGCGCTGGATCATGTTGGCGATCGGAATCACCGTGACCGCCGCGCCGGCGCCGAAGCCTGCCGCCGTCAAGCCGGCTGCGAGACCGCGCTTGTCCGGAAACCATTTGAGCGCCATCCCGACGCACGTGCCATACACACATCCCGCGCCGATACCGGAAATGACGGCCGCGATATAGAGTTCGGTGAGACTGCTTGCATGAGCGTTGATCATCCAGCCGATCGCCGCGCAGAGCGCGCCGCCGGTCACCACTGGGCGTGGTCCGAACTTGTCGACGAGCCAGCCTTCTACGGGAACGAGCCAGGTTTCAGTAACGATGAAGATGGTGAACGCGGTCTGGATTCCCGCCTGGCCCCAGTGGTGAGCGTTATCCATCGGGACGACAAATAGCGTCCACGCGTATTGCAGGTTCGCGACCAGTCCCATGCATAAGATGCCGATCGTGAGTTGAATCCACCGGTGATGCCAGAACGCTGGACGACCGCTCGCCGATTCGTTGGAATGTCCCATGTCTTTCGTCTCCTGTATTTTCCGTCGCGCTCGAGCGGCGCGTTGGACTTACGTGATCGAATCGCTTCGTCGCGGGTATGTCCACGAACAAGGAAGCGCCAATGGTCGGCCAGAGAAAAGCGCACTAACGAAAGCTGTTACCCGTTGAACGCACAACACAATGAGGTGAAAGCTATTGGACGTGCAGCGGGCGTGAGGGGATGCTGCGCGAGAATGACAATAAACGGAAGTTAAAACATTTTATGGTTTGCATTAGCAATTCGTAATGCAAGAGGCCAGCGCCTCCGACGACGGGCCTCCGCCCCCGTGTGTTCGAAGCCGTGAACGTCGTCGGATTCCATCTGATGTTCAGCTAGTGGGTAGAGCACCGCGAAAGCGAGTGCTTTCCGTATCGAATCTGCAAGGCAGAAAATTACATATATAAATAAAGAGCTATCATTTTTCGAAAGAACTTTAATTATTCTTTGTCTAGTCGCTCTTCTATTCTCGATCGTGCCATTTGCTGGAAGGAGACGACGATGAACACCTGTCAATTCCATACGCGCGACAGCGCGCATGATGCGGAAGTCGAGGCGCAACTTTGCGCCTATAACGCCGCTTTCGAAGAACTCGGCCTGCGCTTTCGTTGGGATGAGCGCACGCTGATGTCGCTGTCCGCGATTCACGACGAACAGGAGCAGATTGCCGCGTACATCGAGATGCATCATCCGCACTTGCTGAAGGCGTATAGCGCCGAGTTCCTGAGTCTGGCTATTCTCGACAAGAAAAAGGCCCGCAATCCGTCGCGCTTACAGATGCACGTCGATAGCGTACCGAATCCGGCCCACGTGATGTCTCAATCGCAGACAAGCCGCCGGTCCGAGCACACGTCGTATGAATGGGAGTTGCCAGCGCTGGTTGGCGTGTAGATTGCGCGTCGCTGCGACTTGCAACACTTCCGGCTGCTCGTGCAGCCTCCAGTGCGTTGCATTGGCCAGTTGAATCCGCACCAGTTGGCGGACAGTCGATCCCAAGCACAGCCGGTATCCCTTGGCTGAATCTGCCGCCAGTTGTCAGAGTTTTTCCGCCATCGACCGTCATTTCCAGGCAATTGCTCCTCCCCACAAACTAACCTCCCAGTTAGTCATTCGATCCTCGCTGGAATCATGCTACGCTGATTCATCACATCATCGGCGCGACATTGATTTCCGCATCGCGCCACAAAAGCTGCATCTCTGCTGCCCAGAAGATTTTCGTATCAGCTCCCAACGCGTCCAATGACGAGGAGGCGACTCATGCGGATACTCATCATTGCGCAACGCTTTCCCGTGCTTTCCGAGACGTTCATCGTCGAGCAAGCGAGGGCGCTGCGCGATGCCGGTGCCGATGTCACGATTCTGGGTCTCACGCGCGGAGACGACTCGCTTCCCCGGTCAATCGGGAGCGAGTCTCTGCCCGTCGTGACTCCGAGTTGCGGCGCGAGTCGAGCCGCGAAAATGTTTGCTGTTGCGCGGCTCGCTTTTCGCGGACTTTCCAATCGACGCGCATTCCGTGCAAGTCGAGTCGCGGCCCGAGCCGCATTTCGGCGGCAGTGGGCAGCGGCAGCCGATATTGCGCGCGTCTGGAGTATGAATGCGAGCCTGGAGTGCGACGCAGTCATCGCACACTACGGTATGGTCGGTGTTCGTGCGCAATATTTGCGTGAAGCAGGACTGGTTTCCGGAGCCCTTGCTACCGTCTTTCACGGCCATGACGTGACGAGCCGTAAGTTAGTTGAATCCTATCGCCAGGATTATCAATGGCTTTTTGTACATGGCCAACTCTTTTTGCCCGTGAGTCAGTTCTTTGCAAATCGCCTTCGCGATTGGGGGTGCGATCCCGCAAAGATCCATATCGGCCGGATGGGCATCGATATCGACAAATTCCCGTTCTCGTCGCGCCATCCGTCATCGACTACGTTGAGCATTCTGCTCGTCGGAAGAATGACAGAAAAGAAAGGTATCGAGTATGCGATTCGGGCTATCGCATCTGTCAGTTCATCGGTGAAGCTGACCATCGTCGGTTCAGGTCAACTCAAAGATTCACTGAGACGCCTGACGGTCGAACTGAAGGTCGAATCGCGCGTCCGCTTTCTGGGGGCACTGCCTCATCAGAAGGTGCAGGCGCTAATGAATGAAAGCGACGTCTTCGTGCTGCCCTCGGTGACTGCTGCGGATGGCGACATGGAGGGCGTGCCGGTAGCGCTGATGGAAGCGATGGCCTCCGGCGTAATAGCAGTTTCGTCACGTCATGGCGGCATTCCTGAGCTGATTGATCATGGGGTATCAGGCTTTCTCGTGAATGAGCGCGATTCGGTTGGCCTCACCAAAGTTATCGATGAAATCGCGTCAGGCGTATACAACCTGGCGGAAGTTGCAGCGAACGCACGCGTTAAGATCGAGGCGTGCTTCAACTCGCGCATTGAAGCACTCACGCTTCTCGATAGACTGACTGCCGTTTGCGATGACAATCACGCTCTTCCCAGCGAGCAGCCGCATCATCCCGAATCGCCGACCCTCACTCGCAGGTTCAAGGAAGCCGGCAAATCACTTTTGCCCGATTCCGTGTTTCTTCGCCTGCTTCACAAAAAATGCATCGGGCGTTTCCCGCGACTGCACAAGCCCGTGACGTTCAATGAGCAGATACTTCAGCGCAATCTGCGACCCGATCCGCGTTACGCGATCTTGAGCGACAAGCTGGCTACACGTGCGTACGTCGAGAGAAAACTGGGCAGTCAACATGTTGTTCCGCTGATCGCAGCGCCTGCCGATTTCAGCCGCGCAGTCTACGATCGACTGCCGGATCAGTTTGTCATGAAGGCAACCCATGGCAGTAGTTTCGTCAAAATCGTCAGAAGCAAATCCGAAACGTCATTTGACGAGTTGAAGCAGCTTGAGGAGAAGTGGCTTGCCACGAATTTCTACCAGGTTGATCGGGAGCGGCATTACCGGGAGATCAAGCCCCGCATCTTCTTCGAGACCCTGCTGCTCGATCGCGACGGACACATTCCGGCGGACTTCAAAATTCATTGTTTCTCGGGACACCTCGGAAAGCCGGTGATGTACATCCTCGTCATCAGCGACCGGTTTGGTAACAACACCCGTGGAGACGTGTACGACGCCAACTGGAAGCGCATGGAAATCGCCGTGGGGCCGTACAGGCGGAGCGATCATCTGTTGGCGCCGCCCGAGAACCTCGACGCGCTTCTGCAAGCAGCCGCTACTCTGGCGAGCGACTTCGAATACGTTCGCGTCGATCTTTACGCCTTTGACAATCGACTCTACTTCGGCGAATTCACGTTCACGCCGGGCGCCGGTGTATTGCCTTTCACGCCGGATCGCATCGACTACGAATGGGGAGAATTGCTGAGCGCCGCGCGCGGCGTCTGAGTTCGATTTCCTGCCCGATCGTCATCGTGGCGGTTCACTAGGGTCGCCGCGCGACCGCGCGAATCTGCTGAAATCGGTGATCGCCTTCACACCGTGAAGGGTCGTGCGTAGAGCCTCATAGAGAGGCATGGTCCGCTCAACTTCGAAGCGCCGGACGAGGCGGCCGCCAAAACCTTCGAGAAATTTAAGGATGCCGGCCGATGAAACACCATCAAAATCGAAGCTAAGGCCCCGTTCTCCCGCTATACACATGGCTGACCATATCAGCAGGCTGACAGCGCCGCCGTGCGCATCCTGACGCCGTGTAGAAAGGAAGTAATACATCCTGTGCGTTTCCAATAGCAAAGCAGTCGCGGCAACCAGCGCGCCGTTCGAATCGAAAGCGCCAAGCAGTGTGCAAACTCCGCGAGTCATCGCTTCATCAAGCAGACGCCGCATCGTTGCGTTCTCGTGCTTATTGTCAATCTTGCGCACGGCGAGATTGGCGTTATAGAAACTGAGGAACGCGTCCGTGCTATCGATCGGCCGGACCGTCAGGCATTCTCGCGCCCTGCGGATAGCAGTGCGCGCCGCGCCTCGCAACGCTGCAAATGCAGTCGCCTCGTCCGTCCAGCCGGTCGAGACAAGCGTGAACGAGATGCTTACGTTAAATCCTTCAAGGCGGAATGCCAGCGCCTCTGCGTCCGACACCCGTGGGTCCATGATCTGACGAAAATGGGCATATCGCGGGAGTTGTGTGATCAGGTCGCGTGCGATGCCAAGACGCTGACTCCAGTCCCGCTCACCAGCGCCGCTCTGGTGTGGTCTGATGACCGGTCCGAGCGTCCGGGTAAGCGGGGGCAGCGTCGAGATTTGCCACAGTGCCTTCTGGGAGAACGCATATGGCAGCTCGCCGACTACCGTATTCCCATGCTTGATCTCCACCACGCGCCATGCGCCATTCGTGGCCGCTTCGAGCCACCAGGGTTCGTGAAAGATCGAACGCTCGGACAACCCTGACGTGAGTTCGGGTTTCGTCGAGCTCACAAGCCTGCCCTTCCCTTCGTTTCTTGTGTCGGACTGCTGCTTGCGAGTAACGAGTGCGTGGCGAATTCCGTGTTCGGGCAGACTGAGATCGTCGCGCATTAACTCTCCATTCCACTTCTAACGGGTTCCGTGACGAGCCATCGGATTACTGATGTACCGAACTGCGAAGTCGGAGATAGGCGAATAGGGCACAAGACATAGACTGGACAGTGTGAGCGTTCCGACTTTCTTGGTAATGCTCCAGAACGGATTCGCCACGATCGAATGCAGATACGCGTGCGAATCCCTGAACATCCAACGCCATCTGTTCGTCAACGACGCGCGATAGACACTCGAGCAGAAGTACGCCTTTTCGTGTGCGAAATCGTGGAAGTCGGGCGGCAGTTGCAATCCCAACCGTTCCGACGCAATTTTGCGCAAGGTCCGCCAACGCAACGTGAAGGCTTTAGGCGCTTTGTTCGTATCATCGGAGTTGGCGAATGACGCACCTTCTCCATGTTGTACCCGATACCCGCCGAGTGACTTCGGGATGGTCGAGATGGGGCCGACAAGCGCTGCGCCATAAATCGCATAGAAATCCGCGCCGTATCGGTTCTCGGGTGTCTCCGGGACTGGAAAGATCTGTCTTAATGCACTGACGTTGTATGCGTTCCCCGACGCGGGAGGCGACGGGTACAACCACCCGCCCAGAAGATAACCACGACAGTCACCGTCGACGCCCGAATGAGGCACGTATACGCCGGTAAGCTTGCTCGCCTGGTCGATAACGTCCAGTCGGAACTGCACTTTCGCCAGATTTTCCTGTGTGAAGCGCTGCATCACTTCAGTCACGGCGCCCGGATAGAGCACATCGTCGGAATCGAGGAAGAGCACGTAATCGGTCTCGACCAATTGAAGTCCTAGGTTGTAGGCGGACACCTGTCCGCCGTTCTCCTTGAAAACGGAAGTGATACGCGCGCCGTAGCTTTCGACAATGGCGCGCGATCCATCCACCGAGCCATCGTCGATGAGTATAACTTTCGTATTTGCGTAATCCTGTGCGAGCGCTGAATCGATCGCCTCTGCCAGAAACCGCTCATAGTTGTAGTTGCAGATCACAACGGTCATTTCTTTCATGATGACTCACGCGGAAGAGTAGATCTGACTTACTGGAAATGCGAATAAATAACTCTCGACGGCGGATCAAGGTGTTCTCAGATATCCAGAAAAGGAGAAGCCCAATCCAGGAGGAGTATCCTCAATCACGTTTCGTATAGGACGCTCCTGCGCGTCGACCTGATCCGTGCGATCAGGAGATCGGAAACCGTGCCGCTTACATTCTCGCCGCTGTTGACCTCGGAAATCAATGCGACGAGTCGTTAGGCTTATCTTGCTGCGATTGGCGGAAATCGCCAGATACGCGATCGTTGCCAACGCGACCAATGCCGCGAGGCGGCTGTTTGATAATCCGCCTGCCGCACTAAAATCTCTCGGATTCGATAGGCCGATTGTAAGCGCCCTTAAAAGCGTAGGCCGGGACAGAATGCGCGGATCAGCTGCGGCATAAAGTCGGTCAGTTATGTCCGAAATCGTTGAATGACCGGCTCAATGTTGGAGGGAATATTGCAGGATTTATGTTTTTATTCAAAAGGTGACGAACACGGGTTTGGACCTGGCAGGAACAGGCCTGCGCGGGTATTTTGAAAAACTTTTCACGTTGCAGACCGGATGCGGTCAATAACTCTCGCTTAATTACGCCATCGCTCGGCCATAAGGGTGGTCGCTCGATAGGGATCAGCGGACGTTCCCGGTGCCAATCACGATGATCGGTAACCGGGTCGTGCGTTCGGTGTTCAGTGTCCGCTTTTATTTATACCCAAGGGTGAATCGCTCGTTGTGGCGTCGCTGCAAACCGGGTTGCAGCGTGACATAAGCGCGAGCTAGTCCCCAGTTTCTCTGCTGCACTATTTGTTGTCGCGGGCGCTGTCAATGCGTCGAACCATGTTGCAAAGCGCGGTCGAGGTGCTTGTCGACAGACTACTGGGCTTTCTGCTAACGCGACAGGAGAACAGTAGCGATGAAATAAAGGGCGATGCATCCAATCATCGCCACGCCGGTGTAGCGTGCCCAACGCTTAAGCGACCATCTCTGCCATGCATAAACGTTTATCGCTAGCGCCAAAGTAGCAGGGCCGAAAATACATGCGTACAGAATGAGCCAGTTGTACAAGGGAAACGGGCACTTTCCAAGTTCGTTACAGCCGTGCGTAATCTTGTGCGGAGCACGAAACCAGCCGAAATGGCTTAGTACGATCAGGCAGAGCCAAGTGATACCTAGCCCATATCCGAAGCCTGCAATGCCGGCCGCGAGTCTCTTCAATTTGTCTCCCAAAAGAGAATTTTGTTCGAATTGCGCAGATCGGAGAAACCAAACGAGTACCCAGCAAAAAGCGACTTCACGCCAATCATTCGACCAGTCGTCGCGATGGAACCTGGCGACCCTCTGATCGTCAGGCGCGTGCCCCTCCAAAGGGCCGATGTGACCATCGGTTGCACTCACCTCCTCTTCGCTGTCACGCATCCAAAGCATAGAAACTGAATGATCCCCGTACGAGCACGGCGAACTTATTTCTACGATCATATGCAATGTCTCGTTGGTCAATCATTCAGCCACGAATAGATAGAAAAATTGGAAAAAGACGGAGTTATCTTGACGAGAATTAACAAAGCGTGGACTGACACGAGCGCACGACAACCTAGTACATGAAAGCAATTACGTTAGCGATTCCGCTCATTACATGCATCGCTGATTTCTTTCCGCGCACACTCAACCAAACACGCGTGTCGAATGAGATGTTTCTTAAGTTTTGTGAACTACTTCCCAAATTCAACTATCTCAATTTGATTCTGTTGACCTCAATAGCTTTAAATGTTCTGCTAACGCATTCGCAAGCGAATCAGCAAACAGGCTCGTACGCTTCGGCACCGATCCAGAGAACGGTCGGTTCCTTCCATCGTGGAGTAAAGCATGCCAGGAATTTACTATGCTGCGGTCGAAGATGATCCGCTAACGAGCGGCGAAGGCAGTCGTGTATTTGCATACGAACAGGTTGGCACAATTCAAGGGGAAGACGGCAAGCGCCGTCGCATGGCCTTTACTGGAGACGATGCATATTGTCCCAAGTGCAACAGCACCGGCGTTATTACCTACGGCGTGGATCTCAGCGACGTGCGCCGCCTGTTTGATCGCGCCAATAATCGTCGTCAGGCAGTTGGTGGAGATATGGTTCTGTGCAAGTGCGTAGATCATCCACGCATCATCGCTACGTATGGACGTAAATGGATGATCCGCGATCAAGGCGTGCCAGGGACAAACAGCAAGTCTGTCGCACGAGCACCGGCTGTCAATCATTGGATCAGCTTTGCCCTGACGGATCTAGGAAGTCACGAAGGGTTGCAATGTATCGCGTACTTCGCCGACGGAAGTCAGCAGAGGGGGACGTTCGATGCAAATAGCGCCGTGCGATTCGAACGTGCCGATAACGGTAATCTTTGCACACACATTGAACTACTGTCCGACAACAATGGGAGCGACTCTAGCTCAGTCACGGAATCTCTTCTTTCAGCAATCAAGGGGTAATCATGTCGGAAGTTCAAACGAGTTCGTCGGTCATCATTCAGGGTCCGTTTCAGATGAAGCGGGAGCATTCGATCACAAATGACTTTCTTCAAGCGTCAATAAATAGCTACATGGCCGTGGGAAATCGCATTGCTTACGACATGATCAGCGACGAGTCGGTCAGAAGACAATATCAGTCGCATATCAAAATTATTTCCGAGGACATCAGAGCAACTGTTGCTAGTGGAGAAATGACTCCACTCGAAGGAGCAAAATTTTGCAATCAGATCCGGGACAAGTTATTTGTCGAGTATCGCAGGTATACATCGGCACAAGGTGTCGCCGCTGCCGAGGAAATTAAACTGAAGGCAAAGGAATTTGATTTCTACCTCAACAAATATGCCAAAGGAAGATACAACAGGCAATTCATAGATTTATCTGAAAGCGAGCGTGCTGCTGTTTACTATGACGTAATTTCAGCATCTGGTAGAGATAACGCCAAGGTAACAACAAAGTCAGTGCGATTGATGAAGCAAGCAAGGTCTATGGTCTTGATAACTGGCGCTGTCGCTGTTTGGGAAATCACTGATGCCAAAAATCACGTAAAGGAGGCTGCCCGCCAAGGCAACATCATTGCCGCTGGCATGATTGGCGGTGGAGTCGCTGGAGGTGCCGTGTCGTTTCTTTGTGGTCCAGCAGAACCCGTATGCGCGTATGCAACAGTTACAATTGGAGCCAACCTGGGCGGCATGGCAGGTTCGGTGATTACTGATCTGTGGGACGAGGGGCTGCAATTCTTTAAGAGCTTTGTGTGGAACTGAGGAAGCATGATGCGAGAAATTGGTGTTTGGGTCCTCTTGATTATTTTCATTCTCTCATTGTGCTGCGTGTTCATTTCTATCTCTAGCATTCGACTCTCTCAAATTGAATGGTGGCTTGGACACGACGACACCGAAGACCACCCTCGCGGGAAATTTTCATTCATTCGATCGGAATCGTTTTTTTATATTTCCATATGTACATTTGCATTGTCCGCAATAATTCTGCTAAGCATCTTTCGCGATTAAGTTCGAAAGCATGGTACGTGACCACTATCCATCGGCCACGTGAGGGCTGACGGAACGCCCAATCGGATTAGCGCAACAGCACCTCAGCCGAGACAGCCCACACAGCGCTCTACCGTGCCGTAAGAAAGCTACAGATCAACTTGAGGAGCCTTCAACTTCTTTATGCCTTCGTTCTTACGGCCTTGCTCAATCTCACCATTGACGCAGACGTATGGTGTAACGCCAACGGTATTCAAAGTCGATCATCCAACCCCGACTTACAAGAGCTAAATACAAGACCTTCGGAAGGAAGAGAGATTTGATGGGCGACCAAGATCGAGAATTCATCTGGACCGTCTTGGCCGACACGTTCGCAAGTATCCCATTGAACAAAGAGGCAATAGATAGGTTACGCAAACTTCCTATCGGCGAAATTAGGCGAATCTTCTTCCGCGAGGTATCCGTTGCATGTTCATTTAACTTGACGGTCACCACACCGGAGATTGACGGCTTCGATCCGCAGTGGATCAAAGCCGAAATCTCTCGCATCTTGGAGGACAGAAATTCCTCATTTCTTAGAGGCGTTGAATTTGAAGCTAAAGCACTGTTTTCCGGCTGCGTTTCATTTGGACTATGGCGCAGTTTGAAGAAATTGCTCGAGAGCCAGGAATCAGACTGACGATGTGCTATTCCGCCGCTTCGGCGGGAGCAACATCATTGTCGCTGACGTGATTGAGTGGAGGTGCTGGAGGCGCCGTGTCGTTTCATATTTGCCCCCCTTCATCAGCAACATGAAGGAAAACAGAAAGGAAAATCGAATCTAGCTCCACGTCCGCCTTATCCCCCACACCTCCAGCAACCACCCAAATATCACCATCCCGAAAGCAAACATTCGCTTAACCACGTATGCTTTGCCCTACCGGGAGAAAAGCACTTTTCAACCCGTAATAAATCGAGCACGCGAAAAGAAGCCCCCCACCTGTCATATCCGCAACTTTCAAACGACTCAAGCGAACCGCCTGCGCCTCGCGATCACCATAACGAGAGAGCACTTGCTCCCTTACATGACCGCAAGGCAAGAACCTGAACCATCTCCCCTCGCTTGCCGAAAGGACCGTTTGGAATGACCGCCGACTTCGATTTCCAATGCACGATCTGTGCAAAGTGCTGCCACGACCTGCGCCTACCGCTTACAGTTAGCGAAGCGCTAGCCTGGCTCGAACGGGGTAACGACGTCCAGATCCTCTGCGACGCATCCCCCTGGCTAGAAGAACCACCCGCGGACAACCTGCAGGCCGCCTACCGCCGCCGCCGCACGTTTGCGACAACCAGCGGCACATTACCCACCCGCATCGCAGTCATCCTGACCGCCACATTCGCAGGCCCCTGCCCGAACCTCCAGCCGGACAACCGCTGCGGCATCTACGATCAAAGACCGCTCACCTGCCGCATCTATCCAGCGGAAGTTAATCCTTTCATCGAACTGACACCCGAGCACAAAGCCTGTCCGCCTGAAGCGTGGACACCCGGACTACCGCCACTCTTGCGCGCCGGCAAACTCGTCGACGAAAGCGTTCACGCAACGATCCAGCAATCACGCGCGCTCGCCGAAAGCGAGGTCCAGGCCAAGCAACAGCTATGCGGCCTACTAGGCATCGACCACGCAGCCATCTGGAACGAAGGCTTCGTCGCCTATTCACCGGCCTGTGCCGATCTGCTCACAGCGCTGCGTCAACTCAGTAACGGAATCCCGACGCCGCCACCTTCCCCGGCCTGGCATTTCGTGTCCAACCGTCGAACCACGGTCGAAGCCCTCTCGACAGTCGGCGCATCCAGCTCGGCCGCCCAAGCCAACGACACCACGCACTTCGAATACCTCGGATTCTTCCCCGCATCCGAATAGCCCCGCGCTCCAACGCGTCGCAACGAAAACGAAAACGCGAACGCAAACTCGGGCGCAACAGCAAACCCCTCCCCAATTAGAGCCCCCCATCGGTCAAACCACAGCGGCGCATCACGCCGCTGTCATATGGCATTGGGAAGATCGCCAACGCCATCGCGCCCCGCAGCGTCGAGCAGCCTCTGCGGCACAAAAAACACGACGATCGACAACCCACACAAGCCAGCTACGACCATGAAAAGACGCGCCTCGACACTCGCCACTCTGGGAGTCATGCTTTCGCTCGCCGCCTGCGGCTCCGATGTGGATTCGTCGAGCAGCACCGCGAGCACCAGCGCCAATGTCACCGCAACGGGCGTCGCCGCGGCCGGTGCGCCGATCGTCGGCGTCACCGTCACGGTCACCGACAGTGACGGCAAAACCACGCAATCGAGCGTCACCGACACGACCGGCAAGTTCACCGTGTCGATGACCGGCAAGCCGCCGTTCATCCTGACCGCGCCGTTCAACGACGTAGACGGCACGCCGGCCACGTTGTCCGCGGTGATCGACCCCGCGCCGACGTCGTCGGGTACCGCCACGACCGTGATCGCCAACCTGAATCCGCTCACGTCGCTGCTCACGCAGCGCGTGCTCGGCATCGTGGCCAACGGCGCGCCGACCAGCGCGCAAATCACGTCGGCGAAAATTTCCACGAGCAGCATCACCCAGGCCAACACCGCGATCGCTGGCGCACTGCAGCCGCTGTTCACCGCGTTCAACGTGCCGGCCAATGTCGTCGAGAACCCGGTCGGCACCGCCTATCAGGCGAACGCCAGCAACCCGCTCGACAACCTGTTCGATATCGCGCACTTCACGGTGCACACCGGCACGGTCGTCGCCGGCACCGACGCGAATCGCGCGCAAGTGCTGATCCCGCCGACCGGCGCGGTCTCCGGCGCGATACCGGCCGCCGCCGTGACCTCGGCGCTCGCGTTGAGCAACGGCCCGACCACCACGCCGATCCAGCACGTGATCGTCGTGGTGGGCGAGAACCAGACTTTCGACGGCCTGTTCGGCGGCTATGTCGCGCCGTCTGGCCAGACGGTCAGGAATCTGCTGTCGGAAGGCATCATCAACGCGGACGGCTCGCCCGGTCCGAACTTCGCGCAAGCCGCGCAGAACCAGGGCGCGACGCAAACCGCCTACTCGATCAATCCGACGCGCGCCGCCGCCTACTCGACGCTGCCGCAGCCGGAACAGATCGGCATCGAAAACCTGCAGACCTTCACGACCGGCGGCGGCACGCCCGACACGCGCTTCCCGGCCACGCTGCCGAACGGTCCGTTCCAGATCACCAAGTACGTGCCGTACGCGCAGCAGGTCACCGCGGTCGCGCCGTTGCTGACGCTCTACTCGATGACCGGCGATCCAGTGCACCGTTTCTTCCAGATGTGGCAGCAAACCGGCGGCGATAACAGCAAGCACGACATGTTCACGTGGGTCGCCACCACGGTCGGCCAGGGCGGCGACACGACCGGCATCACGCCGCAGAATCCGTCGCAGGGCGGCGAGCTGATGGGCTTCATGAACATGTCGGCCGGCGACGCGCCGTACTTCCAGTCGCTCGCGCAAACCTACGCGGTCAGCGACAACTATCACCAGTCGATCATGGGCGGCACCGGCGCGAACTTTTTCTCGATCGCGACCGCCGACGAGCCGTACTTCAATACCGCCGGTGCCGTCGCCACGCCGCCGTCGAACCAGATCGAAAATCCGAACCCGATGGCGCAGACGCCGAACTTCTACGAGCAGGACGGCTACGAAGGCGGCTCCTACGTGAACTGTTCGGATGCGAGCCAGCCGGGTGTCGCGCCGATTCTGAACTTCCTCGCCACGAAAAAGGTGGCGAGCAATTGCGACGCGGGCAAGTACTACCTGGTCAACAACTACAACCCCGGCTTCGATCTGAACGGCAACGTGCAGCCGATCGGTCCGAACAACTTCAACTATCCGCCGCAGACGGTGCCGACCATCGCCGAGGCGCTGGCGGCGAAGGGTGTGTCGTGGAAGTGGTACACGGGTGGGCGCACCACCAACGATCTGGCCGCTGAAACCCAACTGATCGAACTCGCGGACAGCTTGCCGGCCGCGCAGGCCTCGGCGCTCGCACAGGCGGCGCAATACAACGTGATCGGCGATCCGCTGGTCGCGTCGAGCAACGTGATGAACACGCCAGCGCTGAAGTCGAATCTGACCGACCTGACGACGTTCACCAACGACGTCAAGAACAACACGCTGCCGGCGGTGTCGTTCGTCGTTCCGAAGAACCTCGACAGCGGCCACCCGGGCTATTCGGCGCCGGCCACCTATGAGGCGTTCCTGAAGACGCTGATTGGCAATGTCCAGGCCAATCCGACGCTGTGGGCGCATACGGCGATCCTGATCACCACCGACGAAGGCGGCGGTCACTTCGATACCGGCGCGATCCAGAACCTCGACTTCTTCGGCGATGGTCCGCGTATTCCGATGCTGGTGGTGTCGCCGTACTCGCGCAAGGGAATGGTCGATCACACGTACTACGATCACGCGTCGGTGCTGAAATTCATCGAACGCAACTGGCGTCTGCAGCCGCTGTCGACACGTAGCCGCGACCGTCTGCCGAATCCGGTCACGTCGACGCAAAGCCCGTATCTGCCGATCAATACGACGTCGATCGGCGATCTGATGGCGATGTTCAATTTCTGACCGGTACGAATGATGTCGAGAAACGGTGGAGCGCTGTTGCTCCACCGTTTTTTCATTTAAACGACGCACGCATGCAGATGATTCGAGATTGCTTTAAAGCGGTGGCCAGGTTGAACGTTGCCGCGGTTGTCATGTTCATCGTTTTCGCACTCGGCGTGAGCTTCGCGACCACGGCCGCGGAAGTACTGGCGGCGAATACAGCGGCGACACCGGCTGCGAATAAGAACGGCTCTGCTGCAACAGCGAAAACAGCGCCTAAAACAGCCGCCAAAGTATCGGTACAAAGATGGGTCCGCTATCCCGCGGCCCCCGCCGAATTGAGCCCGCAGGCCCAACTCGGCAAGCAGATATTCTTCGATGCATCGCTATCGGCATCGGGCAAGATGTCGTGCGCGAGTTGTCATAGCCCCGCCAATGCCTATGGGCCACCCAATGGACTCGCCGTACAACTCGGCGGCGCCGATATGCATCACCCAGGCACGCGTTCGGTGCCCTCGCTACGCTATCTGAGCTTCACACCGCTATTCAGCCGGCACTTCTATACGCCCGCCTCCGAAGACACCGAAGACGAAGGACCGACCGGCGGCTTCATGCGCGACGGTGCCGCCGCTTCGTTGCACGATCAGGCATCGATGCCGATGCTGAATCCCAACGAGATGGCCAACCGCAGCGCGGCCGATGTCGTCGCGAAGTTGCAGCACAGCCCCTATGCCGACACGTTCAAGAAAGTATTCGGTGCACAGGTCTTCTCGCAAACCGACAAGGCCTTCGCGCACATCGGCGAAGCACTCGAAGCGTTTCAAACCGAAGACGTGAGCTTCCATCCGTACACGAGCAAGTTCGACGCGGCGATGTCGGGCAATGCAGACTTCACGGCACAGGAATTGCGCGGCTATGCACTGTTCAACAACCCGGATAAAGGCAATTGCGCGAAGTGTCATCTGGACATGCCAGGGCCCGGTGGACGGCCAGCGCAATTCGCTGACTTTTCTTTCATTGCACTCGGCGTGCCGCGCAACTCGGAGATTCCGGCCAACCGCGATCCGAAATATTTCGACCTTGGATTGTGCGGTCCCTATCGTCAGGATCTCTCGACGGAAATCGGCTTCTGCGGCATGTTCAAGTCGCCGACACTGCGCAATGTTGCGACACGCTCGGTGTTCTTTCATAACGGCCGCTTTCATAACCTGGAGGATGTGTTGCGCTTTTATGTCGAGCGCGATACCGATCCGGCCAAGTGGTATCCGAAGCGGGCCGATGGCAAGGTCGACAAATTCAACGATCTGCCGGCGCGGTATCGCGAGAACGTCGATCTGGCCGATGCGCCGATGGATCGAAAGCTCGGTGGAAAGCCCGCGTTGAACGAGGCCGAGATTCGCGACGTGATCGCGTTTTTGAAGACGCTGAATGACGGGTATTCGGTTACGGCGGGCGGCGTGAAGGCCAAGGTGCAGTAGCGCTCGTTTGGCTGGCGTGGTTTGGTTCCAACCTTCGTCGCGACGGCGTTCGTCGACGCGCGCTCACGCGATTTGTGATTCGCATATAGCACAGGGGCGAACTAATTCAACCGCGTGTTCGAGTGTGTTGGTGCGGAGCAACGCCTGCATCGTCCTCCAGTCATTCGAGGATCGCCGGATGACGATCACCGGAAGCTAACGGCACGATGAACGCAAAGTGACCTCAACACTGCAACGTGCCAACACGCGAGGCGCAGCGACCACCGCTTGCCTCCATCGCCATCCGCGGAATTCCCACTCGACGCCGATTCTTGTCAAAAGACAAAAAATATCTTTTCGCTAATCGGCGTAATCCGTTTTTTTTCGCTCCTGATAATACGTTTGCTGCCTCACATGCAGCATTTATTTATTGCTCAGAAAGCTGATTGAAGCTTTCTACCCGCTTTAACTGCCAGACATCTAACCTGACCATCCGCAAGGATGTAAGGCGGCGTCTTTAGTCGGCGCATGGCGTCTTACGAACGAATCGTAGGTATTGCTATTTCTCGGCGTCAAACGACTATTGGCGTTCAATATTGAAAGCAAAAAAGGATCGAGGTAAACATGAAGAAAAGTACTCTGTCCGTTGCCGCCCTTCTCGCAATGACGGCGGCGACTGCCCACGCGCAAAGCAGCGTCACGCTGTATGGATTGATCGACGCGGGGATTACCTATACCAACAATCAGGGCGGCCACAGCAACTGGGCGCAGACGAGCGGCAACCTCAATGGAAGCCGCTTTGGTGTGCGTGGAAACGAAGATCTCGGTGGTGGTCTGTCTGCAATCTTCACGTTGGAAAACGGCTTTAGTATCAATAGCGGCGCGCTTGGGCAAAATGGCCGCATGTTCGGCCGGCAGGCGTTCGTTGGTCTGTCTTCGAAGCAATATGGTGCCGTGACCTTGGGTCGCCAATACGACAGCGTGGTGGACTACCTCGGGCCGTTCTCGCTGACGGGTACGGGTTGGGGCGGCACTTATTTCGCCCATCCGTTCGACAATGACAACCTCGACAACTCGATTCGTATCAACAACGCGGTCAAGTACACGAGCACCAACTATGGCGGCCTCAAATTTGGCGCTTTGTATGGGTTCTCCAACTCGACGAATTTCTCCAACAATCGCGCGTACAGCTTCGGTGCGTCGTACTCGTATGGCGGTTTGAATGTCGGCGCAGGTTATCTGCAATTCAACAACGACATGAACAACCAGGCGCTGAACTCGGCTTCGGACGCTGGCGCGCAAACCGGCACCTTTGCCTTCGCCGCGGCACGTCAGCAGACATTTGGCGCGGGCATCAACTACACGTTCGGACCCGCAACGGCCGGATTCGTGTATACGCAGACGAACCTCGGTGGCACGGACAACGGCTTCGTGTCGCCAGGCCAGTCGGGTACGTCCGCCGGTCTGCAGTTCAACGCGAACAGCGCGCGCTTCCAGAACTTCGAAGGCAATATCCGCTATTCGTTGACACCGGCAATCACGATTGCCGGCGCCTATACCTACACGCGTTCGAACTTCGGCGGCGGGGTCAACCCGAACTTCAACCAGGTCAGCCTGTATACCGACTACGCGCTCAGCAAACGCACCGACCTGTTCCTTGTGTCCGAATACCAGCACGTGAGCAGCAATCCGGAAGTGACGGCGTTCATCAACGCGATTGGCAGCGCATCTTCGACGCAAAGCCAGGTCGGCGTAACGGCGGGCATTCGTCACAAGTTCTAAGTGCCGCGTTACGCTATAGCGCTGGTATCGACTCGTTGTCTGGTCGAATGCCGGCCAGCGTGTGGTACGGCGCTGTAGCTTAGGTACCGCAAGACTCAACGGTAAGTCTTTAACGCGGCTCTCGGGCCGCGTTTTTTTATATGCAATGGTCGCCACGTCGTGTCGATACACGAAATGGATTAGGTTGGCTCGGGCAAGTAAAGCGTCGATGCTGTATCGTGAGCGTTCGCTCCGTTACCTTCGATCTTCAGAAAGATGCCTTCAGAAACGCCACTCTATCTCGACACAAGCTTCTATCAGCTCCTCGCCGACAGCCACGCCCGGCTGCTGAACCGCCCGCTGGTGCCGCAACCCATGTCCGCGCAGGAAGCGACTCAATGGCTGTACGAAAGCGCGCCATTCGCCGTGCTCGCACACAACACCGCCCCCGATCCAGTCTTTATCTACGGCAATAAAGCCGCACAACACCGCTTCGAATACAGCTGGGATGAAATCACGCAATTGCCATCCAGGCTTTCCGCCGAAGCACCGAATCGCGAAGAGCGACAACAGTTTCTCGCGCGCGTGCAGCAACTCGGTTACGAGGCAGGCTATAAAGGTGTGCGCGTCACTAAATCCGGTCGCCGCTTCATGATCGAAGAAGCAACGCTGTGGCAACTTTTCGACGCGGACGGCAAACTGCATGGCCAGGCCGTTGTGATTCCGCGCACAAGCGATCTCTGATCGCATCAATCCAGACGCGAGTCGTTCGAGCAAGTTCAAGCGAAATCGCCAATAACGCCCCCCAAGCACGCTCCCACTGCTATTGCTATGCTAGTCACCATCGACCAGCACGGGAGCGCGCTTGTCCACCCCTCACCTTTCCGATAGCGAGCCGAAAACCGCCCACGTGATCGCCGCCCAGGCGAGCCCGTGCGACGAACTCATCATTCTCAGCCAGCACGCGACCGTCGACAGCACGTGCCGGCGCAAGCGTCTCGCGCTCGCCGCGACGATCCTCGGCTCCAGCATGGCGTTTATCGACGGCTCCGTCGTCAACGTCGCACTGCCCGCCATTCAGAGCGAGATCAGCGCGAGCGTCGCGGCGATGCAATGGATCGTCAACGCGTACCTGCTGTTTCTCGGCTCCCTCGTGCTGGTCGGCGGGTCGATGGGCGACAAGCTCGGGCGCCGCACGGTGTTTATCGCGGGCGTCGGCATCTTCACGCTGGCGTCGGCTGCTTGCGGATTCGCGCCGAATGCGGGGGCGCTGATCGCCGGACGCGCGGTGCAAGGTATCGGCGCCGCGCTGTTCGTCCCCAGCAGCCTCGCGATCATCGGTGCCACCTTCGAAGGCGAGGAGCGCGGACGGGCGATCGGCACGTGGGCCGGCGTCGGCGCGATCACGTCGGCGGTCGGACCGGTCGCGGGCGGCTGGCTCGTCGACGCGTGGTCGTGGCGCGCGATCTTCTTCATCAATCTGCCGCTCGCCGCCGCGACGATTGCGCTCGCGATGCTGTCGGTGCCGAACAGTCACGACGCCGACGCGACTGATCGGTTGGACTGGACCGGCGCGCTGAGCGCGGCAGCGGGACTCGCCGCGCTCACCTATGGCTTGACCGAGGCGTCCGCGCATGGCTTCGCGCATCCGCTCGTGCTGTGCGCGATCGCGGCCGGCGTACTCGTGCTGGCCGCGTTCGTGATGATCGAAGCGAACAGCCATCATCCGATGATGCCGCTCGACGTATTCCACTCGCGCGATTTCACCGGTGCCAATCTCGTCACGCTGCTGCTCTACTTCGGCCTCGGCGGCGTGCTGTTCTTCCTGCCGTTCACGCTGATCCGCGCGCATGGCTATACCGCAACCGAAGCGGGCGCGGCGCTGTTGCCGATGCCGGTCATCATCGGTCTGTTGTCGCGCTTCACCGGCGGCCTGACGGACCGCTTCGGCTCGCGTGCGCTATTGACCGTGGGCCCGGGTGTCGCGGGTCTCGGCTTCCTGATGCTCGCGCTGCCGTTCATACGCGGCAGCTATTGGGCCGGTGTGTTCCCCGCGCTGACGGTGCTCGGCCTCGGCATGACGATCACCGTCGCGCCGCTGACGACAACCGTAATGAGCGCGGTGTCGGTCGAGCGCGCGGGCGTCGCTTCGGGCATCAACAATGCAGTGGCGCGCGTGGCGAGCCTGCTGGCGATCGCGGTGCTCGGCATCGTGTTCGTGTGGTCGCACGACGCATCGTTGTCCGCGCGGCTCGACGCGCTGCATATTCCTCAGGACGCTCGCACGAGTGGGCAACTGCTGCAGCCTGACGCGCAAACCGGAGCGGCTGCGGGCGACGCCCATCAGCAGCAGCCGGCACCCGTGGCGATAGCAGAAGCCGCCGCCATCGCCGACGCGCTGCGCGCCGTTGCGCTGGTGTCCGCTGCGTGTGCGTTCGCGGGAGCCGCGCTCGCGATGGTGACTATTCAGCGCCGCAAATGAAGGGCTTACGCGTCGCGATTCCGAAACGCCATCAAGGTAGCGTTGATCCGCGCTTGTGGATGAAGTATCTGGCGATACGGGTCACGATACCGCGCAGGATCAGATAAGGAAGAATCGCGAGAACGAAGGCGACAAAGACTACGCCGAGGGGGTACACCGTATGCACGACGATGATCTGAAATACGATGTCGAGAATCATCGCGAGAATGAATACCTTGCCGACGCTTCGCCATCCTTCTCTCGCCATGCGAAGCCGCCGGCTGCCATCGCTCATCATCGTCCAGAAGTATGGCGAACGACCCGCTCTGGCATCCATCAATCCGGATCGGATTGCAAGGATCGTTGCCACCGTGGGTTGCAGGAAAAGCCGGAACCGGAACGGGCCGGTCACCCGGTCCGTCATGACCTCGAAAACTCGCACCCAGTAGTCGTGCCAAAGCACTAGCATCTTTTCCTCTCACTCGTCACGGGTCAACGGCGATAAGCTTGGCCCCATACATCGAGCCGATCTGGCGACATGCACACCGTCGCATCGTATTGCGCATCAACAGCCGCGCTCACCCATCGCCAATCCCTAAAGCAACCGGATGACGATGCTCACAAAAGTAAACGTTCCTGTTACCGCCATCACCAGCGCGACAAAAAAACTAGGCCGCCACACGCTATAACGTTGGAACTGACTCAGATCGACAATCGTTCGCCAGTACTCGATCGTGCCCATTACCATCGCAACCGTGCCCATGCCGGTCAGAAACAGGCCCACGCGTCGCGCGCTATGCGGATGCGACATATGCGCGCCCATCTCCTCATAGCTCTGGAGAATCTTGTATATCGTGAAACCGAAACTGATCATCGACAGCGAAGTTCGAATCCATGCCATCAGTGAGCGGTCGGCGGCCATCAGCGTGCGCTTCGTCGCGAGGTCCGTCCGATCCACTGCCAGTTCATTTGTCGAGCGTACCGGCGCGCTTTCCACGTCAGCTCCCTGCATGTTGCGCCTCAACAGAAGTGCGAGAAAAAGAACTGCTGGAATAGCGAAGTGGCCGTTGAACATCGGCACGCGCGCAAAGAATCCGCGTGCTCGCGACGCCGTTTCAGTCTAGTGCAACACAGATGCTCGTGCGAGAGCTTTGCGACATGGAGAAGCCGCGCGATCGAAAGTACAGGGTACTTGTAAAGCGAGATCTGACTTATTGAATAAGCCAGTTAATACAATCTTTCGAATTAGCCAATCTGGTAACAGTACTTTTGCGAATCAGACTATCTAATAAACAGCAGGCATAAAACTTCGCGCGACGAGTACCCAATTTCCCACGCAATCAATCCATCTGCGCGAATTCGCTACTCAACGAAATTCGTTTTCATTGCCGCCGTATGCTATAACAATCACGAGAGTAACCATCACCAGAGTCCACGCGTAAAACGTGCCACGCGCGACTCTGTTACGTTCCCGTCACCTTTATTCGAAACGCACCGCTTAGCGTTTCGACGCCAGATTCCGTGCGTACGGGACAATCCGGAATACGCTAACAAGCAAACGGAGATCACCGTGACGGATTTGAACTCGCCGTTTCGTGCTGTCACAGCCAGGAGCGGTGATCGTTCAAGCGGTGAAACACCGTCAAATGCTCCACCGTGTTTTCATCTGCTGGCAAAGCCTAGTGGGTCCACTTGCAATATCGATTGCCAGTATTGCTTCTTCCTGTCCAAAGACGCGCTGTATCCGGATGGCAAGCACCGGATGTCGGACACTACGCTCGAAACCTATATCCGTCAGTTGCTGGAATCGCATCGCACACCGCATATGACAGTCGCGTGGCAAGGCGGCGAGCCCACGCTGATGAAGGTCGAGTTCTTTCGCAAAGCCGTCGAACTCGTCGATAAATTTCGCAAGCCTGGGCAGGTCATCAAGCATACCTTTCAGACCAACGGCATCCTGATCGATGATGAATGGGCCAGCTTCTTTCGGACACACGACTTCCTCGTTGGCTTGAGTGTCGATGGGCCACGATCGCTGCACGACACCTATCGCGTCGATCGCCATGGGCATGGGACATTCGATCTCGTGATGCGTGGCCATCAGCAGCTGAAGCGCCACAACGTCGAGTTCAATATTCTGTGCACGGTCAACGCCGCCAATCAGCATCATGGCCGCAGCGTCTATCGGTTCTTCCGCGACGAACTGGACGCGAAGTGGATGCAGTTCATCCCGATCGTGGAACGCGCTACCGAACAGACCATCGATCTTGCCAACCTCGGCTGGCGGCAACAGCCGGGGCGCGAACGCGTGCTGTATACGCAAACCGGCGATCGCGTCACCAATCGTTCCGTGGGCGCGCGGCAGTACGGGCAATTTCTCGTCGACATCTTCGAAGAATGGATCCGCCACGATGTAGGCCGCGTCTACGTGCAACTCTTCGACGTCACACTGGAGTCGTATTTCGGGCGTCATCTGCTCTGTATTCACGCGCCTACTTGCGGGTTAGGCCCGGCGCTCGAATATAACGGCGATCTGTATTCCTGTGATCATTTCGTCGAGCCGGGCTATCGGCTCGGCAATATCCATGACACGCATATGCGCGACCTGATGGCGTCGCCCGAACAGCTCGAATTCGGTTTGAACAAACGCGAATCGCTGACTGCGCAATGCCGCAACTGCGAAGTACGCGCATTGTGCAATGGCGGCTGCCCGAAGGACCGCTTCGCGCTTTCACGCGATGGCGAGCCAGGCCACAACTATCTGTGTGCCGGCCTGGAACTGTTCTTCGCGCACTCGCGCGCCGCGATGCAGACCATGGCGAGACTGATTCATCAAGGCCGTCCCCCGTCCGACGTGATGGCGCGCACGATCGCCGAGGACAAACGTCGCGGACCCTACACGCCCTGCGCGTGTGGAAGCGGCCAGAAATTCCGCTTTTGCCACGGCAGCCGAGCCCCCGACACGCTGCTCGACGCCGGGTTTGCGCAAAGTCGTACGTCTTGATGGGCAGGTCGCACCTGTGCAAGTTGACTGCGGTTGCACCACCTGTTCGGCGGGTGGCATGTAAATAGACGGATCATGAATCGTTGATGATTTCTCCGCAGTCGATGCTGTCTTCTGGCCAGGGCTGTGCATAGGTGACCTGGCTCCTACCTGAAAGGAAAAGAAGATCATGGCAAGCAAGCAACCCAATATCCTGATCCTGTGGGGCGATGACGTCGGCTGGTGGAACATCAGTTTCAATAGCCGCGGACAGATGGGCTATCGAACGCCGAACATCGATCGCATCGCCAACGAAGGCGTGGCTTTCACCGACTACTACGCGCAGCAAAGCTGCACGGCCGGGCGAGCCGCTTTCATTACCGGCCAGAATCCGATCCGCACCGGCTTGACCAAGGTCGGTATGCCCGGCGCCGATATCGGTCTGATGGACGAAGACCCGACGATCGCGGAATTGCTGAAGCCGCTGGGCTACACGACGGGCCAATTCGGCAAGAACCACCTGGGCGACAAGGACAAGTTTCTTCCGACCGTGCATGGCTTCGATGAGTTCTTCGGCAATCTCTATCACCTGAATGCGGAAGAAGAGCCCGAGGACCCCGATTATCCGAAGATGCCGGAATTCAAGAAGCGCTTCGGGCCGAGAGGCGTACTGCACTGCCATGCCGACGGAAAAGGCGGCCAGACGATCGAGGACACCGGCCCGCTGACTAGAAAGCGCATGGAAACGATCGATGAAGAAACGACCGATCGTGCGCTCGCATTCATCGACAAGGCGCATCAGTCAGGCACGCCGTTTTTCATGTGGTACAACACAACGGCGATGCACTTCAGGACGCATTGCGCGGAAAAGCACAAAGGCAAGAGCGGTCAGGGCGACTATAACGACGTGATGGTCGCTCACGATGAGAACATCGGCAGAATGCTTGCCAAGCTCGATGAACTCGGTATTGCCGAAGACACCATCGTGATGTACTCGACGGATAACGGGCCGCACTACAACAGTTGGCCTGACGCCGGCATCACGCCGTTCCGCTCGGAGAAGAACACCAATTGGGAAGGTGGCTGGCGCGTGCCGGCCTTTGTCCGATGGCCGGGAAAATTCCCCGCGGGGACGGTACTCAATGGCATCGTCGCACATCAGGACTGGATGGTCACACTGCTTGCGGCCGCGGGAGTACCGGACATCAAGGAGAAACTTCTGACCGGACATAAGGCGGGAAGCAAGACCTTCAAGGCTCACCTCGATGGCTTCAATATGCTGCCCTACCTGTGTGGCGAAGTCAGCGAGAGCCCTCGCCAGTCCTTCTTCTACATCAGCGATGACGGCGACATTCTGGCCATCCGCATGAAGGACTGGAAAGTGGTGTTGCAGGAGCAACGCGCAACACGGCTGCAGTGCTGGGCGGAGCCATTCGTTCGCTTGCGCATTCCCAAGATGTTCAATCTTCGGCGCGACCCGTTCGAAAGAGCGGACGAAAGTTCGAACACGTACTGGGATTGGGTGATATCGCACGCTTATCTGGTGTATGCGATGCAGGCAATCGTTGCGGGAGAGATCGACGAATTCAAAGCATTTCCCCCACGTCAAAAGCCGGCATCGTTCAACCTGGATGCGGTACTGCGACATCTGGAAGATGCGAGCGGAAGCGGCGCCCACTGATCGGCGAGTTGAGACGCAAAAGAAACGCGGCTACTGTTCTCACGAACCATTCGAGCCCTATCGGAGGCTCGAATGATTCGGCGTGACGCATGCTGCGCAGCGTACCGACACTTTGCGAGGCGGTCATGCGAACGCAAGCGTGGCATCTGCAATCTTCTCCGGTAATGGGCACATTGCTGTTCGCGCTGTGCGCATCGGCGAATGCGCAGGAACAGCCGGCCGCAACGCCGGCAGCCAGCACGTGGCAGTTCACCGTGACGCCTTATTTCTGGTTCGCGGGACAGAGCGGCACCATGCGCGTCGGCAACGTGATTCCGGCACAGAACGTCAATGCGCCTTTTTCTGATATCTGGCGCAACCTCAATTTCGGCGTAATGGGTACGTTCGAAGCGCGAAAGGATCGCTGGAGCATCATCGTCGATGGCTTTTACGTCAGCGTGGGCAAGACTTCGGATCCGATTCTCGGCGGCCAGTTGGGCACGGCGAGAGCGAAGCTGGATAACGGCGTGCTGCAGGTCGCGGGCGCCTATCGCGTGCTGGAAAGCAATACCACGCCCGTGGATGTACTGGCCGGCTTGCGCTACACGAATCTCAACGCCACCTTGTCTTTTTCATCCAGTCCGCTATTGCCGGCGGGCGCCGAACGCAGCAGAAGTGTGAGCTGGGTCGACGGCATCGTCGGCGTGCGCGGCACTTACCAGTTCTCTGAAAGATGGTCGGTCATGGGCTATGCGGATGTCGGCGGAGGCGGCAGTAATCTCACCTGGCAGCTCGTCGCGGCCGCCTTCTGGGACATCAACAAGACAGTCAGTTTGTCCGGTGGGTACAGGATACTCAGCCAGGACTACAACACATCGTCGTTCTACTACAACATCAGGACAGCGGGCCCGTTTGCCGGTGTACGAATCCGTTTCTGAAGCGGGGAGAACTGATCGTGAAGTCATTATCGGAACATCTGACAAACATCGGATCGAAGCTGCGCGCGATGCTCGTCGTCACACTCGCCACGCTCATCACAGTCGCCGTGTCGGGCGCGGCGTGCGCCCAGGGCGCCCCCAAGCTGTCGAACCAGCAGCTCGATTCACTCACTGCCCCGATTGCGCTTTACCCCGATGCACTGCTTGCTCAGGTGCTGATGGCGGCGACGTTTCCGCAGGAAGTCCAGTCCGCCGCGCAATGGTCGAAGGCGAATCCCCAGCGCAACGGCGACGACGCAGTCAAAGCCGTATCGTCCGAGCCCTGGGACCCGAGCGTGCAGTCGCTGGTGGCCTTTCCGCAGGTGCTGGCGACCATGGCGTCGAAGCCGGATTGGGTCGATCAGATCGGCAAGGCATTTCTCGCGCAGCCGAACGACTTGATGGATTCGGTGCAGCGCTTGCGCAAGCAGGCACAGCAGGCGGGCAATCTGAAGTCCAGCGAGCAGCAGAAAGTCGTCATCGAACAGAACACGATCCAGATACAGCCCACTAATCCGCAGGTCGTGTACGTGCCGACTTATAACCCGACGGTCGTCTATGGGCCGTGGCTTTATCCGGCTTATCCGCCCGTCTATATTCCGCCGCCACCCGGATATGCGATCGCGGCCGGCTTTGCGACCGGACTCGCGTTCGGTGCGGGAATCGCCGTGACCAACTCGCTGTGGGGCGGTGTCGATTGGCATGGCGGCAATGTCAACGTGAACGTGAACCGCTACAACAACATCAACGTCAACAATCGAATCAACGCAAACGGCGGCACGACGAACTGGAATCGCAATAGCAGCAATTTCAATAGCAATAATTTCAATAACGCGCAGCACAACGCTTATCGCGGCTACGACAGTTCACGCGCGCAAGCGATGCAAACGCTTCAGAACCGCACAGGCGAGAACCTCGGCGGCTCAGCGAACCAACGCCTGCAAGACATTCAGCACGGAGGCGGCGCGAACACCAACGATCTGCGTAATAGCGCGCAAAGCATGAATCGCGATAACGCACTGCGCGGCGCGGGCGATGGCAACGCCGCGCGCCAGGACATGCAGCGCGGCGAAGCGAGTCGCAGTCAGTTCGCGAGCGACAACTTCGGCGGCAACCGATCCGGTGGCGAGCGGTACGGTGGTGGAGACCGCGGGGGCGGCGGCTTTGGCGGTGGTGGTGGAGACCGATACGGTGGCGGTGGCTTTGGCGGTGGTGGTGGCCGCTTCGGCGGCGGCGGTGGCCGCTTCCGCCGATAAACGAACGATCTGTCAGGAGAACAAGCGTGATGATCTACTTCTGTAAAGGTCGCCCGCTGCGGCACCGGGTATCGCACCGCTCTCGCCTCGCGGCTATTGTCGCGCCGCTCGTCGCGTCGCTGATCGTGCTCGCGACCGTACCACGCGCCGACGCACAGGCAGTCTATGCGACGCCGGACGAAGCGGCGACGGCTTTAGTGGATGCATTGTCGAGCAGCGATCCAGTAGCGCTCAAGCATGTACTCGGCAACGACTTCAAGCGCTTCATTCCCCAGCAGAACATCGGCCACGACGATATCTACGACTTCCTCGGCGCGTGGTCTCAAGGTCACGAGATCGTCAACGATCCGCCCGCCGGCGCGCGCCATACGGCTCATCTGCGAGTCGGCGAAAGCGGTTGGACGCTGCCCATTCCGCTGTTACAGGGACCGCACGGCTGGCGTTTCGATCCGCCGGCGGCAAGAGACGAAATGCTGACGCTCAAGATCGGACGCAACGAGCGCGCGGCGATGCTGTCGTCACTCGCGTATCTCGATGCCCAAAGCGACTATCGCAATCTGACGGGGCACTACGCGCAGCGTCTGATCAGTACGCCCGGCCAGCGCGACGGCCTCTACTGGCCCGCCGCGCCAGGCGAAACACAAAGTCCGCTGGGGCCGCTCGTGATCGCGATGCGGCAGAATTCGCCGATTTCGGCCGAGGGCTACCACGGGTATCACTTCCGGATTCTGAGCCGGCAAGGCAGTCATGCGAGCGGCGGCGCCGAGAACTATGTGCAGAACGGCGAGATGACCAAAGGCTATGCACTGATCGCGTGGCCTGCCCACTACGGCAAAACCGGGATCATGAGTTTTATCGTGAATCAGGACGGACAGCTCTACCAGAAAGACCTCGGTCCCAATACGGCACGCACCGCGGCTGCACTCGGCGCATTCGATCCCGATTCTTCCTGGCAGCAGGTTCGACCTTGATCGCTGTTGATGCAGACTCTTTGTCCGTCACGTTCCATTATCGATCTGCATCGACCTGTTGTGGAGAGATACCGGCGCTGACGCGCCAGCGTTCGCTTTCGAGAACGGACCGAGCATCGACACGCCCGAACATGTCCAGCAGCGGCGCGACAAGGCCCGTCCAGCCCGTCTGATGGCTGGCGCCGAGTCCCGCACCGTTGTCGCCGTGGAAGTACTCGTAGAACAGGATCAGATCGCGCCAGTGCGGATCGTTCTGAAACTTGTCCGTGCCGCCATAGACAGGGCGCCGTCCCTCCGCATCGCGCAAAAACGTACCCGATAGCCGTCGCGCAATCTCCTGCGCGACTTCGAACAGCGTCATCTGATGCCCCGAGCCGGTCGGGCACTCAACCTTGAAGTCGTCGCCGAAAAAGCTGTAGAGATTCATCAGTGCCCGAATGATCAACATGTTCACCGGCATCCATACCGGACCTCGCCAATTGGAGTTTCCGCCGAACATGCCCGTATTCGATTCGGCCGGCAGGTATTGCACTTTGTATTCCGTGCCGCCGATATTCAGCGCGTACGGATTCTCGAGGTGATAGCGGGACAGCGAGCGAATGCCGTGCGGCCCGAGGAATTCGTTCTCGTCGAGCAGATAGCCGAGCACGCGTTCGAGCTTACGTTTGTTCAGAATCGACAGCAGCCTGCGCTCCCGATGACCGATAAAACCGGCATCCGTCGGTGCCACGTGAGCGACCAGCTCCGGATAGCGTTTGCGGAATTGCGCGATCAGCTCCATCAGTTTCGGATAGCGCTTGACCGAATCGGCCTCGAATACCGTCGACGCACACAGCGGCAATAGCCCCACCATCGACCTGATCTTCAGGCGCATGCTCTGCCCGTCAGGAAGCCGCAGCAGATCGTAGAAAAAGCCGTCCTGCTCGTCCCACATCTCGTCCGGATGTTCGCCGCGCCGGTCCATCGCGTAGGCGATCCACATGAAGTGCTGGACGAACCTGAAGGCGATCTCCTCGTACATCGAGTCGTATTCCGTCAGGATGACGGCCATCTCCAGCATGCACTGGCAATAAAACGCCATCCATGCGGTTCCATCCGCCTGCTCCAGCGATCCCCCTGTCGGCAATTGCGCGCTGCGATCGAATACGCCGATGTTGTCCAGCCCCAGAAAGCCGCCAGAGAACACGTTGCGGCCCGACGGGTCCTTGCGATTGACCCACCAGTTGAAATTGAGCATCAAGCCCTGGAACGAACGTTCGAGAAAACGCGGATCGGCGCGACCCAGTGCCTTCCCATATCGATAGAGCCACAGCGTGGCGGCCGCATGCACCGGCGGATTGACATCACTGAAGTTCCACTCGTAGGCGGGAATCTGTCCGCTTGGATGGACATACAGCGTGCGCAACATCAGCAGCAATTGGTCCTGTGCGAAATCGAAATCGACCAGCGCCAGCGAAATCGTATGGAACGCCAGATCCCAGGCTGCGTACCACGGATACTCCCACTTGTCCGGCATCGAAATCACATCCGCGTTCAACATATGAAACCACGCGGTATTACGCACATCGGGCCGCTCGCTTTCGAGCAACGGATGACTCCCATGCTCGCGCAACCATAGTTCGAGATCGAAGTAGTAGTACTGCTTGCTCCACAACATGCCCGCTAACGCCTGACGATGTACCCGCTGCTGATCTTCACTCAGCGATTCCGGCGTGATGCGCGCATAGAATGCGTCCGCATCGGCAATGCGCCCGTTGAACGTATCGTCGAAACCAGCGAACGCGTTGTCGCGGCTCGCCGCCGTCAGACGCAGCCGGATCGTCGCGCTGCCACCGCCGGGTACATTGCACACGTAATGAGCCGCCGCTTTGGTCCCGATCCTGGCGGGATTCACCGCGCTGCTCTGCCCGCCGACGACATAAGCATGGAAAGCGTCTTTCACAAAAGGCGACGCGTTGGGTTGATTCCATAGACGCTGCGCATTACTTTCGTTTTCCGTGAAGAGCAGTTCCGTCGCCCCTTCGCAATAGAGCCAGTAGTCGCCCAGTTCATGATGAGTCGCGCGGATCACGCCCGGAGCCGCTTCGCACAGCGACGGCTTGCGATCGTCATAACCCCAGCTCCACGTATTGCGAAACCACAGCGTCGGCAGAATGCGAAGCGGTGCTTCTTGCTGCCCGCGGTTATGCACGGAAATGCGCACGCAGATATCTTCGGGCGCCGCCTTTGCGTATTCGACGAACACGTCGAAATAGCGGTCGTCATCGAATACGCCGGTATCGATCAGCTCGTACTCGAGTTCGTCGCGCGATCGCCTGCCGTTGGTCTCGATCAGATCCCCGTATGGATATTCGCGCTGCGGATACTTGTACAGATACTTCATGTACGAGTGCGTGGGCATGTTGTCGATATAGAAGTAATACTCCTTCACGTCCTCGCCATGATTACCCTCGCTATTAGTCAGGCCAAACAGCCGTTCTTTCAGAATCGCGTCGTGCCCGTTCCATAGCGCGAGCGCAAAACACAGGCGTTGCTGGTCGTCGCACAGTCCGCCGAGACCATCTTCTCCCCATCGGTAGGCACGCGAGCGAGCGTGATCGTGGCTGAAATAGTTCCACGCGTTGCCGTCCGCGCTGTAGTCTTCGCGGACCGTTCCCCATTGACGCTCGCTGAGATACGGCCCCCACTTCTTCCACGGCACCTGCGCCGTGCGCGCGTCGTTCAGGCGCTTCTGTTCCGCGACATCGACAGTTGCAGAATCCATTTGTTGCCTCCGTTACGGCTGCATCGAGCCGATTGGGATATGCGCGAAGACGCACTGTTGTGCGAGATCGATATTGGCGTGGTTGATGGCGAACGGGCTGCTTTGCCCGAGCGTTGGCTGATACGAACTGATTGATGTCGGTGAATCGAGAGGTCATGACCGTAGGCTGGGTTCGGCCACGGACACGATTGTCTCCCTGACAATCAACTGTAGTCGTTCGGCTGGGAATGCGTACGAGAATGTCGAAAGAATCCTGAGATGGGCGAGCGGTAACCGGGCGAGAAGTCAGCCGCTCGTGACGATCGAAAGGACCGTCAATCATCCCGTCGGGCATAGAGCAATCCTTCGGCCTGCAGCGCCTCCTGAACTGCAGCCCTGCCCGCGACTCGCTGCTGAAACGCTGCGATAGCGGTTAATCCGGATATGTCCAATTTGACGTGTGACGCCCAGTTTGTCACTGTGAAAAGATAAGCATCGGCCGCGGAGAAGCGATCCCCCAGCAACCATGGTTGCGTACCGAGGCGGCTCTCCAGCATGACGTAGTGGTTGAGCAATACCGCCTTCCGATCCAACCGTACCGATTCAGGGGTCGCGGGGTTGAAGAGTGGCGAGTATGTCTTATGGAGATCGGAATTGATAAAGCCTAGCCACTCCTGCAGACGATACCGTGCCATCGAGCCATTGAGCGGGGCAAGTCCGCTTTCGGGCTTAAGGTCGGCGAGATACTGCGCTATCGCAGGCACCTCCGTCAGCCGTTCGCCGTCGTTCAGCTCAAGCACAGGCACATTGCCCTTCGCATTGACCTGCAGGAAATCGGCGCCTCGTTCGGTACGCTTCGTCGCGATGTCCACCCGTTCGAAATCAAGTGCAATGCGTGCCTCGCGTGCAACGATATGCGGCGCAAGCGAGCAAGCGCCGGGCGAGTAATAAAGCTTCATCTGATTTCCTCGGAAAGTTGGGAATGCCGCGCGACGTTGTGTAGGGGTAGCCTGCCGCGCGGATCAGATACTAGCGACCTGCCAGGCGTTTTGGAGACCTGGGTCAATATAATGTGGTAACCCCACAGTTACTAACCGGAAGGGAATCGACAACCATGGGTTTGCCAGTACGCAAAAGCAAGGCCTCATCGCCGCCCGCATGCCAGATAACCGATGCACTTGGATTTCTACGGGGTGCCTGGGCTTTGAACGTTATCTGGCAGCTACGCGGTCAGGCAAGACGTTTTGGCGAGCTCCGCCATGACATTCCGCGCATCTCCGCGCGCGTACTTAGCGCTCGTCTTCATGAACTCGAATCCCGAGGGCTTGTGGCAAGACGGGCCCTGGATAGCTCACCGCCTTCAGCAGAATATGAACTGACGGAACTCGGGCGCGAACTGCTTCCCGCGATCGACGTATTTGCCGAGGTGGGAAAGAAAATGTTGGTGGCGTGGGGGCGCGTAGCCTGAAGAGCGGGTACCGACGAAGCCGCGCATCAAAAGCCGCACACGCAGCCATACTTTCTTGCATCTATAGTGCAAGATACGCGATCGAACCCATCGGGAGACATACCATGGAGGAAACGCAAATACGTGACGCCCTGGATGCCCATTGGCGCGCATCGGCTGCTGGCGATCTCGATGCAGAACACGACATCTATGATGACAACGTGATCTGCGACTACCCGCAATCAGGCGAGCGAATTGTCGGGCGAGTCAATTTGCAGGCGCTGCGAGGTCATCATCCCGACAAGCCATCGGGCTTTAACGTAAGAAGAATTCAGGGGAAAGGCGCGCTTTGGGTGACGGAATACATCATCGCCTACAAGGGGCAAGCCGCGCACACCGTCAGCATCATGGAGTTCCGCAATACCAAGGTCGTTCACGAGACCCAGTAGTTCTGCGAGCCCTTTGATGCGCCGGCGTGGCGGAGCCAATGGGTCCAGCCGATCACGTAAAGATGCGGTGCGCTGGAAAAAACCGCGCCAGCTCTGCCCGAAATACGTGCGCTAGCGCACCGTCAATCAGTCAGACCAACACTATGCTGGCCCCAGCCCCTCGGGCCGGTGTTGCTGCCGACACACCGGCTTTCGACACGTCGTTCGACCACGCCTCACCCCTGTTACTGTAGAAAACGCTCTCCGCCGACGCACGCGTCAAAGGCAAGCGGCGCGATAAAGCGAAGCAAACGTGTAACTCGCCACTACGGGTGCCGCTCATGCATAGTCAAGCCATCAAATGTGTCTTGCTTCTCGCATGCGGGTGCCCGCCCGTCGCGAACACTTACGCCGCCGATTCGGTCGGCACGGTCAAGACCGTCAAAGGGGCGGTTCATATCGAGCGCGCCGGCCAGAACGTGGATGCCTCGATCGGCAGCAACGTGTTCGGCAGCGACCGCATCGTGACGGGCCCCGCCTCCTCCGTCGGTATCACGCTGCGCGACGACACGCTGTTATCCGAAGGCGCCAACTCGATTCTCGAACTCAACAAGTTCGCTTTCGATACGACCACCTACGAGGGAACGCTCGACGCCACCATCAAGCGCGGCTCGCTCGCCGTCGTGGATGGCAAGCTCGCGAAGGCAAACCCCGAATCGGTGCGCTACAGCACCCCGACCACGACGCTGGGCGTGCGCGGCACAGAGTTCATCATCGAAGTGGGTGGCGACAGCGGGAGCGAACGTTGAAACCCTCCGCGCGTAATGACCGGTTCGGAGTAACAGCGGCGTTCGTCATCGCAAGCTGCCTTTGCGCATGCAGCTCGACACCGGACAGGATTACATTGCTGCCGGATCCGCAAGGCAGCGTCGGCGCCGTCGTCGTCAAAAGCGCCAGTAAAACGCAAGTGATCAATACCGCCTATGCGCAGGCGGACGTCGCGCAGAACGGCACGATCGAAGTGACCACGGCGAGTTCGTCCAATGTGCAGGAACACTACGGCGATCTGCTTGCCGCGCGTCCGCCGCGCCCCGTGACGTTCACGATCAACTTCCTGTTCGACTCCGCAACCGAACTCGCGCCGGATTCGGCAGCGACGGTCGCGAAGCTGAAGACCGTACTGGCGACATGGCCGGCACCGCACCTGACCGTCGTGGGGCACACCGACCTCGCAGGTTCTAACGAATTCAACGACAAGCTGTCGATGCGCCGCGCGCAGACCGTCGCGGCATTTCTCGTCAAGGCCGGTATCCCCGCGCAGCAAATCGAGACCGCCGCACGCGGCAAGCGCGAGCCTGTCGTACATACGGCGGACGGCGTGCCGAACCAGATGAACCGCCGCGTCGTGATCATCATCCAGTGATCCGGGCGATCGCGCGCCGCTTCGCGCGATCGTCGCTTCTTAACCGCCGCCGACATGAAGCGCTTTCGCGACAGATGGCTGCCTATCTTCAAACGCGCGATCAGAGCGTATAAAGGACGGCCCTCGGCGATCATCGTGCTGTTTGCTCTCGTCGTACTCGACCTGTGCGGCGAATGGCCGACCACGATGCCGCGCCCCGCCGTTCTCGACTCGCTCAGCACCGTGCTGCCGGACACCTTCGGTTCGGCGCGGCAACTGCTGTTCGATCACTATCAGCGCCGTTTTCCGCGCGTGCCCACGACGCAGCCGGTAACCATCGTCGCTATCGACGACAAGACGCTGGAAGCCGTCGGTCAATGGCCGTGGCCGCGCAACCGGCTGGCGAACCTCGTCGATGCGATCGCCGCGCAAAAGCCGCTCGCCATCGGCCTCGATATCTACATGCCGGAGCTCGATCAAACCTCGCCAGGCCAGGTGGCCGACAATCTGCCGCCGTCGGCGGCGGACATCGCCACGCAGTTGCGGGCATTGCCGAGTCACGAGCGCATTCTCGAGATTGCGTTGCGCGCGGCGCCGTCGATCCTCGGCGCGGCGGCCTTCGATCACGCGACCTCGACGACCAGCACCGATCTGCTGACCACGCCGATACGCGTGCATGGCCCGGACCCGATGGGCAGCATCCAGCGCTTCCAGTACGTTCTGGCGAGCCTGCCGGAACTGCAGGGCGCGGCGCACGGCCAGGCGATGCTGAACGTGGCGCAGGAACAGGGCACCGTGCGGCGAATTCCGCTGATCATGGGGCTCGGCGACAAGATGGTCCCCGGCTTGCCGATCGAGATGCTGCGCGTTGCGATCGGCGCGCCCGTGGTGGACGTGTACGCAAACGGCTCGGGTGTGCAGGCGGTGGGTGTCGGCGATGTGCGCGTGCCGACGCAACCCAACGGCGACATCTGGCTGTATTTCGCGTCGATTCGGGCGACTGAGCAACGTTACGTGTCGGCGCGCGATGTGCTGCAAGGCAAGGTCGACGCGAAGCGCTTTCACAACAAGCTGGTGCTGGTGGGCCTGACGGGCACCGGCCTGACCGACATACGCACCACCGCGCTGGGTGAACTGGTGCCCGGCATCGAAATTCAGGCGCAGGGTATCGAAACGATTTTCGAAGGCCGACTGCTGCGCCGACCACGGTGGCTCCAATGGGCGGAAATCGGCTTTATCGTCGTGTTCGGCCTGCTGCTTGTCTGGTACGTGCCGCGCACCGACTCACGGATCGCGCTATTCGTTAATACAGTGCCGAAAGCGCCGGCGATTTTGGGTCTGGTGCTGAATCTGTTGATGTTCTCCGTCAGCATCGCGTTGTTCAAATACTTCGGCTTGCTGGCCGACGCGGCTTCGGCCTTCATCATTCTTTCCGCGGTAATGGGCAGCTTTTTCACTACCTTCGTATTGCCTCAGGAGACGCAAACCCGACCCGACGATCATCACGCGCGCGCATCGCAGAGCAACAACAACAAAGCCAGCCAAACCGAAGCCGTCAACAACGACAAAACCGCTTCGCATCCCGATTGATCTCGACTCGAACGCACGAGCATCCGCGCCCTATATGCACGCTAGCTTGTCTCCGTTCGATGGCACGGACCTCTTCTCATTGCTGGCCAAATTGCGCTGCCTTGCGAGTAAGCTGCGCGAATACGGTTTTGCGGAAAACGCGTAGTACTGAGGTGAAGTACTGGGATTCGCGCAGGCCGCGAGTTTCGCCGGCTGGTCTGCGCCTTGACTCATGGAGGTGCTCGATGAAACGCCGTGAACTGTTGGCTATGCTGGCCGCCGGCGCGATGGCGGAGGTTTCTCCCAGCCACGCGCAGGCAGCCGACGCGCACTACACCAATGAAATCGAATTACCCAAACCTAAACTCAGCGGTTCGATGTCGCTGGAGGAAGCCATCGAGCGCCGTCGATCCGTACGCTCGTTCAAACCAGACACACTGCCCGTCGATTCGATCGGCCAGTTGCTGTGGGCCGGGCAAGGCATCACCCGCGCGAACGACAGGCGCGCGGCGCCATCGGCCGGTGCTTTGTACGCGCTTGAACTGTATGCGGTGACCGCCACCGAGGTGATGCACTATCTGCCGCTGGGCCATCGGGCGGAAACACGGACATCGCCAGATCTGCGTCCCAAGCTGAAAGCCCAGGCGCTCGGACAGGCATCGATCGGGGCAGCACCGCTCGTGATCGCGGTGGCGGTCGAACCCAGTCGGCTCTCTGGAAGGTATGGCGGCCGAGCCAATCTGTATGCCGACCTGGAGGCTGGGCACGCGACCCAGAACATACTGCTGCAGGCCGTCGCTCTCGGACTCGGCTCCGTGCCCGTCGGCGCCGTCGATGGCGCGCCGGCGGCACGCACGCTCGCGTTGCCGCACGGCCAGACCGTCATCTATCTGCTTCCGGTGGGCATCCCGGCCTGAACTGCAACGAGCGGTGGTAGCGCGCTATTTCTTGCGCCGCTGACCCATCATATTCACGATGTCGAGGGTCGGCGTGCTGGTGGTCAGGCGGGAAATATCGTCGACGTGAACCCATCGACATCTGGCTATCTCGTTGCTCGGGCGAGCTTTGGCGCGACTCGAGATTTCGCAGGCGAACACATGGTGGTGTTTCTGTTTTCCGCGAACGTTGAAGAGGTACTTGGCCGACTTGCCGGAAAGCCGCGTTTCTTCCTTGAGTTCCCGAAGTGCCGCATCCGGGAGATGCTCCCCACGCTTGAGAATTCCGCCCGGCAAGGACCACTTCGACTGACTACGTGTGACCAGGAGAATTCGCTTTCCTCTGCAACAGATTACGGTAGCGCGTTTCTTCAAACCGAACTCCCCTTTCGTTCTCGGGTATTTCCTTGGCACGCTCAATGCGTTGCTACTTCGAGCAGTACACGCACTTAACGTAGGTGATGATCTTAATGGAACAGCACGAACCCGACAACGTCGGGACTTCAGCAAGTTGCGCGCGCCACAGAAAAAATGCAATTCATCAAAATGTCACAGAACATGCGAATTTGACGGCGGTCCCGCGCGCGACGCTGCCAACAACGCACATCGCGCCAGCAAAAAACGCGCTCCGACAGCGCTTCTGCGCGTCTATCAGGCAATTCGTGAAAGCCGGTGTGCTAAGGTCTCGGCAAAGCATATTTTTACCCTTTGAGGCTGACATGGATATGGATGGTGACTGGCGCTTGCCGCGGCCGACCGCTCTCTTCAAGATCGACCACCGGCAAGCCGGTTTACCACTGTCAAAGACGAGTTCGATTGCCAGTACTTTCGCTTCTCTGGTAACACCGGTTGTTGCCGAGATAGTGCGCAGAGCGCGAGAACTTTCCGCGGACGGCGATGCGGAACAATTTCACCAGCTGCGCGTTGCGTTCAGAAAACTTCGTGCGCTGTATTGGGCGTATTCACCCTACCTTGACAAAGAAGCTACCGCGCAAGCCATCGAGGGCTTCAAGCATTTCGCGGACGTGGCCGGCGGAACGCGCGACTGGGATATCGCCGGCGACCTGCTGACGAAAGCGCAGGACTCGGACGCATCGGTCGAGATGCTTGTGGCGGCCGCGCGCGACAAGCGCGCCCAGGCCGTCATGCATAGCCAGGCGATGATCCGGAGCGACGAGGTCGAGGCGTTCCTGAACGATGCGCTGCTGCGCGCGCAAACCACGTTGCGCTCACGTTGCAACGACCTGCCTGTCCGGCAGTTCGCCAAACAGCGCGTTCTCCTTGCGCAGCGCGCGCTGCGAAAACGCAGCAGGCGTGCCACACGCAGCGAAGCCACGCACGAAGAACATCTGCATGACGTTCGAAAAGCGGGCAAGAAGCTTCGATACCTGCTCGAGTTTTTTCAACCCGTGATCAAAAGCGGACGCAAACGCACGATCAAGGAATTGACGTCGGTGCAAAACAAACTGGGGCAGTTCAACGACATTGCCGCAAGCGAGACCCTTATTCGTAGCGCGTCATTCGATACGGTTCCGCCCGAGGTCGTGCAGAAATCGCTTCAATGGCTGGAAGAACAGAAGTGCCGGCAAATGCGCGCGGCGTCACGTCGAGTCCGGGCCATCGCCAGTTGAGTTTCATTGCTCCATCGCAATGCGCCGGGCCGGCGGAATCACCCGCGTCGGCACGGCGAAGCATCCATTCGATCGCATAGGCACAACCGAACGCCGCTGCATGCCGGCGTAAAGCCCTTCGCTCCCATACCGGACCAAGCCCCAGAACACGCTCACGATTAGCGCCGATTGACGCGTCGGAAATTTCCGACATATACTGCGCGCATGGCGACTACCGATACCTTTGGCGCGCTTGCCAACCCGATCCGCAGGCACATCCTCGAGATGCTGCTTGGCGGCCCGCGTGCGGCCGGCGAGATCGCGTCCGCGTTCGCGGTGAATCGGCCCGCCATTTCCGAGCATCTGCAGGTGCTTCGTCTTGCTGGCCTCATCACCGAAGAGGCGCGCGGACGGCAGCGCGTCTATCACCTGAACACCCAGCCATTGAGCGAGTTATCGCAGTGGCTGCACCCGTTCGAGTCGTACTGGGGGCAGCGGCTGGATGCACTCACTGAAGTACTCGATAAGGAAAAGTGATGACCGAACCCGGCATTATCCAGCTCACCCGCTTTATCCCTCATCCGCCGGCGAAGGTCTGGACGGCCCTCACGGACCCCGCCATTCACGCGCGATGGTGGGCCGCCGGCGACGTGCGCGCGGTCGTCGGGCATCGCTTTAGCCTGGACATGGGGCCATGGGGCTTGCAGCCGTGCGAAGTTATCGCCGTCGAACCCGAACGGCTGCTGTCGTACTCTTTCGCGCCCGGCACACTGGATACGACGATCACCTGGCGGCTCGCCGCCGAAGGCGACGGTACGCGTCTGTCGCTCGAGCATCGGGGCTTCGATCTCGACTCCCCGCTGGGCAAGACCGCATTTCACGGCATGGGCAGCGGGTGGCCTGGCGTCATCAGCCGGCTTGAGGAAGTGGTGGCTTCGTAACACTCGTTCATCAAGTGGTCGATATCGCGACGCCATGCGGGAAAACGATCTTGGCCAGGCCGTGCTTCGTGATCTAGTCTTTTTGCAAGCAGGTCGGTGCTTTTCTTGCGCGGCCTGCTCTTCGGCGTACATCGAGCCGGAAAGAATCATCGAGGTCAGCAACGGCGTTGAACTCAGTGGCGGGAGATTGCGCTATGAACGGCAAAGCCCTCTTTACCGGCATTCTGTTACTGGCCGGATCATTCTGCGCGGTGTCGCCCGCGTTTTCCCAATCATCGCCGCCCACCTCCGAAACAGCCAGACAAACCGAAGCACTGGTCGACAAGGCCGCGGCGTTGATCGACAGCAAGGGCAAGGCGGCGTTTCCCGAGTTCAAAATCAAGGATAGCGAGTGGCGCCACGGCGACACCTATCTGTTCGTTTACGACATGAAGGAAAACGTATTGTTGAACCCGGCTTTCCCAGCCCGGGAAGGGACCAATGTTCGCGGTCAAACGGACCCGACAGGCAAGCGGTTTCATGACGCGATGGTCCAGGCCGCCGAAACGAAGGGATCGGGTTGGGTCGACTACATGTTCCTCAGACCGGGGCAGACGCAGCTATCGCATAAGTGGACCTACGTGAAGGCAGTCACGATCGATGGCGTTCCAGGCCTGGTGGGTTCGGGGTTCTATTCGGAGTAGGTTCTGTGCAGCAGAGCTGGCGATATAGTCACGCGACACTTATCGAGAACATTCAGCTGCGCCGCTAACGCCACCACGAATCGACACTACGCCGCAACGGCACTACGAATACGCTCCGCAATCCGCACATCGAGCGGCATATAAACGATCATGCCGAGGTCCGGCCGACCATCCACGGCGAACAGCGAATACTCCATCTCGATCGTCCCTAGCGTGGGATGCAACAGGCGCTTGATGTGCTCGCCTTCGCCATGACTGAATACCTGGTTGTCGCGCCACATGCGCTCGAAGTCGGGGCTGGTGCGGCACAAATCGTCCACCAGTTCCCCCACTTCCGACGCGAGCCCCGCGCGTGCCACGTCCGCGCGAAACGTGCCGACGACAAAGCGCGCGACACTCTCCCAGTCGTGCTGTTTTGCACGCGCCGCGGGGTCGCCGAACAGGAAGCGCAGGATGTTGCGCTGACCCGGCGGCAACGCGCCGTAGTCGGTCAGCACGACGACCGCCGCGCGATTCCACGCGACGACATCCCATGTCGCGGTCTTGATGATCGATGGACTGGCGTCGAGCGAATCGAGCACGCGCTGCAAGCGGGGATTCACGCCGTCGATCGATCTGTAGCGCACTTCCGGCGGCCGCCCGAGACCCAGCATGAACAGATGTTCACGCTCGGTATCCGTCAACATCAGCGCCGCGCAGATGCGCTCCAGCACCTCCGCGGACGGCGCGCCGCCGCGCCCCTGTTCGAGCCACGTGTACCACGTCGAACTGATGTTCGCGCGCTGCGCCACTTCCTCGCGGCGCAGTCCAGGCGTGCGGCGGCGCCCCGCAAAACCGAAGCTCGCCGGATCGAGCCGCGTGCGGCGGCTGCGCAGAAAGTCCCCGAGGGTTTGGGCGGTGCTCACGATCGAATAGCCTGTTAGTCGTTTTACCGGGATAAACTCACTACTTCAATAGAATAGCGAATGATCGCATAGTGCATGGGCAGCTTTATTGGAGACTGAACCATGCGAATTTTTCTGACGGGCGCGACCGGGTTTATCGGCGCGGCTCTGGTGCCTGAACTTATCGAAGCCGGACATCGGGTGATCGGCATGACGCGCTCCGATGCCGGCGCGCAAGCGTTGGTTGCCGCGGGCGCCGAGGTTCATCGCGGCACGCTCGAAGACACCGACAGCCTGCGCAGCGGCGCCGCCAAAGCGGATGCGGTCATACACCTTGCGTTCGATCACGATTTCTCGCGTTTCGTGGACAACTGCGAAAAGGACAAGCGCGCGATCGAGGCACTCGGCTCGGCATTGGCAGGCTCGGATCGCCCGCTTCTGATCACATCCGGCACCGGCATCGGCAGCCGCGATGACGGACAACCGGCCACCGAGGACGTGTTCAACACCGCGCACCCGAACCCGCGTATCGGCTCGGAACTGGCGGGTAACGCGCTGCTGGAGGCGGGCGTCAATGTATCGGTGATGCGCTTGCCGCAAGTCCATAACCCGTTCCGGCAAGGCCTCATCACGCCGCTGATCCAGATTGCGCGCGACAAAGGCGTGTGCGCGTACGTGGGTGATGGTTTGAATCGCTGGCCAGCGGGACATCTGTCGGACGTCGTGAGCTTGTATCGGCTCGCGATCGAGAAAGCTGAACGCGGTGCGCGCTACCACGCGGTCGGCGAAGAAGGCGTCAGCGCGCGTGAGATCGCCGAGGCGCTGGGGCGCGGATTGAAAATGCCGACCGTGTCGATCACGCGCGACGAAGCGCAGGCGCACTTCGGATGGATGGCGCTGTTTACCGCGCTCGATATGCCGGCGTCGAGTGAGCAGACGCGGGCACGTTTGGGGTGGCAACCTAATGGCCCCACGCTCATCGCCGACCTGAACGAAGCGCGCTATGTTTAGGTTTGCAGCTTTCCGCTAACGTCTGCGAAGCCCGTAAAAAAACGCGTGACGCCGATTACCCGGCGTCACGCGTCAGAGGGCATCACTACAGCAACCGGTCTATCGCACCAGAAAACCGTACGCTAGCGGATCGCGCTCATCGATGATCCAGTTGGCGAAACCACATACGAACGCGTTGCCCTCCACTTCCGGAATGACCGCCTTGAAGTCGCCGACGGTCGCCTCGCTCAGCACACGTCCCTTGAATACCGTACCGATGATGGACTCGTTCACCAACGTCTCGCCTGCGCGTAACTGCCCGCGCAGATAGAGCTGGGCCACACGTCCACCGGTGCCCGACCCCGTCGGCGAACGGTCCACCTCGCGATCGGCAAACACACAGCAATTGGCCTGCGTCGAGCCTTCATGCCGTGGCGCGTTGGCAATGATGGTGCCGTAGATATGGTTGATCTCCGGAATATGCGGATGCTCGACCGGAAACGCCTGATTCGCGGCGGCCTTCACTTCCGCGCCAAAACGGATCAGTTCTTCGACCGACGACTCGCGAATCGCAAGCCCATGAGGTTCGCCATCGGTATAGAAGTAGAACGCGCCACCAAACGCGATGTCGCCGGTCACCTTGCCGAACGACGGCGTTTCGACGGTCACGTCCTGCTTCCAGATAAAAGACGGCACGTTGACGAAGCGCACGTTACCCGCATGCTCGCCATCCCATTGCACGAACGCTTCGATGAAACCGCATGGCGCGTCGATGCCGATACGCGTCTCCGGCATCTGACGTTGCACCCACCCCAACTCGACCGCCGCTGTCGAAAGCGCGATCACGCCGTGTCCGCAATGATCGCTATAGCCCTCGTTGTGCAGAAAGATGATGCCGAAGTCCGCGTTCGGACTGACCGGTTCGGTCAGATAGCCGCCGTACATGTCGGCGTGGCCACGCGGTTCGAACATCAGCGCACGACGGATATCGTCGGCGTTCTCTTTCAGCCACGCGCGGCGCTTGACGATCGTATCGCCCGGCAAGCGCGGCAGACCGCTGGTGACGATACGAAATGCTTCACCACCGGTGTGAACTTCGACGGTCGAGATGGTGCGGGAAATTTTCATAAGTGCTTCGGGATGTCGGTAAGTCGCGTCAGATTACTGGCCGTACGGAACCGGCAAGCCGTTCTTGATCACATAGACGGTGGTCGGCGCGCCCTTCAGATCGCCGTACTCGTCGAATGAATAGGTGCCGGCAACGCCTTTGTAGTTTTCCTTGGCCAGGGTGGCAATCAGTTTCGCCTTGTCAGTGGTCGTGCCGGCCTTCACCATCGCGTCGGCCAGCATCTTAACGCCATCGTAGTAGCTGACGGCGTAGACCTGCGTATCGATGTTGTACGCGGCCTTGTATTTTTGCAGAAACTCGCGGCCGGCAGCGGTCTTATCGAGCGCAATACCGCCTTGCGCGCAATACACGATCGACGCGGCGTCTCCCGCGACCTTACCCATATCGGCCGAGCAGATGCCGTCGCCGCCGAGCAGCTTCGCGCGCAAGCCGCGTTGACGCATCTGCTTGGCCATCGGTGCGCCCTGCGCCGCGTAACCGCCGAAGAAGATCACGTCCGGGTTTTTCGCCTTGATCGTGGTGAGAATGCCGAGAAAGTCAGTGGCCGACGAATTGGTGAACTCCTGATCGACGATCTGGATGCCATTCGCCTTCGCCTGCTTGATGAACTGCTCGGCGACGCCCTGGCCGTACGCGGTGCGATCGTCGATCACTGCCGCAGTTTTGGCTTTCAGCGTTTTCGCCGCGAACTGCCCCATCGTGCCGCCGAGTTGTTCGTCGCTCGCGCCGATACGGAAGATGTTCTTGAAGCCCTGCTTCGTCAGCGCCGGGTTCGATGCGACCGGCAGCATCGGCACGCCGCCGGTATTGTAGACACGCGACGCCGGAATCGCGACGCCCGAGTTGTACGGTCCGACGACCGCCACCACGCCGCTATCCACCAGCTTTTGCGCGACCTGGACGCCGATCTTCGGGTCCGCCTGGTCGTCCTCCGAATCGAGCTTGAACGTGACTTTCTGGCCGGCGACGGTCACGCCCGACTTGTTCAGTTCATCGATGGCGAGCCGCGCGCCGTTTTCGTTGTCTTTGCCGTTGGGAGCCTGCGGGCCGGTCAACGGCGCCGAGTGACCGATCGTGACGACGACCTGGGCATGGGCGGACAGCGTGAAGCCTGCAGCCACCAGGGCCGCTGCAATTGTTGTTGAATAGCGCATACGATCTCCAATTAGCCTGAAAGAAGACCTGACCGTTCGGGTCTGGCGGGACGCGGGCCAGGTCGGAGCGTGAGGTTTTGGCTTGCGCAGAAAATCTAAATCACGAATATTCGAAAAACAAGCTAGGTTCAGCCCTCTGGTGGCGTCGGGGATTTGGTTATAGCGCGGCCGGGAAACATGGCCTGGAAGCGTGGCCAGAAAGCGCGCTCGGGAAGCGCCGCCGCCGCGTGTAAACTGGCGCGATCGGGCGCTTCATGCCGTTCGCAAACCTGCCGCGTCACATGCAGGTTCAGCCGGCCGGACGCGCGGGACATTCAATCGAAAAAGGGACTGTGATGGCAACGGATCAAATTGTGTGGGGAATTCTGGGCGCGGCAAAGATCAACGACAAGGTCGTCGTGCCCATGCACAACGCGCCGAAGTGTCGAGTGAAGGGCATCGCGTCGCGCTCTCCGGACAAGGCGCGGGAAGCCGCTACCAAATATGGTCTGGCTGTCGCCTACGACAGTTACGAAGCGCTCCTCGCGGATCCGGAAATCGACGCCGTCTATATTCCGCTGCCCAATCATCTGCACGTGGAATGGACGATCCGTTCCGTCGAAGCGGGCAAGCACGTGCTGTGTGAAAAACCGATTGGCCTCGACGAGCAACAGGTCGAACGACTGATCGCCGCGCGCGACAAAACAGGACGGTATATCCAGGAAGCCTTCATGGTCCGCACGCATCCGCAATGGTTGCAAGTGAGAACATTGATCGGCGAAGGTGCGATTGGCGAATTGCGCGCGGTCACCGGCGGCTTCACCTATCACAACACGAACGCACAGAATATTCGCAACAAGAAAGAGCTGGGTGGTGGTGGCCTGCTCGATATCGGCTGCTACCCGATCACGACCTCGCGCTTCACTATCGGGCGTGAACCATCGCGAGTGGTCGCGATGATCGAGGAAGACCCGACGTTCAAAGTGGATCGGCTCGGCTCCGTGCTGATGGACTTCGACGGTGTTCAGGCAAGCTTCTTTTATTCGACCCAGACCTATCCGTATCAACGGATGCAATTTCACGGCACCAAGGGCAGACTCGAAGTCGAGATTCCATTCAATGCACCAACCGATCGACCGGCGCGCCTGCTATTGAGTGAACACACAGCCGATGGTATCGCGACCGATCGCTGGCTCGAATTGCCGGTGTGCGATCAATATGGCGTTGCGGCTGCTACGTTTGCAGAAGCGATACTGAGTGGCAGCACGCAGGCTATTTCATTAGAAGATGCGCGCGCAAATATGCGAGTGATCGATGCGGTATTCCGCTCGGCGCAATCGGGTGCGTGGGAGAAGATCCAGCGAAATTAAATAAGTGGTCAAAGCACGTGGCCACATATCTGCCCGTCAGCTACGTAACGAAGCTTGGCGGCGACACCCAGCATGACGTGGGCGGAATCGGCGGCGTGCGCATCCGGTGGTAGGCGCACCTGGCGATAGCCGCGGCGGGCGCAATCCGCTGCCATTTCGTCTCATCTAATTAGCGCCACGCCGGACGGTTTCCATGCTTCGGCTGGCGCGCGTCCCCCTTCCTTTGCATTCCCCGCCTCTCTGCCTATCATTGGGAACTGATGTCGCCCGTTGGAGCGCATCCCGGGCTCGCGGCATGCCAGCCGATACCCGATCGCAATGCAGCAACCCGTCGCCCAACAGCTGCGTATTCGACAGGAGATATCCCATGTGCCGCTGGCTCGCTTATTCCGGCAACCCGCTTCAACTCGAAACGGTGCTGTTCAACGCGAAGCATTCGCTGATCGACCAGAGCCTGCACTCGCGGCTCGGCCACACGACCACCAACGGCGACGGCTTCGGAATCGGCTGGTACGGACACCGGACCGACATCCCGTTTCGCTACCGCTGCATTCAACCGGCGTGGAGCGATCGCAATCTGCGTGAAGCGGCGCGTGCGATCCACGCACCGCTGTTCGTCGCGCACATTCGCGCGGCGACCGATACCCCATCGCAGGAAACCAACTGTCATCCGTTTCGCCACGGTAGATGGCTGTTTGCGCACAACGGTCTCGTGCGCAACTATCCGGTGGTGCGTCGCGATCTGATGGTCGCGATTGCTCCCGAACTGTTCCCGTCGATCGAGGGATCGACGGATTCTGAAGTGCTGTTCTTTCTCGCGCTGACGTTCGGTCTCGAACTGGCGCCCGTCACCGCGCTGAAACGAATGGTCGCGTTCGTCGAAGAGACCGGCCGCCGCCACGGCGTGGAGGAACCGCTGAACATGACCGTGTGCGCGACCGACGGCGAACAGATCGTCGCGGCGCGCTATTCGAGCGAACGGCAGTCACGTTCGCTGTTTCACAACACGTCGTTCCGTCATCTTCACGAGTTGTATCCGGACGACCCGCGTATCGCGATGGCCGGGCCGGATGCGTTTCTGGTGCTGTCGGAGCCGCTCGCCGATTTGCCGGGATGGTGGCAGGAGATCCCGGAAAGTACGGTGGTGGTCGCTCGCGATGGCGACATCGAGCAGTTTCCGTTTGAGCCTGAGGCGGCGTGAGGGGGGTTGGGAAATATATATCGGGCTGTATTCCGACGACTCTGAATAGACCACGCACCATCGCCTATCTGTCCCAGCCGCGATTACATCCCATGTAATTGGCGCCCCGCCCTCCGGCTTCTACTCTTCGTCTGTTGCGCCACCATTCCGGTGGCGCTCACCGTCGGAGAGATACCATGTCCAGCTACCCCGTTCACACGCTCGAATCCGCTCCCGAGCAATCGCGCCCGGTGCTCCAGCAACTGCAGCAGACATTCGGCATGATCCCGAACATCGCCGCGAAGATGGCCGCATCGCCGGTGCTGATCAACGGCTTCATCGGGTTGTTCGAGCGCGTGCATGCGAGCAGTCTGAGCGAGCCGCAGATTCAGACGCTCCTGCTAACGAACGCAGTCACGAACGCCAGCGAATGGCCCGCCGCGTTTCACACCGCGCTTGCGTTGCAGGCAGGCATCGCAGCGGCCGATGTCGATGCGATCCGGCAGGGCAAATTGCCCAGCGACCACAAACTGGCCGCACTATCCGTGTTGGCTCGCACGCTGATAGAAAAACGCGGCCGCATCCACGAATCGGATCACAATCGCTTCCTGGAAGCCGGGTTCAACAATGAGCAGATACTCGAGGTCATTGCGGTGGTCGCCGCATCGGCGATTACGAACTACACGAGCAGTGTCACCAAGCCGCCGCTCGAAGCGCAATTCGAAGAGTTTGCCTGGCACGCACCCGCACGCTAAACCACCTGCAGTCATTCACCCACGTTAGGGAAATCCGATGAACGCCGTCAGTCCCAATCCGAAAGCACCACCACCGAGCGATCTCGGCGACTTGCTGCGCTATTGGCGTGATGTGCGTGGCGTGAGTCAGCTCGATCTGTCGCTCGAGGCCGGCATCTCGCAGCGGCAGATCAGCTTCATCGAAAGCGGGCGCAGCGTGCCGGGCCGGGACACGCTGCTGATACTCGCGCAAACGCTCGACGTGCCGCTGCGCGAACGCAACGCGCTGCTGCTCGCGGCAGGCTATGCGCCGGTGTATGCAGAACCAGCGTGGAACGCGCACGAAATGCAGAGTGTGATCCGCGCGCTCGAACGGGTCGTTCGTCAGCACGAGCCGTTTCCCGCAATCGTGATGGACCGCCACTGGAACGTTCTGATGACCAACGATGCGGCGCCACGCTTCTTCGATTGCTTCTTCGACATGGCCTCGCGCGAAGGTCCGCGCAACATGCTGCATCTGATCTTCGATCCGCAAGGAATGCGACCATTCGTGGCTGATTGGGACAGCGTGTCGCGAAGTCTGTTGCAACGCGTGTATCGCGAATCGGTGGGTCATATCGTCGATGCCGGCACGCGGCGTTTGCTCGACGAACTGCTTGCGTATCCCGATGTGCCGCTCGACTGGAAGACACATCATGGCCCTTCCGCTGCAACGACGATGCCGGTCATTCCATTAAGTTTCGTTAGCAACGGAGTCGTGCTGCGCTATTTCTCGATGGTCACGACCGTCGCCGCGCCGCAGAACGTCGCGGCCCAGGAACTGCGGCTCGAATGCATGTTCCCCGTCGATGACGAGACGGAGGCACGGCATCGGGAATTGCTGGCGGCGCACGCGAAAGACCGGTGAAGCTCACAGACCGCCTCAAACGATCAGCTGATACACACAGCCGATCACTTGCCCTGCTGCGCCGCCATCCTGCGATAGATCGTATTGCGCGACACCCCCAACGCGCGCGCCGCCGCCGACACATTGCCGCCATAGCGAGCCAGCGTCATCGCGACCATTGAAGCGGCGACATCCTGCAACCGTGCGCCATCGGGCACCGATGCGTCGCCCGCGGTACGTGAGTCCGCAACCAGAACGCGCGACGCAACACCACCCTCACTCCAAACCGCGCCCACGTCCTCCAGAAAATCATCCGCCAGATGCTCGCGCCGGATCTGCCCATCGTCATCCACCATCGCCGCCGCGGTCCGCAGCAAATTCGCCAACTGCCGGAAATTACCAGGCCACGCATACCGCTCGAACATCGCCATCACATCCGGCGCGACGCTAAGCGCCTGCCGCGCGGCACTCTGTTGCGATTCGCGCTGCAACATCTTCTCGACCACGACCGCAAGATCGCTACGCTCGCGCAATGCCGGCAAACGGATCGCGAGCCCATTGATCCGGTAGTACAGATCCTCGCGAAACTCGTTCTGCGCGATCATCTCGCGCAGATTACGGTGCGTCGCGCAGATGATCGCGACATCGACGGCAACCGCTCGTATCGATCCGAGCGGCGTCACGAGCCGCTCCTGCAGCACACGCAGCAGCCGCATTTGCAGCGGATACGGCATGTCGCCGATTTCGTCGAGAAACAGCGTGCCGCCGTTCGCCTGCATCAGCTTGCCAATCGAGCCCTTGCGCCGCGCGCCGGTGAACGCGCCCTCTTCATAGCCGAACAGTTCGCATTCGATCAGCGTCTCCGGAATCGACGCGCAGTTGACCGCGACGAACGGCCCATCGCGGCGCGGCGAGTCGTTGTGAATCGCTCGCGCGAGTAATTCCTTGCCGGTGCCAGTCTCGCCGGTAATCAGAATCGGAATGTCCTTGCCGAGTACCTTGCGGACTTTCGCGATCAGCGCGGCCACGCGCGCATCGCCGGTATCGAGATCGCTGAGCCGCGACGCTTGCGCGACCGGTTGAGACGCATTCGCGCGCATCGGCTGCGCGGCGGCTCCCTGTGCGTCGAGCGGCCCGCTTCCTTGCGCGAACGTAGCGCGTCTCAACTGCCCGCGCGCGCAAACGACCGCGCCGTTGTGCAGATTCAGCATCAGATAAGGCGCCGCGCCATGCGTCAGACGCTCGATCAGTTGCGCGTAGGTGATCTGAAACAGCGACGCGAGCGTATGCGTGCGCAGCGTCGCGAGCGACATGCCGAACTGAAATTGCGCGCTTCGATTCGCGGACAGAAAACGGCCATCGTCGGTGAACGCAATGATCCCTTCCATCAACGTGCCGATGAACTCGGGGCGCCCGTGAAAAGACACTTGCAGCACGTCGCGAAACGCGGTCGAGAACAGATGATTCTCGATCATCTGCACCGACATCTTCGCGAGCGCCATCGTGTGCTGGTGATAGCCGCGATAGTCGCCCGTCACGTCGAGCGCGCCGATCAGATCGCCATAGGGGTCGAGAATCGGCACGCTCGAACAGGTCAGGAAACGGTTCGCCGCCAGATAGTGCTGATCGCCATGTACGACCATCGCGCAGCCTTCGGCGAGCGACGTGCCGATAGCATTGGTGCCCTGACGATCCTCGGCCCAGTTCGCGCCTGGCCGCAGCGCCACTTTTTCCGCGCGATGCAGGAAGTCGTCGTCGCCGATCGAATGCAGGATCAGGCCTTCGGCATCGGTCAGCACGATCATGCTTTGCGTGTTGACGATCTGCTCGTGCAATGTCTCCATGACCGGCATCGCATGCGCGCACAGCACCTGGTTCTGTTCGCGCTTCAGCGCGAGACCCGCCGAGGAGAGGATGTCGTACTCCGGCTGGATCGTTGCGCTCAGCCCGAATGTCTCGGAGCGTTCGTGTGATTTCTGAATGGCCGACGCGGCCAGCACAGTGGCCTGGTTAGCCGCCGTGAGGCTGACCGGATGAACGTCATCGCGCATTGTCTCCTCCGGGATGGGTCCGGATCGTGCCGGACGCTTCGATGCGTGACAACAGGATACTCCGTTTGATCGACGCCGCTTCCGGCGCGCGGCTGTCCCAGCCGGGCGCGGCGGCTCTGCTGCGAGCGAAGATCGATCTGCTCTGCCACGTTTCGGTACACCCGCATCCACGCGACTGTTTCGAAACGGAACACCGCGGCATGCGCGGTTTTCGGCAGGCCCGCGAAATCTCGTGCTTCGCCGCATTGGTACGGTTCGTGCCTTATGTCGTCCCGGCGCAGCCACCCCGTAACGATCACAACCCGGAGACACGTAATGAATCCATTCGACCTGAAAGCCCTTGGCCTCGACATCGAATATCCGTATCGGCAGAGTTACGACAACTACATCGGCGGCAAATGGGTGCCGCCGGTTGGCGGCGACTATTTCGACAACGTGTCGCCGATTAACGGGCAGCCGTTTTGCCGCGTGCCCCGCTCGAATGCCGCCGATATCGATCTCGCTGTCGACGCGGCGCACGCGGCACGCCGCAAATGGAGCAAGACGCCAGTGGCCGAGCGCGCGAACCTGCTGCTCGCGGTGGCCGAGCGGATGGAAAAGAATCTGAAGCTGCTGGCAGTTGCGGAGACGATCGATAACGGCAAGCCGCTGCGCGAAACGATGGCTGCGGATTTGCCGCTCGCCGTCGACCATTTCCGCTATTTCGCCGGTTGCATCCGGGCCCAGGAAGGCGCGATCTCCGAGATCGACGATGACACGGTCGCCTACCATTTTCACGAGCCGCTTGGCGTGGTCGGCCAGATCATCCCGTGGAATTTCCCGCTGCTGATGGCCGCGTGGAAACTCGCGCCCGCGCTCGCGGCCGGCTGCTGCGTCGTGATGAAGCCCGCGGAACAGACGCCGGCTTCGGTGCTCGTGCTGATGGAACTGATCGGCGATCTGTTTCCCGCGGGGGTCATCAATATCGTCAGTGGCTTCGGCAAGGAAGCGGGCGAAGCGCTCGCGACCAACAAGCGGATCGCGAAGATCGCGTTCACGGGTTCGACGCCGGTCGGCAAGCGCATCCTGCACGCGGCGGCGGACAACCTGATTCCGTCGACGGTCGAACTCGGCGGCAAGAGCCCGAATATCTTCTTCGCCGACGTGATCGATCGCGACGATGCGTTCCTCGACAAAGCCCTCGAAGGTCTCGCGATGTTCGCGCTGAATCAGGGCGAGGTCTGCACGTGTCCGTCGCGGGTGCTGGTGCAGGAGTCCATTTATGAGCGCTTCATCGAGAAGGCGATTGCGCGCGTGGAGCGCATCAAGGCTGGCCATCCGCTGAATCTGGAAACGATGATCGGTGCGCAGGCGTCGCAACAGCAACTGGACAAGATCCTGTCGTATATCGACATCGGTCGCGATGAGGGAGCGCAGTGTCTGACCGGTGGCGGGCGCGCAACGCCGGCGGCCGATCTCGGCACGGGCTTCTACGTGAAGCCGACGATGCTATTCGGCAAGAACGATATGCGCGTGTTCCAGGAGGAAATCTTCGGACCGGTTGCGTCGGTGATGACATTCAAGGACGAGCAGCAGGCTATCGAACTCGCGAACGATACGTTCTATGGTCTCGGCGCCGGTGTGTGGACGCGCGACGGGACTCGCGCCTACAAGATGGGACGCGAAATCGAGGCGGGACGCGTATGGACCAATTGCTATCACCTGTATCCGGCGCACGCGGCGTTTGGTGGGTATAAGCAGTCGGGTATCGGGCGCGAAACGCACAAGATGGCGTTGTCGAATTATCAGCAGACGAAGTGTCTGCTGGTGAGTTATCAGGCGCAGGCGTTGGGGTTCTTTTAACTAGATGGTGGCGCGTCGCTGTGTGCCGGCGACGCGCGGTTTTGAGCCGGGCGTGGGTGAATTGCTTGCGTGCGGCGAGCGCTTCACGATCGAGCCTTCCAAACAGTAGCCCGTGTGAACCGCGACCACGCATTTCCTCCACCGCGCACGCACATCACGAAGCAATGAGCAAATAAAAAACCGCCCGACATAGCCGGGCGGTTCTTCTCGATACTCCTGCGTCCTACACCGCAAAGCGGCGGACATTAATCCCCAGGCGAACCCACCGACTTGGAGCTGGTCGGTTCGGCAATGCCATTGAGCGCGCCAACCACTGCCTCGATATAGTTCGGCGCCGTGGTCGGAGAAACGGTATCCCACACCGCGGAAGCCTTCGCATTGCCGCCGACGAAGACGGCACCCGCGTGGTTTCCAGCAGCGACGAGGCTTGCATCCGTACCCAAAGCCGTCGGAATCGCAACCGTCGTGCCGTCGCCCTGCGTTGCAGCGATCGGCGTGCCGTAGTTCATTGCAGCCGCAACGTTACCGTTCGCGTCATAGACGATCACCGCATCGCCCTTACCCAGACCGATCGGATTCGAGGCATCGTTATTGATGTCCAGCATCGCCATGACCGGAACCGAGCCAGGGAGACCCCACGTCGTGCGGAACGTATTTTCATCCGTTCCCGGCACACCCGGCACAATGACCAGATGCTCACCCGCCGCAAGCTTCGTACCGGCCGGGAATGCCGCGGCATTGTTGGCGTCGTTGACGTCAGCGTGGCTGTCGCCCCACCGCCAGCCCGTCAGATCGATTGCCGCGCTGCCGTAGTTATAGATCTCGAAGAAGTCCTGGCCGCCGTCCGCGTTCGAGTTCACTTCCGAGATCAACACGGTCGGCGCGGGCGCACCTGCCGCCGCGGTCGTGAAACTCTGCGTCGTGCCCGCATACGGATTGCCATACAGGTCGGTGATAACGCCGCCGGCCATTTGCATCGTGTAGTGCGAGCTATTCTGCAACGGCGTCGCGAACGTGATGGTCACTCGACCGCCGTTGAATTTCACCTGGCTCGTGTCGCTCACCGAGATATTGCGCGTATCGGAGCCGTCGCTGACCACGATGTTGCCCGAGCCCGGTTGCACGATCTTGCTGAACGACAGCGTCATGTGATTGCCGATGATACCCGTCGCGCCATCGACCGGCGCCGTGCTCGACAAGGTCGGCGTGGTGTGATCGACGGTACCGATCGTCGTGAACGAGAAGGTGGAATTGTCGGACACGGCAACGGTATTGTTGCCCGCTATCGTCTTGATCGCGCCCGCCGGATACGTGATGTGGTAAGTCGTGTTAGCGGTCAGGTAGAACTTCGGATGAATCTTCATCACGTTACCGCTGAACGTCACCTGCGATGCGTCGCCCACCGAAATCGTGCGCGTATCGTCCACACCGTTGCTGAGAACGATATTGCCGGAACCCGCCTTCACCGCCTGATCGAACTTCAGGTACAGGTTGCTGCCGATGCCGACATTGCTCGTGCCGGTGGTCGGCTTGAAGATGGTCAGGCCCGGCAGGCTCGGGCCAGCAGCCTGTTCGCCGACCGCGTAAATGGTGCCGTCCGGCGCCATCGTCACGCCTTCATTCTGCGCGGTGGCGCTCATGTACAGGTTGCTCTTCAGGTTACCTGCACGATCCATCTTGACGATCCGGCCATCCGGCGCGCCGATGATGACGACGTTGTCGTAGTCCGGCGCGGTGGACGATACGATATTCGACACCGAGAACACGTCATTGAATGCGGAAAGACCCGTCGTAGCCGCATCGAACATCACCGGCGGATTGTCCGTCGACGGCAGGATCGGCGTGCCGTCCGATGCCGTCGCCGTGCCGGCCGCGAAGTTGATGGCCGCCTGGAAAATGTTGGTGGGTTGCGACTGGCGTACTGCGATATAGCCACCCGTTTTGGTATCGAAAGTCACACCCTCGATACCGACGTTGCCCACCGTCGTACCCAGTTTGACGGACTGTACCGCTGCCCTGTTCAGGGTTCCATTCGGAACGTACGTAAACATATCGACTTGACGGAGGCGTTCTTCCACCAGAACGAACTTGCCGCCGCCGGCATAGGTGATGCCTTCAGTGTCTTCGAAGTCGCCACCATTGAGCGTCATCGAATCGATAACGTGGCCGTCGCTCTTCGAAACCTGCACGACCGACGTCGCGCCGTCGCCGATAACGAACAGCGAATCCGTATCCTTGTCGTAAGTCACACCGGACGCCTCTGCGTTCAACAGATTGGCACCGCTCGTGTTTTCCTGCAGCGGGAACATCGCCGTCTGCGTGTAGTTATTCAGATCGAAGCTGCTTTGCGGATCAGTAAATGCAAGCGTCGGGATCTTGCTGTCCGTTACGGGCGTGCCATTGCCGCCATTGCCACCGCCATTGTTACCAGCAGTATTGCTGCTGTCGCTACCCCCGCATGCACTTAGACCGGCTGCGAGAATCGCAGAAATTAGAAATGTTTTTTTCACGGTATTTTAAGATTTGAAAGATTGGTAAGAGTTCGCGAACTTACGGCAGTTGTGTTTCATCTTCGTGACGGACTGGGTTAGTTGTCTTTGAAACTATTGGTAATTTTTTCGCGGAAACACGGCTGCTGCTTGACGAAGAAACGGCCTTCCCTTCCAACGTTCAATGCATTGGCAACCATCGCGAACTGTCAGCCAAGGCTCAGTGATCAATGCGCGAACACGGCACAACCACCCGTGCGAAACGATTGGTGATCTGGCGTTTTACTTCCATCGACACCGCAAGCTCGATGGGATAAAGGTGGGTGTTGTTTCTCCCGAATCGAACATTCTGCAGTCGTGGATTGAGGCAAGCGCGGCGTTGCCGATAACAGTTGTCCAGGTTTATCCGCAGAAGTGGCATGTCAAGACCGCGGCGAAAGCTTATCCACGCTTCTCGACCAGCATCGACATGGGTGAGTTGACCGACACCGACATTCTCGTGACCGACTGCTGGCCCGACGACGCCACGCCGGCGGAACTGGAAGGCTATAGAGTTACGGCCGCGGTGCTGGACCGGAGACGACCGGGCACCGAATTCATCCCGTGTCCGCCGGTATCAAGGGGCGAGGAGGTATCGGCGGATGCGATGCAGCACCCGAGTTGCCGCGTTGCCGCAGCGAAGGCCTTTCTGCTTCATGCACAGAATGCGGCCTTGGAATGGGCGTTTGGAGTGGTGTGAAGCGATGTGGCAGAGCAATGCAAACGGCGCATCGAATCGGGCTGCCCCGAACCGATGCGCCAACGCCAACCCAGGTCTCTAACCTAGCTCAGCATTCACGAATATCAGAACCGCGTCCGAATCCCCACGGTCGCGGCAACCTGATTACCGGTCGACGACTGCGCGAGGCCATTGATATACGCACCCTCGAACGCGGAGCCGGCCGCACCGTAAGCGTGTTGATATACGCCCTCCAGGTAGACATCCGTGCGCTTGCTGAACGAGTAGTCCGCCATCAACGTCACCTGATGCCATTTCGGATTAACCGAACCTGTACCGGAGCTAACAGACCCTTCGGTGAACGTGTAGGCGCCGGCCAGCGAGATCGAAGGCGTCAGCGCATAGTGCGCGTTGACTTCATAGTTATTGAAGTGCAGCGTGTCGAACGGTTGCAGGATCACCGAATTCGCACCGGGTTGCGTGTTGTCGAACAACGAACGCGTCCACAACAGACCGACAACCGCTGGGCCAAACGTGTAGTTTCCACCTACCCCCATTACGCGCTGACGCGCTGACGGAAAGCTCACGAAGTCGTTGTTCGTCAGCGCGCCGCCGGCAGTCAGGCCGCCGTTGTTGAGTTGCAGGTAGGCAGCCGCCAGGTTGATCGGACCGTTGGCGTAACTCACGCCAAAGCTATACGCGCGATTGTTCGAGAAATCGCCGGCCGCATTGCTGAAGCCGTACTGTGCTTCCGCCTGCAGTCCCTTGTAAGTCGGGCTTACATACTTGACCGAATTGTTGATATAGAACGAGTCGTCGATATTGTCGTTATCGAACGGATGCGCGGCCAGGTTATTACCATCGCCGTTATTCGCCAACGCGATCGGCCCGAGCATGTCGACCACCGCGTCGTACTGGCGACCGAGCATCAACGTGCCGTATTGGTCGCTTTGCAGGCCGACATACGCCTGGCGGCCGAACATCGTGCCCGCGTAAGTTTGGCGGCCGTTCTGGATGTTAAAGCCGCTTTCGAGGCGGAAGATCGCATGCAGACCGCCGCCGAGATCTTCACTGCCGCGCAGACCCCACACTTCGTTCGACAGCATGCTGCTCTGCATCTGCCATGCGCTGTGACCGCCCTGGTTGTTCGTATAGACGATACCTGTATCGATCAAGCCATAAAGAGTGACGCTGCTCTGCGCATGAGCTGTCACTGCAAAGAGCGACAACGCTGCTGCGCCAATAAGCCTGTTTTTCACGTTTTGATAGTCCACGAATTGTCCTGATTGAATGCCGAAATGCACGAGAGTAGTCGGCGGTCAACAAAGCGCCCGCCCATTGCTTGGCCGGCGCACTTCGCCCCCGAAGGCTCGAAGAGTGTAGGGAGAATGCCGTGTGGATTCACCAAAAAAGATCGATGCTTCTCGTAAAATTGGCGTAAAGACAGGATCGGAAAAGCCGTGTCGCGAGTACTTTCGTGATGAACATTTAGATGCGCGTCATCGCAGGCGCTGCAAAAAGCAAAAAGCGGACATCGCCTGTTTTCAGGCAATGTCCGCTTTCGAGCGCGGATTCAACCGATGCCGCCAGCGGCATCATTCAGTGATTAATCTCTTCGAGCCGCAAGCCATTGGTTTTAGGACCGAACACACCGATCGATATCGCGACGACCAGCATCGTCGCGGTAATACCGATGAACACGCCAACAACGCCAAAGTCGCGAAGCAGAAACGCGATCAGAAAGCCCGACATCATCGCTCCCACTCGGCTCGCCGAATAGACGATGCCATTCGCGCGACACCGTACCGCGGTGGGAAACAACTCGGCCTGATAGGCGTGATAGCACACGGAGATCAGTTGCCCAGCGAAACTGATCAATACGCCGAGCACGATGAGCAACGCCGCCGATTTCGTCTGCCCGAATGCGAGCCCGCACACAATCACTGCAAACGCCCCGCCGACGATCAGATACTTGCGCTGAATCCTGTCGGCAAACAGCATCGCGATCGCCGGTCCGACCGGTAGCGCGAATGCAATCACGAACGAGTAAAGCAGGCTCTTCGTCACCGTGATCCCCTGCCCGATCAGCAGCGTCGGCACCCAGTTCGCAAAGCCGTAGTAACCGATCGCCTGGCAGAAGTTGAAGGCGATCAGCATGATGAGGCGCGAACGATAAGGTGGTTGCAGAAGCTCGGCAAACGACGCGCGCCGGTGCGCCGGTTGTTCGATCACCGGAAGCGGCGGCGGCAGCGGCCGTCCCGATTGCCGCTCGACGATCGCTTCGATCTTGCGCACGATCTCGTCGGCTTTATCCACGTGACCATGCGCCGCGAGCCATCGAGGAGACTCCGGCACCGAGCGGCGAATGAACCAGACGACGATCGCGCCGGCAGAGCCCGCCAGCACGACAATGCGCCAGCCATCGAGACCGAAAACCGTCTCGGGCACGAGCCAATACGACAGGATCGCCGCGACGGGCGCCGCCGCGAACATCACCATCTGATTGAACGCCATCGCGCGGCCGCGCATGTGCTGCGGCACCAACTCGGTCACGTAGCTGTCGATCGTGATGATCTCGACGCCCACACCGATACCGGCAATAAAGCGCCAGAAAATCACGCCTTCTGGCGTGGTCTGCAGTGCCATGATCGCCGAGCCGATCGAGTACCACAGCAACGAGACCGTGAACACCGCGCGGCGACCGTAACGATCGGGCAGCCATCCCAGACAGAACGTGCCCACGAACAGGCCCGCGAAGATCGCGGCGATGAAGCCCGCAATACCGGTGAAGCCGAAGAACGCGTGAGTGGTCGTCTGCAGCAGTCCGCTTTTCGCCATGCCGGGCGCGATATAGCCCGTGAAAATCAGGTCGTAAATCTCGAAGAAGCCGCCTAGCGAGATCAGCGCCACGAGTACCCATAAATGGCGAGCCAGCGGCAGCCGGTCCATGCGCGCGGAAATCTCCGCGCCGGGTGTGACGCCGACTGCGATAGTCGGCGAGGCGAGCGGACGCGAGTCCGCAATCACGGTGGGTTGCATCCTTGTCTCCTGATGATTTCGGCTGATCTTCGTCTGATACGACGGCACTCTTATTTGGTGTTAACTGTCGTTCATGTTGCGTTCGGCGGAGTGCCGATTGATGTTTGCGCAATCAAAGCGCGGCGACTCGCGTCGCGCTCGATCGACTGAATAAGAACAAGCGCGTTGATTCGCGGCCGATACCGAACGCACTCAAGCGTTCACCCGGCTTTTGAGGCGCGACAGCACTTCCTGCGTATGCTCGCCGACACGCGCCAGTGCCTGGCGCACGCCAGGGCGGCGGCCGCCCATCATGATCGGCAGCAGGACCACCTCGGTCATGCTGCCGTCTTCGGTCTGCATCGGCGCGAGACCGCCGCTGGCCTTCAGATGCGGATCGTCGAGCAGTTGATCGGGACGCACGATCGGCGCGTACGGAATGCCGGCTGCTTCGAGCCTGGGCGCGAGTTCGTCGGCACGATGATCCTTGAGGATTTCACCGAGCCGCGCGAGCAGCTCGGGACGCACCGCGACGCGCAGCGCGTTGTTGGCGAATTGCGGTTCATCGGCGAGTTCGGGATGCTCCAGCACGTCGCACAGCGTGATGAACTGCTTGTCGCTCACCGCGCCGATAAAAAGCTGCTCGCCGTCGGCGAGCGTGAACACGTCGTAGACGCTCCACGCCGATACGCGCGCGGGCATCGGCGGCGGCGCTTCACGCGTCATCGCGTATTGCTGCATGTGTTGCGCGGACAGGAACACACAGTTCTCGAACAGCGCGCTCTGCACTTCCTGACCGCGGCCGGTCGCGTCGCGCTCGCGCAACGCCGCAAGCACGCCGATCGCGCCGAACATGCCGCCCATGATGTCGTTGACCGAAGTCCCCGCGCGCAACGGACGGCCGACCGGTCCGGTCATATACGACAGACCGCCCATCATCTGCACCACTTCATCGAGCGCGAGGCGCTTTTCATAGGGGCCCGGCAAAAAGCCCTTGTGCGACACATAGATCAGACGCGGATAACGCGCGGACAGCGTGTCGTAATCGAGCCCGAGCTGGTTCATCAAACCGGGACGGAAGTTCTCCAGCATCACGTCACAGGTGCCGATCAGTTCGATCGCCGCTTGCCGTCCTTCGTGCGTATTGATATCGAGCACGACGCTCTTCTTGTTGCGATTGAACGAACGGAAGAAGCCGATGCCGAGCCCCGGCAACTTGCGTGTCTTGTCGCCACCGGGTGGCTCGATCTTGATCACCTCCGCGCCCAGGTCGGCGAGGATCATCCCGCATGTCGGTCCCATGACCATGTGCGTGAATTCGACGACGCGAATGCCGTCGAGCGGAAGCGTTGTGTTGTTGCTCATGATGGGGTGGCCTCAGGCGTTGAGCGCAGCCGTGGCAGCGTAGGTTTTGGGTAATCCGGCGAGCCATAACGCGCCGTGCAGCGTTTCACCGTCGAGCCACCGCGCGAGCTTCGCGCGTAGCGTCAACAACGCGGGAAGGTCGATGCCGGTATCGATGCCCATGTCGGCGAGCATGAACGCAAGGTCTTCGCTGGATGCATTGCCGCTCGCGCCCGGTGCATGCGGACAGCCGCCGATACCGGCAAGTGTCGCGTCGAAACGCGCGACACCGGCTTGCAGCGCCGCATAGACATTCGCGAGCGCGAGGCCGCGTGTGTCGTGAAAGTGGCCGCACCAGAAGCGCTCGCCGGCGATCTCGCGAGCTTTCTCGAACAGTGCGCGCACGGCGGCGGGGCCTGCATAGCCGACCGTATCGGCGATGCTGACGCGATCCGCGCCGGCATCGAGCAGCGCCTGCAGATAACGCAGCACGTCGCACTGATCGACGTGGCCTTGAATCGTGCAACCGAACGCAGTGCCGATACCGCCTTCGATCAGCGTCTTCGAGCCGGCCGCATCGCGCGCGGCACGCATGCGGGCAACTTCGGCAACCACTTCCTCCGGTTCCTTGCGCAAGTTCGCGAGGCTATGCGCGCGGCTCGCGGAAAGCGGCACGAGCATCAGATCGGCCTGAGTGTCGAGCGCGCGCTCCGCGCCCTTCAGATTCGGCACCAGCACTGAAACGAGCAGCCCCGGCAGCGTCTTTGCAAACGCAACGAGTTCAGCCGTGTCGGCCAGTTGCGGGAGAAGGCGCGCGGGAACGAAGGAGCCGACTTCGATTTCGCGCTGCCCGGCGGCGTACGCGTCGCGAATCCATTCGATCTTGCGTTCCGTCGTAAGAATGCGCTCGATGCTTTGCAGGCCGTCGCGCAATCCGACCTCCCGGATCACGACGTGCGAGGGTATTGAAGGCATAGGGGCTGTCTCCGTCGATTCTGTGCCGACACATCGCACCGGCGTTTGACATCACTCTAGAGATTCCCGAAGATTCGTAAAGCGACGTTTTGGAACCACAATCGTTCCAGACCGGAACGTCACGAAAAAGAACGGAGACGACCTCGTGCGAGACATCGATCTGAAGACGCTGCGCCTGTTCGTGGCCGTTTGCGATCAGCGCAACATTGCGCGCGCGGCGGAGGAAGCCCACATCGAGCCGTCGGCAATCAGCAAGCGCATTGCGCAACTCGAAGCCGAACTGGGCGTGCCGGTGCTATCGCGCTCGCGACGCGGCGTCGAGCCGACGCCGGCCGGCCTCGCACTACTTGAGCACGCACGCAACGTGCTCTTCACGATGGACCGCATCGCGAGCGATGTCGCATCGTTCGGCGAGGGGCTGAAAGGAAACGTCAGCATTTGCGCGTCGGCATCGGCGATCGCCGAACAACTGCTCGACGACATCGCGAGCTTCATGCGCGAACCCGCCAACAAGAATATCAAGGTCGATATCGAAGAGCGGCTGTCGTTGGACCTCGTGCGGCAATTGCGCGAAGGGGCGGCATCCGTGGGCGTGTGCTGGGACAACGTCGAACTGGCGGGGTTGGAGCATCGTCCGTATCGGACCGACCGGCTCGCGCTGGCGGTCCATCCGGGGCATCCGCTTGCCGCGCTCGATACCGTTGCCTTCGAGCAGACGCTCGATTACGACCATGTCGGACTGCCGCCCGCCACCGCTGTGCAAACCATGTTGCAAAGATCGGCGGCACAGTTGGGCCGCACGATCGCGTACCGGGTGATCGTGTCGAACTTCGACGCGGCGTTTCGGGTCGTGGCCGCCGGTTTGGGGATCAGCGTGGTGCCGGCGGAAGTGTCGGCCGCGTACAGTCCGCGACTCGGCGTGCGGATCATTCCGTTCACGGATGCGTGGGCGCAACGCAGCTTCGTCGTTTGCTTCAAGCGCTTCGACATGCTGCAGCCGGCCGCGCAGCGAATGGTCGAACATCTGACGAATCGTGCGCGTGTTGGGGAGGAAGCGCGGTCGCCCGGTGACTAGAGCTCAATGCGGCTTTGGCGCGGGCGGAGATGGCTTGGATAGTGACGCGATAGCGAAGTACTTAATCGGTCTCCTGCTTCCCTGTCTTCGGTTGTTCAGGTAAAGGCTCAGATCCGCGTTCCGTCGGTGCCCTTGTACATGCATCCGCGGGAGTGCCGGCGATCACATCGTGGCAGCAACATGCATAGACGGGGAACCCGTACGCATTCGTGCGGACAATGGTAGTTGGCCCATGTAGCGGGCACACCGCGTTCATTTCAATCTCCTGAAACTCGTCGCTCAGCTATATGGTACGCGCTGGCGGATCGATTGAGACCTTCGCGCCACCAGCCACTGACGGACGATCCGATTCGAAGGGTTCGCGTAGAGCCGTGCGATCGCGAGGCTCAGACAGACCGAAACGAGCAGAAAAGCCAGCAGCAGCAGGAGCTTTTCCGATCCTGCCACGTCGGTAGGCGGAAAGATCGTTCGCAACACACCAAGAACGATCAGGTGAAACAGATAGAGTTCGTAACTCAGTCTGCCAAGCCCTTCGAGCGCCGAGCACCGCATCGACGAGCGGTGCTGGCGATCGTGTACCGCCAGCAGCAGTACCGCCGTGCCGAAAGCCATCGCGGTGACGCCGAACACATTGCTTTCCCGAATGGGCCAGCACAGATAAACGAACGTCATGCCTGCTGCGCTCAGCCACATCGACACGCTCCGCGCGCGGCCGCGCCATACGACATGCCTCGCGAGCAGCGCCGTGCAGCAACCGATGGCGATTGCATCGAAACAGGCGAAATACGCGTACAGATAGCCGCCTTCGTCGCCTTGATGAAAGAACCGGTAAGCCGGACCGACGACCACGCACACGAGCCAGAATGCAACGAGCCGTGTGTCCTCGCGAAGCGCCACGCAAAGCAGCGGGAACGACAGGTAAAACACCTCCTCGACGGAAAGCGACCACAACACGCCGAGCGCATAGTTCGTCCATCCGTGCGCGCCGATCAACACGTTCATCCAGAACGTCAACGACGCCAGATTCACGAGCCAGAAAGAAACCGGCGCGCCGCCCGGCGAGTGATTCTGAAAGATCGGGATGCCGGCTACAGCTAGCGCATTCACGACGGCCAACAATAGCAACAGGCACGGCACGATACGCGCGGTACGCAAGCCGTAAAACGCCCCGAGATCGACATGACGGAATTCGGACCAACGACGAAGAGCGTTGGCCGTAATCAGGTAGCCCGAAATCACGAAGAACATCGTGACGCCGTAGTTACCGTTTCGCACCACCGTCCGAATCGTCGGCCATCCGAATACACGCGAAAGAAAGGTGTCGTCGAGCCGATACGCAATGTTGAAGTGATGCAACAGCACGAGCAGAATCGACACGCCCCGCAGCAGATCGATGTTCCGGTTTCGCGTGCCGGTGTCGGTCATGCGGCGCTCGTGGCCCATTGCACGAATGCTTTGCCGGCTTCGCGCAACACCGCCTCGCGCGCGTCCATCGCGACTCCCGGTGCATCGTAGTAGGCGGCGACGAGCAATGGCGCGCGGCCCGGCGGACGGACGAGCGCGTAGTCGTTGGTCTCGCTTTCGACGCTGGTTCCGGGCCGGTCGGCGGCCTGCCAGCCCGCGGGCAACGCGGCACGTAGCCGGTTGAGACCCGGCTTGCAGTCGGTCATGCCGCGCTCCAGTTGCGCGCGTGAACCGGCACTCAGCACATCGCCGAGCAATAGGCGCTGCGCCGTGATGGCCATCGCCTTTGGCGTCGTCGTGTCGAGTTCGCCGTGATAGCTATTCGAGTCGGGCTCGTAGCGGTCCGAACGCGTGACCCTATCGCCGAGTCCACGAACGAAACGGGTGAGCGCCGAGGGGCCGCCGACGCTGCGCATCAGCAGGATCGCGGCGGTGTTGTCGCTTTCCACCAGAACCGCCCGGCACAGTGCATCGATCGACATCGCGCCGTGCGCGACATTGGCCTTCGTTACCGGCGATGTGAAAATAAGGTCCTTCTCCGTGTAATTCACAAGGCGCTCCGGCCGCTCCGCGCCGCTATCGATGCGCGCCAGTATCTGCGCCGCGAGGATCCCCTTGAACGTGCTGCACATCAGGAAGCGTTCGTCCGCGCGATGGCTCAGCGTGCGTCCCGAACCGGTATCGATGGCGAACACGCCGAGGCGACCGCCATGTCGCCGCTCGATCTCCGCGAGCGGCGATTCGGCAGCATGCAACGCGGGAACCATGCCGATGCCGGCGAGCAGCGGTAATCCAATCAACAGCTTTCGGCGCGTGGTCGAATGAGTGATCGACTGAGTCACAGTTGAGTCCAGGTAGTCAGAGTGAGGGGAAGCGGCGCGTGCAGTGTGCGCGGCGAATGTCACGCGTGTTAAGCGTGTTAAGCGTGTGACGCGTGCCACGCCTGCTCGCGGGCAAGCAGCAGGCGGCGGATATTGATCGCGTCGCGCGTGGGGACCGCGGCTGGCCCGGCGTCCAGAAACACCATCGTGACGCTGTCCCGAACCGAGCGCAGCCGCATGATCAGGCAACGCCCGGCCACTTCCGTGAAGCCGGTTTTCGACAACGCGATATCCCAGCCCTTCTGCCCGACCAGTGGATTCGTGTTCTGATAGTCGACCAGCTTGCCGTCGATCGGGATGATGCTGTGGGCGTCGGTCGTTGCACGCGCAATCGCCGGATAGCGGGCCGCCGCGTTCACCATCACGGACACGTCGCTTGCTGTCGACGTGTTGAGCGGCGACAGGCCAGTTGGTTCGTCGATCGTCGTGTGCTTCAACCCGAGTGCCGCAATCTTGGCGCGCATCGCCGCCTGGAACGCCAGGATGCCGCCGGGATAGTGATGCGCCAGCGCATACGCGGCGCTATTGTTCGACGACATCAGCGCAAGTTGCAGCACCGCGTAAAGCGGCAGGCTCGAACCAGCCGGCAATCCCGTGGGACTGGGCCGCAATGCCTCGACGTCGCTGGCATCGATACGAATCGTTCGGTTCATGTCGGGCCGCGCATCGAGCACGACCATTGCCGTCATCAGCTTCGTCAACGACGCGATCGGCACGATGTCGTCGGCGCGTTTCTGGAACAGAACCTTGCCTGAGTTGTTGTCGACCACCACGACGTGGTTCGATTCGAGCAGCCCGACCGGAGCGATGTCTGCCGCGGACTGTGACGCGGGCCACAGTGCCTGCGCCGCTAAACACAACGCAACGACGCCGAATGCGATGCCTGGCGCGCATGCCGTCCATTTCGGAGAAGGCGCAGCGGGTTCGCACAGACGCTTGATGCGGTCAAGCAGGTGGCCGCCCTTTGCCGATTGCGCGACCGACGCATATTCGGCATTGGTCGATTGATGAGCGTCGAGTTGCTCGAGCGCAAGCGCCAAACTTCGCGGGTTCTGAATCAGCGTGGCGGCGATCTGATCGGCAACGCATTCCCGCTCGATACGAATTTGCCGCGACAGCCACCACACCGTCGGATGATAGAAAAGCAGTGCCTCGATCGCGCTTTGCAGCAGATTGACCAGATAGTCGGCGCGCTTGATATGCGCGATTTCGTGCGCCAGCAGCGCTTCGAGCAGATCGGGCGGCATGCACGTGAGCAACGCGGCCGGAACCAGCACCAGCGGACGCCACCAGCCGATCGTCAGCGGGCTCGACAGATGCGCCGCCACGCGCAGCGTCACCGGGCGCGGTAAAGCGCAACGCGCGGCCAGCGCTGATACGTGGCTCTGCCAGCGGGCATCCGGCGAATGGGGAAACGCACGGCCCATTCGCCCCACCCACAGCGAACCGGCGAGCAGACGGCACGACATGGCGGCAACACCGATCAACCATGCGGCAACCAGCCAGGGCAATACGTGCTCCATCGCAAACGGTACGCGTGCATCTATCGTTGGCACGACGGGAAAATCGCTCAAGGCAAACCAACCCGATGCTCGCGATGCAGCGGCGATTTGCCGATAGACGTCGAACGCCGCCACACCGAGACACGACAGCAGCGAAACGCAGAGCAGCGCATAGCGACTCCGTGGGCTCGCGCCGCGCAATAGCCGCAACGTCAGCGCCGTTGCCACGCCGATCAGCGCCCCCTTCCACACGAACTGGATGAGCGCCCATCCCAATGCCTGGACGAGCGCCCAGGAAAAAGGACTCATTGCTCGTCCCCGTGCAGAAATTGGCGAATCTCCTCGCGTTCCTCTTGAGTAACGTGTTTGCGCAACGCAGCCATCACCAGTGCCTTTCCCGAACCGGAAAACGCCTTGTGGATCAGTTCCTTCAACAGGCGGGTTTGCAGCATGTTCTGGCTCAGCGCAGGCGCATAGACGTGCGAGCGCTCGCTGTCGTCGCGCTTGAGCAGTCCCTTCATATGCATGAGCTGCATCTGCCGCAATACGGTCGCGTAGGTCACGTCCGCGCGTTCCTGCTGCATGGCTTGATGCACCTGCTTGACGGTGGCCGGCCCGAGCGGCCACAGAACCCGCAGGAGTTCGAGTTCGCCCGCGGTCGGTTTTGCCGGAGCGGCAGCCTTGGTCATCGCGGAAGCCCTAGTGGAAAATCGATGACACGTAGAATAATTTGTCTAGATAAAAATGTCTACATCGATGCATCGACATCCCCACTTCCGCTCAATTCGGCTCCGCGCGTTGCCACGTGATATAGGCCATCACCGTGCGGCCCGCCGACGAGAACGGCGCACCGGTGCTCAGTTGCAGCCGGTCGCCCTCCATCCGCACAGCGCGCGACTGCGTATTGCCGAGCCAGTTCGGAAAGAGCGACACGAACATCGAGTGAGTCAGCGATTGATTCTCCTCGTCGATATCGAAGCGACCGGAATAGGCGAGATACGATGTACCTTCCTCACGATACTCGTCGGGCGTGCCGTCGAACCAGTCGCCGCCGGCGAACGGCTTGCGCTCGCGCCGCATCAGTTGCGCGGACATATAACCGTCGGGCGTGTACATGATCAGGCCCAGCGGCTTTTCACCAAACGGATAGAGCGACGCCGAGCCATCGACAGGCCGCTCCTCGTAGGACACGAGCTTCCATGCGCCAATCAGACGATCGCGCAAACTGTCAGCTAGACGTGCAACCGAACTTGTCTTCCTGCTCCTTCAATGAGCGTTTTTTATAGCGACGCGTTACGCACGTGCGCATAGCTTGGCTTACACTCAGTCAGCTATCACAACTGCGATTTCCAGCTCGATCAGATAATCCGGATGAGCAAGCGCGGTAACGCCGATCAGCGTGCTCGGCGACGGACGTTGACGATCCCACGGCACCGGAAACGTTTCGTCGCGAATGCAATGCTCGACGAAGCCGGCAACGTCGAGTGCGTACGCGCGCCGGAACACGACGTCGTCCCATGTCGCGCCGACCGCTTTCAACTGCACGGTCAGTGCATCGAGAACCGCGATGAACTGAGCCCTGATATCGCCGATATGAACCGGCTTCGCATGCTCGTCGGCCGGCACCTGCCCTGCGATATAGATAAACGTCGACGGCTCGGTCACGCGAAGAACGCGCGTGTAGTACCCGGACTTCGACAGACCCGGGGGATTGATGTAGTCCTTGGGCATGACAGTTTCCTTCTGCAATACGTGTTGGCGACAGCGTCATTGCCGATTTGGCCCTCCGCTGCCGGCATCTGGTTGCGCGTGTCTGTTACGCCTGAGTCATCACATCGATAACGACCTTGATGTTCGCGCCACGCTCGACCGCTTCGTGCGCTTCCATTGCCGTATCGAGCGTGAAGCGACGCGGGTCGAGAACCGGCCGGATTTTGCCGGCCTCGACGAGCCCGGTAAGCTCGCGCAAAATCGCGCCCTGATGCGCGCGCCGCTCGCCGCTCAGCATCGGATAAAGCACGAACTCGCCGCTGATATCCGCATTGCGCAGCGACGAGATCGCCAGATTGTGCGGTTGATAGGCGACGCAACTGACGATATGGCCGTAATGCCGCACGGCGCCGAGCGACGCCTCGAGTGTGTCGCCGCCGACCGTGTCGTAGATCAGGTCGAAGCCTTCACCGTCCGTGTATTGCTGCACGTATTGTTCGACGGGCGTGCTCGTGTAGTCGATCGGCGTGGCGCCGAGCTCTCGCACCAGTTCCAGCTTGGCACCGCTTGCCGTTGCGTAGACGTCGGCGCCAAGCGCTTTCGCGAGCTGCACGACAATATGGCCTACGCCACCCGCGCCGCCCTGTACGAGCACCTTCGGTTTGTTACCCGCCTGGATCTCAGCTCGCAGATGCGCGCGGTCGACCAGACCTTCCCACGCGGTCAGCGCAACGAGCGGCAGCGCCGCGGCCTCGCGCATGCTCAGATTGCGAGGCTTGCTCGCGAACATCGACGCATCGGCTGTCATGAATTCCGCGAGCGAACCCGGCAGTCCGCGCACGCCGCCGGCCATCCCATAGACTTCGTCGCCAACGGAAAAGCCCGTTACGCCTGCGCCAACCTCGGTGACGACACCGGCGACATCCGTGCCCAGAATCGCCGGCAACTCGGGCATCGCAAACGACGCATCGCCGCGACGGATCTTGTAGTCGATCGGATTGACGCCGCTTGCGTGCACACGAATGCGCAACTGGCCGTTTGCAGGAAGCGGCGATTCGATGTCCGCTGCACGGAACCGGCCGTTCTGGTAAGTATCGAGTAGAAGTGCCCGCATGATCGTTTGTCCTTGATTCATATCGATGAAGTAAAGCTTCATCGCGTGCCTTCCACTGCTTGGCAGCCAGATTGGCAACCACGGTGCTCAGGTTCGCTATGAATGGCGCCAGTCTGGACGCGATCGATCGATCGGATAAGATGGCCAACCATGCATGCGCTGCTGAGCCAGATTCACCAATGACCCCACTCGATGATTGAAAATAGCGAGCTATCGGAACTGGCCGCCTTCGCAGCGGTTGCGACGCATCGCAGCTTCCGCAAAGCGGCGATCGAACGCGGTACGTCGGCCTCCGCCGTGAGTCATGCGGTACGGAACCTCGAGGCTCGAGTCGGTGTGCGCCTTCTGCATCGCACCACCCGCAACGTTTCGTTGACCGACGCGGGCCAGATGCTGTTCGCCAGCCTGGACCCGGCGCTGTCGAACATACGCATGGCTGTCGATGGCCTGAACCGGTGGCGCGACACGCCTTTCGGTACGGTCAGGATCAATGTGCCCAATACGATTGCTCCATTCGTGTTTGGCGACACGATCGAAATGCTATTGAAAGAAAATCCCGGTTTGCGTGTGGAGATCGTGGCTACGGATCAGCGCGTCGACATCGTCGAAGAAGGTTTCGACGCCGGCATCCGTCTTGGCGAGAGGCTGTCGCAGGACATGGTCGCGGTGCGGATTCGCTCCAATCTGCGTTTTGCGGTCGTCGGCTCACCGGCTTACTTCGAAAAGCACGGCACGCCGTCCACTCCCTACGAACTGAACGAGCATGTGTGCATTCGGTATGCGTTTCCGGGCGGCACGCTTCTGCAATGGGAGTTTCAGCAGAAGAACGGCGAATTCATTCATGTGGAAGTCGATGGCCCGCTCACCGTCGACAGTCAGGAACTGATGGTGGATTCCGCGGCGCGCGGAATCGGTCTTGCATATGTGTGGGAGCAGCGCGCCGAATCCTTTCTGCGAGACGGCAGGCTCTTACGCTGCCTTGAAGACTGGTGCCCGCAGGAAGAGAACATCTTCCTTTATTTCCCGAGCAGAAAGCACCAGCCCGCGGGCTTGCGCGCGGTCATTGAAGCGTTGAAAGCCTGACGTGCTGTGAATTTCCGAGGCACCGCGCGTCTATTGAATTGGTTCGATGACTGTGCGCGGCTGATGGCTGCTGCATCAGCAGAATGCTTCAAGGTTATTCCAGCGTGGCCGTTATCAAGTCATTACAAAAGCGCGACAAGGACCCTTGCCGATGCAGCGCACGTTCCGCACATTTCTTCTGGCGTTCCTGATGGTTCTCACGGCTTGCAGCACGACGACCGGGTCTTCTCGCCTGGTTCAGCGCCCGTCGGAGCGCGTATCAGCCTTATCCATTCACTACATCCACCATTCACTCGTCGCAAAGAAACCCCTCGCGCGCGACTGGGTAAATGCACAACTGGCCCACGAAGATTACGACCAGCTAGGCAGCCGCATCGCTAAACTCGCGCCGCCACTATTGAACGCTCGTCATATGTCGATGACGACCTTCTACGAAACCACCGCGGGTCAACCGATCAGTCCAGACTCGGCCAGGACAATTGGCAACAGCGGGTTCGAATTGCAGATTAGCGTCACGCAAGGGTCGATCACCGCAGTGCGACTGGCCAGTACCGAGGCCGAAGTGATATTCGACTTCTCGGCAATTTTGCAAGACAGGAAAAGCGGCGCGATTATATGGCTCGGCGCATATCACACCGACAGCATTCCATTGTCCCGCTGGCATGTCGGATTCGATGACCGCGCGCTGTCGACGTTGCTGGCGCGGATGTTCGACGATATGGCAGCGAAGGGCGCCGTCGTGGGCACGCCGGTAATCATCGAGAGCGGCCAACAACAGTCCGGCGGCACCACTGACAACCGGCATTCGATCACGGACGTGGACGCAGTGCCATTGATCGATGCGCGTGGCCGCGACGGCTATCGGGCATGGTTGTATCGTCCGTCTCCAAAGGCATTCGTCATTGCGTCCAACGGAAACTGGCGTGCTACCTGGGGCAAAGTTCCGCAGGGCGAGCCTGTAGATGCAGCCGAGCGGGCGATGCAACACTGCCAGTCGTCCGGGCTGAAAGACTGCACGCTGTACGCGGTCGATGACAAGGTCGTCTGGCCATTCGCATCCTCGACCCAATCACAACCAACTCCATAGCAGACCCCGCAATTCACACCCCGCACCGTCACACTGACGCGCGCTGATGCAACCATTCGCGCAGCGCCGCCACCGCTTGCGGATGCTGCTGCTTGCGCGGAAACACCAGATAAAAGCCAGCCCCAGTATCGAACGTCTGCGCGAAATAATGGACGAGACGCCCCGCCGCCAGATCGCGCGCGACGAACGCCGGATTCGCCAGCGCGATTCCCTGGCCTTCGAGTGCGGCATCGATAGCCAGCGCGATCTGGTTGAAGTGGATGTTCTTGAAGTCGAGCGGCTTGTCAGGCTGCATCCGCGCGAGAAACTGCGGCCAGAGATTATGGGCGTCATGCAGCAACGTGCGGCTTCCCGTCTCCGAGCGCTTGCGTTTACCAGCGGACATCTCGGGACTCGCAACCGCAACGAGCACATCGTCGAATAGCAGTTCCGCGGTGAGTCCCGCGCCGAACGGCGGCTGCCCATAGCGCACCGCGAGATCGATTCCATCCGTCTGGAAATGCGACAGACGCTCGGTCGCGACAATGCGCAAGTCGGTTCCCGGATGCGCCGCCGTGAACTCCGGCAAGCGTGGAATCAGCCACTTGGCCGCGAACGTCGGCGTCACGCTGATCGTCAGCTTCAGCGGCTGCGGCCGCAGCGCTCGGGTCGCCTCGGTCAGCACGTCGAACGCGCGGCGAACGCTGACCGCATAACTTTGACCGTTTTCGGTCAGCACGAGCCCACGAGGCCGGCGCTCGAACAGCTTGAGGCCCAGCTCAGCCTCGAGACCACGGATATGCTGCCCCACCGCGCCCTCGGTCACGCCGAGCGCTTCAGCCGCGCGCCGAAAGCTCAGATGCCGGCTGACCGCCTCGAATACGCGCAGGCCATTCAGCGACGGCAGTTTCTCGTCTGAGTCCTTCATACAATAGTTTTTCTACTGTTAACTGGCAATGAAACTGCCGGATTGCAACCGCGCGACGGTGCTATTCTTTTTCCATTCATCGGCGTTTTTGGGCAGCCGTGGATCCACGGTCTTAAGGAGAATATCACCATGACAGTAGAAAAAGTTGCGGTCCTGACGGCCGCGGGCAGCGGCATCGGTGCGGCGGCCGCACGCCGTCTCGCGGCTGACGGCTTCAAGGTTGCGATCCTTTCGTCCTCCGGCAAGGCAGAGGCGATCGCCAGCGAACTGGGCGGCATCGGCGTCACCGGTTCGAACCAGTCGAACGACGATCTGCGCAGACTCGTCGACGACGCGATGTCGCGCTGGGGCCGCATCGACGTGCTGGTCAACAGCGCGGGGCACGGGCCGCGCGCGCCGTTGCTCGATTTGAGCGACGACGACTGGCATCGCGGGCTCGATGTCTATCTGCTGAACGTGATCCGGCCGACGCGTCTCGTCGCGCCGATCATGCAGAAACAGCAGGCGGGCGTGATCGTCAATGTGTCGAGCGCATGGGCTTTCGAACCGAGCGCGATGTTTCCGACCTCGGCGGCCTTCAGGGCGGCGCTGGCGAGCTTCACGAAGCTGTTTGCCGACTCGCACGCCAAGGACAACGTGCGCATGAACAACGTGCTGCCCGGCTGGATCGACAGCCTGCCGGCCACCGAAGAGCGCCGCGAGAGCGTGCCGATGCAGCGCTACGGCAAGAGCGAGGAAATCGCCGCGACGATCGCGTTTCTCGCTTCCGACGGCGCGGGTTACATCACCGGGCAAAACATCCGCGTGGATGGCGGACTGATGCGCTCCGTGTGAAAGCGATGCACAGTCGGCGGCGTGCCTCGGACCCGCGGGTTCGGACGCCGTCGAACACCCCTTTCGAGCGCTTACTCGCTCACTCCCCCCTCTCTTTGATGCGCGCCAGGTAATTTCACCGATCGTGCTGGAGCGAACCGACAGCATTCATTTTTTATCAGTAGAATGCTGCAAATCGCAAAGATCGGTACCGTTCCGAAGCTGGCCTTCAGGCCCACCAGGCTAACGAGTCCGTCGATACCGATGGCGGCGTTTCGTCACCTGGACCGAGGAAACTATCTACGCCGACTGGCCGGCCTGCTGGCCTGGGTATGGCACCAGATTTCAGACCAACCTCCCGTGGTACTTACCTAGCCGCAATACTGTGTATTCGAAAACGCAAATCGATCCGGTAGTGAGCTTCCGCAACTCGCAGGGCGAGCAGGTGCGGGGCACGATCATCAATCTCCAGCGCAAGTCCCTGGTGATGGAGGTCTATAACCCCTATTCGATTGTTCAGGTCAGCGAGGTGCTGAGCGACCTGTCGGTCAAGATGGGCGTCGAGCACGCCTACTCGGGCAAGGCGGTCGTCATCAGTATGGTGAATACCGGCCTGACCGCCATCGTGTCGGTCACGCTGATCGCCGAGTGGCGCGAGCTGAGCGCCGACGTGCTGGAAGCGCGCACCGTCGGGGACGAAGCCCGCCAGTTCGTGCAGGACTGGGCCGAGCGCTTCCAGATCCGCCGCGACTATCAGATCGCGGTCAATCAGATCCGGGCGTTTCTGTCGGACATGTCGCGCTGGGTCGAGCAGGCGGACCTCGCGGACAGCATGCCGAAGGAAGGTAAGACTCTGCGCGAGGACTTCTTCCTCGAACTGGCATCGCCGCTGATGGAAAGGACCAAGGTCTACTTCGACGATTTCGAAGGCGAAGCGCGCCTGGTCGACGAAGAACTGGCGCCTGCTCACCGCGCCTTTGCGCAGGCCGCGCTGCATCCGCTGCTGCTGCGTTCGCCGTTCGTGTTCCGCACGTTCACGAAGCCGCTCGGCTACGCGGGTGACTATCAGATGGTCAACCAGATGATCGACGATCCGCGCCAGGGTCCGAGCACCTATTTCCAGATCGTCAACGCGGCCTTCCTGCAGACGGCCGTCGCACGCGCGCACCGCAATCGCATCGATCTGTTGGTCGACTATCTGACCCGGCTTGCTAACGAAGCGCGCGCCGCGGGCCGGCCGTTCCGCGTGCTGAACGTGGGCTGTGGCCCCGCTCAGGAGATCCAGCGCTTCATCCAGGAATACGACGAGCCGCACTGGCTGACATTCGAGCTGCTCGACTTCAGCCAGGAAACCTTGGACTGGACGCGCGACCGCCTCGGGTCGATCGCGCAGAAAGCGGCCAAGCGCATGACCATCAGCTACAGCCACGATTCGGTCCACCACCTGCTCAAGCGCCGGATGGACGAGGATGCACCGGACGTCCGCGAGTTCGACGCGGTCTATTGCGCCGGCCTGTTCGACTATCTGTCGGACAAGGTCTGCGCGCGGCTGAACCAGCATTTCGCCAGCCGCACCCGCCATGGCGGCCGCCTGCTGGTCACCAACGTGCACGCCGACAACCCCGAGCGCTTCAGCATGGAGCACGTGCTGGAGTGGTACCTGATCTATCGCAACGAGGCACAGATGGCCGAGATCATGCCGGAGAACTGCGGCGAACCGCGTCTGTACACGGACGCGACCGGGGTCAATGTGTTCGCCGAGACGGTGATCGGCCAGCAACAAGTAGCCTGAGATGACGACATCCCTGGCTGGGCTCTATTCGAACTATCGTGAAGAGCTGCGCGACTACCGCTTGCTGTGCAGCAAGGCCGGCGGCCTGACCGTCATCGTGCTGGTGCTGATGGGCGTGGCGCTCGACTACGTCGTGTACCCGTCCGAGCAGAAGTGCTTTGCGATCATCCGGGTGCTGACGAGCGTGGCCATCGGGCTCGCGTTGCTGTCGCTCTATACGGCGGCGGGCAAACGCCACGTGCAGGTCATCACGTTCTTCTGGCTGCTGCTGCCGCAGGCCATGATCTCGTGGATGATTTACGCGACGCAGGGCGAGGCGTCGCTGTTCTACGCCGGGCTCATGCTGACGATCTTCGCGGTGGGGATTCTGTTTCCATCCGGCTACTGGCAGACGCTGGCCTTCGGCGTGGCCACGGTCGTGCTGTACTACATCGCGTGCGTCGCGCATCCGGGCGGCATCCAGGACGCAAGCCAGTTCAAGTTCCAGTTGATCCTGATCTTCTTCTGCGCGGTGGCCAGTTCCATTTACACGTACTTCAACGAGAAGGGCCGCTTCCAGCTTTTCCGGCTCAAGGACGAGGTCGCGCACAAGAACGAACAACTCGCGCGCACCAATGAAAGCCTCGCGCAGATCAAAGGCCAGTTGCTGCAGCAGGAGAAGATGGCGGCAATCGGTACGTTGTCGGCTGGCCTGCTTCACGAAGTGAACAACCCGGTGAACTTCTGCCTGATGGCGATCGAACTGGCGATGGAGGAGCGGCAGGCCAAGGAAAGCGCGACGCTGCAGGAGTGCCTGATCGATGCCAAGCAGGGCATGCAGCGCATCCAGCACATTGTCTCGGATCTGAAGACCTTTGCGTACCGCAAGCCGGGTGCATCCGCGGACGGCGTGCCGTTCCTGTTCGAGAAAGCGCTCGATTCGTCGACCCGGCTGAGCGCGCACGAGCTGCGCGGCGTCAGCGTCACACGCGAGCTGCCCGGCGACACACTGGTGCTGGGCGACGAAGCGGCGGTCATCGGCGTGCTGATCAACCTGTTCTCGAACGCCGCGCTCGCGATGCAGAAGGCCAGGACCGCCTCGCCGAAAATTCATGTCACCGTGCAATGGCGCGATGAGCGGCTGCATGTGAATGTGCGCGACAACGGCCCCGGCATCGCGCCGGAGAATCTGGCGCGGGTATTCGAACCATTCTTCACTACCCGCGAAGTCGGCCAGGGCCTCGGCCTCGGTCTGTCGATCAGCTATGCGGTGGTGGAGCGCCACGGCGGCACACTGTTCGCGGAAAGCGAGCTGGGCAAGTGGACTGCGTTCAACTTCGACCTGCCGCGGGCCGAATGATGTTGAGTGGTGTGGAGATGAGAGAGACCCAGCAAGCGCGGCAGACCGTCGTCTATGTCGACGATGAGGAACTGGCCCGCAAGTACTTTGCGCGCTCGGCCGGCAGCGACTATGAGGTGCTGCTCGCGTGCGACGCGGAGGAGGCCCTGGATATCCTGCGCCGCGAAGGCGCGCGGGTGGCGGTCGTGGTGACCGACTTCCGCATGCCGGGCCGGCACGGTGCCGATCTGCTGCGGCAGGTCTCGCACGAGTATCCGCATATCGTGCGGATACTCGTGACAGCCTACGCGGACGGCGACGCGCTGCCGGAATCGGTGCATGCCGGCGAGGTGTTTCGAATCCTGGAAAAGCCGCTGGGCGTGAGCACGGTCCGCGAAGTGCTCGCATCGGCGACCGCGGCGCCGTTATCGCCCCGGAGGTGATGCGGCGCCTGACTGTCACCCAGTTATCGCGGACGCCGGCGTGAGCGGCTTGCACATGAATTTCTACCCCCGCGTGATGCAGTCCTTTGGCGGAAGTATCAGGATCGCATCCGCGTCCGGCGACGGCATGACCGGGACGCTGGAATTCCCAAATTTCAAGGATCGAATGCACAGGAGTTACCAATGAGCACTACGATTGCCGACCAGACACCGCCCCCGGCGATTCTGTTCGTTGATGACGAAGCCACCGCGCTCAAATACTTCGAGCGCGCGATCGGCGCGATCGCGCCGGTCGTGACGGGCGCCTCCGTCGAGGACGGCAAGGCCATGCTGGATGCGCACGCGGCCAGCCTCGCAGTGCTGGTGTCCGACCAGCGCATGCCGGGCGAGTATGGCAACGAACTTCTGCGCTATGCGCGCGAGCGCTATCCGCATATCGTGCGGATCCTGACGACCGCCTATTCGGAGCTGGACCAGACCGTCGAGGCCGTCAACCAAGGCCAGATCCATCGCTATATCAAGAAGCCGTGGGATATCAGCGCGCTGCGCATGGAGATGAAGCAGGCGCTGGAACTGGCGGGGCTGCGCAAGGAACGCGACCAGCTGGTGCGCGAAAAGCTCGGCGTGCTGCAAACGCAGACCGTCGCGACCCGCATCGGCATCGTGCACACGCTGTGCGCGAGCCTGATCGGCCCGGGCCGCTTCCAGCCGGTGGAAACCTATCTGGCCGGCACGCAACTGGCCGGTGCGCGCAACGTCGAGCCGGACTGGCAGCGGATGGACTACGCGGATCTGGTGCGTGTCGAGAGCGAATGCAGCGGCAGCTTCGGCCACGCGGTCAGTACACGGCTGGCGGAGTTGCGTAAGCAACATGCGGGACGGGGTGCCGCCGACGCGGTGCAGGTCTTCACCGACGTCCTCGGCGCCACGGTGCGCGGCAATGGCGATGCGCTGACGTGGACGTCGCCGGCCACGCTGAGCGAGTTCCTCACGCGGCCGGTGGGCCAGACCGTATCGGCCGAGCACGCGAGCTGGCTGGCCGGTCTGCTGTGGCTCGAAGAAGCCGGCGGTGCGCTGCAATTCGGGCGTGAAGGCGACACGATCGTCTGCCGCGCCGGTGCACGCACCGCGAGTTTTGCGGCCGATCGCCTGGCGGTCTGGATCGAGCGGTTCTCGGAACCGGCGTTAGGCTAGACGAAGGACGGGATCGCGGAGTTCGCGGCGACTGCGCCACTTGCGCCAATCGCCGACGGGCCTGCGATCTCGCCGATCCTCGGATCGCGCGCGATCACAAGCGCAATAGCGGTGCTTAAACGGCTGTCGAAGCGGCGCGATAACGCGCCGCCGGTTCGGAAAGCGACAGCTTTTCCGAAAGAGCAACACGTGCCTTTTCGTATTCATCCCACTCGGCCAGATCGGGCAGCGACGGCGACGTCATGAATTCGCCCTGATCGAGGCCGGCGAGTGCGGCATCGACCATCGCTTCAGTCTGCATGACCATTTCCTTCGGCAGGTTCGTCACCGGCAAGCCCGCATTCGCCCAGATATCGGTCGCGGTGGCGCCGGGCAATACCGCTTGCACGCGTACGCCCTTATCAGACAGTTCATGTTTCAGAGACTGGCTGAAGGCGAGAACGAACGCTTTCGAGCCTGAGTAGACGCCGTTCAGTCGTTCTGTCCCGATCGACACCGCCGACGCGATATTGATGATGGTTCCGCTACCGCGCTTCACGAAGCCAGGCGCCACCGCATAGGTCAGACGCATCAGCGCGTCGATATTGATCGACACCAGCGTGCTCATCGCGTTGACGTCCGTGTCGAGCAATGGCGTCACCGCCGCGACACCCGCATTGTTGACGAGCAGCGAAACGCGCTCATCGTTGCGAAGGATGTCTTCGACACGCGCTACCCCGTCGCGATCCGTCAGGTCTGCCTCGACGACTTCTACTTTGCGGCCCGTGTCGCTGATAATCTGGCTTGCCAGGCTTTGCAGCCGGTCGACACGGCGAGCCACGAGAATCAGGTCGTAGCCCCGCTTTGCCAGCCGATCGGCGTAGACCGCGCCGATGCCAGCCGAAGCACCTGTGACGATGGCCACTTTATCTGCATGATTGCTCATTTGGGTACCTTTCAAGTTGAGTTGGTCAACGCCGGCCGATGCACTATTATGATGATGGGCAACATTGATACGCTCACAATAATGTTGAGCAACATCATTGTCAAGCACAGGAACCCGGTGCGCTGATGAGGAGAGACTGACATGAGATTGACGAAAGAACAGGCTGAGCAGAATCGACGTACGATCGTCGAGACGGCGTCGCGATTGTTCCGCGCGCGCGGCATCGAGAATGTGTCCGTTGCGGACGTGATGAAAGAGTCCGGCTTTACGCACGGTGGTTTCTATAACCACTTTGCGTCCAAGGAAGAATTAGCCGCCGAGGCGGTGGCTTGCGCATTCGATACTGCGACGAGCAATTTTGCCGAGATGGTTTCGTCGGGAAGCGATCCGAGAAAAGCGCTTCTGTCGGCTCTCGCCGCTTATCTCAGCCCGGAGCACCGCGACGAATGCGCCGAAGGATGCCCCGCGACGGCTCTACAGGCCGATGTCGCCCGAACCGGCGCGAATATCCAGCAGATTTACGCCACGGGCATTGAGGCCTATCTGGACATCCTCGCCGCGCCCATTGAAGGCGACAAACGAAAATCACGGCAGGAAGCGATGTCCGCGATCAGCGCAATGGTAGGCGCACTGTCGCTCTCGCGCGCAGTGAAAGATGGACGGCCCGAACTCTCGGACGAATTGCTTAGCGTCGCGCGCAAGCATTTTCGGCGTCTGATAGCCGAATTGGTACCGAAGCGGAAACCGGCACCGAGCGGTGCCGATCACTAGTGGATTGCCGCTCGGCGCGCGAGCGCGCCGCCGGCATGATGCACGCTGAAAAGATCAAAACGGCCTGTAGGGAAGGAATTTCCCGTCCAGAGTGACGACCGCGCGCGAGCCGCCTTCGGGATCGTCGACTTTCTTCACATCGATCCGAAAGTTGATAGCACTGATGATGCCATCGCCAAACTGCTCGTGCACGAGTGCCTTCAACGTGCTGCCATATACCTGCACCATTTCATAGAAGCGGTAGATGGTCGGATCGGTCGGCACGTTTCCTGGAATGCTGCCTCGCACCGGAATCGTCTGCAGTAGCAAGCGGTCTTCTTCGTCGAGTTCCAGTTTCTCCGCCACGCTGCGTGCCGCATCTTCGGGCAATGGATGTTGGCCCAGCAGCGCAGCCGTCACATAAGCAACGCTAAGACCGGTTCCTTCTGCAAGTGCCTCGAAGCTCAGGTTCTTTCGCACCTTTGCGATAACAGCGCGTTCGGTGAGTGCCGCGCGCGCGTCCTGGGAAATTAGAGATTGCATATCGATTCCTTTGATTTGCCACACTGCGGTTCGTTAATAACGGCACGCTCTCTCCACAGACGATAGATAAGCGCGTAGCGGCAGTGTGGCCTGGTCAAAATAACTGCGGTTCAGGCGCGAAGCTGTTCGAGCGTCTCAGCCGTGGTCCAGAGCGCGTGCGCGAGGAAACGATAGTTGATGATGGCCGCAAGATACCCGTCCCCTTCCGGCACGCGCGGACCGGCTGTCGCATCGCGTACGACGACGACTTCGAAGCCTTGCTCGATCAGTTCCCGCAGATGTGACTCGATGCAAAGATTCGCCGCCATCCCCGCCAGAATGATCTGGGAGACGCCTTGTTTGCGAAGCTGCAGTACGAGATCGTTCGTTTCCGGGCCGTACACCTTATGCGGCGACGCAATGATCGTCTTGCCGTCGAGAATATACGGCTTGTACTCTTCGAGGAAATCCGCACCCGAGCCTTCGAACGCGTCGAGCGTGACCGGCCCCTTGCGCGCAAACATGTTGATATCGTGCATCACCTTTTCGAGCGGGCCGCCGAAGTGCCAATGATGATCGACCGGATAGTAGTAATGCGGTGACACCGCGACCGTCAATCCGACATCCTTCGCGGCGCTGAACAATTGTCCGATGTGCTCGACCGTATTGTTCTCAACGATGCTCGCACCGAAATACGCCCAGCTCGCACCGCTTGGGCTCAGGAAGTCGTTTTGCGGATCGATAACGACAAGTGCCGCGTTCTCCTTTTTCAGCTTGAAAGTCGAACGAGGAAGCGCTGGATTCAGCGGATCGGCGTAGTTAGCCTGGTTTTGGCTGCTCATGAAAAGCTCCTTGAAGGATTGACCGCAAAGAAGTGAAGCGGCGTGGCAGGACGTGGCGACCTTGAAAATAAATGACCAGTCGGTTATTTATATGGACAAATTTTTTAGACGAGCAGCAACGGAAGCACGACCTTCTCGAAACGACGACATGCCTTGCCGCTTTGTTCGAGTTTGCTGCGCATGACGGCGCCTTCGTAGGCTTCGACAAGGATCGTCGCCACTTCCGCTACGTTGCGATCTGCGTCGAAATCGCCGCACTGTTGCGCTTCGCGCAGGCAGTCGGCCAGCGCGGCTTCCCAGCGCTTCACGATGGCGGAAATCCGCTGCCGCGTGTCCTCGCTCGCATGTGACAGTTCGAGCGACAGGTTTCCGATCAGGCAGCCCAACGTAAAATCCTTCTGGGCATGATCGCTGGAAAGTGCATGGAAAAATCGGGTGATACGAACGAGCGGCCGAACCGACGCCTCCCGCAGCAGGCTGCCATGGCGAGCCTCGATGGACAGCCAGTACGCCTCCACGATCTCGACGGCGAAAGCTTCCTTGCTGTCGAAATAGTTGTAGAACGAGCCCTTGGGCACACCTACCGCTGCCGTGATATCACCGACTCCGCAGCCGTTAAAACCCATTTCGTGTACGGTATCGCGCCCGATTGTCAGGAATCGCGTGCGGACTTCAGGGTTCGGTGGTCTGGGCATTGGGGCTCAAGATCGCATGGTTGGCACGGGTAGTAAGATAGTCGGTCATCTATTATCGTGTCAAGCTGTCTTCACGAATTCGGATTGCCCTTCCACGGCAATGATTCGATCTGCTCCGACACGAAGTCCATGAACAACGCCGCCCGGTTTGGAACATTGCGCCCAAATGCGTGCAGAAATTGCAGTGGAACCGAACGCAGCGGCACATCACGCATCAGCACCTTTAATCGCCTTGCCGCGACATCGGCGTGCACGGTCGTGCCGAGAAGTTGCGCAATGCCTAGCCCGTTGACAGCAGCCGTTCTCATCGCTTCACCATTGTCGGTGTCGAACATTCCTTGCGGGAACAACGTCTGGCCATTGTGGAAAGTAATCGGGAAGATCTGCCCGCCAAGCCGGTAACGTACATGGCGGTGAGTGGTGAGGTCCTTGATCGTATGAGGCTCGCCATACGTTTTCAGATACTTCGGCGATGCGACGAGAACGAGCCGCAAGCTCGCCAACGAGCGGGAATACAGCCCACTATCGCTGGCCTCGCCGACCCTCAGCACCAGATCGAATCCTTCCCGGATCAGATCGACATGTCGGTCGCCGATGTTCACGTCCAGCGCGAGGTCAGGATGTCGCGCGAGAAAAGTGGACGCGATCGATTCAAGCAGCGTATGCCCCAAATCTCCGGGCAAACTGACGCGCAACCGGCCTGTGGCTGTCGCTGGAGCCGCCAATACTTCGTCGGCCTCCGCGATGCCTTTCACCAATGGCGCGACGCGTTCGTAGTAGGCCTGCCCTCCTATCGACAACGAGAACGCCCGTGTCGTGCGCTGGAAAAGGCGAACGCCAAGCCTACGTTCAAGCCGTGCGATGCTCTTCGATACGGCCGACGGTGTCGTCCCGAGCAGGCGTGCGCCACCCGTAAATGATCCCGCCTCGACAGAGCGCACGAATGCGGCCAAACCCTGCAGATGTTCAACGGTCATTGATGACAGAATGGAACAGGTGAAAGGGCCATTGTATGACTTCCATATCTATCAAGATCAAATTAGATTGACCGGCATTCGGTTTTGGATATGACCATGGAGCGGCAATGAAGAACCTCGCAGGCAAAACAGCCATCGTGACGGGTGGCAATAGCGGAATCGGCTTTGCCATCGCGAAGACGCTGATCGAAAACGGTGCGGATGTGATGATCGTCGGCCGCCGTGCTGATGCCGTTGACGCGGCCGTTCGCGAATTAGGCCCGCGCGCAATCGGTTTGACCGGCGACGTAGCCGATCTCGCGACACATGATCGCGTCGCGGCACTGGCGGCGCAGAAATTCGGCGGGGTCGATATCTATGTCGCCAATGCCGGCATCAATATGATCAGTTCGTCGCAAGACGTCAGCGTCGCCGACTATGATGCGCAGTTCTCCACCAATACCCGCTCCGTGTTCTTCGGCGTTCAAAAGATATCCGCGCACTTGCGTAACGCAGCCACGGTCCTGCTCGTCAGCTCGGTGGCCAGCAGCAAGGTCATGGAAGGACACGCCGCCTATGCCGGCAGTAAAGCCGCCATCGAAGCCTTCGCTCGCGCATGGGCGCTCGAGTTCAAGCAACGTGCTATTCGCGTGAATGTGCTGAGTCCCGGACCGGTAGACACGCCCATTCTGTCGAAACTGGGCATCCCCGCCGACGCCCGCAAGGACTTCGAAGTCGGCATCGCCGCGGCGATCCCGCTCGGTCGTCTGGGCCATACCGACGAACTGGCTCGCGCGGCGCTTTTCCTCGTCAGCAGTGACAGCAGTTTCATCACGGGAGTCAATCTGGCCGTTGATGGCGGAATCAGCCTGACCTGATGCGAACAAAACCCCGTCGGTCGATCCCTCTACGGAAAGTTCGGTCTTCGTAGCGCGCAGAACAATACCCTCTGTACAAGCTGCTTCATTCATTTTCCGCGCCCGGAACGCTTTGAATGTTGATCGTCCGGCGTCTACAACAGGAGAGTGTCCGGCGCTGTTGTTCGCGCCGGCTTCAACCGGTAGCGGAGGCGCAAATGAGCTATCAACTGATGGGCAGCATCCTCGAAGTGTGCGAATGCAAAGTGCTATGTCCGTGCTGGATTGGAGAAGATCCCGATAACGGTATTTGCCGCAGCGCGCTTGCTTACCACTACGAGCAAGGCACGATCGACGGCGTCGATGTATCGGGCCTGACGATCGCGTTCGCGGCATTCATCCCCGGCAATGTGCTAAAGGGTGGCTGGCGCGTCGCGATGTTCGTCGACGAGCGCGCCAGCGATGCGCAATTCAATGCGCTGGTGAGCGTGTACCGTGGCGAGCACGGCGGTCCGCTCGCGGATCTCGTGCAGTTGATCGGCGAAGTCGTGTCCGTCGAACGTGCTCCAATCGAATACTCGGTGATCGACGGCAAGGGCCGGATGAAAGTCGGCGCGGCCATCGAGGCCGACCTGGAGCCCTATCGCGGCCCGACCGGCGAGCCGACCAAGCTGGTCGAAAGCATCTTTTCGACGATACCGGGGTCGCCCGCCTTCATCGGCAAAGCCAACAGCTTTCGCCTGCAACACGACAAGCTCGGCCTCGATCTCGCCTTGAGCGGACATAACGCCATTCAGGGATCGTTCAGCTTCGTGTCGTGAAAACGCTCGCACGCTCGCGGCTGTTCGCGCCGCTTTTCGTCGCGTTGACCGCCAGCGCGTGGGTTGCGCTATGGGCGTGGGACACGGGTCCGTACGCGCGCTATCTGCGTCATGTGAGCTGGACTGACGTGCCGCTCATCGGCGCGCTATGCGGCGGATTACCTGGCGCGAGCATCGCGCTCGCAGCGTTGCTGCACAGCGTTGCGTGGCTCTTGATGATCGCGGCGATGATGCTGCCGACCGCGTTCCCGCTGCTCGATATGTTCAGACGCATGACCAGCGCGCGCGAAAACCGCTGGACGCTACTGGCATTTCTGATCGCAGGTTATGCCACCGCATGGGTGTTGTTCGGCCTCATCGCGCACGGTGTCGATGCCGCACTCCACCGTTTCGCGGACCAATCGCCCGTATGGGTGTCTCACGGCTGGCTGATAGGCGCGGCGAGTGTCGCGCTTGCAGGTGCCTATCAGTTCAGCAGCCTCAAGCATCGCTGTCTCGACAAATGCCGCTCGCCGATGATGTTCATCACCGGGTATTGGCGCGGCAGGAACGCACGCCGCGAGAGCTTTCGACTCGGCATCGGCCACGGCGCTTTCTGCATCGGCTGCTGTTGGGCGTTGATGCTGCTGATGTTCACGCTCGGCACAGGCAGCATCGGCTGGATGCTGGCGCTAGGTGCGATTATGGCGGTCGAGAAGAATTTCAGCTGGGGCAAGTCGATCGGCAAGCCGCTCGGTATTGCGTTGATGATGTGGTCCGCGTGGATCATCGTTCAGAATGTCCGTATCGGCTGAGTCATGCGAATACACACGCCAATTCATCGAGTCAGCCTATAGTTATCCGGTACATCGAATGTCACGCGGAAAAGCGCCCGGCGGTGCGATTAAGAGAGGACCTTGATGATATCCAGCGAATGGAAGCGCCGATGGAGGTTGTTCATCCAGCGTTTCTGGCAGCCCGTCAGCGCATGCATGACCTGCATGCCCGGCAGTTGGGCCAATATCGCCAGCATCGTGCATTGGACGATTGCCTTGCGCACGGGTTTATTGACGGCGCTTCTGGCGGTATTGCTCACGTTCACGCCCGCGGCGAAATTCTACGAACACCGCTACGGAAATGCGCTGATTGTCGGCGTGCTAACGGCGATCGGCGATGCTTACTCTCACCCGAGCCACTATCATTTCCCGTACGTGGAGCACATCGCGACGGGCGCGGTATCCGCTGCCATCACACTGGTTGCGTCATATCTACTGGAAAACAAGGCAAAACGTCTTCGCGCGGTGTGGACGCGGTTCTCAGGAGCGGCGAAATCTCATTAGCCGCTCATTAGCCAACTACTTCGGCCAATAGCTCACTTCAGCATCGGCACTATCAGTTTCAATCACTTACCACCAGCGCGTCATACAACTTGCGCACATGCGGGGCGAAGTTCTCCTGCGCGCGCGAGATCAGTTTCAGCTCACGCTTCGCCCATTGTTCGTCGAGTCGGACCACGGAAAACGGCAGCGTGTCGCGCAGACGACGCGTGGTCAATTCAGGCACGATCGATACGCCGACGCCCGCCGCCACCATATGACAGACCGCCTCGAAGGTTTCGACCTGTGTGCGCACCTGAATGCTCTGGCCGAGCAGCAGCGCGGTCTTCGACACGTATTGCTGGTGCGATGCGTGTTCGTGCAAACCGATGTAATTCCACTCCAGCACCTGATGAAAACGAATCGTATGCTCGCGGGCAAGCGCATGATCGTTCGGCACGATGACGACGAACCGGTCGTCGCGAAACGGCCGCACTTCGAGTTTCCGGGTGTTCACCAGTCCGACGATGATGCCGAGATCCGCGCTGCCTTCGTCGATTCCGCGCACAGTTTCGGGACTCGTGTGTTCCTCGACGTCGACGTTGATATTGGGGTTATCCGCGAGGAAGCGCGCGAGCAACGCGGGCAGGAATTCGTGGATCGCATTGGTGTTGGCGAGAAGCCGGACGTTACCTCGCAAGCCGTCGCCGAACTGGGACAGATCGTGACGTAGCTTCGCGGATTCCCGCAACATCGTGATCGTGTATTGCAGAAACACGTCGCCGGCCGGCGTCAGTTCGACACCTCGGCTATGACGCGACAGCAGCGGCGCGCCGACCGACTCCTCCAGCGCGCGAATGCGCGAACTCGCCGCGGCGACGGCAATCGGCAGGCTTTCCGCGGCTTTGGTGATGTTTCCACGCGCAGCGATAGCCGCGAACAGCCTCAAATCGGTCAAATCGAAACGCATGCAGTCTCCATCGTATTGCCCGCCCGCTTCGCCGCGGCGGCCACGAATCCCCGAATCGAGCCGACGTTACCACACGACGCGGCCCACCGTATCCGCCGCGCGCGCTGCGTTCGCGAACGGCGAACGCTCCATCAAGGAAATAGTGACACGGCCCGTAACCGGCTCGCTCAGAATACGGACCGCCGACGCATAACGTCGCCAATGCTGAACCGAAGCATTCCTGTCCGGGGCGATACCGATATCGCCAGCCTGGTACTCACTTTGAGGAGACTGATCTGATGGCATGGAAACCGCTGGCACTCGTTGCCGAAGTCCCCGCCGGCACCGTCAAGGCGTGCCGTATCGAGAACATTCCGGTTGCTCTGTACAACCTCGACGGCGAATTCTTCGCCACCCACGATATCTGCACGCATGCGCACGCCTGCCTGTCGGACGGCTACCTCGAAGACGGCACGGTCGAATGTCCGCTGCACCAGGGCGTATTCGACATCCGCACGGGCAAGGCCGTGTCGGGGCCGGTCGATGTCGACCTGCAGACCTTCGCGGTACGCGTAGACGGCGATGAGGTGCTCGTCGATGTCGAATGATCTTTCGCGCGGCTTCGCGTGCGGAGTGAGCGCATGAGCAGGCGAACCGTGATCGTCGGCGCGGGACAGGCCGGCGCGAGAACGGCCGCCGCCCTGCGCAAACTCGACGCATCCGCCGAGATCCTGCTGCTCGGCGAAGAGTCGGAGTTGCCCTACGAGCGGCCGCCGTTGTCGAAGGAAGTGCTGAACGGCGCTTCGCCGTCGAAAACGACGATGTTTCAGCGCGACTGGTATGACGAACAGCGGGTCGCCCTGCGACTCGGTGTGAAAGTCGCCAGCATCGACAGCGCTGCGAAGCAGATCTCGCTCGCCGACGGCGAGCCGCTTGCCTACGACGATCTCGTGCTGGCGACCGGCGTGCGGCCGAGGCCGCTGACGGTGCCGGGCGCGGCGCTCGACGGCGTGCTGATGCTGCGCAACGTCGGCGACAGCGTGAACCTGTCCGCGCGTCTGACGGCCGGCGCGAAGGTCGTCGTGATCGGCGGCGGCTTTCTCGGACTCGAAATCGCCGCGACGGCGGTGGCGCGCGATTGCTCCGTCACCGTGCTCGAAACCGGCAACGGCTTGCTGCCGCGGATTTTCGGCGGCTTTCTCGGCACGTATCTGTTGGACCTGCATCGCTCGCATCAGGTCGATGTGCGCGCCGGCGTGACGGTTGCCGCGCTCGAAGGCAATACGGCCGTCGAGGCAGTCCGCCTGGGTGACGGCAGCCTGCTCGCCGCCGATGTCGTAGTGGTGGCAATCGGCGCGGTAGCGAACGACGAACTGGCCCGCGAGGCCGGCGCCGAATGCGCTGACGGCGTGCTGGTCGACGCCGAGGCACGCACCTCGCTGCCGTCGATCTACGCCGTTGGCGACGTCGCGCGGCAACGCACGCACTGGCTCGGCGAAGCCATCCGCGTCGAGTCCTGGGAAAATGCCGAAGTTCAGGCACAGGCCGCCGCGAACGCGATCGCCGGCAACGCCCCCAGCGCCGCCGCCGTGCCGTGGTTCTGGACCGACCAATACGACCGCAACATCCAGATGCTCGGCGGCCGCGTAGCGAACGACGTCGTCGTGATGCGGGCAGACGCCGGCGCGTCGTCATGGTGCGCGTTCTTCGTCGCCGATAACGTGATTCGCGGCGCCGTGCTGGTGAACGCGGGACGCGAGCGTCGCAACATCAAACGATTGATCGATACACAGCAACGCGTGGACCACACCGAACTCGGCGATACGGCGCGGCCGCTAACCGGCCTCGCGCGCGGCTGAACCTTAGCTCAACCGTCGGAGAATCCGCGTGCATCGCGCGCGGCTCCAACCTCGCATTGCATTCCTATTTTGTGGAGATGAAACATGGAGAGCGAAATCAAATGGGCTCCGCGCGCCACCGCCGAGACCGGCGATAGCGCCACGCGCGAATACGTATGGCCTGAGGAGGGCTGCTCGCGCATTCCGTTCTGGGTCTATACGGACGAGGAAATCTTCCGTCGCGAACAGGAGCGGATCTTCCGTGGGCCGAACTGGCACTACGTCGCGCTCGAATGCGAAATTCCGAACCCGGGCGATTTCAAGCGCAGCTTCGTCGGCGATCTGCCGATCGTCGTGGTACGCGATACCGACGGCAGCGTCAACGCATTCGCCAACAGCTGCGCGCATCGCGGCGTGGCGTTCTGCCAGGAAGAGCACGGCAACGCGAAGTCGTTCACCTGCCCGTATCACCACTGGAGTTATGACCTGAAGGGCAACGTCACCGGCCTGCCGTTCCGTCGTGGCTACAAGGGCAAGGGCGGCATGCCGAAGGACTTCAATCTGAACGAGCATCGCGCGCAGCCGCTCGTGGTGAACGTGCGCAACGGGACGATCTTCGCGTCGTTCGACGCGAGCGTCGAGTCGTTCGAAGAGTATCTCGGCCCGCGGATGCTGGGGTATTTCGATCGCGTGTTCGACGGCCGCAAGCTGGAACTGCTCGGCTACATGCGTCAGCGGATCGACGGCAACTGGAAGTTCATGTTCGAGAACCTGAAGGACCCGTATCACGCGAGTCTGCTGCACGTCTTCTTCGTCACGTTCGGCCTGTTCCGGATGGACGCGGAGTCGGCGATCGAGATGGACGAAACTGGACGTCACTGCGCGATGGTCAACCGTCGCGGCGGCAAGCTCGACGAAGTGGCCGCGCACGAAATGCGGGCGACGCTGCGCAGCGACATGCAACTGAAGGACACGCGCGTGCTCGACCTGATCCGCGAATATCCGGGCGACGTGACCGCGGTGATGTCGACGATCTGGCCGAATCTGATCATCCAGCAGCAATCGAACACGCTCGCGATGCGCCATCTGGTGCCGCGCGGACCGGACAGCCACGACCTGCACTGGACGTTCTTCGGCTACGCGGACGATACGCCTGAAATGCGCGCGCATCGGATCCGCCAGGCCAACCTGATGGGCCCGGCGGGCTTCGTGTCGGTCGACGACAGCGAAGTGATGGTGATGTCGCAGGAAGGCGTGATGCCCTACAGCGATCGCGCCGGCGTCGCGGAAATGGCCGGACGCACGGTCGAGGATCACGACCATACGATTACCGAGGTGGCCGTACGCGGCCTGCACCAACACTACCGCAAGGTGATGGGACTATGAGCACGTTGACTCAACAACCCGTGCAAACCGTTTCGGCGGACGTACGCTTTGGCATCATGGATCTGTACGCGGCGTACACGGCCGCGCTCGACGAAGCCCGCTACAAGGACTGGGCCGAGTGCTTTACCGCGAACGCCGAGTATCGGCTGACCACGAAGGAAAACCACGAGCGCGGGCTGCCGATCGGCATCATTTACTGCGACGGCAAGGGCATGATCGAAGACCGCGCGTTCACGACGTCGGAAACGACGATCGCGCAGCCGCGCTCGCTGCGGCACATCGTCAGCGGCATGTCGATCAAGGCCGATGGTGATGGCTATATCGTCGGCTCGGAATTTCTGATCCTGCAGACGATGCTCGACCGGATGACGGAAATCGTGATGTCGGGGCGTTACATCGATCGCGTCGTGCTCGATGGAGACCGCCTGCTGTTCGCGAGCCGCATTTGCGTGACCGATACGCTGCTGTACCCGACTTCGGTGGTAGCGCCGGTTTAAGGTTTAAGTTTTTAGGCTGAAACTGACGGGGCGGCGCCGGTAGTTGGGCGCCACTCCGTCAGCGATTCTCCAACGCTGATTGGAGGCTCCTGTTCTGTTCTGCCACCGCTCTTCCGAATGCGAAGAACTATGGTCGACTCGCTGCACCGCTCCCCTGCACTCCTTCGACCAGCACCTCCGTCACCTCGCCGGAAAAGCTCATACGCCGGCCGTCGATCAACACGCGATCTTCATGCTCGGGATCGCGCTCCGCTTTCGGCACCCCATGCCGGATCAGCACGCGAGCACAGCCGGCCCAATCGGGGCTCCCCGCGACTGACGGCTCGTTCTGCGACGCCCAGGCCAAGGTGCCGAGCGCATCGGAGCCGAAGCCTTGCGTTTCGCGCCAGCTCGCTCCGTGCTCCAGCAAAAACGCGGTCAGATCGACATCGCCGCGAAACACCGAGTGATTGAGCGCGGTTGCGTCCCAATCTCCGCCGCGTACGTCCAGCGGCCAGCCGAGTTCGACCATCGTCTTCACCGCGGCAGTCGATCCCCATGCCGCGGCGTCGGGAAGCAGACGTAGCCGATCGCCCGGTAGAGCGCGGGGCAAGTCAGGATGTTCTGTCTGAATGCGCCGCGCCTGCTTGGCATCAGCGAGTGCACATGCCGACACGAACTGCTCCGCGGCCGTCAGCGTTTCCTCGGCACCGGCGGCACGCAGTTGAGCCGCAATCTCCACAAGACCGACCTGCATCGCGAGCCGATACGCGCTCACGCCAGCCGCGGTGCTGGCCTTCACATCCGCTCCGGCCGCGATCAGCGCGGCAATATGATGTGGCGACCTGTGCAGCGCGATAGCGCGCAGCAGTGGCGTGCCCCAAACTTTCAGGCCTTCGGGAGACGATTCGTTCGCATTGCCGCCATGGCCAAGCAATAGTTCGAGAGCGGTCGCGTCGGGCATATCGAGCGCACGCCATAACGCGTTCGACCCCGTCACCCGCGCGCCGTGCTGCAACAATAATCTCGTGCAGTCCGGGTTTTCGAGCGAGTGATAAAGCGACTCACCGTCGTTCGGCTCCGCGCCGGCATTCAACAGCATTTCGGTAAGCGCCGGATCACGAACGACACCCGCCGCGCCGTAAAGCGTCGACAGCGGCTCGGTCATATCAGGCGCCGATAAAGAGGCAGGCGGCAGCCGACTGCCGATCTGCTGATTCGGATCGGCCCCGGCATCGACGAGCGCACGCGCGCATTCACGCAGGCGCGCGGCGAATTCGGGGATCTGCACGAGGCTCGAGTGAGTGACCGCGACGAGAGGCGGCAAACGTAGCGCTCCACCGGGCTGATTGACCCAGCCAGGATCCGCCGCGATCGCGCGGGACATCGTCTTCCAGTACCCCGCGGCGCAGGCCACGTACGGGTCGCGCTCGACCAGATCCGGATGATCGAGCAATAACTTCACCGCGACGCGCGGTCGCGACGCGGCATAGGTGCCCGTCACATCCGCGCCATAGACGAGGCCCAACCAGCGTCGGATCAACGCGGCCTGTTCGCGATGCGCAAAAGCGCTTGCATCGGCATAGGCGGTCAGATCCGCCCACGAAACGAATCCGTACTCGCGCGCAATGCAGGACTGAGCGTCGTGCAGACGCAGAGCAAGTGCCTTGACGTCCTCAACGGTACGATGCGCGGCGGCGGGAAGATACTGAATGAAGCGCGCGATGGCGGTGGCGTTGCCGGCTCGATAAAGCCGTAACAGCTCTTTCGCCTGCTTCTTCAGATGATCGGGATGGGCCTGGGCAGGCAGCTTTTTCATACGGATCCTCGTGCATTCAGTGGCCGAAGGTCCGCAACACTGCCAGCACAAAGGATGGAGGGCGTTCTGATTCGCTACGACAGGTGGGTTCAACCCTTTCCGCGGACCCGGTAGCGGCCTGCACCGCTAACCGGGATGCTATGCGACCGCACATCGATGCGTCAACCCGCGTGGATAAAGACACATCAGCCCCTGGATCAGCTATGCCCCGTTTGCTGTTCAGTTCCGGCGGAGCGATCCGGCCTATTGCACTAAAGCGTTAAATCGTGGCACGCGGGACCTCTCGAAACAATAAGACACGTGGCATTCAGGCTGGTCAATCAGACTTCGGTCCGACAGGTGTCAGTATCGAACGGACACCTTCAGCAAACCTTCAGATTCCGTGCATAGAGTGTTTACTCAGAAAGCTGGACTCGATAATTGCATGGCTGCTTAGCCGAAACCACGACAAATCAAATCAGCAGACGTCGGACATTGTGTTGCACTTCCTGCTCCGTATTCATCCATTGTGTCGGGCAGAACAGCGAACGGTCACGGCGCGCTCGGGATAAACATCTGATTTTTTCACAGCAACTGCTCGACTGCATTGAGCGTGACGAGTTCCTCAGGTTCTCGTCGATGGGCCACGCGGATTGCAGCCGGCGACGGTGGAAAGAAAAATGAATGGATTTGATTCGTCTATCGAAACATATCTGTCCAACCTCCATTTCGGTCATTTCTCGACGCAATCCATACAAGCCATCGCCGGCCTGTACATCTGCAAAGGCCTCGTTCTGGTTCCCGTGCTGTGGTGGATGTGGTTCCAGCAGGACGAACGTCGTGAATGGCGCAGAGAAATGATCGTCGCGACACTTTTCAGCGGACTCGTGGCGCTTTTCGTCGCAAGACTGCTGGCTCATTGGTTGCCCTTCAGAGTGCGCCCGCTCTATAGCACCGAGCTCCATCTGCAGTTCGCAAATCAGTCAACCGCGGGTGTCGGGTTGGCGAATTGGAGTTCGTTCCCGAGCGATCACGCCATGCTATGGATGGCGATCGCCACCGGCATCTTCCTCGTGGAGCGGCGTATTGGTGTGCTGGCGATTCTCTATACCGCGCTGTTCATTTGCCTTCCGCGCGCCTATCTCGGCTTTCACTATCCGACCGATTTGCTGGTGGGCACCGTGCTGGGAATCGCGATCACGTTGATCATGACGTGCGATGTGATCCGCGTGCGCTATGCAGCCCCGTTGCTACGATGGATCGACCGCTACCCTTCTCCGTCCGCGATGCTGGGCTTTATTCTGTGCATTCAGCTCGTCACGCAGTTCGATGAGGTGCGTAGTCTGGCGAGCGCTGTGTTCAAACATCTGTGAGCTGGCGTTGCGGCACTGCCTGCGTCGTAGTAAGAGCAAAGCGAGAGCAAAAGCAGTACATGCCCGCCATTTCATCATCGTCGAAATCCGACATTTATTGCATCGCCGGCCGATGCTCACGAAATGCCGCGGCAATAGTCCGCAAGGTCTCGCGCGACTTGGCATCCGACAGACTCGAATGCAGCACGATCTCCGACGAAGGAAGCGCAGGCAGGCCCAGCGCCGCGCCGACTTCAACGAGACCGAGCGGCGCGACCCGATGCGCGAACGCTCCGACGCCGAGCCCGGCCGACACCGCAGCGGTAACAGCCGCCGTGCCGCCACCTATGAATACATCGACCCAGGCAATTCCCACCGCGTCCAGCTTACGCGTCGCCACGCTGCGTATTCCGCACGATGCCGACAGCGAAGCGAGCCGCAGCGGTCCGCCTTCCCGATGTACGAAGGCGGGCGATGCAAACCAACCCAGCGGCTCCAGCGCGAGCACCTCGCCGTTGCGACGGTCATCCTCACGCCGCAGGATCGCAGCGTCGAGCTTGCCTAGCTCGAACGCGTCGAGCAATTCGCGAGACGATTCGATCCGTACTTCGATCAGCAACGTGGGATCGTAGGCGTGCAGCCGTGCGAGCAGCACCGGCAGATCAGGACCGGCAACATGGTCGCTGATACCGAGCGCAAAGCGCCGCGTCGTACCCGATAGTTCAGCGACGGCGCGCTCGTGCGCCGCGACGAACTCGCGTGCAGCCTCAAGAAACGAGGCACCGCGCGACGACAACCGCACCAGCCGCGGCGTGCGTTCGATCAGCTTGTGGCCCAGGCGCTCCTCCAACCGCTTCAGCTTCATGCTGATCGCAGCCTGCGTCGTGTCCATGGCCTCCGCGGCGCGCGTAAAGCTCTGAAAATCCGCGACGAGCGTGAAGGCTCGCACCGCGTCGACATCGAGCGTTGCCATCTCATTCATCTCCGATTGTTATCGCTGATATGTTCATACATCCCGTTGAGTTATGGAAAATGATATCGCATAGTCGTCTTCATCGATCAACGGGTCGGCCGATTTCGATTCCGATTCCGACGTCCCGCATCCATCCGGCGAACGACGACATCCATGAGCACACTCGACAACGCACACCCGCATTCTTCACACGACACGCACACGGCCGACCCACGACGCTGGCTCGCGCTACCCATCCTATTGATGGGGGCATTCCTTCCTATCCTCGACTTCAACGTTGTGAACCTCGCACTCCCGTCGATCAGGAAGGACCTCGGCGCCACGTCCGCGGAGATCGAATTCATCATCTCGGCGTATGCGGCGACCTACGCGGTTTTTCTGATCACGGGCGGCCGGCTCGGCGATCTGTTCGGCCGCAAGCGCATGTTCGTGTATGGCGTCGCCGGCTTCACACTCGCGTCGGTTTTGTGCGGACTCGCACCGTCCGCTACTGCGCTCGTCGCGGCGCGTATCCTGCAGGGCCTGACCGCAACCGTGATGGCCCCTCAGGTACTGGCCTCCATCCGCGTGTTGTTCCCCGCATCAGAACAGGGACGCGCGCTCGCGCTCTATGGCGCCACGTTTGGCCTCGGCAACATCTGCGGCCAGATACTCGGGGGCGCGCTCGTATCGTTCCATCGATTCGGACTCACCTGGCAGGCCATCTTTCTTATCAACGTGCCGATCGGCCTCGTCGCATTCGTCGGCGCCCTTCTATTTCTGAGCGACTCGCGAGCCGAGCACGCACGACGTCTCGACCTTGGCGGCGTCGTGCTGCTTTCGGTTGCCTTGGGTCTACTGGTCTATCCGCTCGTCGAAGGAAGAGAAACCGGCTGGCCGATATGGATTGTCGCGATGCTCGTCGCGGCGCCGTTTGCTTTTGCGCTATTTGTGCGCTTCGAAACTCGTCTGGCCGCGACGGGCGGTTCGCCTCTGGTCGAATTCGCGCTCTTTCGCGAGGCGGGTTTCGGGGTCGGCATCGCGATGGCTTTCGCGTTGTATATGCTGTCGTCGTTCTATCTGACGTTCTCCGTGTACCTTCAAGGAGGCCTGCTGCTCTCGCCACTTCAAGCAGGACTGGCGACGTTGCCCTTCGCGATTGCCTATTTCCTGGCGTCTCTCGCCTCCGCTCAGGTCATGGCGCGGCTCGGCAAGTTCGCACTGACGGTTGGCTTCGCGCTGCAGGTACTGGGGTTTGGTGTCGTGCTCCTCGCGGCGGCGGGAATGCTGGCGAATAGCCTCGATATCGGTCTCGCCATTGCCGGGCTGGGATTTGGCACGGTCATGCCGTCGGTCATCAAGGCCGTGATCGGCGGCGTTGCGCCGAAGCACGCGGGGCTCGCTTCCGGCATTGTCATCTCGACGTTTCAGATCGCTTCGGCGCTCGGTGTTGCGCTTATCGGCGGCGTGTTCTATAGCGAGCTGGGGGCGGGGCGCGGAGCAACTGCGTTCGGTCACGCGTTTGCCGTCGCGCTCGGCTGCAATGTCGTGTTGCTGGCCGTAGGCGGAGTACTTTCGTTATTTCTGCCCGATCAGCCGCGCGCGCTCAGACATAGCTAAGGCCAACGTCGGTCTTAATCCCGCGTCTCAGCGTAGGTTTCCGCGCATATCTGGCGCAACGATTCGACGAACAGATTCTGTGCCGCCGAGTGCGGCCCTTCCGAGCGGGTAAACATTGCAATAGGCGGAAGCGTCCATTCGAACGAGTAAGGCACGATGGCGACACCGGCGATTCGAACCAGTTCTTCGGCGATATCGGCAGGAACGATCGACACGGCCTCTTCGCTAGAAGCAATCATTTCACCGATGAGCTTGGACGAATAGCTCTCCACTATCGGCACCGGCGGCGCCGTGCCCGCGGCGAGAAACAGGTCAACCACCTGTTCTCTCATCGGTGTGTGAGGTGCGCCGAGAATCCAGTCGAGCGTCAGCAGTCTGTACCAATCCAGCTTCATACGCGCCAGTTTTGCCGCGAGGCGCCGGCTCGCGATTAATCGCGGACGCTGCCGGTACAGAACTTCGAAGCGGGTCCGGCTCAGATCTACCGATGACGACGCCCGTCCAATCACTACATCGACGACATGGTCCCGCAATTGCAGCAACAGTTGATCGCTGGTGCCCTCGTGGATGGTCACCGTCACTCGCCGCCCCATGCTGGCGTGCACCCGATTCAATGCGCCCGCGAGAAGCTGGCCGGAAATGAACGGAATCACGCCGATATGCAGGTGCGCCGCGTGCCCGACGGCAACGGCCTCCATGTCGCGCGCAAGATGATCGAGATCGTGGATCATCGCGCGTGCCCTTTCGAGCACAACCGAACCGAGTGCGGTCGGCAGCATGCCACGCGACGAGCGCTCGAAGAGCGGCATGCCGAACATGCTTTCCAGTTCCGCCAACGCATTCGTTACCGCCGGCTGACTGCTGGCCATTTGTTGCGCGACACGCGTCAGCGAACCGTGCTGCTCGATCTGCAGCAACAGCACGAGGTGCCGCATCTTCAGACGCGAGCTGAGGCGCCTGACCATATCGTTCGACTCGAGCGTCATTGACGTTCAGCGACCATTACCAAAAAGTGATGGGGCGATACTAAAACAAAATAGGCCGCTTATGGCGTTTGTCTAGAATCGTCTCAACCAATCGCGTCGGGGCGGGCTCGGCGCATTTCACCGAGAGCACAGGACATGAGGCAGACAGATACCGACCAGCAAGCCGCATTCGACTATCACGAGTTTCCCACGCCGGGGAAGCTGTCGGTCGTCGCCAGCAAGCCTCTCGTCACCCAGCGCGATTTGTCGCTCGCTTATACGCCGGGCGTGGCCAGCGTCTGCGAGGCGATTGCAACGGACCCGATGCAGGCGCATCGGTTTACCGGGCGCGGCAACCTGGTCGGTGTCATCACCAACGGCACCTCCGTGCTTGGCCTGGGAAACATTGGCCCATTGGCCTCGAAGCCGGTGATGGAAGGCAAAGCCGTGCTGTTCAAGAAGTTCGCCGGCATCGATGTGTTCGACATCGAGATCAACGAAACCGACCCGGACAAGCTCGTTGACATCATCGCGGGCCTCGAACCCACGTTCGGCGGCATCAATCTCGAAGATATCAAGGCGCCGGAATGCTTTATCGTCGAGCGCAAATTGCGCGAGCGCATGAAGATTCCCGTATTCCACGACGATCAGCATGGCACGGCGATCACAGTATCGGCGGCGTTTATCAATGGCCTGAAAGTGGTGGGCAAAGCCATCACCGAGGTCAAGGTGGTGACTTCGGGTGCGGGCGCGGCGGCCCTGGCCTGTCTCGACTTGCTGGTCGATCTGGGCCTGCCGGTGGAAAACATCTGGGCCACCGACATCGAAGGCGTGGTCTACCGCGGCCGCGCCGCGTTGATGGACCCGGACAAGGCGCGCTTCGCGCAGGAAACCGATGCACGCACACTGGCCGAAGTGATCGAAGGCGCGGATGTGTTCCTTGGGCTGTCGGTCGGCGGCATTCTGAGCGCCGACATGCTGAAGACGATGGGTCCGCGTCCGCTGATTCTGGCGCTGGCCAATCCGACACCGGAGATCTTTCCGGAACTCGCTCACGCGACGCGCGACGATGTCGTCATTGCCACGGGGCGCTCGGACTATCCGAATCAGGTCAACAACGTACTGTGCTTTCCGTATATCTTCCGCGGCGCAATGGATGTCGGCGCAACCACGATCACGCGCGAAATGGAGATCGCCGCGGTGCATGCCATCGGCGGTCTCGCGGAAGAAGAGCAAAGCGATGTGGTCGCGGCCGCGTATGGCGTCTATGACGTGAAATTTGGCCCGCAATACCTGATACCCAAGCCCTTCGACCCACGCCTGATTACCCGGATTGCGCCGGCGGTCGCGAAAGCGGCCATGGAAGGCGGCGTGGCGACGCGTCCGCTGCCGGACCTGGCCGCTTATGTCGAGCAGTTGCAGCAGTTCGTGTATCACTCTGGTGCGTTCATGAAGCCGCTGTTTTCGACCGCGAAGCAACTCGTGCGCGACGGCGGCAAAGCACGCATCGTCTTCACCGAGGGCGAGGAAGAGCGCGTGCTGCGCGCTGTGCAGGTACTCGTCGACGAAAAGCTGGCGCGACCGATTCTGGTTGGACGCCCGGAAGTGCTGCTGGCACGCATCGAGCGATTCGGCTTGCGGCTCAAGCTCGGTCAGGACGTGGAAGTGACCAACCCCGAATACGACGAACGCTTCCCGCAGTACTGGACGACGTATTGGGAATTGATGTGCCGTGACGGCATTTCCAAAGAGATGGCGCGTGTCGAGATGCGCCGCCGCCTGACCTTGATCGGCGCGATGATGGTGCGGCTTGGCGACGCCGACGGCATGATCTGCGGCACGGTAGGCGCTTATCACGACCATTTGCGATTCGTCGATCAGGTCATCGGCAAGAAACACGGAGCGAATACCTACGCGGCGATGAACATTCTGCTGCTCGACGAGCGCACCGTGGCGCTGGTCGATACTCACATCAACGACGATCCGAGCGCCGAACAGATTGCCGAGTTCACGATCAGCGCAGCCAGACAGATGAAATGGCTGAACCTGACGCCCAAGGCCGCCCTGCTTTCACGCTCGAACTTCGGCTCAGGCGGCGCCGCTTCGGGGGTCAAAATGCGCGCGGCACTGAAGCTCGTCAGGGAGCAGGCACCGGAACTCGAAGTCGACGGAGAAATGCACGGCGACTGCGCATTGGATGAATCACTGCGTGAGCGCGTGCTGCCGACTTCGCCGCTCAAAGGCGACGCCAATCTGCTGGTCTGCCCGAACGTGGACTCCGGGAACATTGCCTACAACCTGCTGAAGACCGGTGCCGGCAGCAATGTCGCAGTGGGACCGTTCCTGCTCGGTGTCAACGCACCGGTGAACATCCTGACGTCCAGCTCGACGGTGCGACGGATCATCAATATGGCCGCGTTGACCGTGATCGAAGCCAATCGCGCGCTGTAGTACTTTGGCAGGTCGTTACAGTAAGGCGACGCCTAACAGGAGACGCAAATGAACGACGAGGACATTCCTCTCGCAAACAGCAAGGTACTCTATAAAACGCTGCTGGTAGAGGACGACTACGCCGTATCGCAGACCACCGTGCTTCCGGGGGGCGAAACGGAATGGCACCACCACACGAATGTGCGAGACCGATTCGTCGTCGTGCGAGGCGTGTTGACTGTTGAAACGAAGATCGGCGAGCGGGTCGACAGAACGCAAGTCGATGATCATCACACGGTCGAACCCGGTGTCATTCATCACGTCAGGAATGAGACAGGTGATACCGTGGTGTACATCAACGTTCAGTCCGGGGGTGAGCGCGACATCGTGATCGCTTGAAGGGGAATCGGGGCAGGCGGAAAACGCTACGGTTGGTTGTAACGCAGTGGTCGGCTATGGAGGCGGCCGCTATACGCCAGCAACAGATTCGCGATGATGTAACCCTTCTCTGCCGAACTACATCATCGCGACGGCTATGCGTTTTCTTTCATGGGTGGCGTTCGCAATCTCAGCGTAACGCGCTCAGGCGAACGCGCCACGCCACCCAATTCACGTTACGTATTACCGCATCGAAACGACTTGGCTACGGTCGAAGCCCCTGCGGGCGCCGAGGCCCCAGAGGGTGCCGAAGCTCCGTTGGACACCGACGCCGCGCTGTTGGACGACCCTCCGCCACATGCACTGAGCAGCAAGGCAAAAAGTACTGAGAGAACCAGCGTGGCGATGCTGGATTTACTGGAAATCATCGTTTTCATATCCTGTCATGTGTCGGGACGTAAAGGCCCATTTCGGTAGTGACGGCTCAGGCGTGGAAGCTGAGTGTCGGATCGCTCATGCCAGGCTTGCCGGTTTCGACATGGCCCGCGAAACGGCGCACGAACGACGGGTCGAGACTCGATGTGACGATGAGGTCATACCAGCTGGAGCTGGCCGCGAGTGTGACCAGTTTCTGCGACGTCTGGCCGGATGCGACCGTCAAGGTCTGTGCTGCCTGCCCATAGCTGTTGTCTGAAATGGTGAATGTGCAAGGCTGTGCAGACGCGTTGGTCAGATTCAGCTCGATATCACCCTGCGTGACTTCGTAGCACGCCGTCACCTCCTGTTGCGTGACGCCCAAGCCGCCACCCGCGAAACGACGCAGGAAGCCGTTCGGCGCAACGACGGTCAGATCGTGCGACACACCGCTCGTCGGCGCCCATGTCCATGTATCGGTGATCGATGTGTTGACATCGACGGTGTAGCGCTTGACCGATGTCGGTGCGATGCCCGAATAGACGTGAAACACCACGGCGGTCTTGCCGGTATTGATGAGCTTCAGTTGGATGATGTTCGCATTCGAAATCACCGTTGCATCGGCAAACAACTCGTACGGCGCCGCGCGCAACTGGCGTACGCCTGCTTCCTGAACCGGCATGCTCTGAATGGTTGGCGGGTTGACCGTTGCAAGACCGGCCTCCGAATCGGCCAGCGCGCTCAGGCCCTCGGCGGACGGCACTGAAACCGGCGATGTATTCGGATTGGAGAAGTCGAACGCCGAAGTCAGATCGCCCGCGATTGCACGACGCCACGTCGTGATATTCGGCTCATGAACGCCGAAGCGTTTCTCGAGAAAGCGGATCACCGACGTGTGGTCGAACACTTCTGAACACGTCCATGCGCCCTTCGACCACGGGGAAATCACGAACATCGGTACGCGCGCACCCATGCCCACCGGTCCCGGTACGAACGTCGGATAGTTGGGGCTCGATACGAACAGTTCATTCGTCGTGTCGATGTTCGACAGGCCATCGGCGTTTGTGACCGGCGGCACCGGAGCGACGCAATGATCAAAGAAGCCGTCGTTCTCGTCGTACATGATGAAGAACACGGTCTTTGCCCAGACTGCCGGATTCGACGTCAGTGCATCGAGCACCGCTGCAATATAGGTCGCGCCGTCCGCCGGTGTGTATACCGGATGTTCGGAACAGAGTGCCGGCGGCATCAGCCAGGACACCTGCGCGAGTTGATTAGACTGAACATCGGCGACGAGCTGCGCATACGTGCGTTTGGCGAGCACGTTGGCCAGAGGTGAATCCGCCGGAGCATCGAAGATGTTCTGGAAAAAACGCATTGCGTTGTAGTTGTTCGGGAAGTCGAGGTCTCCCATCACAGTCGGCGTCAGCGCAGTCTTGAACGGCTCGCTGCCATCTCCCACCGAGCCCTGATACACATTCCACGACACGCCGGCGTTTTGCAGGCGTTCGACATAGGTCGTCCAGAGCAGCGGAATGCCGTTGACCGGCTTGTTGTCGAGCAGCGGACCATTGCCTGTCGAGCCGATGTCGAGCATGCCGGTAAACAGGTGCATACGGTTGGTGTTCGTCGCACCGAGCGCCGAACTGAAGTACTGGTCGCACACGGTGAACGAGTCGGCCAACTGGAAATGAAACGGCAAATCGTTGCGGGTGAAGTGCACCATCGTCTTCGTGCCCTTCGCCGCAACCCAGTTGTCCCAGCGACCGTTATTCCACATTTGATGTGCATCAGGCCACGCATGAGCAAGGCCGGTCATCGACAGCGAGCGGGTTGTTTCGCTGTCGGCATGGAACGGCAGGATAAACGCGCCCGTCGTGCCATTCTTCTGGTGAAAGATCGACTGCTGGCCGTCTGTCGGCAATGTCGCCTTGTCATTGAAACCGCGGACCCCTCCGAGCGTGCCGAAGTAATGATTGAACGAACGGTTTTCCTGCATCAGGATCACGACGTGCTCGACGTCCTGAATAGTGCCCGTCCCCGATGCGGCGGGAATGGCAAGTGCTCGTTGAATGCTGAGCGGAAGTGCGGAGAGCGCGGCAGATGCGCCTAACGTCTCGACACTTCGTTTAATAAATTCGCGACGGCTTATGTTCGGCATGTGTTCGTTCTTCGAGAATGCGCACGCGACCGCAGTCGCGTGGCATAGCCACGTGACTGTGAAATCAGATGTGCGGTGTATACAGATGGAAACGCACCGCTCTCCAATAGAACAATGGAGGCGGTGGTATATGACGGCGCGGAATACAGGCGATGGCCGTACTTCGGTGAAGTCTATTGATCGATGGTGAAAATACGGTGTCAACCGATAATTGACAAAGACTGAGTGGCATCAGTCTTTATTTTGATCGGTGAATATGCGTATCGACTCTACAAACTACGTATTCTTACTCACGTTGCTCTCACTCCGAAGTCGAGCAAATAAAGTACTCAATGCGCCAATATTTTCATCACCGCCCCAACAAGGTGCAGTCGAAGAACACTACGGGTTCGCGTCACTCGCCTCTGTCACATTGAATGGCAGTTCTGGTTGTGGAATTCGGATATTCAATTGTGCTGCTAGTAGACTCTATTCGGAGGCTGCGTGACAAACGGCCTCCACTCGATTCCCAGCCGGGTCGAATAGAAACGCGGCATAGTAGTCTGGATGGTAGTGCGACCGCAGGCCTGGCTCACCATCAGAGCGACCTCCCGCGGCAAGGCCTTTTGTGAAAAACGCATCCACCTGTTCGCGAGAAGATGCCTTGAAGCACCAATGCCGTTTGTTGTCGTCGATCCCGCTGCGATCCAGATAGACCGCCAGATATGTCGAGGCCGTGTCATCCGCCGTGCACCGTTCACCATACCCAAGCGCATCGGCGTGATCATAGACTTTCGTTGCGCCGAGTGCCGTCATGATCGAGTCGTAGAACGGGCGCGCTGCCTGAATGTCGGGAACACCGATCGAAACGTGATCGAGAAGCTGCATGAGTCGATTCCTTGAAGTTATTTGGTGCTTTGCCCTGTGGCTATTCGTTGATTGAGAGCTGATCGCCAAGCTATGTGTGCTTGTGTTAGTTAACGCATGATCAGAGTAAGCGGAACCTGACGACGAATCCGTGGAGTTCTATAAGAGCGTACAGCACGACTTCAGTGCGACGACACATAAGCCGAATCGGCGAATACCGGTGGAATCGCAAAGCTCTCGCGCAGACGCCTCGCCTCCGCGGCCGGCGTCAAACCAAACAAGCGCCTGAATTCCCTGCTGAACTGCGATGGGCTCGTATAACCCACAGCGTGTCCCGCCGCCTCCGCGGTCAGCTCGTTGCGCACCATCAACAGACGAGCCTGATGGAGGCGCGTCGACTTCACGTACTGCATCGGCGACACCTGCGTAATTGCCTTGAAGTGACTGTGGAAACTCGGAATGCTCATACCCGCTTCGTCGGCCAGTTGCCTGACGTCGAGAGGCTCTGCATAGCTTGCATGAATCAGGCGCAGTGAGCGGCCTATCTGGCCGAATTGTCCGCGCATCGCCAACGCCTCGCGCAATGCGCTTCCCTGGGCTCCGGTGAGCACACGGAAATACAGTTCACGCAGCAGCCCGTCACCCAGCACGGCAGCTTCGAGCGGCCGATGCATTGCCTCCAGAAAGCGCAGCACGGACGCCTGCATCGCGTCATCCATCGGCGTCGACATCATGCTCCGAGGTGCCGGCGCGCGCTCCTCGATGTCCTCACGGTCGATCCGCTCCGCAAGCTCGGCGGCCAGCGCGAAATCGAGGTGCAGATACAGCGCGAGCAGCGGATGCTCGTCAGTTGCGTCGGTCTCCATGCTGAACGGCACTGGTACGGAGACGGCCAGGTAGTGACGCTCGTCGTAAAGGTACAACTGGTCGCCGAAATAACCCCGCTTGCGGCCCTGACAAACGATCACGATACCGGGGTCGTACAGAACGGGCGTGCGCGACAGAGCCCGGTTCGAACGCAAGATGCGCACGCTCGGTAATGCTGTCAGGTTGTAGCCCTCGTCGGGCGCCAACGCGCGCAGCAGCGCAACCATGCGTTTCTGGCTGCGAGAAGATAACGCTGAAGGTTGGGCCGAAGCGCGTGTCGTGCTCATAGTTTTATGCAAGAAAATCAGCGGAATTCGGCTTAATTTGCCGATCTCGGAAGATTAGTATGCACTCTCCAATCGATATTCGGGAGAAGCTTTGATGGCATCCAGCAAAACTCTGCTCATCACCGGCGTCAGCAGCGGCTTTGGCCGCGCGCTCGCACAGGAAGCGCTGGCGGTGGGTCATAAGGTCGTCGGTACGGTGAGAAGTGCCGAGGCGAAGCGTGAATTTGAGTCCTTATCCGCGAATGCCGCATGGGGACGTGTGCTCGACGTGACGAACTTCGACGCGATCGACGGCGTCGTGGCGGAAATCGAGGTCAACGTCGGACCCATCGACGTGCTGGTCAACAATGCCGGCTACGGCCACGAGGGCATCATGGAGGAATCGCCGCTCGCGGAAATGCGACGGCAGTTCGATGTGAATGTATTCGGCGCGGTCGCGATGATGAAGGCCGTGCTGCCCTTCATGCGCAAGCGCCGCCGCGGCCACATTCTGAATATCACATCGATGGGCGGCTATATCACGATGCCGGGAATCACTTATTACTGCGGCAGCAAGTTTGCACTGGAGGGTATCTCAGAGGCACTCGGCAAAGAGGTCGGGCCCTTCGGTATTGCCGTGACGGCCGTGGCGCCGGGCTCGTTTCGCACTGACTGGGCAGGTCGTTCGATGACGCGAACCCCTCGCTCGATTGCGGATTACGACGATATGTTCCATCCGATTCGCCAGGCTCGCGAGGAGAAAAGCGGCAAGCAGTTGGGAGATCCGCGAAAAGCGGCGCGCGCGATGCTGGCCGCTATCGCGGCGGACCATCCGCCCGCGCATCTTTTGCTCGGTAGTGATGCGCTCGGGTTGGTTCGCGACAAGTTGTCGGCGTTGAATGCGCAGATCGATGCGTGGGAGACGGTCACTGTTTCGACGGATGGGTGATGAGCGTCGACGCGAAAAGAACGTCTCGTTCGAGTCAATGACCTGCATCGCCGGGCAGCACGCGCGTATAAGGTCCTGGTTGCGTCTGTTCCGGGATCGGCCCTGCCCGCCGGCATATCAGGCTGATCAACAAACGACAAAGTGCAGCCAACACGCGACGTGCATGCATGCCGGTAGAATCACCAGCAATCGGCTGCGCAGATTCGATGGCCGTTCCTATTTGACGAGACACGATCATGAAGGTAACGATTGCGTACATCGAAGAGCCGCCGTTCGGCTGGACGGAAGCGGATCACACCGCTACCGGTGCGGACATCGATCTGGCCAACGAGGTTCTTCGGGCAATCGGTGTCACCCAAATCGAACATCGGCTGACGACGTTCAGCGAATTGCTGCCTGGCGTCGCAGCGGGCCACTGGGACATGAATGTTCCACTGTTCGTTACGCCTGAACGCGCCAATCTGGTTGCGTTCAGCGTACCCGTATGGGCGATGGGAGACGGGTTCCTGGTTCGGGCCGGCAATCCGAAAGCGCTCGACAGCTACGCGTCATGCGCCCAACGTGACGACGCACGCGTTGGAATCATCGCGGGACAGGTGCAGCACGACTCGGCGAAAGCGTCGGGCGTGAGTGATGATCAGATCGTCATCTTCGAACAGCAGGCCGATGCTATCGAAGCGGTTCGCTCGGGAGTAATCGATGCGTATGCGAGCACTGCGCTGGGAAACCGGATACTGGCGAATCGTATCGGCAGTTCGATGCTTGAGGCCGTAGAGCATCGGCCTGGAGCGAATGACAGGCCGTTGAAGCCGCCGCCCGGTGCGTTCTCGTTCAGCAGAGAAAACAGCGATCTGCTCAACGCGGTCAACGCTCAACTTCGTTTATATCTTGGGTCGCCGGATCATCGCGCTCGCATGGCGAAGTTCGGCTTGACGGGCAATGAGATTGATCCGGCGCTTGCCTGTTGAGTGTGCGCCCCGACATTGAAGGCGACCACCAGGGAATAGTCACCTATGAATCCGGGCTTCGCTGCCACAAATCCATCCGATGCCGACGCCCTCGTCGACATTCGCATTGCCGCGATGCGCGAGAGTCTGGAACACATTGGACGCTTTGACGCACAACGCGCTCGCGAGCGCTTTCTGGCATCGTTCGATCCTTCGCAATGTCGATTCATCGAGATCGATGGCGTTCGCGTGGGCTTCATCCAGGTTTGCCCTCGCGAAGATCACTGGCTTCTGGATCATTTTTATATCCTGCCGGACCATCAGGGAAAGGGCATTGGCGCAGCAGTCTTACTGGATGTACTCAAAGATGCCGACGCTCATCATATGGAGATCCGCTTAGGCGCATTGCGCGGTAGCGATTCAAACCGCTTTTATCAACGGCATGGCTTCGCGAAGTGTGCTGAAGCCGAATGGGATATCTATTACGTTCGCAAGCCAGTCGAATGCTGAAGCCGTGAGCGAGCGCGAAATCCCCTGTGGCTTTTCACTGATAGCAAACGAATAGCCCGCGCTGCGCCCACCCATTGACCCGCCCTCACTCGATTGATACGATGCCCTCACTTTCAAAACGCCCTCCCGGTTCACGCCGGGAGGGCGTTTCGTTTTGGTTCCCCCATCTGAATGGAACCTTGAAATGAAAGCAACCGTTGAAGTCCGTCGCGGATCCGACACTAGCCTCGGATATGTGCAATACGGCAATGGCCCCATTCGCGTGCTGGTCATGCATGACTGGCTCGGCGACCACTCCAGCTACGATGCGCTGATCCCCTGGCTCGACGACCGCGCATTCACATACGTTTTCGTCGATTTGCGCGGCTACGGTCTATCCATCGAACTGGCCGGCGAATTCACGATAGAAGAGATGGCCGCCGATTGCCTGATGCTCGCCGATCAGCTCGGCTGGACGCGCTTCCATGTAATCGGCCACTCGATGACCGGAATGATCACGCAGCGCATGGCCGCGGACGCTCCGTCTCGCATCGCGAGCGCGATCGCCGTGTGTCCCGTTTCCGCCGCTGGAAATCGGCTAAGCCCGGACGCCCGGGCTTTCTTCGACAGCACGATAGAAGACGACGACGCCCTTCGCCGCCTGTTCAAGTTCGTCACCGGAGGTCTTTCCGACACGTGGGCAGATCGCAAGGTACGACAAAGCCGCGATACGGTCGCATTCACCTGCAGGAGCAGATACCTCGACATGCTGACCACCGCTAACTTTGTCGATGACGTTCGAGGCCTTCAAACACCGTATCTGGTCATCGTCGGCGATAAGGATCCGGGGCTTGATTCAGAGGCAATGAAGCGGACCTTTCTCGCGTGGCATCTGAACGCGGAACTGCACGTTATCTCTAACTGCGGTCATTACCCGATGCAGGAATGTCCGCCGTATTTCGCAACCGTTGTCGAAGGTTTTCTGAAGCGCGACGTCGTTTGATTAGCGTGGCCGAAAAAAAGCCGGTCCCATACACCAAGGGACCGGCTTCTTGTTACACGACTCCATCTCAACGTCAGCTTTGCTGGCTATTCGACGCCTCCAGCACCACGGCCTTGATAGCCTGCACATGCACACCGAGCCGTTTTCTCGCGACTGCCAACCCGTAACCCGCCGCGTCCTCGTCGCGCTGTTGCGACACATTGGACGGCAGATTCACGAGCAGCGTGCCGTCGTTGAGCAGGCGCACACGCATCTCGAGTAGTTCGCCATCGGCGCGTGCGACCACGCCGCGGACCCACTCGCCTCCAGCGACACCCAGATCGGGCGTGTTCGAGCCGAGCGTGGCGACGCCTTCCAGCGCGATGTCGTTGCCCTTGTCGACGACTTCGTAAGTACCCTTGTTGTCGAGCTTATCGGCGCTCTCGGCGCGGAACACGACCAGCGTGTTGTGCGCGGCGGGCTCCTCCTTCTCGTCGCCGAGGGCCAGACTGGTCCAGCCGTTGGCTCTGACGATCGACGTGTCCAGCACCGGAGTCGCAGTGTCGACGTCGTGCATCCCTTGCGACGTGTTGCTGCCCGGCAGCCCGTCATACAGTCCGGCCACCGACTGTGGCGTCGTGCCGAGCGTGGCGACGCTGTCGCCCGCCGCATGATTGCCGCTGCCGCTGGCATTCTGATCGGACCTGGCCGTGCCGTTCACGCCCTGAGTCGGCGCAACCAGCGCTACCGGCGAGTAATTGGTGGAGATGTCACCCGTGCCGATTGCAGCCTGCGTGTCGAGCACGTAGTTGCCCTTGTCCGCGCCGGTGAGCGACAAGCCCGTGCCGTAGACCGACTTGCCTGCGCCGACGTTCTGGTTGTCGAAGCTTCCCGTGTTGCCGGCCACACCGAGGTCGTCACCGGAGATGATGTCCCCCGAATTCAGTGCGACGTTGGCCAGTTGCGCCGCGGTGGTGCCGTCGTACGTCTTGCCGGAGACTGTGCCGGTTACGGTGATCGTTTTCGGCGTGATGGCTGCAGTGGCTACCTGTGCCGACGTATCGAGCACGTAGTTGCCTGCATCGGCACCGGCGAGCGACAGGCCCGAGCCGTCAACTGCCTTGCCATTGCCGACGTTCTTCGTGTCGAAGCTGCCGGTGCTGCCAGTCGCCGAAACCGTATCGCTACCGACGAGACCGGCCAGCGTCACGTTGCTCAACTGCGCGTTAGTCGTGCCGTCATAGACCTTGTCGCCAGCCGTGGCCGAAGCCGTGAGCGTTTTCGGCGTGATCGCCGCCGTGGCCACTTGCGCCGATGTATCGAGCACATAGTTGCCTGCATCGGCACCCGCGAGCGACAGGCCCGAGCCGTCAACCGCCTTGCCGTTGCCCACATTCTTCGTGTCGAAGCTGCCGGTACCGCTAGCGGAGACCGTATCGCCGCTCACAAGACCCGCCAGCGCCACGTTGCTCAGTTGCGCGGTAGTGGTGCCGTCGTAGACCTTGTCACCCGCCGTGGCCGTAGCGGAAATCGACTTCGGCGTAATGGCGGCCGTAGCAATCTGCGCCGACGTATCGAGCACATAGTTGCCCGCATCGGCACCGGCGAGCGACAGGCCCAAGCCGTCAACCGCCTTACCGTTGCCCACATTCTTCGTATCGAAGCTGCCAGTACCGCTGGCCGAGACCGTATCGCCGCCCACGAGACCCGACAGCGCAACGTTGCTCAACTGTGCGGTGGTGGTGCCGTCGTAGACCTTATCGCCAGCCGTGGCCGAAGCCGTGAGCGTTTTCGGCGTGATGGCTGCCGTGGCTACTTGCGCCGATGTATCAAGCACATAGTTGCCTGCGTCGGCACCAGTGAGCGACAAGCCCGAACCGTCAACTGCCTTGCCATTGCCGACATTCTTGGTGTCGAAACTACCAGTGCTGCCGCTCGCTGAAACCGTATCGCCGCTCACGAGACCTGCCAGCGTCACGTTGCTCAGCTGAGCGCTGGTCGTGCCGTCATAGACCTTGTCACCCGCCGTCGCCGAAGCCGTAATCGACTTCGGCGTGATCGCTGCCGTAGCAACTTGCGCCGACGTATCGATCACATAGTTGCCTGCATCCGCACCCGCGAGCGACAGACCCGAGCCATCAACCGCCTTACCGTTGCCCACATTCTTCGTGTCGAAGCTGCCGGTACCGCTGGCGGAGACCGTATCGCCACTCACGAGACCCGCCAGCGTCACGTTGCTCAACTGCGCGGTCGTGGTGCCGTCGTAGACCTTGTCGCCGGCCGTCGCCGTAGCGGAGATCGACTTCGGCGTGATCGCGGCAGTCGCAACCTGCGCCGAAGTATCGAGCACGTAGTTGCCCGCATCGGCACCGGCGAGCGACAGGCCCGAGCCATCAACCGCCTTACCGTTGCCCACATTCTTCGTGTCGAAGCTGCCTGTGCCGCTAGCAGAAACCGTATCGCCACTTACAAGACCCGCCAGCGTCACATCGCTGAGTTGCGCTGTGGTGGTGCCGTCATAGACCTTGTCACCCGCCGTGGCCGTTGCGGAAATCGACTTCGGTGTAATGGCCGCAGTCGCAACCTGCGCCGACGTATCGATCACATAGTTGCCCGCATCAGCGCCCGCGAGCGACAGACCCGAGCCGTCAACCGCCTTACCGTTGCCGACATTCTTCGTGTCGAAACTGCCGGTACCGCTGGCCGAGACCGTATCGCCGCTGATAAGACCCGCCAGCGTCACATCGCTCAGTTGCGCGGCGGTCGTGCCGTCGTAAACCTTGTCGCTAGCCGTCGCCGTTGCGGTGATCGTTTTCTGCGTGATGTCGGCCGTCGCGACCGCGGTGCCATAGTCGATCACGTAGTTGCCTGCTTCGGTGCCGGTCAGCGTGAGGCCCGTGCCATACACCGACTTGCCGTTGGCGACGTTCTTGTCGCTGAAGGTGCCCGTGGTGCCGGCGACGGCCACGTTGCCGGCATCGCCGGCGAGCACGCCGGTGACCACCTGCGGATTGCTCAACGTAGCACCCGTGTTGCCGTCGTAAACCTTGCCGCCGGCTGTCGCGCTGACCGTCACCGTCGCCGGGTTGATCACGCCGATGTTGCCCTGGATCGCGCCGCCCGTCGCACCGACATCGCCCGTGCCGCCACTCAGGTTGTAGCCGTACACGCGGACCTGATGACCCGACACGTCATCGTCGGCGGCATTGCTGTCGCCGCCGTTGGTGGCCGTGCCGATCGTCACGCCGGTCGCGCTCACCGTCTTGCCGTTCGCGACCGTGACCGTGCTGCCGTTGACGCTGACCGAGCCGTCCGGGTTGGCGTTCTTGTCGCTGAACTGCGCGCCGCCGAGGCCGATCTGACTGACCGCTACCTGCACGTTGTCGCCGTCGATGCCGTTGCTCACGAGTTTGACGTTGCCGCTGGTCGTCAGCGCCGAGCCGGTGGTGCCGTCCTGATACGTGACGGTCGTGTTCGTCAGGCCGGTCGTGCCGTCGTAAGTCTTCGTGACCGCGCCGACGAACGTCGCTTCCACGGTCGGCGAGACCTTGTAGACCTTGCCGTTGACGATCGAGTTGTCGAACGCCGATGCGCCGGAGCCGCCCGTCAGCGTCAGCAGCTGAATGAGCGTGTGCGTGCCGTCGATGAGCCGGGTGTCCGGATGCGTGTCGGCCTGGGTACCGTTGGCGTAGCTATAGGTGCCGTCGGCCTGAGCGAACGCGCCGTCGGCATCGAGGTAGTTCCCGTTGTAGATCTTGAAGTCGTAGGTCAGGCCGCCGGTCACGTCGAGGTCGGGCGAGTTCGAATAGGTCAGCCAGCGGCCGCCCGTCGTGAATGCATCCGAACCGCGATCGTTGACGAAATTGCCATTGGCCGACGATGCAATGATGTCGTCCCCAGCGGTCACGGTACCGTCAGCCGTGATCGTCACGTTACCGGTGATGTTGTCGTTGTTCGCGACGCCGGCCACCCATGCCTGGCCGGCGGACGGCAGCGTGCCCAGTTGATCGATCCCGTCACGGGCATTCTCCGCCTGCAGCACCACCGAACCACTGCTGTTGCTCAACGCGCCGTTGACGACGATGTTGCCGTTGATCAACCCGAGTTCTCCCGGCACGTTGAACGTGAACCCCGGCGTCACGGCGCTGCCCATGCCATTGACGGACGATTCGACTTCGGTCGTACCGGTGCCGTCCGCGCGGCCGATGATCAGACTGCGCACGCCGTCGGCTTCCAGCTTGGCCAGATCGGTCTCGCTGATGAAGGTCGTGCGCGTGGTCTGGCCGCTCACTGTTCCGTCGCGATTGACCGTACCGTTGCCCAACATCACGCCTTCGGTGTTGTTGAAGAACAGGTTGTCGCTGGCGTTCTCGGACTTGAGCTGCAGATCCACGCTGCTCAGGCCATTGATCGTGGTACCGGCGTCGAGGGTGATTTCGGAGCCCTGCAAGCCGACGACGGACGATGTCGTCGCGTGACCGGTCGCCTTGTCGGTGGTCGTCATCGTGACGTTGCCGAGACTGACCGAGCCGCCCGTGTTCTGGATGTCGGCGCCGCCCTGAATCGTGTAGCCGGTCAGATCCAGATTGGACTGCGACACGATCAGTTGGCCGCCGAGAATGACGCCGCCGCTGGCGCCGCCGAGACCCGACCAGCCCATCGCATACTGGTTGTACGAAGTGTTGGGGCTATTGCCGGTAAAGCCCTTCGCCCTGGCGATATCCAACCCCGTGTACAACTGGCCACTGCCCAGATTCGTGACACCGGACAGCAGCGCGTATGACGTGCTATCCGTGCCGAAGCCCAGATAGAGATTGCCGTTATTGGTGGTGATGTTATGGCTCAGGATGATGTTCCCGACGCCGCCGCTGTCAGCATCGCCCGATACCCGGACATAACCGCCATGCGTGGTGAGGTTGCCGTTGACGGCCAGACCATCGGCGCCCAGCAACGTAATGCTGCCGGCCGCGGGATGATCGGCAAGCGTCGTATACGCGGTGCCGAGCCTGTAGTTCGAACCCACGTGCGCGGGCATGTCGGCGGGGCCCAGGTTATTGGACGGATCTGTCACGTCCGTGTCGCTGCCGACCACCAGATTGAACACGCCGAAGTTACCGGTGACGAGCGAGCCGCCGCTTTGCGGTTGACCGACCGTGCCGGTCCCCGATCCCCCTGCTTCCATGTAGATGAACGCGTTGCCGGATACAGCCAGCGTGTTGTTGCTGTTCATGAACTGTATCGAGCTGTGCGACGACGCCACCGTCTCGACATACACGCTCACGCCGGGCTGCATCGTGATCATGCCGTCGCCGGTGACATAGGCGTTCGTCAGGCCGTCGATCGTCGGCGCCGCGTGCGTGGTGGTCGATGTGATGGTGTTGCCCGAGCCGTCCTTGTTCAGATCCTCGAACGTGATGTCGCCCGACGCGAGCAGCGCAACGTTCGCGGTCTGCTTCTCGAGCGTGCCTTCGTAGATCTTCATGTCGCCGGTGGTGCCCGTGGTGCCCCAGCCGGAACTCGCGCCATTACCCGGGTCATCGCCGCCATAAATTTCGATGGTGGTCGGATCGAGCAGCAAATCTCCGACCACGCCCTTCGGAGCGAGTGCATTGGTCACGCCGGTGTAGTGCAGCCCGCCCTTGCCCGATACTTCCGCGAGGCCGCCGTCTCCGCCATTGGCGCCGCCGCGGATGAAAATGTTGCCGGCGAAATCGTTGTTGCCGTCCGACCAGAACGTGACCGTTCCGCCGTCGCCCTTGCCGGTCGCATCGGCGAATACGTTCACGTCGTTGCCGGTCGTGACCGAGTGCGCGTTGCCGATGCTGGCATCTTCACCCTTGAGCCCGCCACCGACCTTGACGGTGCCGCCGCCGGTCGCGCCGCTTGCGTTGATCGTCGCGCTGTTCACGGCGATGTTCGTTCCCGCGACGATGACGTCGCCGCCAGTCCCGGTCGTGGACGACACATCCAATGTGCCCGACACGTTCGTCGTGCCGTTCGCGGTGTCGTTGTCGAGCACGATCCGGCCATTGCGCGATACGAGGCTCTTCGCCTCGATGACGCCGGTGTTGTTGACAACGCTGCTGATGGCGGCATCCGCCGCGCGCGCGCTGAGCAGCACGCTGCCGCCGTCGGCGGAAATCGCACCGTCGTTGCGCACCAGCGCATTGAGCACGCCGCGATCGACATTGACGCTGACGAGCCCATCGCCTTCGAAGTCGAGGCTGACCGCATCGCCCGCGGCCATCGCCACGCTGCCGTTGGGCGTGCTGATGGTGCCGCTGTTGCTGACCTGCGGCCCGATCAGCGCGACCACGCCGCCCGCGGCCGTGATGTTGCCCTGGTTGATCACGGCTCCGCCCGTGGCGCCGCCCGTGAAATGCGCTTTACCCGCGAGGAAATCGTCGTCGCTGATATTCAGTGACGATGCAACCAGCCCGCCGACGTTGACCTGGGCGCCTTTGCCGATCACCACGCCGCCGGGATTGAGCAGCCACACCTGGCCGTTGGCGCTCAGGTTGCCGAGAATCTCGCTGGGACCGCCACCGCCGACCACACGGTTCAGCGCGATGCTGTTCTTGCCCGGCTGCACGAACCGCACACCGGCGTTGCTGCCGATGTCGAAGCTGCGCCAATTGGTGACCAGCTTGTCGCTCGTCTGGGTGACGGTCATTTGCGTGCCGGACTGCGCGATGCTGCCGGAGCCGGCGGTGATCGCGCCGCCGGTTGGCAGCGGTCCGCCTGCCCAGGCCGCGCTCGCGAACGAGCCGACGCTCACGGCCAGCAACGCGGCCGTCAGTTTGCGGCTGACGCCGCCGCGCTTGCCGCGCGCCGGCGAGTTCTCGGCGACGGCAACCCAGCAGTCCGACGCGGAGCTCCAGACCAGACGATAAACGTGATTCAGCGATGTGCTTTTCATGTAGAAATCCCCTTTATTGTGTGGCTTAGAACGCCATGCCAACCTGTACCCACGCCCGCCAGCTGGTATCGAGCCCATCGGAATTCGCACCCGACGGACTGCTGCCCGGATTGCGGCCGATCGTGCGCGCCACGGCGCCGTGGATGTTCCAACGGCCGCTCCACACGTTGACCCCCACCCCCGCGGAGGTCAGCCAATAGCTGTTGGTGTTGTCGGCATTGAGCGTCGAACCGGCCCAGGGCTGGTGATGCAACGTGATCTGCCCCGCGTCGACGAAGCCCAACGCCTGCACCTTGACGTTGGGCAAGCCCACGTTCACATAGCGACGCAGTTCGAGCGTGCCGAGCCATCCCTCGTCACCGGCGCCCTCGCCCACCGGATAGCCGCGTACGCCGGTCGGTCCGCCCAGCAGAAATTTCTCGGAGCTGTCGAGGTTTGCGTTGGCAAGCTGCGCGGACATGCCGGTGTAGACGCTCCAGTTCGTGTCCAGCGTCTGCAGGCGCGAAAGATTCAGCGTCAGCTTCGCGTAGTTGCCCGCGGTACGCGCGCTCACGGCATCGGCCGCTTCGTCTTCCGGATTACCCGCCAGATTCGCGTGGCCCAAGGTCAGTGCGACACGCCCTTCCATCAGGCCGCCGGCGCCGAGGCTATCGAAGCGGTTGCCGGTGAGTGCCAGCGTGGCATCGTCGAGTTTGCGGCTGCTCAGGTTGGTGCCGAGTGCGTCGTCGTCGAGCTGCTTGTGCTCGTATAGCAGCGACGCATTCAGGTTCTGCGTTCGGCTGCGAATCAGCGGATAGTCGAGGCCGACCGATCCGACCACCGCGTGACCCGACAGATCGAGCGCGCTGTAGGCATCCTGGTCGACGTGGTAGTGCAGATACGAACCGCCCAGCAACAGATGCAATCCGCTCGCTGTAAGGGGCGCGCTGTATCCGAGGTTCGCGAGTTCGCTGCCGCTCGTTTTGGTGAACCCCAGTGTGAGCTGGTCGCCGATCCGCAACGGGTCGTTGATCGACAGGATCGCATTGCCGCGCGTCGTGCCGGTACTGCGATTGCCGTAGTTGTCGACGGAGAGCTGGCCGCTCACGAGAGGACCTTCGGTTGCACTCACAAGCAGTTTGCTGGTGCCGGGCTCGTTGCCTTTCGCGATCGATGCATGCGCACTGATACCCGGCTGGTCATTGATCAGCAGCAGTGCGCGCTCGAGATCTTCCTTCTTCAGCGGAACACCCTGCGGCAACGCCGCGGCAGCGATGGCGGCGAGACGCTCGTGGCTGCTGCGCGTATCGCCGCTCACGCTGATGCGCTCATCGCCCGACTGCAGACGCCCCGCTGCCAACGTGATGACGAGGTTGCCGTCAGTCAGATCCTGCGGCGGCAGATAGGCGCGCGCCAGCACATAGCCTCGTCCGCGCAGATACTCGGTGATCGTGTCCGCCAACTGCTGCAGGCCCGCATGTCCGAGTGTCTTGCCCACCATCGGCTGCGTCAATGCGGGCAGGTCTTCTTTTGCCGCCAGATCGGTATCGCCGTTGAACGTAATCGAATGCAGCCGCACGCTCAATTCGGGCGCCTGCGCCGGCACGCCCGGTTCCGGCTGCGCGGGCAGACCCAGCTCCGCGGGCGCGGTGGATTGCGGCCTCGGAGGCTGGCCGAGTTGTTGCTGCTGGTTGAGCAAACCGCCAGCGCTGGGCAGCGCCTGTGCGTGAGCGTATGACGACGCAAGAATCCCGAGCAACGCGATGCTGTACGGAGAAACGACTTTGATCCGATGGCGAGTGTCTGGCTTAGGCATGAACTGATGTACCTTCTTGTTCCTTAGAGTGGGTACTGCAGGGAATTCGCGAGCAGGCTCAAGCAGAGCCGGCCTTCTTATTGGGCCGGCTCACGTGGTGAGTTTCAAAAGGGCGCACGTATCCGACGCGCGACAGGCGTGCTGTCACGCGGAAGACCAACATTCGCAAAGAGATCTATTGCGACAACAGAAGACTTTCCGCCATCGACTGGAGAGCTATTCGAACGCGGCGATCAGAGCGGAGTGATTGAATTGACCAGAAGAAGTCCCCTTTTTGCGGCAGCCCTATCGCTTTACCTCATGAATCGCTGTTCGGAGATTCGAGGGCGCTCGCGAGAGGACATCGTTTTAGTTTTGAGCGCCGCAATTATGGTCAATTCACATTTCGTTGACAATAAGTTTTTATACAACTTTCAATTTAACAATTATCCTTTCGGCGCTAGTGCTGTCATTTAACGATTATCTTGAAGAGTGGGAGTGCCGGACTGAATTGGCGTTCGGCCTCGAATGAGAAGTGTGCAAACGTTTGCGTAATATAGAGTAATAATGTACTTCTCTTTTTTGAGTACTCTCTTCGTCACCCGGCTCTACGCAGCATTTCACTGACCGGAATTCCGTCTAAAACTATTGCTTTCGACCGGTGCGTCGAGTGGCTTCGAACGATGGACCACAGTGTTTCGTATCGAGTTGGAGAGGACCTAAAAAGCGACAATCACCAGCAATAGATATCGACATCCGGATAGCAACTCAACTTCCGAAATTCGCCATTCCCGCTCAGATGATCCACTCACCCGCGTAGCGCACGAAACTGCTCCAGCAGCAACAACACAGCGACAAGAATCATCGCCGCGCCAGAGAACTGGCCAACCATTCGCGAAACCTTCGGACGGGTACGCAAAATGAACTTCGACCCAACCGCGACCAGCGAATAAACAACGGCACAGTTCGCAATTTGCACGAATCCCAACGCGCTGATTTGTGCGGAAATCGGCCACGCTTGTCCTTGTCGTGTGAATTGCGGCAGCAGCGCGAGAAAAAGCAGCAGCGCCTTGGGGTTCATGCCGCTGATTGCGAAACCCCGCACCACCCAGCCCAATTTCGTGTTCGACGCCCTCCCCTCACCGGCCGTCGGTACGGATGGACGTGTGAGGATGCCACCGCCAACCCAGAGCAAATAAGCCGCTCCAACAAATGTCAGTATGGTGAGCACGACCGGCACGCTCGCAACCAATGCGCCGATTCCCGCTGCAACGACCAATGTGATCATCAGATAGCCGCACAACATGCCGGCGATAGCGGGTGCGATTGCGCCCCCGCGCATACCCGCCGATATCGCGTAAGCCCAGTCCGCGCCTGGGACCATCACCAACGAAAAAGACACGACCCAGAATGCGGTCAACAAGCTCGCTGCCAAGGAACTCTCTCCCATTCATTACGACATTGCGATGGCGAAAAGCATACGGAATCGGCCGTGGAAGGTGCTCCTGATTTCTTGCCCGCTGGCCCTTGTGTGAGCTAATATCTTTCGTATGGATGCGATAGACCGCAAGATTCTTGCTGAACTACAGAAAGACGGACGACTTTCCATCACCGAACTTGGCGAGCGGGTGGGCCTCAGCCTGTCACCGTGCCAGCGACGGGTTCGAGCGCTGGAGCAAGCCGGCGTCATCAGCGGCTACCGCGCTGAGATCAATACTTCGTCGGTCGGCCTGGATTTTTCCGCGATCGTTTTTGTGACGCTGAAAGAGGCGAACGTAAAGAGTATTCAGGCGTTCGAGGCGGCGTTGCATCTGGTGCCTGAAATAACGCAGGCAGAGCGGTTGTTTGGTGACCCTGACTATATGCTTCACGTCGTCACGCAGGATTTGAGTGCGTTTCAGGCTCTCTATGATCGGAGCTTGTCGACGTTGCCGGGTGTGTTGCGATTGACGTCTACGCTCGTTATGAAGAGTGTTTTTGAAAACCGGCCGCTTCCGCTTTGAAGGTGGTGGGCGGTGTTTGTAGGTGACTTGAGTCGCGTCCTGGTATCGCCACAGTCGGCCGGTCACGTGCACTCCGGTAGACTTCGATCCTTGCCAACTTCGCGTCGACGACATGGACATTCAACTGTGGACCATATGCGGGCTTACGTTCGTCATCCATGTGATAGCGACGCTGGCGTACGCCGTTCGTATTGCGGGTGTCCGCACACGCCGTATCGCCGTTTCATTCTCGCTGTTCGGAATCATCGCGCTGGTTTCCCGCACGGCAAATTCCTTTCAAGGACCATTTATCGCAAAGCGGGTTGAACTCGATATTGCGCGTCACATAGAACATGGTTTGCTTGGGGGACTTTCGGCTCTTTCTGCTCACCGCCACCGTGGCAAGTGCGGTCGGCGCGTTTCTGATTCCCACATTTCAGCGGTATTTCAGCCGGGCCGTTGACCACTTCCAGGCGAATCGCTCGATCCCCCGTCTGCTGCTCCATATCTTCAGTCGCGGAGGCGTCAGCTACCTCCGGCTCGGCGCGCGGCTCCCATCCCGACGCAATGTCACTCAGCTAACAACGGGCGCAGGCGTTTCCTGGAAAGTCATCGGACTCAACGTCGTCGCGATGGCGATCTGGACGGTCGGCGTTTTCGCGTCGCTCTATGCAGGCTACCTGAAACCCGACCTGCGAGTGACATGCGCGAATCTGTCGTCGGTTATCAATGGCTTTGCGACAGTGGTGTTGGCGGTTGTCATCGATCCGCAAGTTTCGGTGATGACCGATGACGTGATCGAAGGCCGCATTTCGGAAAACAGCTTCCGGCGCGCGATTAAAACGCTCGCGGGTGCTCGTGTTTTGGGAACACTGTGCGCGCAGGTGGCGCTCGTTCCGGCAGCACTGGTCATCGTTCGCATCGCCGAAGTCATCTAGCGCGGCCGCAACCGGTTGCTCGACGACAGCGCCTAAATCGTCGAAAATCGCGCATCGCAAGTCTGAGTGCATGCCACCTTTCAACGCGCTATCAGCACAAATGGCAATCCTCGCGAATCCCGGCAGTACAGAAACGCCCGCTCATCGGCTCGTGATCATCGAGGGCATCATGGGTTCGGGCAAGTCCACAACGATGCGGTTCATTGCCAGGCACCTGCAAGACTCGGGGCAATCGGCATTGCCGTTGCATGAGAGGGCCGAGCCTCACCCGGTGCGAGCGACGGACGAACTCGAACACTGGTTCGAACCGTGGAGAGACACCACGCCGCGCGATCTCGCCGACCGCGCGCTCTCCCGATGGACTGCTTTTGTCGAAGCGACCCAAAGGGATTCATCAATTCCGGTGATGGATGGTCAACTGTTTCATGGTGACCTGACTCACCTGCTGCTGATGGACGCGGATTCAGCACTGATTTCCGACTACGTAAGCGCATTGGCCACAACCAGATAGTCGAGACCGTCTCGCGGCTCGCTGACAATCTAGTGCGTGTCGGTCGTTTGTTCTACGCTGCGAGGCTTAATATCCCTGGAGAAAATGAAAATTGAAAATCCGGTCGATCATCTTGTGCATCCTGTGGATCAGCCTGAGTTCAATTTTTCCCGTTGCGTTTCTCCTGTCCGCCGCCGCGTCCGACTCCTTCGTGAGTGGTACGCTTCGTGGCAGATTCAATCCCCTATGGATCGGGTTTGGCGCCGCCATCCTCGGTGTTGCCGCGATCTGTATCGCGCCTCGGACGTCGACGAAGCAGGTGAATTCGAAGATGCGGATTAACGGGCGCCGGCTGATCGGCTTGCTATTTTTCCTGGCGTATCTCGTCCTTACCGGATCGATGCTGGCAGAAGCCGGTGAACGACTACTCGTCCGAGCCACGTCCCACGAAGACCGCTACTACCTGACATCCGCGCAACCAATGTCAAGGAAATGCTCAAACCCCGTAACATGGTACGACCGCCAGGTCGACGATATGGTCTTCACATGTTCGACGTTCGCTCTCTTTGATCATCCGGCAGCTTCGTATGCACGCAGAGCGTCGATCGTTCATGTGCTGACCGGTCCGTATGGTATCCGTGTTCTCTCCATTCACGCCGTTGATTCTTTTTTTGGCCAGCAAGATCTGAAAGCGATGAACGATCATCGCTAATTGCTTGCGGCTCCGCGAGGAGTACAAGATTGTTCGCGTGGCCATTTTGAATGGCCCATGTGGGGAAATGCTCATCATCCGCTCCGGGTCGATTACACGAATCGCGTCAGCTCGCAGTTCAATCTGGAGCGCCAATGCAGCAACAGGAGATCGGCTTCAGCGCTGTGTAGCGAGAGCGTGGCGGGATGGACTTCGTATGCTGCCGCATAGCTCGTTGATGATGCTGACTCGCGAGGTCATCCTCGTCCCAGCAACAGTGATCGCGGCAGCATGTAGCACGTGGATCTATCGGCGGCATGCTTCGGAATTGTTGATAGCGGGACAAGACAGACCGTCGTAGGAATGGCCGAGCCGACGTCGTGGGGCGATTTAAGCGAGCGTCCAAGGTCCGATTCCCGGTCGCGGCGATTTTTCCGCTGCGGATTCAAGCGGTCGATGCAATACACACCGCTGTCACTCCAACAGCTGATTCATCTCCGAAACCTCTCGGATACCCTGTGGGAGCGAAAGAGGCGCACGGGTATTCCAAGGAAGTAGCGCGGATAGTGCTTTGCTTGATGGTACTGACGTTCACAGCCCCTGACATCCCGTTCAGCGCTCAGGGACTAGACGCGGTAGTCGAGTGCTGTGAACTGACGCAATCGTATGCAGTGCTCGTGCTCGTGCTCGAACCAGATTTGCCCTGCTGCGGGGTAGCCACCGGGAGAATCGAATATTTGACACCCCTCGTCGCCGTTATGTCGTATCCCTGTTTTCCCAGTTTTCTTTCGTTGGGATTTTCAGCGAACCAATTATTGAAATCCTCCGCGTCGGAATAGCTTGCAAAGATAAGTTCGTTTGATTTTTGATTGACAATCGCTCCGATTGTGTTTCCGTTTGGAGCGACCAAGTGATAGCGCTTGGGAAACTCCTCTGGTCGCACGAGAACCTGAGGGCCCATATCCACCTTTCCAGAAGTGATCGTTACGTTCTGGTTTCCCTCCAGATAGTACTTCCTCGTTTCGTCGGAGGGAGTCCGAAGCTGATAAGACAGCACGACGTTGGCGCACAAAGCCGTCAACGGTGGATCCTGCACTTCGGTTATTGAAATTGAGAGCTTCGCGCTCGGAATAGCCGTGTTGTTCTTGAAATATCCAGCCGGATTACTGATCAGAAATCCAGATTGAAGCAGCGCGTTTTCGGGGAGCGAGATTGTGATCGGAGAAATGGTTACATTTCCGCTTAGATCGATGCCCCGCTCGCTCTCTCGCACAAGAGTAATCTTTTCGGGTGTAATGGCGAGATTTTGCGCCTCGTACTGAGCAGAAAGATCGGTTGTGCCTTCGCTTGCGTACTGCGTGCTCAAATCTCCCTCGGCTCCCCCTTTGACCGCTCCCGAAAGTGTCGGCGAGAGCTTTCCGGTCAGCGAAGTCGTCATCGTGTTATGTACAGTAGCGATCGACTGGGCCTGTATGCTGGTGGCCGGCACGGTATAACCCGCAAAGACGAACTGCAATCTTTTAGATAGAGGCGAATCGATGACTATCGGAGTCAACTCGACGACGACCTTCATCAACCGATCGCCCGGTCGTGCCTCAATTGCTTTGGACACGGTGACCACGAGCGTCCGCTGGAACTCATTCTCCTCGACGACATCAGATCCGGCATCCTTCGCGTCACTGCTCTTCTTCTTTGCGATGAGCGCCTGAAGCGCCGAAGCGGGGTCCTTGCTTGTCGCTGCCAGTCTTTCGATGAAAGCCTGCTGTCCATGATCGGACAGACGTTCGAGGCCACTGCTCGCGGCGCTACCGCTCGCGGAGTCTGGCTGCGCCGCTTGAGGCGAAATCGCATAGCTCGCGATCGACGCTGTCGGCACGGATTCACCACGAGGCATCGTGGCGATCGTGCCGTCCGACGGGACCCAAGTGGGCGTCGATGCCCATCGATACTGCTCCGGATGGCACGCCGTAAGTAACCCGACGAGAACCAGCATCGGCAAACGCGCCATGCGCTTGCGGAGGATCAGGAGATCAGGCATACGTGGGCGGAAAGCGGTTGACCGGTTTGCTGATTCATCACTGTCTTCTGGTGAATGGGATGAAGATTGTTGTGGTTCCATGAGCCGGGACTCACCAAGGGATCAATGAACGGCATGGCGTCGATTTCCGCGCAGGTGGCCGCTATCGCCGACACTTTGACCGGATCCCTCGAGCTATACCAGAAGACATCCAGGACCAATGCATATGACATGGAAAATCACCTCCATATTGTTCTTGCTTCTCGCAATGGGGAAAGCCTCTTTACCTCTTCCGAGTGTGCCTTGCTGTCTAAGTCCTGATGAATCGGCGCGCTAGCTTACGTTTCAAACTGGTGATAAGCGCAAACCCGTCCCCGTTCAAGCCACCTGTGAATCGGAATGCGGGCTTGCGCACAAAACCGGTAAGGGCGTTTACCCTTCCGGACGAACCCGCTTGTAGAACAGAAATGTGCCCATCTTCTATGCGGCGCTTCTTTAACATCTCCCTGCGGCGTAGGTCCATCCGGTCTTTTTGTTCAATGCGCCGCCTGCTGCGCCCCCGTCCCGTTCTGCGCGGTACTCGTCCCAAGCGCCTGCTCGATCGCGCCAGGCAACTTCTTGACCGCCTCGATCGTTGCTCGATCCGCCGATAACCCGAAGTTGTGCTTGAACTCATCGAACTCAGCATGGCCGCTGCCGGTGACTTGTGGCTTCGCGATAATCTTTCCGGACGGATCCGAGACCGTGCACGTCAACGTGACACTAAAGTCGGTGGGTGGCCACGTGAGCAAGCTCGATGACGACGAACTCGTCGCAATCTCCGGCGTGATGATGTATGTGAGGCCTTTCGCACGCGCAGCCGCTTCGTTCGGCGCTTCGTCGAGCTTCACCACATTTTTGAACGTCTGCGACAGTGCGAGATAGACCGGAAATTCAAGATCGTGATAAGGCTTGTACGCAACCTTGTCGCCGCCGCCGCCGGGCGTCACGGCTTCTTGCGTGCGCATCGCATTGGTGACGACCAGACCGACGGCTGCATCGATTTGATCGGGCTTCTTCTCCGGCGTCATTGAGGCCGCGTCGGGTGAGATAGTGATGTTGTGTGCGCATCCCGCAAAAAGACTGATGCCGACGCACAGGGCGGCGAGGCGAATGTATCGACGAATGTGCATGAATGTCCCCTTTAGTGAATGGCTTTTATGAAAACCGGATCGGCGTAGAGCTTCGCCAACAAGGTCTGTACGATCTGCGGATATGCGGCAGTTGCGTTGTTGATGGCAACGACGCCCATAAACGAGGATTCCCAACTGCCCGTCGCGGATTTAACGCTGTCGTAGACGGCGTCTGAGCCGCGACGCACGATAAACCGTGCCGAGATGGTCCCTTCTCCGCGCGACAGGCCTGACGCGTCGATATCGTTCTTGAGCAGCACGCCGCTGACCTCAAACTTCGCATTCGGCGACAGGTCGCCTGCAACGGCGAATTCCTGCTCCATCGCGTTCGACAAATACGTACCAAACGAGTCGCCGACCGGTGAGTGCATGCGAGCGGCGCGCAGGTGTACGGGATAGGGATTTTCGTTAGTCTCAGGCGCATCGAACGGCTTGATGCGTGCTTCGACTGTACCCGACGACTTCAGCGTCTGAAGATTATCGACAGACGGAGCATATTTGGCCGCGTCGACTGACGCACATGCGGTGATAACGCAGCTTAGCGCCGCGCATACAACGGTCCTACTCAACATCGGTGGTCCCCTGTTATTGAGTTGTTATGCATACATTTGTTGGATTGCGGTGCGAGGAACGTCTTAGCCCAGAACCGGCGCACGTCGATCGTCGTCTCAGGATATCTGCGACCAGTTCATACGCGATCAGCAAGTCGCCGCGTTTATAAGAGTCGGCCTCACATTTCAACTTACGGCGGGAGCGGACAAAACTTTAATGGCGCCGCGGCCGAAGTCGATGGCTATTTTTTTATTCGAACTATAGTTCAATTACGAGGGCGCGGGAAATTGGCTCAACCGTTCAAGCGACGTCGACCACCTTCGCATGTGCACGACTCGAAGATGCCACGTCTATAGGTGCTTCATTAGACAAAGGCGATGATTCGAAGCTCAAGGACCTCGTCGCGCAGCATCTTTGCGTGAACATTCTCCGGAACGTTCCGTGGCAGGTTCAGCGCGTCAGTGCCCCTTGGGTCTTAATTTCCATCTCTGGGCTACCAGGAGCCGCGGAATGGTCTCCATTGGGCAAATACTCGGCCGTCAATCCGAACTAGTCACTCCACATGCCGTTTCCGGCGGAAAATCTGCCGCTGGCGTCTGTGTGCGAATGTCCGCTTAGGGTATCGGTAAATGGCGGTTGGGCGTGGCTAGGGAAGATCGACTGGACCTGAGAACTGTCTTGAAGTCAGGTAGTTCGAGCGGAATAGGAAGCACGCTCTATGGCATCGCCTATGCCAGATTCCAGCTAGGGAATCTTCAGCGTTGCGCTAGTATCACGAGACGTTAATAAATCAGCAAAAGCACGACAATCGGGGGGCGCCAATGCGGCAACAGGAGATTGGGTTCGAGCGCTGCGTAACAGGAGCGTGGCGGGATGGGCTGCGGATGCTGCGGCATAGCCCGTTGATCGTCGTCACGTCGATCGCGGTGCTCTTTTTTATCGGCATCTGGCAAAACGATCTGGCCGCCGGTCCTGATCCACACTCGCTCCATGTGAGTTTTGCGAAGCTCGGCTTTGTTGTAATACACATGCTGATCGTCACTGCGCTGGTGTTTCAGACCTTGCGTTTCATTCTGCTTGGCGATCAGGCCGTCACGTTGCGATCGTTCGTGGGACGCGATTTCTGGCGCTATGCTGGCCTGGTTTACGGCTTGATGCTCGCGTTTATCGTGGGCTCCGTGGTAATCGTGGTCGTGCTTGGTTTCGCTACACGCGCGCTAGGTTGGCGCGGACCGTTCTTTCCTGTCGTCGCAACCTGTCTTTGCATGCTGCTGCTAACCTGGGCGTGGATACGTCTGCGAATCACCCTGCTTCTCACCCACGTTGCACTGGGCGGCGCCATGAGGTGGCGCGCCGCGTGGCGCGACACGCGCGGTCACTCCGGGCGTATCGCGCTGGCATATCTCGGCGTGACGATTTCGGTGACGGGTGCCGCCATCGTGATCGGCATGCTCGGCGGACTGGTGGCCTCGATACTGGATGACGGCCGCACCGGCCCGGTGATGCTGCTGACGCGCGAGGTCATCCTCGTCCCGGCAACGGTGATCGCGGCAGCATGTAGCACGTGGATCTATCGGCGGCATGCGTCGGAATTGTTGGTGGAGGGGCGGGATGGGGGCAACCATTAACGGCGACACAGTTCGTGCTTCTTCACAAGCGCGGTCGCGGTTAGTGAACTTCACTCATGAGATGTACAACCGAGGCGGTTCGCAGACTACTCGCAACACTCCTATTCCGTGCCCCGGACATGGAACGCGAAGGGCAGAACTAGTGGTGGCTCATCTTCTGCGCCGCGACAACACTGCGGATAAATCAACATTGGTTCGTAATTCGAGTTAATCAACTGATATCGAATTGCATCCGGATTGTTCACGATCTCGCCGCTAAGCCTGTATCTACTCAATATTCCAAGTGTTTTGACGGTGATCCAGTATTTAAGAGGTACATCCTGGCTAACGATTGTGCTCGAATGTGCCGCTGCGTTTAGCAACGCGATGATTCCAAGGGCGCACAGTATCTTCTTCGACATACCCGGTTGCGTGGTGGTTGATCTATCCGAGACTATACGTTTGATTCGAGGGAGAACATTGTGTCGAAAGGCCTTCGTGGGTCAATCCACACCGATCGAGCAGCTTGCCGTTCGTCCAACAACGGACATTGACCCGGCAGGCAACGTGGTAACAATCTTCTTTCGCCTCAACAGCAATTACGGCGCGTCGTGGAGATGCCGACGCGCCGTTTGAAGAAATTGAAGAAGATCAGTACTTCATCGCCGCGTTCAGACTCGAGATTGCCGCCGCGTTCAGGCGGATCTGATAGTTCTGCGTGTCGTAGGTCGTCGTGATCGAGTTTGCGGTTGCGACCGTGTATCCGACATCGCCCACGACAGTTCCCGACTTCATGCAACTGCCGACGTACACGTTACCGTTCAACTCGTAATACGTGCGGTATTCCGGCGTTGCCAGATGCGGACGCGCCGTGTTGGCGACATAGATCGTCACACCGCCAACCGTCGTCGTCGTACCGTCCGTTGATTTGTACGTCGTCGAGTCGGTATTCGACACGATACCGCCAGCGTTCATCAACGCGGCGATCGTCGTGCCCGTCGCCACAGGAGTCGGCTGGTTGCCCGTCGTCGCTCCGGAGAAGTCATCTACGTAATAGACGTCACCGAGCAGCGTGGCCGTAAATTTCACGTAGGCGGCGCCCGACTGCCAGTTCACCGAAGGATCAAGCAGCGTCGGGTTCGTGAACAACGCGTTACCGTACTGTACGAGGTCGGCCGGCGACGACGCCACCGTGCCGGCGAGCGGTACAACCGAATAGTCCGAGCGCAATACGCTTTCTACAGACGTAGTCCCGTCCGCCGACATCCGGTCAAAGCGAACACCGCCGTTCTGGTAACTGACGTTATTGACGGTCAACGACTCGACCACTACCGCACCATTGACCAGCACGCGCGTCGGAATCTGTGTCTGTACGCCAAGCGTCTTTGAAACCGGGCTCGGCGAACTGACAGTCATCTTCTGGTTTCCAGCACTCGCCGGCGAGGCAGCGATCGATCCATGCGTTTCGACCAGGAAGTTCTTGTTACTGACAGGTGCGCCGACCGGTGGCAGTGACCACTCCAGTTGATATGACGCATTCGGCGCAAGCAGGAATTGCTCAGAAGCCTTCTGGTCGGCTGACAAGGAAACCGGCGGATTATTCCCTCCTCCCCCTCCGCCGCCTCCACACCCAGCAAGTAGCATGGAGAGAGCGAATGCCGTCAACGCGTGCTGCTGCGCACGTTTTCTCATTGTTATCACCCGTGATGAATCTTGTGTGGTTTGAGATCGATATCTTTATTTACGATTCTCATTCAATTTTCTTTCGACTGTACGCGAATTGCTTCGGAATTGCTCAACGTATTGCGATTAAATCCGGATTCGCGAGACGAGAGACTACCTGATAAATCATGACTGGAAACATGGTCAATCGTAGTTTTTTATAAAGACATTGCTAATCTAATAATGTTTTTTACATACGACAGTGCCTGGCAAACGTTAAAGCCTTCAACATCACTCGCAGATGCGTTGACAATCGACTAGCGGCGACGTGGACCCGAACGCTGTATCCGCTGCTAAACGTTTGGCTATCTCGACTCAAATCAACTCAGCGAGAGTAGATCGATCAAATGTCACAATCTCCGACTCCGAGTGCCCGCTGTGCGGAATGGTGAAAGATCGCGCCGAGTACCGAACAAAGTGCAACCGTACATACAAAGCCGCCGCTTCATCCAGTCCGTTAGCCAGCAACGATGAAAACTCAAAACCTTTCGGATCGCCTTGCGGTTTGGCCTTTAGCCACGGGGATGCTCGTCCTTGCGTGGGTATTCTTCGTGATGAGTTGGCCTGTGGCGGCCTACGCCTTTTCACTGCTTTGTCCGTTCTGGGCCGTGCCCTTTGGCATATTCGTCGCTATTGTGTTGATTTGCGCGTTGTGGTCACTTGTTGCATCTGTCCGTCACAAAAGATGGCGAAGCGCACTCTCCGTTCTGACCTTTCCTGTGTGCCTCGCGCTCTGTCTACCTACTGCTGCATGGGCCGACAGGATTTCAAATGAAATACATTTTGTGCTGAAGAAGAACGAATATCTCAAGGAAGCACAGTCAACCGTCTGGCAACAGCGCAACGTCCTGCCATCGTTCGATTGGGGCGGCAACCCCATGATCGGATTCAAGCGACTCCTCGTCTTTGATCAATCCGACGAGATTCTGCTGCCGGCTGACAAACGTTCGCCTGCCTGGAACGAGCGCGCTGAACCTATTCTCGATGGGGCGCCCTTGAATGTCGTTCAATTGTTAGGGGGACACTTCTACGTTGTTGATAAGTGAGCACGTGTCGCGCGCGTCCCCGCGTATCAGAAGGCGATGTCCCTCGGCAATCGCCTGCCCGCTCAGTTCTTCGTCCTGGTTATCCACGAAGCCGAGAATACCGAGACCTGGATCGGCTGACAGATCGATATCGTTCGCCGTCTTACCGACCAATCGCGAACCTGCGTGCACGCGCAGCCGCTAAACACTATCCGCGATCCGATACTGCTCGACGAGCGGCTGCGCATGCTGAGAGATTGATATCTGAAAACGCGGTCACTCATCGATGCAATGCACGACCACACTGGGCGAGTGCCTCAATTCATGGTTTTTCTTACTTGGGCTAAATTTTAGTCCAAATCCGATAGACAGCGGAGCATGCGCTTTCGATACTGGCGTTCGTCCTGTTACGCGACGTACGCATGCTCAAACCATTACAGCACCGCACATTAGGTATTTCTGGAGACGCCCTGCCGACTTGGGGCGGTCAACCCGTGCTGGCGCCGATGCGTCTGCGCGGTACTGAAACACTCGGTCGGCTCTATCGGTATGCGCTTGATGTGGTGACGGTTGAGAGGCCGACGCTGTCGCGATGGCAGGCGCAGGAACTTGTTGTGCCGGATGACCTGATCGGGCAGGTTGTTGATGTTTCGATTGATTTTGCGGATGGTGGGTTTTTTGGCAGCGAGGTGCTGGGGTCTGGCGATGCAGTCGATGTGGTTGATGCAGGGATTAGCCGCCGTACGATTTCCGGCCTCATTACAGACGTCGCGCTGACCGGCACCGACGCCCGCCGCGCTTACTACCGCTTCACCGTGCGCCCCTGGCTGTGGCTCGCCACGAAGAACCGCGAGAGCCGGATCTTCCAGGAAGCGAGCGTCGTCGACATCACCGATCGGCTACTCAGCGTGCACTATCCCTGGCAGGTTGTGATGGAGATTGGTGGCCCCGGTATGGGGAGCAGTTATCCCAAGCGCGATTACGTGCGTCAGATGTGGGAATCCGACTTCGACTTCCTCACACGCATCTGGCGGGAATGGGGCATCTACTACCTCTTCGACGGCATGACGCTGGTGCTGTGCGATTCACCCGGTTCGCACAAAAGGCACTGCAACGTGTACGACCGGATCCGCTATCGCGCGCCCGACAGCCATCACGTCGATGAAGATCATATCTACCAGCTCCAGGTCTCGCGTCGTATTACAGCGGGCAGGGTCAGCCTGACTGATTACGATTACACGCGTCCTGCCGCGCAATTCGATGGTGGGTTTGCGGACCATAGCGACAGCGCGCACGACAACATCGAACAGCACGGATGGGGTGATTTTTCGCAGCCGCTCGCCGGTGCGGCGGGATTGTCGGGTGCGCCCAATAACTGTCAGGACGAAGCCGGCTATCTTGCGAGCGTGCGCGTCGATGCGATGCGCAGCCGTGGTCTGCGTCTGAAGGGACGCGGCAATCTGCGCGGGCTGACAACGGGGAAGACGTTCTGGCTCGATGAGCATCCGCAGCGGGAGGTCAATGCCGAGTATCTGGTTGTGTCGACGACGCTTGATATCCGTAATCCGGCGCAGAGCACGGAGTCTGGCAGCCAGGAAGCGAACGATGAACCTCGCCGCTGCGTGACCGGTTTCGTGCTGCAACCTGCCAATACGTTCTTCAGGAACCGTCCGAAGAAGAAGCCGCACTGCGCCCGCGAAACGGCCATCGTCGTCGGCCCTGAAAATCAGCGCGTCTGGGTCGATGGGTATGCGCGTGTGAAGGTCCGCTTCGTGTGGGACCGGCTTGGCCCAAAAGACGAGAACGCCACCTGCTGGCTGCGTGTTTCATCACCGTGGCAGGGCAACGGGTTCGGCGCGATCTACCTGCCACGTACCGGTCAGGAAGTCACCGTCAGCTATCACGAAGACGACCCGGACAAGCCGTACGTTTCCGACCGGATGGTCAACGCATGGAACCAGCCGCCCTGGAAGCTGCCGGATAATCGGGCGCTCTCAGGCATCGTCAGCCGCGATCTCGAATGCGGCTATCACGGCCAGTCCAATCACTTTGTGCTGGATGACACGCCGAAGCAGCTTCAGGCCCAGCTCGCCAGCGATCACGCGCAGTCGCGGCTCGTGCTCGGCTACAACACGCGCATCGTGCGTAAAGCCGGCCGGCAGGAGGCGCGCGGCGAAGGGTGGGAACTGGCGACCGGTGCGTGGGGTGTCGCGCGGGCCAACCGGGGCTTGCTGATTACCAGCGATGCACGCGACGGTGCCAACGCGCCCGCGAAGGATCTGAGCGAGGCCGTCTCACGGCTCACACAGGCGCGCGATATCCATGAGGGTCTTGCCGGTCTCGCGCGACGGTATGAGGCGCAGGAACCGAAGACCAGTCAGGGCGATGTATCGGATGCGATCGGGGCGCAGAACGATGCGATACGCGGGGCTGTACCGAACGAAAGCGCGCCGTTTCCACAACTCGCGAGGCCGGACATTGTGTTGGCCAGTGCGGCGGGTGTCGGCATCACGGCTGCACAAAGCGCGCATCTGGCGAGTGCTGAACACGTTGCGCTCACGGCAGGCGAGCATGTCAGCATCGCAGCGCTGAAATCGCTGCTGGCATCGGCGGTCAATGGCGTGCGGATATTTACGCAGAACCTCGGCATCCGGATCAGGGCGGCAGCGGGCAAGGTACTGATCGAGGCGCAAAGCGATGACGTCGAGGTCATTGCGCAGCGTGTTGTCAGCATCATCAGCAGGACGGACTCGATCAATCTGATCGCCAGCAACGAGATCGTGTTCCAGGCAGGCACCACGAAGGTGGTGATCAACGCGCAGGGGTATCGGGTCTATACAGAGGGTGAGCATCGGGTCCATGCAGCGAGTCATCAGAGAGATGTGCCGGTGGCCCTACCCGTCAGCACGCCGGTGACACCTGATAAACCCGGCCGGCTGGCCGCGCATTACGTGCTGATCGAACACGATACCGGCTTCGCACTTGCAGGGCAGCCGTACCGGATCACGCTGGATGATGGTCAGGTGATCAGGGGTGTCACAAATGCGCTTGGGGAAACGCGTCTGGTCACGAGCAATGTGCCCGGGTTCGCGACAGTCGAACTGTTCGCGGCGAGTGAGCCAGACAAGGTCATTGCTCTCAGTAAAGGGGCTGTCATCCGGGAAACAGATGAGCCATTCAGAGGCGCCGGGCCCAACGCTGAAAAGCGCAGTGCCAAGGTCGCTGGAAAGCTCACCGCAACACCCAGTCAGGGCGCAACGACAGAAGACAAGCCACCTGAATTCGTGTCCTGTGATCCGATGAACTTCGGGTTGCGGTTTCATCACTTCATCAACGGTGCGCGAGAGAGTGATGCGCCGGCGGGCATGTCGATGCGCAAAGGCGTTGAATACCCGGTGACCAGGGCATATACGGCTGCGATAAAAGCAGCGTTGAAGGGAATTGATTGGTCGCGAGTTACCTGGCCGCTAACTTCCAACTCCAAGGCGGCGATTCAAAACGCGGTCAAGCAGTCACTGCACAACGCACTTCGAACAGGTCCCTTTGGATTGCCACAAAGCTATACCTCGCCCTCGGACAGTGATGATGCTATACCGAAAATTGTGATCATTGGTCCAGATCGCGCGGAGCAGTACGGCCTAAGGCAGGATGTCAGCGCGGCGTTTGTAGGGGGAGACTGGCTTGTCGTTGTCAACGAGAGTGAGATTGCGCGCATCGTTGAAGTTAAAGACCAGCCGGATTCCTTGGGTGACCGCCTCAGGTCGTTTGCCGATACGCTGTATCACGAGGCCCGTCACTGCCAGCAGTACTTCTGGATGTTTTCCCTCCTCCAGCATTTTCCGGGCGACTACGGGGATCTGCCGAACATACGGGAAGTATATGCGTCATCAACGTTCAAAAGCGCCTTCGCGGCGGCTGGGGCAACACCCATGCCAGACGATCATCGCGTCCACATCAGCTTGCACAGGATGCTGGTGTTTCATTACTACTGGCTGATTTCCTACATGCAGGACAAGTTCGGCTGGGAATATGTCAGGCGGGATATCCCTTTTGCCGAAAAGAAGGTCTGCGACCTGCTGAACATCTCTCCTGAAACCGCACAAAAAATGGCGCGATTCGAAACCGGCTACAGGAGCCAACTCCATGAAGAAGATGCCTACGCATGCGCGGAAGTGGTTCAGGCTTATTGGCAGAACGCTAACGATCCTCTCGTTCGCAATCCCGGTACATGCACAGCCCAATATGTCGACGCCATCAGGACCATCGGAGCAAGGAGCTGATATGAGACAGCCTGTTACCGACGCACAGCGCGATATGGCACTCAGGATACTGACCACGGCAATGGCCATCCTGCGCGACGATCAGCAGTTTGATCCCGCACATCTAATATTCGGCAAAATTTTTGCCGCGGAGCCCCTCAACGGTTCCGCTGGAACGGAGTATTCCTTCGAGAACTTGGCTTTCCCCGGCACGCAAATCACCCTATTAGTAACGATCGATCCATCCGACCGCACAGCCGATCGCATGAGGGCCAGGCGGATCCCGAGAGTCTTCACGATCCGGTTTAGCCCACTGATGGACGGAATCACCCGCTCGACGTTGGAAGATCTTTTCCCGCTCGACATCGGCTACTGGGTCGATGGTGAGGGAAACAGACGACCCGGCAACGACATGGGAGCAATACCACCGCAGGTTCGTCTGCATCACTATCGCTATCGTGCTTCGAACCAGCCGACCAGCCGATTTCCGGTCGATGTTCAACTGGCATTCGGCGACCCCGACCCGCAGGATCTGAGGGAGAACGCACGCAAAACGCCAGTGCTAATGGACGTTCTCCTGACTCGCGACTATTCCTCGCTCAAACCCGAACGCCGCGAACAAAATCGACGTTGAGCCGCGAGCAGCAACGTGTCAGCGGCCGGGACAATGGCCCTGCACTCCGACCAGCTTCGAAACCAGCCAAAAAAGCCAGCTCAATGAAGAAGACACCTACGCCCGCGCGGAAGTCGTTCACGCTCACTGAAAGAACTCCACCAACCCTCCCATGACCCAACCACCCCGCAGCCCCACCCCACGCAACACAGCCCTAAAAATACTAACCACAGCAATGTCAATCCTACGAGACGACCACCCATTCGATCTCGCACACAAAGTATTCGGCCAACACCTCACCGCAACCCCTCTGCGAGGAACCATAGGCACCGAATATTCCTTCGAGAATTCAACATTCCCCCACACGAAAATCACGCTATTCATCACGGACGATCCGACCGCTCCGATGGCCAATCGCATGAAAGTGAAACAGGTGCCAAGGGTCTTCACGATGCGATTCAGTCCACCGATGGCGGAGATCTCCCGCTCGGCGCTGGAAGATCTGTTCCCTCTCGACATCGGCTACTGGATCGATGGCGACGGCGACCGGCAACCCGGCAATAACCTCGGGGTGGCACCTTCGCAGGTTCTTCAACACCACTATCGCTATCGTGCTTCGAGTCTGCCGATGAGCCGGTTCCCAGTCGATGTCGATCTGACCTTCAGCGACCCAGACTCACACGATGCGCAAAAGCACGCACGCAACATGCCGCTGCTAACGGATGTTCTGCTGACGCGCGACTATTTCAAACAAACGCCGACACGTCGCCATCTGCACCTGTATTAATCAACAGCCGGCCGTGATACCGCGAAGTCATATACGAATTCATACACGAAGTTATCGCGCGAATTCGAATACGCTCGCACGCCCAACTTGCCCGGCTTATCGCCTCGCACTAACCAGCCGCAAACAACTCGCCACACCACCCGCCACCGCAAACACCGCACCGGCGACCAGTGCCATCACGCCGCCATGATCCGCGCTGAGCGCGAACAATAGCGCGGCGACCGCCGCGCCGAGCGTCATGCCGATCAACCGCGCCATCGTCATCATTCCGCCGGCTGCTCCGCTGCGCTCCCGTGGGCCCGCCGTCAGCAGCATCCGGTTGTTAGGTGTCTGGAACAGGCTGAAGCCGATGCCGCACAGCAAGATGCGCCACGCGATCTGCGCATCGGTGGCGGAAAACGGCATCGTCGCGGTCAACGCGAGCCCCACGGCCAGCACCAGCATCCCAATCGAGCCGAGTACGCCCCCCGGATATCGATCCGATAGCCGCCCGGCGATCGGCGCGATAAAGACGATTGCAAGCGGCCACGGCGTAATCAGCAGACCGGCTATCGACGTGCTGCGCGCGAACTGATGTTCGAGCAGAAAAGGCAGCGAAATCAGCGCGAGTGCTTGCGCGGCGTAAGAGCAGATCGACGTAATCATCGATAGCGAAAACACCGGGATACGCAGCAGGTCGACTGGCACCAACGGTGCGGCGGCTCGCTTCGTGTGGACACACAGCACACCGCCGAACACGAGCGCCGCGCCTAGCTCCGCCAGCGCATATGGCGTGGCCGCGCGATCGCCGAGCCCGCCGACGCCGATGATCAGCAGCGTCAGCGTCACGCCGCCAAGCAACGCACCGACTGTATCGAACGGCCGCGCCACGCCCTCAAGACGCGGCAACGCGAGACTGGTCAGCATCAGCACGCACACGCCGACCGGAATATTTACGCCGAACAGCCAGCGCCAATCGGCGACACGCAGAATCGCCGCCGCGGCACTCGGTCCGAGCGACGATGAAATCGCCACGACCAACGCGAGCAGCGAGATGCCGCGTCCGATCATCCGATGAGGAAACGCATGGCGCAGCAGCGCGGGCGTCAGCGCGCTCACGCAGGCGCCGCCCAGGCCCTGCAACACGCGAAAGGCGATCAGCGCGCCGATCGACGGCGCCATTGCGCACGCGACCGACGCGAGCGTAAATACCGCCACGCCGCTCATGAAGATGCGCTTGTAGCCGAGCCGCTCGCCGAGTGCGGCGAGCGGCAGCACGGCGACGCCCACCGCCAGCTGATACGCGTTGACGACCCAGATCGACGTTGACGCCGTGCTGCCGAACTCGTGCGCAATCACCGGCACGGCGATATTGGCGATCGCCGCATCGAGCGTGGCCAGAAAGGTGCCGAGCAGAACCGCGAACACGGCCCATTGGCGTCGCGGCGACTCCATGCCATCCGGGGGAGCAAGTGCCGCCATGGCGGGCGAGGTTCGGTCCTGTAACACGATCACGGCGTCGTCTTCCTTTTATTCTTCGTTGATGGGCGTGCCGGGCGAAAACAGTGCCTATTTCAGACGGAACGCCGCTTCCGCATTGCTCTGGAAGAAACGCTTCTTGTCCTCGGCGCTGATCGCCATGCCGTCGAGAATACTCACTTCCTCGACCGCATGCTGATACGGGTAATCCATAGCGTACATAACCCGGTCGGCGCCCATCATATCCTGCGTGAACTTGATCGCCGGTTCCGACGCTACGCCGCTATTGGTGATGTAGAAGTTCTCGCGCAGGTACTCGCTCGGCTTCTTCTTGATCGGCTGCATGCTCGCATAGCGCTTCGATACCACCGTCGCGCGATGCATGTAGTCGAGCCGATACGACCAGAACGGCAGCGCTTCACCCATGTGCCCGAGGATGATTTGCAGCTTCGGAAAGCGGTCGAACACGCCGGCGGTAATCAGACGCAATGCATGCATACCGGTCTCGACGCCGAAACCGTAGATGGCGCCGTCGAGTCCGCATTCGAGAAACGGCCCGATCATGTTGCGCGGCGGCGTATTCGGATGCAGATAAATCGGCGTGTCGTTCGCTTGCGCTGCTTCGAAGATCTCCCAGAACTTCGGGTCCGACAGGTACTCGCCCTGCGTGTGCGAGTTGACGATAATGCCGGTCAGACCCAGCTCCTGCACGCCACGCTCGATTTCCTTCGCCGCGGCAGCGGGATCTTGCGGAGCGATCGCCACCATGCCGGAAAAGCGCGTCGGATGCTTGCGCACCGCTTCCGACAACTGGTCGTTGGCAACCTGCGCAAACGACACCGCCGTGTCCTTATCCATGACCTGAACGCCGGGCGACGTCAACGCGATCACCTGACGGTCGATGCCGGCTTCATCCATATGTTGCAGCCGCAACTGGTCGAGATCCTGCAAACATTCGATGATATGCCGCGCACGCGCGCTCGGGCTGCTCATATAAAAACCGATCAGACTGACGAAGCCCGGATCGGGATCGGCGCCGTCGAGAATCTTGCGCCAGATTTTCAGCATCTCGGGCGGTGCGAATGCTTCTTCCGTCGCGATGCGCGCGTAGTCGACTTTAGCGGGTTGAGCGATGGTTTGTGCCTGTTCCATGGTCGTTTCCTTCTCGGGTTAAAGGGTTCTCGCGAGTACGGCAAACACTGCGCGCGAGCGCGCCGGGATCAATGCAAAGGGGTTCATCCGTGCCCGGGTTGGGCACCGGGTTTAGTGCATCCGTATCGGCACCCATGACGGATCGCGCGCGAGCCAATAAACGCTGATCTCGCCATCGATGACTTCTGTGCGGTACACCTGCAGCGGTATCGAGCACGGCGCGCCCGCGGGCTTGCCGGTCGGCACGTGGAATGCGCCCAGATGCAGGCTGCACTCGACCACGTCGCCGTCCAGTTCGCCGTCCGACAGACTGGACATGCCGTGCGTGCACGCATCGTCAGTCGCATAGAAGGCGCCGTTTATGTTGTAAAGCGCGATCGCATGGCCTTCGATTTCGAAGCGGCGAATCGAGTTGAGCGGCACGTCGGCGACGCTGCAAACGCGTGTGGGGGTATGACTCATGATTGACCTCGCGAAGCCGCCGCGCAAACGCCACGCAAGCGCTTGCACGATGAGCGCAAGCACGGCACGCGTGACGTCCGGCGGTGGTTTAGAAATAGCGATCGAAATGCAATTGCTGCTGAGGCACGCCCGCATTGCGCAGGCTGCTCTCGACGGCCATCACCATCGGCGGTGGGCCGGCAAAATACCACTCGTGATCCGCGGGCCGCTCGCCGGCTTCGGCAAGCGCGATGTCGTGAGCAAAGCCGACCGCGCCGGTCCAACGCGAGTGCGGCTCGGGCATCGAGATCGCCGGATGAAAAGTGATGTTCGCGCCGAAGCCCGCCAACGCGCGTAGCTGCTCCTCGCCGCCGATATCGGCAGGCGTGCGCCCGCCCATTACGAAGCGCAGGCGCCGCTGCGCGAGCGCGCCGGATGCGGCCATACCTCGCGCAATCGATAGCATCGGCGACAAGCCGGAACCGCCGGCCACGCAGACGATGTCGCGCGCCACGTCTTCGCGCAGAAACGCGTTGCCATAAGGTCCGTCGATCACGAGCTGCATGCCTGGTTCGGCTCGCTCGAACAGCGCGGTCGTTGCCCTTCCCTGCGGCACACGGCGAATCTGGAAATGCCACTCGCCGCTGCCGTCGGCAACGTTCGCGACGTCCGCGATATTCGACATCGAGTACGCGCGCGGACGATCGACGCCTGGTATCTCGAGCAGCGCGTACTGTCCAGGCAGAAATGGCGCGGGCTCATCGAGCCGAAAGCGGAATTCGCGGATGTCGTGCGTGATGTCCGACGTGCCCGTCAGCGTCGCGTGCAGACGTCGCGGTACGGGCGTGGCCGCAGCGCACGCTTCGACGTTGATACGCACCCTGAGGTCCGATCTCGGCACCGACTGGCAGCCGAGCCGACGGCCCTTGCGACGATCGCGTTCGGTGAGGGCCGGCGCGTCCGGATAGCGATCCTCGACGTCGCCCGACAGCAGTTCGTACCGGCAGGTCCCGCAGCCGCCCGCGTTGCATTCGTACGGCATCGCAAGACCGGCTCGCAAACCGGCGCGCGTCAGCGTATCGTGCGCACCGCACGTGAAGCCGGTGCCATCCTCAAGTTGTATGTGAAAGTCCGACATGGCGTGGTTCCTGGAGCGTAAAGGCGAACAGACGTGGTGCCGTCGCCCGCTCAGGAAACCGCCTTGAATTCGATGCCGGCGTGACGGCACCAGTACTCCCACGCGCGGTCATAACCTTCGCCCGGTTTTGCGTCTTTGAGTCGCGCCTTGATCTTCTCGATTTCGCCCGCGCTCAGATAACGCACTTCGCCGAGCTGCATCGCGCTCATCTGCAATTTCGCGTTCACTTCCAGATAAACGGCCGTGTACACCACCGCGCGCAGCGATTCGCCGACCACGGTCGAGCCGTGTCCGCGCATCAGCGCGCTGGTGTTGTCGCCGAGTACGTTGGCGAAATCGCGGCCCATCGCCATATCGGAGATCAGCAGATTGGTGTCGCCAAAAGACGTTTGCGCGTCCCACACCGGCACGTTGCAGCCGATCGTCGCGCAGCTATGCACGATCGGACGGATGCGTGCACCACTGACCGAAAACGGCGCGACGCTATGGCTATGGCTGTGCACCACCGCGTGCACGTCGGGACGCGCTTCGTACAGCGCGCCATGGATATACCGCTCCAGATACGGCTTGCCGATCGATGCATCGACCGGCGTGCCGTCGAGTTCGAAGGTCATGATGTCGCTGCGCTCGATCAGTTCCGGCGGCCGCGCGCGCGCCAGAATATAGCGCTGCGGATTCTCCGGATCGCGCACGCTGACGTGGCCGAAGCCATCGACGATGCCTTCGTTTGCAAGGATGCGGTTCGCCGCCACCAGTTCATTGATCAACGTGTCTCTGTTCGTCATGTTATGTACCTTTCAGGTAGTCGCGCGCGGTGGCGCAGGATCAAGGAATGATCAAAGAATGAAGCTAACCGAGCCGAGCGAACCCAGTTCGTGCGCATCGAGCAGCACGCGGCGCTCGCGGATCAACAGGCCATGCGGGTTCTGTTCGCTACGTGCCAATACATAGCGATACTGGCCGACGTATTCGCGGATACGTTCATAGCGCCGATAGCGGTAGCAGACGAAATTCGCGGTGACGGTCAATTGCTCATCGGTTTGCTCGACGATGCGCACATTGGCCAGCAAACGCCGCGTGCGTGACTTCGGAAACTCCGCGTGGCAATTCGGATCCTTGATGCGGATCACGCGCTGGCGAATCCGTTCGGCGTTGTCGGCGATCGTGAACAGCGCGTCGCGATGGTTCGCTTGCGGCGCATCGTTGGACGGCACCAGGTAGGCGGCATCGTCGGTCAGCAATTGCAGCCATGCATCGAGTTGCCACGTGTCGAGCAATTCGGCTTCGGCAAACAGGAAGTCTTCGACTTCGGCGCGCGTCACCGGGCGCACGGAAAGCTGGTCGGCGTTGATCATTGCGCGCTCCCGGTCATCAGTTCATTCCAGCGCCGCCAGAACGTGCGCAGATGATGTTCGTCACTATTCAATTGCTCGCTCTCGCTCTTGTTGAGACCGCGCGACATTTCGGACCACGGGTCGTCCTGCCAGTTGGCGAGACCCTGCTGCACGAGTTCCAGCGCTTCGACGTCGTCCGGCGTCGCGAAGCCGCCGGGGCCGTAGAACGTCAGGAATGCATCGAGCCGGCGCGCGCGCGCGGATTCCGATTCCTCCACCGGGCCCGCCGCCCACGCGGTGACCTGCATGCGCGCCGGCCCGTCGGGATAGAACGTGCGGATCGTCACCGACGACCCGTCGTTGATCACCAGATTCGGGAAGATCACCAGATTGCGGTTGGTATCCGCGACGCGCGCCGCGCGCTCTTCGCCGAGGCGCGCAACCAGTTCGGCGCGAATCGACTCGATCTCCTCCTTCGCCTCTTCGCCGTACAGCGGAATCCAGCGCGCGACCGGCCGGCCGCGGAAATTGACGTTGTCGGTCGTGAAGTGGCCGTTGCCGAGATCGATTGCGTAGCCCTTGGTGGGCAGCACGAGGCCGGCTTCTCGCGGCGGTTCGATATCGACACCGGAGTTCTTCATGAAATTCAGCCACGTCGAATGCGTGGTGGGCAGGTGGTAATCGTCGACGCTGTTTTCGACCATCAGCTTCCAGTTCGCTTCGACGTCGTATTCCTGCGAGCCGGTAATCACCTGCATCTGGCCCGACGGCGACTGTTCGAATACGAGGTCGATGTAGTCCATCACGGCGGCGCCAAGATAGTCGGTGAGCGACACCGCGTCCGCGTCGAGGCACATGAACCACAGGTCGCGATACGACTCGAAGCGCGCGGGACGCTTCAGCGCGTATTCGCTTTTCTCGAAACCTTCGTCGTACGCGTCGTCACCCGGAATGCGGGCGAGCGAGCCATCGTTGCCGTAGCTCCAGCCGTGATAGACGCAGAAGAAACGCCGCGTATTGCCGGCGCGCTCGGTACAGACGGTCGCGCCGCGATGCCGGCACGTATTGAACAGGCACTGCACGTTGCCCTTGCCGTCGCGACAGAAGATGACCGGGCGGCCGGCCACGCGCCGCGTGACGAAGTCGCCGGGTTTTGGGATTTCCGAGGCGTGCCCAACATAAATCCAGCATTTTGAAAAAATCTTCGCTACTTCTTCGCGAAGCAAATCTTCGGAAACGTGGACTTCGCGGTTCAGCTTGAAGACCTTGCGCTCCGCGTCATCGATGATGTACCGCCCTTCTCTGCCCATTCACGACTCCTCGCATCCTGCCGGATCAATGTTGAGCGCAAAGTATAAACCACATTTCTTTTAATATGGGATTTTTGATCGTCATATTTTAGGCAAACTTGGCGCAGTTTTCGGAACATTCACCAGTTCACCATCTCAATTTGAGCGCCGCATGTCGGTCGCATTCCCTGCTGCAGCGGTACTGCGCCAGCGCAAGGAAGCCCGATACAAGCCTAATTTCACGACATTATTCGGGGTACAATGCGGGATCACCGGCATGGACACAATCCAACACTGCGGGATGAACGCTCTCACCTCAAGCGCTCACTTCGCGACACCGGCGTCAGGCCACCGGTCCTCGTCACGACTTCCGAACCAACCCAAGGGTTATGCAAGCAGCAACCTCACAAAGCAGCCTCGAAAGGATGATTTCGGTCCTCGATCTGATCGAAGCAAGCAGCAGCGGGCTGACTTTCGATCAGATGCTCGACGCACTCAAACTCACGCGCTCGACCCTCTATCGCTACGTCAAGATCCTGTCCGAGGCGGGCCTGATTACTTCGCTGTCCGATCTCGGCTATACGCTGGGTCCGCGTGTCGCCGAGCTCGACTACAAGATGCGTACGCAGGACCCGCTGATCGTCGCGAGCATTCCGATCATGGCCGAGCTTGCGCGTGCGGTGCCCGGCGTCGTGCTGCTATGCCGCCGCTATCGCGACAAGGTGCTGTGTGTTCATCAGGAAGGCTCCAGCGTGACGTTCAGCAGCGGCTATGAACGCGGCCGCGACCGCCCGCTGCTCAGAGGCGCGGCGTCGCGCATCATCCTCGCGCATATGCATACGCGCGCCATTTCGCGCCTCTATGCGGAGCGCGAAGCGGAGTTCAAGGAGGCGGAACTCGGCGATTCGCTCGCGAAGGTTCGCGCCACCCTCGCGCAGATTCGCCAGCGCGGCTGGGACGTCAGCGAAGGTCAGGTCACCGCCGGCGTCACCGGTATTGCCGCGCCGGTGTTCGACAGCGAAGGCGCGATCGTCGGCAGCTTGAGCATCACGATCGGCAAGGCGTCGATGAAGAGTGATGAGATCAGCCGCGTGGCCGAGCGCGTGACGTTTTGCGCGGGCATCGTTTCTAATGCGATTTCGCGCAGCGCAGCGCCTTAGCAGCAAACAAAACGGCACCGGACGCTCACGTCCGGTGCCGCCACTTCGCGTCAACAACCACCCAGACTTCTACGCAGACTTCGCCCGAGCCGCGTGGGCATCATCAGCATGAACATCCTCCGCGGCAGCACGTTCTTCAGCCGCCTGCGCGGGCTCCACTCTGGCGAAACGGTCGCGCGCCAGCGGCCGCAATATCAGCGCCGCCACCGCGCCGATTGCGAGCGGCGCGATCGGCGCAAGGAACAGCAGCCGCAACGGCAACTGCGCGTGAATCAACTGCCCGCCCACCAGCGGCCCGAGAATCGCGCCGACCCGGCCGACCCCGAGCGCCCAGCCCGTGCCGTTCGCGCGAATCGCGGTCGGATAGCTCAAGCCCACCACCGAATTCAGGCCGAGCTGATTACCCAGCACCGTCACGCCCACCAGAAACACCGACAGCTTCAGCATCACCGGCGAAAACCCGGGCGTGCCCAGCCACGCGACCGCCGGGCAAGCCAGCAGCATGAACACCCCGACGATGCCGAGCATGCCGCGATCCAGCGCTACCGCAATCGCGAGACCACCGACCACGCCACCGAAGTAGTACATCGACGCGGCAATCGCGGCCTGCGCGGGCGACAGTCCCGACGCATGCAGCAGCGTCGGCATCCAGCTGTTGAGAAAGAAATTGCTCATCAGATTCGTGATGAACAACATCCAGATGAGCGGCGTGATCCAGCGCAGCTTGCCCTCGAACAGCATCCGCACCGCAAAGCGCTGCGCGTTGCGGGTCGCGATGATGAAGCTCGCCTTGTCTGGCAACGACAACTCCGGCCGCATCCGGCGCGCCAGCGTGATCAGTTGCGGATGACGAGGATCCCTGAGCGCAAGGAACTTCATCGATTCCGGCAGAAACGCGAAATTCAGCAGCGCCGCGACGATCGGCAGTACGCCGCCCACCAGGAATAGCAGGTGCCACGTCACGTTCGGCACGAGGGCCGCGACGACCGCCGGCACGGTGCCGCCCAGCGTGATGCCCATGAACATCAACGTGATCAGCACGGCACGCGCGCGAGCCGGGGCGTACTCGGCCATCAACGCGATCGTGTTGGTCGGCAGACCGCCAAGCCCGATGCCGGTAAAGAAGCGCAGCACGGCGAGCGCGAGCAGCGAATGCGCGCCGGCGGTGGCCAGCGAGAACAGCCCGCACATCGTCGAACACACGATGATCGCGGCGCGCCGGCCGAACCGGTCGCCGACGAAGCCGAACAACGGCGCGCCGAACATCATGCCGACGAGACTCGCGCTGAACACCGGCGCGAGCAGCGAGCGCTCGATATGCCAGTCGCGCGCGATACCGACGGCCGCATACGCGGCGGCGGCGAGATCGTAGCCGTCGCCAATCTGGCATAGAAAGCCCAGCACCATGATGCTGATCAGGAAGCGGCCGATGCGTTGCTCGTCGACCAGTTGCGTGACGCGAACCACGCCTGACTGAACGGTGTCGTCGGACATTTACAGGCTCCAGTCGGACGGCAGCAGTCCTTGTGCGCGGGCACGCCCGACGTAGTAGGTCCACAGCTTCGAGATATGTTTGTCGCGCTTCAGATCGCGCTTGAACGACTCGATTTCATCGTCGCTCAGCGCCAGCACGCGACCCAGCAAGGCCGCGTCGTACATCGCGACCGCGTTCTCGACGAAATGCACGCAATCGATCAGCAACGCGGGGATGCTCTCGGCGACCACCACCTGGCCGTGCGCGCGAATCAGCGCCGCGTGATGCTCGCCGAGCGTCGCGGCCAGCGCGCGTCCTCGCGCGGCCGTGTTCACATGGCTCGGGTCGGCGTGGACCGGAATGCCGGACGCCCAGCGCACCGCGTGGTTCTTGATCGCCACGAGACGCGGACCGTCCGCCAATGTGAAAACCGTGGTCCGGTCATGATGAAAATGCGCGACCGAATTGACGTCGGGGCGCACGCGCAGGATTTCGGTGTGCAGGAACACTTCGGCCGGCGGACGCTGACCGTCCGGGCCCGACAGCATGCGGCCATCCAGATCGCAGATCAGCAGCATGTCGGGTTTGAGCGCCGCGCGACTCTGGTCGAACGACTGGATCAGGATGCGATCGCCCTGCAGGCGCGCGCTGACGTGACCGCTGTAGCCGAGAATCTCGAGTTCGTTGAGCATCAACGTGCAAGCGGCGACCTGCTCGCGCAGATGGCTTTCCGAAGCCGTCTGGTTGACTGTTGGGGTGGTGTTCATCGCTTCTCCAGGATTGGGTTGGGAATATTCAACGCATATTCAACGCATCGCGCGGGCGCTCGGATCAGAACTTGTGGCGGATCCCCGCATTGACTTCGATCTGGTTCGCGTTGGATGACGGCGACAGACCGGTGATCGTCGCGCGGGCAGGCTTGCCGGTCGAATCGGTGCCGGCCGCGTGCTGCCAGAAGCCGGTCAGATAGAGATCCGTTGTCTTGGAGAGGAAATAGTCCGCACCGACGGAAAGCTGGTGATACAGCGCATCGTTGACGCCCGCGCCTTTCGTGTAGTCGTAGGCCGCGGACAGCGCCACCGTGGGCACCACGAAATACGTCATGTTGATTTCGGCGTTGTTGAAAATCGCCGTCGAGCCGCGCGGCGCGAGATTCGGAATGCCCGGCTCTGCGCCGAGGTCGCCGAAGCGGGTGTTGCTGTACGTCGCGCTGACCCTGAAGCTGTCGCTGAACGAATAGCGGCCGCCGAGCGCGAAGATTTCCTGGATGCCCGCCGACGCATACCCCGAATACGTGAGGTTGGTCATGTTCGACGCGGTGAGGCTGCCGGTCTGGGTATCGCCGAAGAACGAATAGTTCGGGTTTCTGATGTTCAGATACCCTGCGCCCAATGCCAGCGGACCGTTCGCATAGCCGGTCCCGATCGACCAGATCTGGTTGCGCGCCATCTGCCCCGCCACGCCGCCGAAGCTGTACATGCCGCCGAACGTGAAGCCGGCGTATTTCGGGCTCAAGTACTTGACCGCGTTGTTGGTGCGGTTAGTGCCGTGCAGATTGTCGAGATCGCCCGGATGGTTGCCGCGGTCGCCCGCCCATTGCGACGCCGCGCCGAACTGTCCAACGAAGTCGCCGACGGAATCGTATTGGCGCCCCAGCGTAATCTTCCCGAAGTCGCCGCTCAGTCCGGCATAGGCCTGGCGCCCGAACAGCGTGCCGCCCTGCGTGATCGTGCCGTTCATCGCGTTGAAGCCGTTTTCGAGCTGGAAGATCGCGCGCATGCCGCCGCCGAGATCCTCCGAGCCCAGCAGGCCCCAGCGGCTGCCGTAGATGTTGTTGGTCGTCGCCGACACGAGCGACTTGCCGCCCGAGTTGGAGATGTAGCTCAGACCGTTATCGATCGCGCCGTACAGCGTCACGCTGCTTTGCGCATACAACGGCGACGAGAACATACCGACGACCGCTGCGAGATAGAGAGGCTTTTTCATTCTTGATTGCGTTGGAATGGTTAGCGGGGACAGCAGACGAATGCGGCTCACGCCTCGCGTGAATCACGCGAACGGGACTTGCGCGAACCTGGGCGACGGCGTACGCGCGGCGACGCCGGTCAAAACAGTTGCGAAAGCAATTGCCAATCAGAGCGGTGGAATCGGCGTGCGCGATGCCGGCGCATGAGCGACATCAGCCGCGCCGCCCGCGCGGATCAGCCGCGTACCCAGACCGAGAAGCAGCACCGCGGCGACCGACAACGCACCGGCCAACGCCGCGCCGAAAAAGACCGGCCGCACGCCCCAGCCGAGCGCCAGCAGCGCGCCGCCGACGATCGGGCCGGCCACCGAGCCGAACCGTCCGATGCCGGATGCCCAGCCCATGCCGGTGCTTCTGATCTGCGCGGGATAGCACTGCGCGCCGAGCGCATTCACGCCCGACTGGCCGCCGACCACGCAAAAGCCGGACACAAAAATCGCGGCGAACAGCAACGGCACGCTGCTGTTCACGACACCGCCGATGACCGCCATAGCCAACGCACCCACGATGAAATTGCCGATCAACAGACGGCCGAGCGCGACGCGTCTCGTGCCGAAGCCGAGCAGCACCGTGGCGGGAATACCGCCGGCCTGCAGCACTGCGCTCGCGATCACCGCGACGCGCAGCGGCAGTCCCGCCTCTTTCAGCAGTGTGGGCAGCCAGTTCGACAGGAAATACAGGTCGAGCAGATTGGCGAAGTTGAGCAGCCACAGCGAGAACGTGGTCAACGCGTAGCCGTTCCTGAACAGCCGGCTCACGCGTACATCGCCGTCGGCCGCGTGGGTATCGGCCGCGCGTTCGCTGAACCAGTTCAGCCGCGCTAGTGTGAGATCGCCCGATAAAGCGCGCGCGACGCGCGTGGTGCGCTCGAACGGCGCCCTTTCGTTAGCGGCGAGGAACTGGATCGACTCGGGCATCATCAGCAGCAATGCCAATGCACCGGCGAGCGATACGATGCCCGCGAGCAGGAACACCGCCTGCCAGCCGAACGCGGGCACCAGCCATGAAGCAAGCACGCCGCCGACCACGGCACCCGACACGAGGCCCAACGACATCAACATGACGATGGTCGCGCGGTAACGCTTCGGGCTGAATTCGGCGGTCATCGCGAGCGCGGTGGGCAGTAGCGTGCCCAGACCGAGGCCGGTCGTAAAACGCGCCGCCAGTAGTTGCTGCGCGCTGTGCGCGCCCGCGGTGGCGATCATCGTCGCGCCGCAGAACGCCAGCGCGGCGATCAGCACCGGGCGCCGGCCGATGCGGTCCGCCAGAATTCCCAATATCAGCGCGCCGATCAACATACCGACCAGGCTCGCGCTGAAGATCGGGCCGAGACTCGCCGCCGGAAGATGCAGCGACTCGCGCACGCCGGGAGCAACGAAACCCATTGCCTGCGCATCGAAGCCGTCGAATACCAGACACAGCGCGCACAGCGTGAAGATGCGCCAGTGATAGCGGCCAAGGGGTTGGGCGTCCACGAAAGCCTGAACGCTGACCCGTTCGGGGAAAGTCTGCGGCAAAGTCGTCTCCGTTTTTATGCTGGGACGCCGCGACGAACCCTTGCATCGCTGCGTTAAGTCTCATTATACGAGATTTTTTTATGTTATCAGTTTTGTTTTTGTCTCGTAAACACGGATAGACCTGGCGCCTTCGGGAAAGGCGATTTGCTATGTCATTGCGCGATTGCAGTGTGTGGCAGCACGGCGAATGTGCTCGTACAGATGTGGGAGGTAGCAGCTCGGCTGCGTTTTACCCACGTGGCGCGACAAGCTCGCCTGGCGAGCTGGCTAGCGCTCAGATTACTTCAGTCTCATCTGGCAGGATTACGATTATTGAATGTGCTCAACGAAATTCCGGCACAAGATTGCATAGCGGATGCGATCAGACAGGACGCCTTGCGCGTCGCCGTTGAGGCTGTTCGAGGGCCGAAAGAACCGCGCTCGAATCACCGCTACGCGTCATCGTCGCGCTCGCCATGCCGCGCATCATCCGAGCCGCCGATATAGTCATCGACCGCGCTGCTGACGGTCGGATGAAAGCACGCGTCGCCGATCAGGTCCGACAGCTCGAAGCGCCTGAGCTTGTCGCGAACCGGATCCTTCATCTCCGCGAAATGCAGCGCAATGCCCTGCGCGGCGAGCGTGCGCGTCAGCTCGCGCAGCATGTCGGCGGAGGTCACGTCGACACTGGTCACCGGTTCGGCCGCCACCACCACGCGCCGTATCGGCGGCGGCGAGTCGGCGACCGCTTCGAGCAGGCGCTGCTGAAACAGCTCGGCGTTCGCGAAGAACAGCGGCGCGTCCCAACGAAACAGCATCAGCCCGGGGATCCGCTCGGCATGCGGATAGCGCTTCAGATCGTGATAGCCGCGCAAACCTTCCACGCGCCCGAGCACCGCGTAGTGCGGCCGCCAGCCGTCCCACAGAAATTCGATGACCGCGATCACCACCGCGACGCAGATGCCCGGAATCGCGCCGAACGCGGCGACGCCGGCAAAGCAGGCAATCGATAGCCAGAACTCCCATTGCTGGATGCGATAAATGCGCTTCAGATCCGTGATCTCGAACAGACCGATCGCCGCCGCGATGACGACCGCGGCGAGCGCGCTGTTGGGCAGATAGCGCATCAGATTGGGCGCGAGCAGCAGCAGCGCCGCGACGGCCAGCGCACCCACCACGCCGGTGACTTGCGTGCGCGCGCCGGCTGCCTCGGCGACCGGCGTGCGCGATGAACTGCTGCTGATCGGAAAACCCTGGAACAGCCCGGCTGCGAGGTTGGCGGCGCCGAGCCCGACCATCTCCTGATTGGGGTCCACGCGGCTATGAAAGCGCGCGGCGAAGGTTCGCGACAGCACGCTGGTATCCGCGAACGAGATCAACGCGACCGCGCAGCCGCCGAGCGCGATCCTGGTCAGGTCGGCATCGCTAAACCAGGGCAGTGAGAAGGTCGGCAGCCCCTGCGGGATCGTGCCCAGCACCTTGACGCCGACGCTGTCCAGCTTGAATGCGGTCACGCACAGCGTCGCGACGATCACCGCGATCAGGATGCCCGGCAGCTTCTCGAAGCGCTTGAGAAAGAAGATCAGCAGAAGACTTCCCGCGCCCACCGCGAAGCTGTACCAGTTCGCCTTGCCGGCGCCGATCGCCTGCACGAGGCTCACGATGTCCTGCACCGGTCCACGCTCTTCGATCGAGATGGCGAACAGCTTCGGCAACTGGCTGATCAGCACGGCCAGCGCAATGCCGTTCATGTAGCCATAGCGAATCGGCTTCGACAGCAGTTCGGTAATGAAGCCGAGCCGCAGCAGCCCGGCGACGATACAGAACACACCGGAAACGATCGCCATCATGCTGGCCGTCGCGATCGCGCGCGACGGATCGCCCGCCGCGACCTGCACGACGACCGCGAGAATCGGCGCCGCGAGCGAAGAGTCGGGACCCAGCACCAGAATCTTGCTCGGGCCGAACAGCGCGTACACGAGCAGCGGCACGATCGTCGCGTAGAGCCCGTACACCCCCGGCACGCCGGACGCCGCCGCGTAGGCGATGCCGACCGGCACCAGCATGGTGGTCAATACCAGTCCGGCGACCAGGTCGTTGGGCAGCCATTTGAGCTGATACTCCCTGAGCATCGACACACCCGGCAGCCAACGCAGCCAGCGTTGCGCGCCGTTCGCGGTCCGTGCTTCGCGGGGAGACGGGCTGTGTGCGTCCATTGGTCGAATGGTGGCGGTGAGAGAGACGCGGCGATGTGGATCACGAGCGGTGCCGTCATTCGAAGAATAGTCCAGACGTCCCGCCGGCAACAGCGGTGCGACTGGCTCGCTTTTTTTGGAGGGTCGCGCGTGCGTCTGCACTCTGCTTGCAGCGGATAAGTCGGGTTTTACGAGCGCCGGGCTATCGGTCGGGCTCAGACCGGGGCTACGGTCGCGACAGCACGTTGCGGTGCGTTGGCATGACCGGGATTGCAGATGAAGTGGGGAACCGATGCGCTAGCTGTAGGTGAGACGCTGGCGTCATCAGCGCAGAGGCTGATGTCATCTCGCGATCGCCGGGTGCGGACAACAACACCGGCATGGAGATTTACGACACGAAGACGAATATCTTCGCGGATTCGGACGCGGCATCCCGGCTTCCTGTCGGCACATACCGCATCGCCAGGGGGACTACGTCACAACGATAAGCAAGCGCGCCGCTCTATTCGCGGCGCGCCATCACTCACTCTTGCTTACGATCAGGCCGGCGCGCTTTCAGTGTTCAGCTTCGACACCACACCGGTCTTCTCGTCGTAACGATAGCCTTGCTTCTCCAGATGATTAGTGATCGTCTCGACGATCACCTGCTGCTGGACCACCTTGCTCAGCAGCTCATGATCCGGCTTGAGCAGGCTCAGTTCGGCGGAAAGCCGGCGGCTCAGGGTTGCTTCGCCTGCGCCACGAGCCAGCACGACGATCGTCTTTTCGTTGGCCTGCGTCAGTTGCTGCTTCAGTCCGTTCGCGTAGTCGGACCATTTCTTGACGGTCTCGCGTGCTTCGGCAATCGCGGCCGCGTGCGTTTCCGCGTCGCGCGTAATTTGCGCCTTCAGCGTTTCGAGCTCTTGCAGGTCGACCGCGGCCGTCGGTGCCGGCTCTTCGAGCACCGGCTCCGCAGCCACGGCGGCGCTTTCGGCACTTTCAACCAGTTCAGCCGCACGCTGCTGTTCGGCGTCGGCGCGCTGCTGCTCCGCGTCGGCACGTTCCTGCGCCTCGGCGAGACTTGCCGACAGCCGCGCGATTTCGGAGGCGTCCGCCGCGCGCTCATCGGTCAGACTGGCGACTTGCACCTGCGCGCTCTGCAGTTCAAGCGCGGCGGCATCCAGTTGAGCATGCGCGCCCGCGACTTCGTCCCGGCGCTCCGCGTGCGCTTGCTGCTCGGCCTGCAGTTCCGCGCGAATCGCTTCCAGCTCGCTTTCCAGACGGGCGACTGCTTCCGCATGCGCGGCTTCCCGCGCTACGCGCTCCGCTTCGATCTGTTCGGTCGCGGCAGCCAGCTCGGCCGGCTCGACGGTTTCAGTCGGCTCAGCCAGCTCGGCCGGTTCAGCCAGCTCAGCCGGTGCGCTAGCCTCTTCGGCTTGCGCTGCGGCACTGGTTTCCGCTTGAGCGGACGCTTCGTCGCGCGCGGCCAGTTCCGCCAGCGCGCGCTCCAGTTCTGCTTCGAGCTGCGCGACGCGCTCGGTCAGTTCCTGCGCGCGCTTTTCGGCCGAGTCGGTACGCTGCACCGCAAGCGCGATGTCCTCTTCCAGACCCGTGACGACATTGACCTTCTGCTCGTAGGAGTTCGCCAGCTGATCCAGTTGACCTTGCAGCTCATCGAGTTCCTGCACGGTGTTCTGCAGCTCCGCGAGCGCATCGTCGCGCTCGGTGCTGGCCTCGTCGACGCGCTGGCGCATCGCGGTGAGGCGTCGTGCCACAGCGCGCTCGGCCTCGTCCTGCGCGGACGTCCACAGCCGGTCGAGCGCGTCACGCATCCCGTCGGTCACGCTGTCCGGCAGCGCCGGACGCTCGACGACCTGCGGCACGCGCGGCGCGCGCGTTTCGCGCCACTTGCGCAGGGCCGCGGCCACCGCGACCACCGAACCGGTGTGGACTTCGGACCAGATCGCCACCGGCGACACCGTCTGCCCCTCGTCGGCCATCCGGGTGGCGATTTCAGCTATCTGTTCGTCCGTGATCGTAATGTTGCTTGACATGTCTGCCTCGACAAAGTGCGCGTGATGACGAATACCGTTTCGTCGTTTGGGCGGCAGGCGCGCACGATTGCCCGCCTCGCATAGTTGCAAATTGTCGGGTAACGGCACGGCGATCAATCGCTCGAAAAGCCGGGGTTACGGGGAGGTATTCATGGAATTGCGGCGCATTCGCGACGCAATCGCCGCCCGTGGGCGCGCGGCTGTGTCCCGGCGCCCGCGGACCGCGATCCTACAGCTGATAGCGGAATATCCGGGATTTATCGACCCTGAAGATCAGTGACAAATGAGTCCAACCGACCAGTCGATAATTGCGCTCCTCCAGATAGCGAAAAATCGCGGAATCAATCACGTCTCTTATCGAGGTCAACGCCGACTCGACAATAATGATCTTTGGCTTATATCTGTTGATATCGATCGAGCGCAGCGCTTCAAAATCGTGACCTTCCGTGTCGATCGAAAGAAGATCAATTTCACTGCCGGCGTACGGACTATGATCCAGAACGTCATTCAACGTGGTAGCTTCGACCGTCCGCACGGCAACCGGCTCGTGGCCTTCGGCTGCCGCTACGTCCGGATCGATTGTCGAAGTCAATCCATAGTCCGAAAAATTGTAGATTTCCTTGACCGCTTTCTCATTCGAAATGGCCGCGCATACGTTCATATCGTCGGCCCGCGCAAGCGAGAATGCTTCGATCTTGACCGGATCCATGTCGATGTTGACACCGCGCCAACCACGCTTGTAAAGCGCGTGCGTATTCGAAAATTTCGTCGGATGATATGCACCGACGTCGACATAAACTCCCTTATTGCACTGCGGACTGATTATCTCGCGCAGCACCGCGTCTTCTCCGAACTGCGAATAGTACAAACGTGGCCCGCGGGTTATAAAGGTCTTACGGACGAGCCAAAGGAAGTGTCCGAAGATCTTGAAGGTCACCATAATCGCTCCTCAACCTGGAAAGGTTAGAGGCAGCGGATCAAACTGCGTTTGACCCGGAACCTCGTACGAGGGACGTTTTGTATTGGGTTATCGCCCATCTCACCTGCGGGCCGCTTACGCGTTATTCGCGAATTATTTACACCACCGCAAGGTATTCGAATCTTCGTAAGGAATCTTATCCAGCGCTTCGCCGAACGCTATGCGGACGGCATCAACTCGTGTAGTTTTGGCCGAAAGCGTGGAATTGCAGGAAGAAAGTGCCGGATGAAGTTATTGCCTTAGTCCGCCCCAAGATCGCGACCATGGCGTGTGGCTCATCGACGGCTGGCCCGCGACCCGTTACTTGTGCCCGCAGAAAAAGAAATGGCCGCAGCATTCGCTGCGGCCATCAGATAGCGGCGCCAGGTGCTCACGCACCGCGCACGTCACACCACGTTCATCGCCAACGCACTCTCGCGATAATGCTGGCTGGCCTTATCGGTATCGCCCAGTTGCTCATGCAGACGCGCGAGCGCGCGATGCGAGCGGATTTTCAGCGTCTCGTTGTCGGCCAGCTTCAGTGCCCGTTCGAGGAACGACTGCGCCTTGCCCCACAACTGCTGATGCAGACACAGCCGGCCCAGCGCGAACATCAGATCGGCATCTTCCGGTCGCTCCTTCTGCCACGCTTCGGCCTTCTGGATCAGCGGCAACGCGTCGCCGCCGGCCGTATCCGGATAACGCCGCAACAGCCGCGCGTCCCAGTTCTGCGCAAGGGCTTCCTCGACGATCTTGCGCGCGTCCTGCGGACGATTCAGCGCGACCAGCAGTTCGGCGGCGACATCGGCGAGACGCGGCGAATGACGCTCGGCCGCCGACAGCGAACTCCACAGTTCGAGCAGCGCATCGGCATTGTGACGCCGGTCGCGCAGCAGATTCTCCGCCGCCTGCTGGCGCAGCCGCACCGCGACCGCCGGATGAATCGCCTCGCGCTTCTCCAGCATCTTCACGAGCTTCAGCACTTCGGCCCAGTTCTTCAATTGCTGTTGCGCGCGCAGCGTGATCTGCTGCGCGTGAATGCGCCGCGCGCCCGTGGATTGCATTTCGGTCAGCGCATTCAGCGCGCCGTCGGCATCGCGGCCGTCGGCGCGCATGTCGGCGGTGGCCATCAGCCGCGCGTCCTGCCAGTCGACCTGATCGATCTGCGCGAGCCATTCGTCGCGCCGCCCGTATTCGCGCATCCGATGCGCGGCGGTGGCCGCGATCAGGCCGGCCGCGCCCTTGTTGTCGCCGTTCGCGAGCGCGTCTTTCGCGGCTTTCTCCGCGCGAGAAAAACGCCCCGCGTACAGATTGCCGATCGCGTCACGCAGCGATGCATGCGCCTTCGCGACGCGCGAGCGCGCACGGTACGCGGCCACGCGCTGCGGCATGCGCCAGATGTTGCGGACGATGCGCGTAAGCGCGTACAGCAGGATGAACAGCACCACCAGCCCGACGACGAACAGATTCAGCGACATGTCGACGCGATACGGCGGATAGATCAGCATGATCTGTCCCGCGTCGAAGCGCCCGCCCACCGCGAGCACCACCGCAATGGCGAACAGCGCCGCGAGCCAAAGGAGTCCCCGGATCGCCATGATTAACCTCGATTCCGGTATTGATTGACGGCTTGCAGGCTCGTGTCGAGATTCGGCAGCTCGACCGCGGCCGAACCGGCATCCACCTGTTTGACCAGATCGATGACGGTTTGCGTGTCTTTCGACGACGCGTCGAAGTAGCGCCCAAGCGACGACTGCGCGGCCTGCAGATCGGACTTCAGTGTGGTCTGGTTGCGCGACAGCAGCGCGAGACGCGCCGACAGCAGACGCAGCTTCAGGTTCTGGCGCACGAAGTAGCCCTGATCGGGCGACACGAGCATCGCGTCTGCGTTGTCGATACGGCGCACCTGCACGAGGCTCGTCAACTGCTCGCCGATGCCGTGCGTGACCTGATCGATCCACACTTCCCAGCGCGGCTTGCCGGTGGCCGCCGCGATCTTCGCGGTGTCGGACCATGTCGCCGCGTGCGGCGTCGCATGCGGGATCGGCGCTTCGCCGGACAGCGGCAGCGTTTCGACGTGGTCGATCGCATTGTCGAGTTTGATCGCGAGGCCGGTCAGATCGGTGGACGGCGCGGCCTTCAGCTTGTCGATGTCCTGTGCGATCGCCTTGCGCACCGCGACTGCCTGCGGGCTGTCGGACGCGGCGAGGCGCGTATCGGCGCTTTGCAGCGCGAAGAGGGCCAGCTGCGTGTTGCCGGTGAGCTGCAGCTGCTGGCTCGCGGCCGACAACATCTGGCCGACTTCGGCGAGCGTCCAGTCGTCGCGATTGCGCGCGAGATCCGCGTATTGCTGCTGCAGCACCTGCTGCGCGGCCTGCGCATCGGCGAGCTTGCCTTCGAACTGCGCGACCTGCGAGTCCGCCTGATGCACGGTGGCGAGCGCCTGGTCGATCTTGATGCGCAGCTCGTTGGTCTGCGTGTCGTTCGCCTGCTGGCGTTGCGCGAGTTCCTGCTCGGTGCGCGCGAGCTTACGGTTCATCACGAAGCCGCCGGCACCGACTGCGCACGCGAGAATCACGATGACAAACCACAGCAGCGGCGCGCTCGTGCTACGGCGCGTTTGCTGCGCTTCGTACGGCGTGAAGGGTTGATTCGGCGGCAACGGAGTGGTCGCGGTCGGCTGGGGTGAGGCGTTCGTGGAGGCGTTCGTTTCAGTCATGCGTGGTTGGGCCGATGAGTGGACCGATGAATGAGCCGGTGAATAAGCCGCTGAATGAGCTGGATTGGACGATACCGGTTGAACGACGGCCGGAACGGCGGCAACGACCGCGCGAACGATACGTTCATCGCCCGCGCCGGACACCGTAATCCTATCAAAACCCAATGCCCGCGCGGTCTGCGCGATACGGGGGTGCGGCGCGATCAGAATCGCGCGTTTGAGTTGCGCGATTTCGTCGGCGGTCAGATGCTCCTGCGCGAGTTCGTGCAGGTTGCGCACACCTTCGGAACTGGTGACCAGCCACGCGTGCGGCGCGCCGGCGAGCAGGTCGTGCACGCGCGCCCACGCGCCGATCGACGGCTCCGGCACGATGCGCCGGTAGGCGGCGACCGCCTCGACCTCGGCGCCGGCTTCGCGTAGCCGATCGGCGAGCCATTCGCGGCCGCCGTCGCCGCGCACGATCAGCACGCGCTTGCCTTCGAGGCTGGCCGCGCCGAGCGATGCGTCGAGCGCGGCAAAGAGGCCTTCGGAGTCGAAGCCGGCCGCTTCGTCTTCGGCACCGGCCGCTGGGCTGATCACCCGATGTTCCGGCGCTCGGACACCGTGACGCGCGAGCGCGCGCACGCTGCCCGGCCCGACTACGCCGATCGGCAGCGCATGCGGCCAGATGGCCGCGCTGTGCGCGAAGGCTTGATCGACCGCGTTCGGCGACACGAACACGACGAGCGCGTAGCGTTCGAGCGATGCGAGCGCGTTGCGCAACGGCGCGTCGTCGAGCACCGGGGCGATATCGATCAGAGGAAAGTCGAGCGTCGCGAGACCGGCCGCTTCGAGCTGCTGGACCAGCTCAGCCGACTGGCCCGCCGGCCGCGTGATCACGACCGTGAATGGCGCCTCGCGCGCTGTGGTGGCGCTCATCACTCGCCGGTCGCCGCTTGGCCCGCGGCCGGACCGCTCGCGGTGCTGAGCGCGCGGATGATTTCGAGCGCGCCTTGCCGCACCAGCTCATCGGCAACGCCCTGCCCGAGCGCGAGCGCGCCGTCGACGTTCGGCGCGGGCGCCGAGGCCTGCGCGCTCAGCAGACGCTGACCATCGGGCGTCGCGACGATACCCCGCAGATGCAGCGCGCCGTCGTGCCAGCTCGCATACGCGCCCAACGGCACCTCGCAACTGCCGCCAAGCACGCGCGACACCATCCGCTCAGCCTCGACCGCCGACGCCGTATGCTGGTGATGCAGCGGCGCGAGCCATGCAGCGAGTTCCGCGCGATCGGCGCGAATCTCGATGCCCAGCGCGCCTTGTCCGGCGGTGGGCAAGCTGTCTTCTGGATCGATCAGCGCGCGGATGCGATCGGCGAGACCAAGACGCTTCAAGCCGGCCGCGGCCAGAATGATGGCCGAGTAATCGCCGCGATCGAGCTTGGCGAGCCGCGTGTCGAGATTGCCGCGCAACGGCCGCACTTCGAGGTGCGGATAACGCATGCGCAGCATTGCCTCGCGGCGCAGGCTCGAGGTGCCGACCACCGCGCCCGCCGGCAACGTGGCAAGCGAATCGTATTGATTGGAAACGAAGGCGTCGCGCGGGTCCTCGCGCTCCATGATCGCCGACAGCGCGAAACCGTCGGGCAACTGCATCGGCACGTCTTTCAGCGAATGCACCGCGAGGTCCGCGCGGCCATCGGCGAGCGCGGCTTCGAGCTCCTTGACGAAGAGCCCCTTACCACCAACCTTCGACAGCGTGCGATCGAGAATCTGATCCCCACGTGTTGTCATTCCGAGGATTTTTACGTCACAAGATGGATATAATTTGTGCAGCGCACACCGCACATGCTCTGCCTGCCACATGGCAAGGCGGCTTTCTCGCGACGCAATCACAAGCGTGTGGGGTGGCGTGGAAAACGTCTCGGTAGTCATTAGCTTGCTGCTTGATCTCGGGATGGGATAACAATCAATGTTAGCACGCGACCCCGTGTCGAAAGGCACCGCTGGCGCCGTGCCGACACGGTATCGACAGAGGAGACGGGCTTCGCGTCACGCGCGAAGGCCTCCATCCGGTTTGCCACGCACGGTCGTTCGCGCACCGCGCGGCGGCATGCGGGATGATGCAGTGCGGCGTAACGTGCGTTGACGGCGCGCGCCGGCTGTTCGGCATGGCCCTTCGGGCTGCGTTGCCCTTCTCTCCATGCGTCGGTCCCTGCTTGTCTACGGCTCGCGTCGTTCCTTGCGTGGCGTTCGCGCGGCAACGCCTTTTGCCGTTGCCCTCGCAATTCCGTTGCAGTCGATGTTTGCAGTCCGTGTTGTCGTCGCACGACCTGGTTGCGCGACGTATTTACGCGTTGCAGTTCCGCTGGTTCGATTTGTCGTTTCGCTTCGCAGTCTTCGTTGCACGCAGTTCACGTTGCAGTTGCTGGTTGCAGTTCCGCAGTAGCGGTTTCGCAGTACCTGCTCATCAATCAACAGGCTTTCCCCGAGGAAACCCATCGTGACGTCTTCCGGATCGGCGCGCCCTGCCCGCCGCAACACTGCCTCGCCCACCGCTCGCCCGGCCGCTGCCGCGGCGCCCGACGCTTCCGCCATCGCCGCTGCCGCGACCCCGCGCGGCGGCCAACGCGCGCCCACTGCGCAGGCCGCCAAAGCCTCGAAGGCTTCGCAAGCCAGCGTGGCCGTGAAGGCGGAAAAAGCGCTGAAAACCGTCAAAGCCGGCAAGGCTACCGTCACGCCCGACGCGGTCCCTATGACCGACGCAAACGACGCGGCCAATGTGCTTAATGCGCGCAAGTCGGCTAAAGCCGCCGCGAAAAAGCAGGCCGCTGCCAACGATGCCGCCACACCGCGCGCCGCGAAAACGCCGAAGAAGCCGTCGAAGCTGAAAGCCGCGCCGAAGACCTCACCCGAGGCCGAGGCCGCGGCCACCGTGCCCGCCGTCAAGACCCCATCCCGCACGCGCGAGAACAAGGATCACCCGCTGTTCCAGGACATCCGCTATCTCGGCCGCCTGCTCGGCGACGTGCTGCGCGAGCAGGAAGGCGACGCGGTGTTCGAAGTCGTCGAAACGATCCGCCAGAACGCGGTGCGCTTCCGTCGCGAGGACGACAGCGCCGCCGCGCAAACGCTCGACAAGAAACTGCGCGCGCTCACGCCCGAGCAGACGGTCAGCGTGGTGCGCGCGTTCAGCTACTTCTCGCACCTCGCGAATATTGCCGAAGATCGCCATCGCAACCGCCGTCACCGCATTCACGCGCTCGCCGGCTCGGCGTCGCAGCCGGGCACGATCGCCTTTGCGCTCGAACGGCTCGCGGCGGCGGGCGCGGCCGCGACGCCGGTGCTGCAGCAGTTCTTCAACGACGCGCTGATCATGCCGGTGCTGACCGCGCACCCGACCGAAGTGCAGCGCAAGAGCATTCTCGACGCGCAGCACGACATCGCGCGCCTGCTGGCCGAGCGCGACCAGCCGCTGACGAACCGTGAGCGCGCGCACAACGAAGCGATGCTGCGCGCACGCGTCACGTCGCTATGGCAGACGCGGATGCTGCGCGACTCGCGGCTGACCGTCGCCGATGAGATCGAAAACGCGCTGTCGTACTACCGCAGCACCTTCCTCGAAGAGCTGCCGGCCCTCTACGCCGACATCGAGGAAGCGCTGAAGGAGCACGGCCTCGAAGCGCGCCTGCCGCCGTTTTTCCAGATGGGCAGCTGGATCGGCGGCGATCGTGACGGCAATCCGAACGTGACCGCCGAAACGCTCGAAAACGCGATCACGCGCCAGGCCGCGGTGATCTTCGAGCACTACATGGAACAGGTGCATAAGCTCGGCGCCGAGCTGTCGGTGTCGAACCTGCTCGCCGGCGCGAGCGATGCGCTGAAGGAACTCGCGGCGATTTCGCCCGACCAGTCGCCGCATCGCACCGATGAGCCGTATCGTCGCGCGCTGATCGGCATCTACACGCGACTCGCGGCCAGCGCGCGCGTGCGCCTCGGCGAAGGCAGCGTGCCGCTGCGCAGCGCGGGCCGCGGCGCGGCACCGATTCGCGCGATTCCCTATGACGACTCCGCCGACTTCGAACGCGACCTGCATGTGCTGATGGATTCGCTCGCCGAGCATCACGGCGCGCCGCTCGCCGCCCCGCGCCTCGCGCCGCTCGCGCGCGCGGCCGAAGTGTTCGGCTTCCATCTCGCAAGCATCGACCTGCGGCAAAGCTCCGACATCCACGAGGCGGTGATCGCCGAGCTGCTGAAGCGCGCGGGTGTCGAGGCCGACTATGCGGCGCTGTCGGAAGCGGACAAGCTGAGCGTGCTGCTCGCCGAACTCGCGCAGCCGCGTCCGCTGCGCATACCGTTCGCCGACTACTCGGATCTCGTGAAAAGCGAGCTTGGCGTGCTGGAAGAAGCCCGCGTCACGCGCGAAAAATTCGGCGCGCGCGCGGTGCGCAACTACATCATTTCGCACACCGAGACCGTCAGCGATCTGGTCGAAGTGATGCTGCTGCAAAAGGAAACCGGCCTGTTGCACGGACGCCTCGGCGACGCGGACGACCCCGCGCGCGCCGCCCTGATGGTGATTCCGCTGTTCGAGACGATCCCCGATCTGCGCAACGCGCCGCACATCATGCGCGATCTGATCGCGCTGCCGGGCATCGACGCGCTGATCGAGCATCAGGGCAACGAGCAGGAAGTGATGCTCGGCTATTCGGACAGCAACAAGGACGGCGGTTTCCTGACGTCGAACTGGGAGCTGTATCGCGCGGAACTCGCGCTGGTTGCGCTCTTCAACGAGCGCGGCGTGACGCTGCGGCTGTTTCATGGCCGTGGCGGCACCGTCGGCCGTGGCGGCGGCCCGACCTATCAGGCGATTTTGTCGCAGCCGCCTGGCACCGTCGACGGCCAGATCCGTTTGACCGAGCAGGGCGAGGTGATCGCGAGCAAGTTCGCCAATCCGGAGATCGGCCGGCGCAATCTGGAAACGGTGGTCGCCGCGACACTCGAAGCATCGCTGCTGCCGCACGGCCATGCGTCCGCCGAATTGCCGGCGTTCGAGGAAACGATGCAGCAGCTATCGGATGCGGCGATGGCGTCGTATCGCGCGCTCGTCTATGAAACGCCGGGCTTCAAGGAGTATTTCTTCGAGTCGACGCCGATCGCGGAGATCGCCGAGCTGAACATCGGCAGCCGCCCCGCTTCGCGCAAGCTGCAGGATCCAAAGCAACGCAAGATCGAGGATCTGCGCGCGATTCCGTGGGGCTTCTCGTGGGGCCAATGCCGCTTGCTGCTGACCGGCTGGTACGGCTTCGGCAGCGCGGTCGCCGAGCATCTGGACAGCGCGCCGAGCGACGCCGAACGCACGCGGCGTCTCGCGCTGCTGAAGAAGATGCACAAGAGCTGGCCGTTCTTTTCGAACCTGCTGTCGAACATGGACATGGTGCTCGCGAAGACCGACCTCGCGGTCGCGTCGCGCTACGCGGCGCTCGTCACCGACAAGAAGCTGCGCAAGCATGTGTTCGAGCGCATCGTCGCGGAATGGGAGCGCACGTCGAAAGTGCTGTCCGAGATCACCGGCAAGGGCGAGCGGCTGGCGGAAAATCCGCTGCTCGCGCGCTCGATCAAGAACCGCTTTCCGTATCTCGATCCGCTCAATCACCTGCAGGTGGAACTGCTCAAACGCTACCGCGCGGGCGATACGAACGCGCGCGTGCGGCGCGGGATTCATTTGAGCATCAATGGGATTGCGGCGGGGTTGCGGAATACCGGTTGAAGCCGGCAATCGCGCGAATCGGCGCTGCAATGCAAAAGCCGGGCGTGGCCAACAAAGGCCACGCCCGGCTTTTTTTACTGCGCGTCGATCATCAATGCGTTGAGCTTGTCGGCGCCCATGATCGTGATACGTCGAGGGTGGCTCCGGTTAGCGAGAGACCCAGGGAGCCTGAGCACACGTAGCGCGATCGCTGCCGCTACAATAGACCCCGCATGTACCAGTACAACCCAAGCAATTATTCTGGTATCTCTATTACCCCCCAATCGATACACGCAGATCCACGCGCCGCCTGATCGCATGACCACGCCGCCCTCCGCCGCTCATCCGCCGCCGCTCGATGCCACGCCGGCCCGCGCGCTCGGCGATTTCATCCGCGCGCATCGCGAGCGGCTGTCGCCGCAAGCGGTCGGTCTGCCACCGGGACCGCGCCGCCGCACGCCCGGTCTGCGGCGCGAGGAAGTCGCGCAGCTGTGCGGCGTGAGCCCGACCTGGTACACGTGGATCGAGCAGGGCCGGCCAGTGTCGGCATCCGCCGATGCGCTCGCGCGGATCGCGGTCGCGTTGCAGCTGTCGCGCGCCGAGCGCGCGTATCTGTTCGAACTGGCCGCGCAGCGCGATCCGGCCGAGCCGGACCCCGCCGCCGCCGATGCGCCCGCCACGCTGCTGGAGACGGTACAGCTCGTGAACAGCCCCGCCTACGTGCTCGACAGACAGTGGAACGCGCTCGCGTGGAACGAGCGCGCGGCCGGTCTGTTCGTCGGCTGGCTCGACGGCGCGCACGACCGCAATCTGCTGCGCTATACGTTCACCGAGCCGGCGGCACGCGCGTTGATCGTCGATTGGGAAACGCGCGCGCGGCGCCTCGCCGCCGAGTTTCGCGCCGATTCGATCCGCCATCTGAACGATGCGCCGACGCGCGCGCTGATCGATTCGCTGTCTGCCGCGAGCGACGAGTTCGCGCGCTTCTGGGCATCCCAGGACGTCGGTGGCCGCGAGGGCGGCCGGCGCGAGTTCAACCATCCGCGCGATGGGCGCATCGTCTACGACCAGATCACCTTCAAGCCCGCGCATCGCGAGGATCTGAAACTGGTGGTGCTGGTACGGGAATAACCGCCGGACCGCTAGCGGCGGCGTCGGGAACGCCCGCGCGCGGTGTTAAAATCGCTCTCTTTCCTCGCTGCGGCGGCGCTTTGCACGGCCCTTTGAACAGCATGTGCAGCCGCGTTGCCAGCCTCTTCACCGCTCGCTTTTAACCGCCCAACACCATGACGTCCCAACTGCACAAAAAAGGCGAAGCCTGGTCGGCTCGCTTCTCGGAGCCGATGTCGGAGCTCGTCAAACGCTACACGTCGTCGGTTTTCTTCGACAAGCGTCTGGCGTTCGTCGACATCGAAGGGTCGCTCGCGCACGCCTCGATGCTCGCTGCGCAGAAGATCATTTCCGCCGACGACCTCGCCGCGATCCAGCGCGGCATGGCGCAGATCAAGGGCGAAATCGAGCGCGGCGAATTCGAGTGGCTGCTCGATCTTGAAGACGTGCACCTGAATATCGAAGCGCGCCTGACCGCGCTGATCGGCGATGCGGGCAAGCGCCTGCATACCGGCCGCTCGCGCAATGACCAGGTCGCGACCGACATCCGTCTGTGGCTGCGCGGCGAGATCGACCGCATCGGCGGCCTGCTGACCGAGTTGCGCACCGCGCTGATCGATATCGCCGAGAAAAACGCCGCGACGATCATGCCGGGCTTCACGCACCTGCAGGTCGCGCAGCCGGTCACGTTCGGCCATCATCTGCTCGCGTACGTCGAGATGTTCTCGCGCGACGCCGAGCGCATGATCGACTGCCGCAAGCGCGTGAACCGTCTGCCGCTCGGCGCGGCGGCACTGGCCGGCACCAGCTATCCGATCGACCGTCACGCAGTCGCGAAAACGCTTGGCTTCGACGGCATCTGCGCGAACTCGCTGGATGCGGTCTCCGATCGCGACTTCGCGATCGAATTCACGGCCGCCGCCGCGCTCGTGATGACCCACGTGTCGCGCTTCTCCGAAGAACTGGTGCTGTGGATGAGCCCGCGCGTCGGCTTCATCGATCTGGCCGACCGCTTCTGCACCGGCTCGTCGATCATGCCGCAGAAGAAGAACCCGGACGTGCCCGAACTCGCGCGCGGCAAGACCGGCCGCGTGAACGGCCATCTGATGGCGCTGCTCACGCTGATGAAAGGCCAGCCGCTCGCGTACAACAAGGACAATCAGGAAGACAAGGAGCCGCTGTTCGACACCGTCGATACGGTCGCCGACACGCTGCGCATCTTCGCCGAAATGGTCGCGGGTATCACGGTCAAGCCGCAGGCGATGCGCGACGCGGCGCTGCAAGGCTTCTCGACCGCGACCGATCTGGCCGACTATCTTGTGAAGCGCGGTCTGCCGTTCCGTGACGCACACGAAGCGGTCGCGCTCGCGGTGCGCGTGTGCGCCGATCGCGGCTGCGATCTCGCGGACCTGACGCTCGACGAAATGCGCGGCGAACTGCCGAACGTCGCGCATCTGATCGGTGACGACGTGTTCTCGTATCTGACGCTCGAAGGATCGGTGGCAAGCCGCAATCATCCGGGCGGCACCGCGCCGGAGCAGGTGCTGGCCGCGGTGAAGGCGGCGCGTGAGGCGTTGAAGTAAGCGACGTTAACGACGACGTTAGCGACGACGCTAACGACGACATTTAGCGACGACGTTCAGGCGAGATTGCGAGCATGAGCTTGCATGCCTCGCCCGCAACGTGTTCGCGGTCTCGTTGCTGGCGAACAAAAAAAAGCGAACCTGATAACGGGTTCGCTTTTTTTTCGCCTCTGCCGCCGTGCGGGAATAGCGCAGGCAGGTCGCGGAAGCGGTGTATCGAAGGCAAAAGAAAGCCCGCTAGAAGCGGGCTGAAAAAGACTTCCACCGATGCCTCACGGAGAGGCTCTGAAAGTGTAGGCGCGTTTCGCCCGATGACCAATTCGCGGATATTTCCGGTCATTACAGCAACGTGTGAAGCATTGCATGCACAAGCCAGCCACACGCAATCATCGGCACCCAAGCCAACGGGAGAATGCCGATTGAATCCTGGCGGATTTTGACTACCATCAAATCACCCCCTTCCAGCGTTGTTCGCCGACGATGCTCTCTCGCACACCCGCTGCTCCCCTTCGCCGCGCGAGTTCGCCGCGCATTGCCCGCATGCTGTTCGCGACGCTGGCGTTCGCCGCCGTCTGCGGCTGCACGATCACGACGCTGACGCCGCGCGAGACCGTCAACACGCCGGTGGCCGCGATCAACAGCGCGACGCTCGATCAGTATCGCGACGCGGTCGCGCGGCGCATCACCGAGCGCAATCCATCGTATGTGCTGCAAGGCAAGCCGCAGGCGATGCTGCGCTCGCTCGTGGTGGTGTCATTCACCGTCGATCGCTACGGACACGTCGTCGAATCGTCGGTCTATCGCACCAACGGCGACGACGAAGCCGAAAGCACCGCGCTCGCGTCGCTGCGCCGCTCGGCGCCACTGCCGACGCCGCCCGGCAAGCTGCTGAACGGCCGGGGCCAGCTCGAACTGTTCGAGGACTGGCTCTTCAACGACAACGGCAAATTCCAGTTGCGTGAGCTTGCAGCGCCGCAAGCGGAGACGTTCGACTGAGATTCGGCCAAAGCTTCAACCAATGCTGGCAGTGAGGAACGGCCTGCTCGCGTTGAATCAATCGCATCGAACCGAGCCACGCCAGACGTCACGAATCACCGCACGGCGCGCATCACGTGCAACTCCCGACAGTGATTGCCCGCATGCGCTTGCGCCGCCATTGCTGCGCGCCAGCCGCGCTCGCTATAATTTTCCGATCCGTTGCGCCGGCAATCATCCGGTATGGCTCGCGCCGCCCGCACACCCACCGGCCCGGCGCGCAAGCTTCGACTATTTCAACAAGGACGCCGCACGAACACGCGCCGCCTGCCTTCGAAAGCGCACGGCGGCGAGCGGCGTCACGACACAGGGAGACTCTGCATGTCCACTTCGCCGATTTCCGCGGCTCAGCCTGCCAGCGGGCAGAACAGTAGCGCGCGGATCATCTTCGCGAGCTTCATCGGCACCGCGATCGAGTTCTACGATTTCTACGTCTATGCGACCGCCGCCGCGCTCGTGATCGGGCCGGTGTTCTTTCCGCATGGCTCGGCCACCGCGCAGGCGCTATCGGCCTTCGTCACATTCGGTATCGCGTTCGTCGCGCGGCCGATCGGCTCGTTCCTGTTCGGCCACTTCGGCGACCGCATCGGCCGCAAATCGACGCTCGTCGCGTCCTTGCTCGTGATGGGCCTGTCGACCACGCTGATCGGCTTCGTGCCGGGCTACGACTCGATCGGCAGCCTCGCGCCGATCCTGCTGTGCGTGCTGCGCTTTGGCCAGGGCATCGGCCTCGGCGGCGAATGGGGCGGCGCCGCGCTGCTCGCCACCGAAAACGCGCCGGCCGGCAAGCGCGGCTGGTTCGGCATGTTCCCGCAACTCGGGCCGTCGATCGGCTTTCTCGCCTCCAATGGACTGTTCTTCGCGCTCGCGCTGTCGCTGTCCGACGAGCAATTCCGTAGCTGGGGCTGGCGCGTGCCGTTCATCGTCAGCTCGGTGCTGGTCGCGCTGGGCTTGTACGTGCGTCTGAAAATCGCCGAGACCCCAGCGTTCACGGCCGCGATGGAGCGTCAGGAACGCGTGCGCGTGCCGATCGCGACGCTGTTCTCGCAACACTGGGTGCCCACCGTGCTCGGCGCGCTCGCGATGGTGGTCTGCTACACGCTGTTCTACAACGCGACGACGTTCTCGCTGTCGTACGGTGTCGGTTCGCTGCACATTCCGCGGCAGACGTTCCTCGGCCTGCTGTGCATCGCGGTCGTGTTCATGGCGCTCGCGACGCCGCTGTCGGCCCGTGCGAGCGACCGCTTCGGCCGCAAGCCGGTGCTGATCGTCGGCATCATCGCGGCGATCCTGTCGGGCTTCACGATGGCGCCGCTGCTCGGTAGCGGCGAGCCGCTGCTCGTGCTGCTGTTCCTCGTGATCCAGCTGTTCCTGATGGGCGTGACGTTCGCGCCGATGGGCGCGCTGCTGCCGGAACTGTTTCCGACTAATGTGCGCTATACCGGCGCGGGTGTCGCGTACAACCTCGGCGGGATTCTGGGCGCGTCGGTCGCGCCGTATATCGCCCAGGTGCTCGCCGCGCACGGCGGGTTGCCGTGGGTCGGCGCGTACGTGTCGGTGGCGGCCGCGGTGAGCCTGATCGGAGTGTTGTGCATGCGCGAAACGCGCGATGAAAGCCTGATGAAATGATGCGGCGCGTCGTGGCGGAATCGAGGTTTCGCCGCGACGCTTGCGCCCATGCCCGATGCCATGCCTGAGTAAGTCCCCCGCCTTGCGCGCCTTTTCGGCTTGCCTATACTCCCTGCTATAACCCTACCAAAAACAGGGAGACTCGCATGGACGTCCATCTTCACAACGCCGATATCGTGATGATCATCGCGCTCGCCTTGCTCGGCTCGTTGCTGCTCGCTCTGCGCTTCCGTCCCGCGTCATGGAAAGGCATCGTCGTGGAGGCACTCGCCGCGAACGCCGCGGCCATCGCCGCGGTCGTCGCGTTCGAAATGCTGATGGCCTAAAGCGTAGCGCCGCGCCGCGGTGAACGCCCGCCGTCAGGCTCAGCGATAGTAGTAGCCGCCGCCGTAGCCGTGATGGTAATAACCACCGCCGCCATAGTAGTAGCCCGGTGCCGGCGCAATCACGCAGCCGCCGAGTGCCGATGCGAGCACCGTGCCGGCGACGAGAGTCAGAATCAAGCGTTTCATGTTGTTCTCCATCGAGTCAGATTGATTCGAGCCGAAACCCCGAATGACCCGATTGAACACGATCCGGCCCCTCGCGAACGTTGCCATTTGTAAGGGAAGATCACCGGTGTGTTACAGGATCGACGCATCCGATCAATGGGCATCACACTCGCGCGCTGCTCTTTCAGCGTGATGTCAACATCGCCGGAAACACCGCCTATACTGCGTTGAACATGCTGCCGCCGCGGATGCATTGCTGGCTGCGCCGGCATCGTGCGATGCAGCACTTCCCAGACACGGCCATTGAGCCTCGACCCGCCGCGCGGCGTGGGCGCGCGATGAGCACGAAACGCACATCACGCATGTCGGCGTCCAACGAAAAGCGACAGATTTAACAGCCGTGTAATCGATTCCTCTCCGCCCGCTGTTCCCCGACGCGGGCGTTTTTGAAGGCGTGACGACGCAGTCCGTTCTAACGGACGAACTGCGCGTCGCGCCTCCTTTCTTGACACCAAACGATTGCGCGATAGCGCGAGAAAAGAACCGATGATGCTCAGGCAGCGGACCCTTGCTGCGCCGCGAACGCTTCCGAGCCGGTATGCACGTAGTCGATCGCCTCGAGCGCCGCGCTGATCGGCGGCACCGAGCGGCCGTCGCCGATCGAAGTCGAGCGGAATGGCGCCTCGACGCCGCAATGCGACGGCGAGGTCGCAACGAAGATCATTACGGTGCGCTTCTGCAGCGCGTGTGCGAGGTGCACGAAGCCCGTATCGGTACCGACGACGAGCGCGCATGCATCGATCATCTGCGCGACTTCGGTCACGCTCATCGACGGCAGCACGGTCGCGCCCGGCACCTGCGCAGCGATCTGCTCGGCCTCGGCGCGCTCGCCCGCCGAACCCCACGGCAGCACCACGCGAAAACCACGCTCGCTGAGCGCGTGACCGACCGCGACCCAATGCGTGAGCGGCCATTTCTTGTCGTCTTTGGAGGTGGCGTGAAAGAACGCCGCGACGGGTGCGCTCTGCTCCGCGAACGGCTGCGTGACCGGCTCGGGCAAACGCAGGTTATAGATGGCCGGGCCTTCCACCTGATAGCCGAGCGCCTCGGACGCGCTGATGCGCATGCCGTGCCACGCATTGCCCTGCGGACGCGGACCGAAGCGTCCGGTATAGGCGAACGCCGCGCCGCGCTCGCCGAGGTCCTGCGACTGATAGCCGATGCGCCGTGACGAGCGCGCGAGAAACGCGATGATCGCGCTCTTGTAGACGCCGTGGATGTCGATGATGTAGTCGTAGCGATGCGCGCGCAGATCGGCGATCGACGCCCAGATCGCCTTCAGGTCGCTCCAGCGACGCGCTTTCTTGAAGCGGCGCAACGGTGCGCACAGCACGCGGTCGACGCCTTTGCTCCAGTGCACGAGCTCCGCGAACGCTTCGTCTGCTGCCCAATCGACCTGTACACCGGGGAACGCACGTTTGATATCGGCGACGACCGGCAGTGCCTGCACGATGTCGCCGAGTGAAGTGACCTTGACGATGAGAATTCGCTTCATTGAGGGTCAGTTCTTGGTTCGAAATTGCAATTATTTTAGCTGACGATCCCGCAAGGATCGGTAAAAGAGTCGGCGCGCAGGCCCGGCTTTGAATACGGAGCGTTACAGCGCGCAGGGCATGCGGCCTTGCGCCCCAAGCACGCGAGAGCCACCTGACACTTCGCCTGATTCGCTCTTGCAAAGCGATTTCGTGCGCTTTGCATCGGTATCGTCCGCCTTATACTTGTGGCTCCGCGCGAAGCCGCTTTCCTACTCCACTCGCCGCATGCCTGCAATTTTCGTCCCCGCTCCAGCCACCGTCATGCGACGCGCGAAACGCCTGTGGCGGCAATACGGTGTGTTCTGGCTCGGCGCGATCGCGGTCGGCCTCGTCGCGGTGCTGTACGCGCGCCTGATCGATTGGGGCTACGAGCAATTCCGCGGCGTGCAGCAACAGCACGCATGGGCACCGCTCGTGATCACGCCCGCGGTCGCGGCGCTCGCGGTCTGGCTCACGCGCAAGTTCTTTCGCGGCGCCGAAGGCAGCGGCATTCCGCAGGTCATCGCGGTACTGCATACGAAGCCCGGCGAATACGGCGCACGGCTGTTATCGCTGCGAATTCTGCTCGGCAAGATCGGCGTGTCGTTTCTCGGCATTCTCGGCGGCTTTACGATCGGCCGCGAAGGACCGACGGTGCAAGTGGGCGCCGCACTGATGTTCAATCTGCGCCGCTTCTATCCGCGCTCGAATGCGCTGATCGAGCGGCAATTGGCGCTGGCCGGCGCGGCCGCGGGGCTGTCGGCCGCATTCAATACGCCGCTCGCCGGCATCGTGTTCGCGATCGAGGAGTTGACGCGCAGCTTCGAAGCGCGCGCGAGCGGCGTGCTGATTACGGCGATCATCGTCGCGGGGGTGGTCGCGCTCGGCTTGAATGGCAACTACACCTATTTCGGCACGATGCAGATCGGTGTCGATTTCCCTCATCTGTTCTCGCTCGCGGTGCTGCTCACCGGGATCGTCACCGGCATCGCGGGCGGCGTGTTCGGCTGGCTGCTGCTCAATACCGCGCGCTGGATTCCCGCGCCGCTGCGTCAGTTGCATGGCGAACGGCCGGTTGCGTTCGCCGCGCTGTGCGGTCTCATCATCGCGGTAGTCGGATTGATCTCCGGGGGCACGACGTATGGCAGCGGCTACGCGGAAGCACGCGGTCTGCTGTACGGACACGAGCAGTCGGCGTTCTATCCGTTCCTGAAGATGATTGCGATGATCGGTTCGTACCTGCCCGGCATTCCGGGTGGCATCTTCGCGCCGTCGCTGTCGATCGGCGCGGGCTTCGGCAATCTGCTGCACATGGTGTTCAGCTCGATGCAATTGCCGATGCTGATCGCGCTTGCGATGGTCGGCTATCTCGCGGCGGTCACGCAGTCGCCGATCACGTCGTTCGTGATCGTGATGGAAATGATCGACGGCCATGCGCTGGTGATCTCGCTGATGGCCACCGCGTTGATTTCGAGCCGCGTGTCGCGCCTGTTCGCGCCGCCGCTGTACGAATCGCTCGCGCGGCGTTATATGGCGCCGTTGCCGCAGCCGGCACCCGCGCCGGTGCCAGAAGTGCCCGAGGTCGAGGCATCTGAAACGATCGAAGGCGCCGATCGCGCGTCGGCCGTTGTGGATGACGCTGACTCCGCAGATACCGCAACAGACACCACGACAGCAACCGCGACAACGGACGCCACCGCGAACACCCCGACCGACGCAGCGGAAACCACCGACAAAGCACCACCTCAGTAGACGACCACGCGCGGCGCGTGCACATACATCGGCCGCGCGGGTACCACAACGCAGCCGGCGAGCATCACCGCCAACGCGGCGAGCACGAGCAGATTCTTTTTCATCGGATATTTCTCCAGACTCACAGGCGACGCTGTCGTCGGCGCATGTGCAATCAAACCGGAAGACGCGGCGCGAACGGTATCGCGCGCCGCGCGTAGCCTCGTGCAGCGGCGCCGCTTACGCGTTCACCGCCGCGCCCATCGATACGCTCGTCGACCCATTCATCGACGCGGCATTCACGCCCAATGTCCCGGCACCCAGCGATAGTGCGGACCACGTTGATCCCAGTGGCCCGGGACCCAGTGATAGCCGACCCGTTCGGCCTGCCAGTGGCCCTCGACCCACACATAGCGGCCATGCTCCCAGCGCCAGTGACCGTGATCCCACACATAACCGGCACGCGGCGCGGGCACCGCTTCGAAGCGCGCGGCCGGCGGCGCGGATGGCGCGATCACGACGACTTCCGCGGCCGAAGCCGAGGCCATCGTGGCGGCACCGGCGACGATCAGAACGGTGTTGGCAAGCAGCAGGCGAAAGGCTCTGTTCATGATTTCCCTCTTTGTGGTTGAACACCGGATACGGCGTTACCGGTTTAATGCGCGAGGGCGACGCGCGGCTGACGACAGGCGTGTAACGGCACACGCTGAAGTGCAACGGATTATTTCGACCGGGACAGGGATGACAGAGGCGGCGCGGAAACGACCGCGCGCGGAGAACTTTGTCGCGCCGCGAGCGCGAAGGAACGGTAACGACTGAACAGCGACGAACGAACAGCAGCGAACGAACAACAACAACGCGCACGCGGCAAACGCACCGCGCACGCGCATCCAATAACAAACGATCAGACCTGCGGTATCTCGATCTTGACTTCGAGCACTTCGAGATCGTCCTGGCGCTCGAGGCTCACGCGGATATCCTCATCGGAGATCTTCACGTACTTCGAGATGACGGCCACCAGTTCGCGTTGCAACGCGGGCAGATAATCGGCCGGCGCATGACCGCCGGCGCGCTCGTGCGCGATGATCAACTGCAGGCGTTCCTTCGCTACCGACGCGGACTTCTTTTTCTCGCCCAGCAAAAACGAAAGAATCGACATGACGTGCGCCCCCCTTACTTGGTGCCGAAGAGGCGCTGCAGCAGCCCGGGCTTCTGGTAATCGGTAAAGCGAAGCGACTTCTGTTCGCCGAGGAAACGCGATACGACGTCTTTATAGGCTTCGGCCACGTCGGTGCCGTCCAGATGCACGGCCGGCAAACCCTGGTTCGATGCGTGCAGCACGGCCTCCGATTCCGGAATCACGCCGATCAGATCGATGCGCAGAATTTCCTGGATGTCGGTCAGCGACAGCATTTCGCCTTCGCTGACGCGCTTCGGGTTGTAGCGCGTGATCAGCAGATGTTCCTTGATCGGCTCCTTGCCTTCGATCGCGCGCTTGGTCTTCGACGACAGGATGCCGAGAATACGGTCCGAGTCGCGTACCGACGACACTTCCGGATTCGTCACGATCAGCGCTTCGTCGGCAAAGTGCATCGCCAGCAGCGCGCCCGATTCGATACCGGCCGGCGAATCGCAAACGATGTACTCGAAGTCCATCCCGATCAGATCGTTGATGACCTTCTCGACGCCTTCCATCGTCAGCGCGTCTTTATCGCGCGTCTGCGAGGCCGGCAGGATGAACAGGTTCTCGCACTTCTTGTCTTTGATCAGCGCCTGGTTCAGATTCGCTTCGCCCTGGATCACGTTGATCAGGTCGTACACGACGCGGCGCTCGCAGCCCATGATGAGGTCGAGGTTACGCAGGCCGACGTCGAAGTCGATCACGGCGGTCTTGTGTCCGCGCAGCGCGAGCGCCGACGCAAAACTCGCGCTCGTGGTCGTCTTGCCCACGCCACCCTTGCCCGAAGTCACCACAATGATTTTTGCCATTACCCTTACCTTGTGTTCGTCAAATGCGTCAATTGATGCACGGCCAGCTTTGCCGTGAAACGCCGCGTGCCATATCGCGTGAGGCAGCGCGCGCTTCGCGTCGCCTTACGTGAGCCGCAGCGGTTCGATCATCAGTTTTTCTTCTTCGAGCCAGATCTGTACCGGCTTGCCGAGCACATCGGCCGGCAGCGGGTTCTCGGTCGTTCGATAGATGCCCGCGATCGAGATCAGTTCCGGTTCGAGACACGTGCAGAAAATGCGCGCGTCGTGATTGCCCTGCACGCCGGCCAGTGCGCGGCCGCGCAGCGGTGCGTAAATATGGATGTTGCCTTCGGCGATCACCTCGGCGCCATAGCTGACGAGACCGAGCACGACGAGATCGCCCTTTGCGTAGATGCGCTGACCGGAGCGCAGCGGCTTGTCGACCACCATCGTTTGCGGCGAGGTGGCGAGCCGCACCGGCTCGGCGGCGGGCGCGGGGTCGACCGTCGCGGCAGCGCCGGAGGTGTCTGCCGCTGCACCTGCCGCGCTTGCTGCATTCGCGGGAGCATCCGCCGCTTCATTCGCTGCCGGCTCCGCCGCGGTGCCGGCGGCGGGTGCCGCTGCCGCGCTGTCCTCGTCCGCCTGTTTTGCCGCCGCGCCGCGGCGATCGCGCGCTTCGAGCAGCGGCAAGGCCGCCTCGGCCGCCCATGATTGCTCCGCATTCGCGACCACGCCGATCGGACGCATGCGCACGCTGTCGAGCAGTTGCGCGATGTCGGCGAGCGGTACGCGTTCGTCGCCGGCCAGACGCCGCACGTCGATCGCGACGACATCGTTAGCGAAGAATTCGGGAGTCGCCTCGAAGCGCCGCGTCAGTTCGGCACGCATCGCGTCGAGGTCGGTCGTCTTGACCACGAACATGAGCGTGTCGACAGAGCCGCTGCGAAGTTCGAAAAAGGGCGATTTCTTGGGCGACATAGCGTTCGGCAAAAAATTTTGCGTATTTTACAGGCGTACACGCGCAGGGCCAGTTTTTTTGCCGCGAGAATCTGCTAACGCGCGCGTGTCGCGCCGCGAAAGCGCGCCGCGCCGTCGTACGCTCGATATAGCGCAGAAAAATAGCGACGAAAAGAATTCCGGAGACTGGCGAGAAGAGACAACAACGAAGAGAACAGCGAAGCGAGCAGCGGCTTGCAGGCGCCGCTCATCGGTTCACGGCTGGGGTGCGTCGGACATCGCGGGCACGTGGCGCACCAGCAGACTTTCGGCCTGCTCGGGCATGCGCTCGACGCGCCGGTGTTCGCCGGTTGGGCCGAAGCCAAGCGCTTCGTAAAAGCGCATTGCGTTGCGGTTCGCGTCGGCGACCCACGCGTAAATTTCGCTGGCGCCCGCGCCCGCGAGCCAGTTGCTCGCGGTATCGACGAGCAGTTCGCCGCCGCGCAGATGACGCACGGCCGGCGCGACCCACAGCTCGCAAACGAATGCGCGGTGCGCGGCGGTGTCGTCGAAATGCGCTTCGATCAGGCCGGCCGGATGGCCCTCGGTGTACAGGATGAAAGTGCTGACGGACTGCGAGACCGCGTGATCGGCGGCGGTGGCGTTGAAGCTATCCGCACCGGCCGACAGCGCGTCCTCGAGTGTCGCGCCGAAGGCATAGGGCGCCTCCCGCAGCGACGCGGTACGGAGTTCGCGAAAAACAGCGCCCTGATCAGCGGTGATGCGGCGAACGGTCAATGACGGACTCATGCAGACGAAAACCCCTGGAAACCCTAACACGTAGCTTTAACCGAACCGGCGCGCGAGTCAATTTTTATTATTGACCAGAACAGGCGGCCGCGAGAAGTGCTCGCGTCGGGCGCGAGCCGCCGAGGCGGCCGTCGATGCCGCCCGCATCGCCTGCAAGCTTCGGATGTGACCGCGGTACGCGTGACGCCAGCACCCCTCGCCGCGCACTCAGGGCGCCTCGTAGCGGCCGGTACCGTCCGGCCACGGCGTCAGCAGTTCATAGCCGTCGTCGGTCACGGCGACCATGTGCTCCCATTGCGCGGACAGCGAGCGATCTTTCGTGACGACCGTCCAGCCGTCGCGTTGCACCGATGTCGCGGCGCGGCCCGAGTTGATCATCGGCTCGATCGTGAACACCATGCCCGGCTTCAGGCGCACGCCCTGCCCCGGCTGGCCGTAGTGCAACACCTGCGGGTCTTCGTGATAGACGCGGCCGATGCCGTGCCCGCAGTAGTCGCGCACGATCGAGAAGCCGTCGCGCTGCGCGACCTTCTGGATCGCGTGACCGATGTCGCCGAGCGTCGCGCCCGGCTTCACCTGGCGGATGCCGGCCACCATCGCCTCATAGGTCGTATCGATCAGTTGGCGTGCGACCGGGCTCGGCTGGCCGACGTGGTACATGCGGCTCGTGTCGCCGAAATAACCGTCCTTGATGATCGCGACGTCGATGTTGATGATGTCGCCGTCCTTCAGGATCTCGCCGCGGTTCGGGATGCCGTGGCACACCACGCTGTTGACCGACGTGCAGACGGTCTTCGGGAAGCCCAGATAGCCGACGTTGGCCGGAATCGATTTCTGCGTGTTGACGATGTAGTCGTTGCACAGCGCGTCGAGCTCGTCGGTGGACACGCCGGCCTTCACGTGCTCGCCGATCATTGCCAGGACATCGGCGGCGAGGCGGCCGGCGATGCGCAGCCTCGCGATATCGTCGGGGGTCTTATAGGTAATGGCCATGAATTCAGTCGCTGTGTATTGCGGGGAAAGCGCGGGAAATACAGACAGGTTTCTAGTGTCCGGCGAACTGGTTTCGCCGAATCGATCGGGCAATTGTACAGAGGATCGTCAAGGCACCCGCCGAAAACGACCCAATGTGGTGCAAACGAAGTCGTCGAACCGGCCACTGCCGGCCTAAAGACCCGGCCCGCCCCGCCGTTAATTCTCATATGCCTGCAGCGTAGCCGCCAAATTGTCAAGCCGTCGAGGTCGTACAGGCGACCGACCGCCATTACGAAGAGTCCGTCATGTTCAGAAATATGAAAATCGGCACAAAACTCGGCCTCGGATTTGGCGCCATGCTTTGCATGGCGGCGGTGCTGGCCTTTTACAGCATCACTTCGCTCAATACGCTGGTGGGCAGTTTCCAGGTCGTCACCGACCAGATCTGGCCACGCACCCGCATCGTCAATCAGAACATCCAGGATGCGTACGATTACGCGAGAGCGTTCACGTTCATCGTCACGTCGGAGGGCAAGCCGGGTGTCAGCGCGGAAGAAGCCGCGCACGCGCATGCGGTGCTCGGCGAAACCGTGAAACGGGTGAACGACAGCATCGCGATGCTTCACACGCTGCCGTTGTCCGATGCGGAGAAGGCCGCGCTCGCCAAGGTCGAGACCGCGCGGACCGCCTACATGAAGAGCCGCGAACGGGTGCTGGAGCTGAAGAGGAACGGCGGCCTGGATCAGACGGTGATCTATCTGATGTTCACTGAAACGAATGCGTTGCAAAGCGCGTATATCGACGCGTGGCAGGAGTTCATCCGCCTCGAGTCCGGCGCGCTCGCCACCGATTCCGATGTGGTCAACCAGACCTATCTGTCCGCGAAGACGTTGCTGATCGCCGCTTTCAGCTGCGCGCTGATCGGCACGCTGGTGCTGTCGATCAGCATCACGCTGAGCGTCGCGCGTCCGCTCAAGCGTGCGATGCAGGTCGCGGAAGCCCTCGCCGACGGCGATCTGACGATGGACATCGAGGTACGAACGAGCGAAGAAACCGGTCAGCTGCTCGCGGCGATGAAGCGCATGGTGACGCGTCTGAAGCACACGGTGGCCGAGGTCGACGGCAAGGCCAGCGAGCTGGCGGCCGCGGCCACGCAGATCAACGCGACTGCGCAGACCTTGTCGCAGTCGGCGAGCGAACAGGCGGCCGGCGCGGAAGAAACCAGCTCGGCACTGGAACAGATGTGCACGTCGATCGCACAGACCACGGAAAACTCGAAGCTGACAGAAAAGATCGCCACCGCCGGAGCGCGGGAAGCCGTCGACGGCGGCGAGGCCGTGCGCGTGACCGTCGCGGCGATGCGGCAGATCGCCCGCAAGATCAACGTGATCGACGACATCGCCTATCAAACCAATCTGCTCGCATTGAACGCCGCGATCGAAGCCGCCCGGGCCGGCGAGCACGGCAAGGGCTTCGCCGTCGTCGCGGCCCAGGTTCGCAAGCTCGCGGAAGGCAGCCAGGCCGCGGCGCAGGAGATCGGCGAGGTCGCGGCCGGCAGCGTCAGCCAGGCGGAGACGACCGGCCGGCTGCTGGAGAGCATGCTGCCGAACATCACCCGCACGTCAACGCTGGTGCGGGAAATTACCGCGGCGTCGCACGATCAGTCGATAGCGGTCACGCAGATCACCGATGCGGTCGGACAGTTGAGCGAGACCACGCAGCAGAATGCCGCGGGTTCGGAAGAGCTGGCCGCGACGGCCGAACAGATGAATTTGCTGGCCGAGCAACTGCAGCAGACGATGTCGTTCTTCCGGCTGGCAACGGATCGCACCACGGGTCGCCAGCACACCGGCTGGGTGAGCGCACCCGAACTGGCTTATTGAGGCTCGGGCGGGCGGCTGAGTCGATTCCGAGCGTGCCCGCTTCGCAACGTACTTAGATACCAGAGCGTGCGTTTCGGGCGCCGCGCCACGCCCAGCGTTCGGACGCGGAAAGACGTGCCATGTTGGGACGGATGGCCCGGAAAAGTTAACCTACACTTTCTGCGTATCGCATTTCTCAAGCGGCCTGAGCATGCTCTGCGAGAGCCTGGTGAGCGCGGTCGCGAAAGAGCTCGAACTGCGCCGCATGCGTCAGGCCATCGATACCGACTGACGTCGACTGGCCGCCAACGATTGCGGATAGCAACCGGATGGCGTGGAACAACCCAGGCTCTCCCGCGCAAACAATCAACGCCTGCGCGGCCCGCCGTCGAACACCTGATCCAGCCGCCTCAGCATCGCGCGGGCTTGCCGCCGGTGCGTCTGCCGGAATCGCGCGAAGGGTGCAACAGATGAGGACCCGTCGCGCCCCATCGAGGGGACGAACATGCGCGCACTCGACATCATGACTTCCTCCGTCGTCACCGCGACACCGGACATGACCATTCACGACGCGGCGAAACTCTTCGTCGATCACCACATCAGCGGCATGCCGGTGGTCGATGCAAACGGCCAGGTGGTCGGCATCGTCAGCCAGGGGGATCTGCTGCATCGCGTGGAGAACGGCACCGGTCATGGCAAACATCGATGGTGGCTCGAACTGCTGTCGTCCTCGCCGCGCGAGCAGGCCGCGCGGTACGTGAAGGAGCACGGGCATTTCGTCCGCGACGTGATGTGCGACAACGTCATTTCGATTCCCGACGACATGCCGCTTCAGCAGATCGCCGATCTGATGGAACGGCGGCATCTGAAACGCGTGCCGGTTTTAAAGGACGGCCGCCTGGTCGGCATCGTCAGCCGCTCGAATCTGATTCGCGCGCTCGCGAGTGTCGAACCGATCATCGACTCGGGCCTGCACGACGATGCAAGCCTGCGCGATGCGATCCTCCATGAAATGCAAGGGCAGCGTTGGGGGCTCGCGAAACAGGGCGTGGTCGTCCAGGACGGCGTCGCGCATCTGTGGGGGGTGATCGAATCCGAAGAGGAGATGCGCGCGATCCGTGTCGCCGCCGAAGGGGTGCCGGGCATCCGGCGGGTCGAAAGCCACATGGTGGCGCCAAGTGTGCTTCCGACGATGTAGCGTGTGAATCCGGATACCGTTTATTCCAGTGCGCTAATGCGTAGAGGCGAATCGCCGGAAACGAGGACACCCTGCAGCGCAACTCGCATGCAGGGTGTCGGCGACCATTTACTGAAAATCCCGCTTACTGGATTTCGTCGGCGCGCCGGACGCTCGCGATCATCGACGAGTTGATCAGGTACGCACGCAACTGGTCGGGACTGGCTGCAATCGTACGCAGTTCGTCGAGTCGCTGCTCGCGTACGACTGGATCACGCTCTTCCAGCAGACGTTTGTTCCGGATCGTGATCGCCTGCACGTACTCCACATTCGTCAGGCGACGCTGCCGGTCGTAAAGATCGAGCACCTCTGTCGATGCGCCGTTCAACAGCACATCGGCCAGTTTGCCCGCGAGATTCACCGCGTCATGAATGCCGCTGTTCAAACCCATGCCGCCAAGCGGATTGTTGATGTGCGCGGCGTCCCCCGCCAGGAGTGCGCGGCCGACACGGAACTGCTTCGCGACCCGCTGATGCACGCGATACACGCTGCGATAAAGAATCGGATATTCGCGCTCCGGTGACAGGAAGCCCTGAATTTTGGCCTGCACGAAATCATCCGTGAGTACTTCGCTATCTTCCACCTCGGGCGGGATCGGGAATGCAATGCGCCAGATTCCAGGCGGGCCGTCATGCGGCTGGATAAAAATCGCACTCCATTCATCAGGGTCGGCAATATACGCGTTGCCGGTGAATCCCTGCTCCCGCAGATCGTAGCTCGTCGCAAAGACCAAAAAACGTTCCGGCCATGTGAACCCTTCGAATTCGACGTCCATCGTTTTGCGCACCACACTGCGCGATCCATCCGCGCCGATGATGTAGCTCGCGCGCATTTCCCCCGCGCCCTCGGCATTCTCGAACTGGACGGTTACGCCGTCCGCGTCTTCCGTGTAACCCGTGCAGCGGTGTGAGAACAAAAGGCGCGCATTAGGCATGCCGCTAAGCGTCTCGCGCAGCAGCTCCGACAGTTTGTGCTGCTCGCAGTGCAGACGGAATGGATAAGGCGTGAGGTCCGATAGCACACCCAGATCGAATTCCGCCACGACGCCGGTTTTGCGGTCGCGTATCTGCCACTGCCGCACGGGAATGCCCTGCGCCAGCAATGCATCTCCGACACCAAGCGCCGATAGCATTTCCACCGTGGGCGGATGAAATGTCCCGGCGCGCAGGTCGTGCGGAATATCCGCCTCGGTTTCCAGCACGCACACGTCAATGCCCTGACGCGCAAGCGCGAGCGCCGCGGCAAGTCCGACCGGACCCGCGCCGGAAACGACAACTGATTTGTTCTTCATTGAATACGAAAAGGTGCTGTTAGGAAGAGATCGCGTCCATCGTTCGCACTGCGTGCGCAGTTACGTCGTCCGCACCCATATAAATGAGCATGATCAAGTTTATGAGGGGCGGATTTCTTTGTCAATACCGACTAAATGACGGTGTTTCTTAGGGGTTTTCACTATGGTGCGTGCATAAAAACGCACTTAACATTGAGCGCGATCAATTTTCACGACTGCCATTTCATATCACGTCATGAGGCAGTTCGCCGGAACGGCCGTCCACATTCGTACAGGGGAATGATTCGATGAACAACGCGCTCCTCACTATCGACGTCGATAGTGCAATCGGAACCAGTTCCGTCAACCGGTTCCATGTGAACGTGGTTTTCTGGTCGTTCGTCGTGATGCTGATGGACGGTTTCGACCAGCAGATGATCGGTTATCTCGCGCCCTCGATCATTCACGCATGGGGCATTGCGCGCGCATCGTTCGTGCCGGTTTTTACCGCCAGCATGGTCGGCATGATGGTGGGTTCGACTGTCGGCGGGAGCGCCGCCGATCGTTGGGGGCGACGTTCGATCATGCTCGTCGGCATGGCTATTTTTGGCCTGCTGACAGCGGCCTGCGGCTTGACCACATCCATTGCGCAGTTGTCGGCGGTGCGCTTTCTGGCCGGCATCGGCGTCGGCTTCGCGGTCCCCAACGCGCTGGCATTGACGGCGGAATACGCACCGATACGCCATCGCTCGATGATGATCACCGTGATGTTTCTGGGCTACTCGCTGGGTGGCGCGGCGGGCGGATGGGCTGCGGCGCTGTTGATTCCGCATTACGGCTGGACGTCTCTGTTCTTTGTCGGCGGCGTGGCGGCGCTGGTGCTGATTCCCGGCTGCGCACTGATGTTGCCTGAGTCGATCCGTTTCCAGCTATTGCGTGCCGGCAATAGCGTCCGCGCTCGAACCATCCTCGCGCGGCTGTTGCCTGGCGTCGCGATCGATGCGCAAACGCGGCTGATCGTGGCGGAGAAAGTCGAACGCGGCGTGCCCGCGAAGCATCTGTTCACCGAGAAGCGCGCGGTATTCACGCTGCTTTTGTGGCTTTGTTTTATCGCCAACCTGATGACGTTGACGTTCGTGCTGAACTGGTTGCCCACCGTCATCGCCAACGCCGGCATTCCGTTGACGCGTGCCGTGATGGTCACGTCGTATTTCCAGGTAGGCGGTGTCGCGGGCGGCCTGATCCTGAGCCGATTACTCGATCGCGGCACGCTCGCGCCGCTCGCCGGCTTCTTCGGTTGCGCGGCCGTTTCCATCGCATTGATCGGCATTGCCGGCAATACATCACTCGCGCTCGATCTCGTCGTGTTTGCGGCGGGTCTGTTTGTCGTCGGTGGTCAGTTCGGTCTGAATGCGGTGGCGAGCATCGCGTATCCGACGTTCATGCGGGCCACCGGCGCGGGCTGGGCACTCGGTGTAGGGCGTTTCGGCGCCATCGTCGGTCCGATCATCGGCGCTCTTCTGATCGGTCTGAATCTGCCGCTGCCGATGTTGTTCGTGTGCGGCTCGGTTCCGATGGTGATTGCGTGCGCGGCGGCGCTGGTGCTCGCACATGGCGATCGCATCCGTTTTGCCGGATATCGCGAATCAGGTGTTCATTGAAACTTCGCGCCTCGATCGAGGCGCTCAAATGGCATTCATGGAGAAGGTAGTCTTATGAAACTATGTCGATTCGGCGCAAACCGCCTTGGTGTCGTAGTCGGAAACGTCATTCATGACGTGACCGCTGCTCTCGACGTGTTGCCTACGTGGCAATACCCGCTGCCGTCATTCGATCCGCTGATCGCTAATCTGGACGCTATCCGGGCGCGCGCGGAAGCTCTGGTCGGTCAGGTCGAGACCGTGGCATTGAATGACGCGCATCTGCTGAGCCCCGTTGCAAATCCGGGCAAGATCATCGCGGCTCCGGTCAATTACACGAAGCACCTGCGCGAAGTACTGGATGATCAGAACCTGCATCACGGCAACATGATCAACCACATCGAGAAAGCAGGCCTGTTTCTGAAGGCGGGCAGCTCGCTGGTCGGCGCGAGCGATGGCGTGCAGTTGTGCCATACCGACCGCCGCAACGATCACGAAGTCGAACTCGCCGTCGTTATCGGCAAGACGGGCCGCAATATCAGCCACACGGATGCGCTCAGCTACGTCGCCGGATACTGCATCGGTCTCGACATGACGATTCGCGGGCCGGAAGAGCGCAGCTTCCGCAAATCACCGGACAGTTACACCGTGTTCGGTCCGTGGCTCGTCACCAGTGATGAACTGACCGACCCGAATGCGCTCGATCTGTCGATCACGGTCAATGGCGAAATCCGTCAGAAGGCGAACACGAGCGACCTGATCATCGGCGTCGCGAACCTGATCGAATTCGCATCCTCTTTCTACACGCTGCATCCCGGCGACGTGATCATTACCGGCACGCCTGAAGGTGTGTCGCCGGTCGTGCCAGGCGACACGATGGTCGCGACCATCGACCGTATCGGTCAGATGACCGTCAAGGTGTCGTGATGAAGCCCGAAACGACCGCCGAGCGCCAGGCGTTTTATGGCGTGCTCGATCGCCACGATCTGGCGCCGCTGTGGGAAGCCATGGCAACCCTGGTGACCCCGCAGCCGCAAAGCGCCTGTGTCGCCGCAAGCTGGCAATACGAACGCCTGCGTCCGCTGCTGCTTGAAGCAGGCGCGTTGATTACCGCCGAAGAAGCTGAACGCCGCGTACTGGTACTCGAAAATCCGGGCATTCGTGGACGTTCGCAAATCACCAGCAGCCTGTATGCTGGCCTGCAGCTGATCCTGCCGGGTGAAGTCGCGCCGGCTCATCGTCACGCCGCGGCGGCGCTGCGCTTCATCGTCGAAGGCGAAGGCGCGTACACGGCCGTGGATGGCGAGCGGGTCACGATGCATCCGGGCGATTTCGTCATCACGCCGTCGTGGACGTGGCATGACCACGGCAATCTCGGCAGTGAACCGGTCGTCTGGCTCGATGGTCTCGACGTACCGATCGTCAATCTGTTCGATACGAGTTTCGCGGAAAGGTCCGCCACGAAAAGTCAGTCCGTGGCTGGCGCGGAAGATGTTGCCGTATCGCGCTACGGTTCGAACATGCTGCCGCTCGACTACGAAGTGCACGGCGGCAACAGTCCGCTGTTTGCCTATCGCTACGCACCGGCGCGCGCCGCGCTTGAACGGCTGGCACGCAGCGGTCAGATCGATCCGCTGCACGGCACCAAGCTCCAATACGCCAATCCGGCGACGGGCGGCTATCCGATGCCAACCATCGGCGCATTCCTGCAATTGCTGCCTCGCGGCTTTAACGGCCAGAACTATCGCTCGACCGATGCGACGGTATTCAACGTCGTTGAAGGCGACGGCTTCAGCATGATCGGTCAACAGCGTTTCGAATGGCAGCCGCGCGATGTCTTCGTCGTGCCGTCGTGGGTTCCGGTTTCCCATCACGCCAACGCCGAATCCGTGCTGTTCAGCTTCTCCGATCGTCCGGCGCAGAAAGCCTTGGGCCTGTGGCGCGAGCTTGTTTAACTCCGCCTGATAACAGCGCGGCAGGAGACTATGAGTACACAACAAATCATCGCGGAAAGCGTATGCACGGCTGAAAGTGCCAACATCGCCGGGCGCCTCGAACGTATTCCCGTTTCATCGTGGCACGTGAAAGCACGCTTGATCGTCGGCGTTGCCACCTTCTTCGACGCGTTCGACATGCTTGCGATTGCAACGGCCGTGCCGGTACTGGCGAAGCTGTGGCACCTGACGCATCCGGAAATCGGCCTGCTGATCTCATCGGGATTCATCGGCCAGATTGCCGGCGCGTTTCTGTTCGGATGGCTCGCCGATCGCATCGGCCGCGTACGGGCGCTTCAGTACAGCATCCTGATCTTCTCGTTGATGGCGGTCGGCTGCGCGCTATCGACGAGTTATGGAATGTTGATGGCATTCCGTGTCATTCAGGGAATTGGTATCGGCGGTGAAGTACCGATCGCGGCAAGCTACATCAACGAGTTAACGCGAGCACACAAGCGCGGCAAATTCGTGCTGCTGTATGAGATGGTATTCAGCATCGGCGTACTGTGCGCGGGATTTATTGGCGCATGGGTCGTGCCATCGTTTGGATGGCAAACGATCTTCCTGATCGGCGCGGCGCCTGCTGTCGTTGCCGTGTTCATGCGTCGCGTGCTGCCCGAATCGCCGCGGTGGCTGGCGACGAAAGGCCAATATGCGCTGGCGGATAAGATCGTGTCCGACATCGAAGCGTACACGCTGCGTGCCGGTCTCAAGCTTGCGCCCGCGAAGCAGATCCCGACTGTTGCCGCACCGGTAGCGCGTATCGGCGAACTGCTTGGCCCAGGCTATCTGCGCCGCACGCTGACGGTCTGGGTGCTGTGGTTCTGTGCGTATTTCGTCGCGTATGGATCGATCACCTGGTTGCCGACGATCTATACGTCGACGTTCAAGCTGGATTTGCATACCGCGCTGATGCTGTCCGCGATCAATTCGTTCGTCAGTTTCCCGATGAATTTCGTGCTCGCGTTCATCATCGACAGGCTCGGTCGTCGCCGCTGGTTTGCTATCGGCTTCACGCTCGGCGCGCTCCCCCTGCTCGCAATCGGTCTGATGCCCGAGCTGAGCCATATGACGGTCATTGTGCTGGCCGCGCTCAGCTACATGTTTACCGGCCCGAACTGCTCAGCCGCCTATCTGTACACGCCGGAACTGTATCCGACGCGTTTGCGCGCACTCGGTGCGAGCAGCGCGACCGTATGGCTGCGTATCGCCTCTTCGATCGGCCCGTTCGTGGTCGGCATGATCATCACGCATGGTGATTACCGTTCCGTATTTCTGATGTTCGGCGTGGTCGCACTGTTCGGCGCGCTGATCATCGGCCGCTTTGGTGTGGAAACAAGCGAACGGGTACTTGAAGAATTGTCCCGATAACGTCGCAATCTCTGAAGGAGTTCATATGCCTCTCGATCAAACGGAACGAAAGAATCTTTCGCACCGTCTATACGCGGCACTGGTGCTGCCGCTCAAGCCGGATTACTCGATTGACGAAACCGGATTGCGCCGTCTGGTGCGCTACTTCGCCGACAATCAACGGTTCGCGCCGCTCGGCGGCCTGATCGCGAACGCGGAAGCCGGTGAGATCTTCTACATGACGCGCGACGAGAAGCGTCGAGTGCTCGACATCATCATCGATGAAGTCGCGGGCAAAATGCCGGTGCTCGCCGGCACGTTCGCGTGGACGACGGCGGAAACCGTGGCCACGGCACAGGACGCGAAAGCCGCAGGCGCAAGCGGTATCTTCGTGATTCCGCCGGCGGGTTCGCTCGATGTATCCGGCGCGTGGGATTCCGTGCGCTATCCGGAAGTGTGGCTGGATCAGATCAAGGCGCAGGATGCAGCCGTTGACATGCCCATTTTCGTGCATGCCGTCGCGCCGCTTTCCCAGCCGTGGGGTATCGGCCTGCCGCTCGCACCGACATTGCAGTATTGCCGCGAAGTGCCGAACATCGTGGGCTGGAAGACCACGTACGCTTATCCAGGGCATCGTCTGCTTTCGCGTGGTATGCGCGATCACGCGCCGCAAGTCGCCTTGCTGTGTTCCAGCGCGCACTTCTTTCACGAATATCTCGCGGTCGGCAACATGGACGGCACGATCAGCGGCTCGTGGAACTATGCACTCGAGCCGATGCTCGACCATATCGACGCGTGCCGGCGCGACGATATAAAGGAAGCGCGCCAACTGTGGAATGGCGGAATGGTTCGTCTGCACGAGTACATCTATTCGGAACCTGGCCGCTTGCACATCCGCTACAAGATCGCGGCATGGATGCGTGGCCTCGTTGATCTGCCATTCATGCGCGAGCCGATGCCGAAGCCGCGTGTCGAGGAAGTGAACACGATCCGTCAACTTATGTTGAACAGCGGCATCGACGCGGTACGCACCGCCGCGGACATCGGCCTGTAGATTCGTGCGAGTACCTGTTTAACTCTAAACAGGTACTACAAAAGCAGTAGCCATCAAAAGAACGGTATTACCGTCGATAATAAAGAGACAATTAAATGAAGAAGATCTTTTTCAGCTACGGGCTGGTATTACTCAGCACGTCCGCCCTCGCACAATCCTCCGTCACGCTGTATGGCAGTCTCGATATGGGCGTGGACTTCAATACCAATTCGAAAGGAAGTCACCTTGTTCAGGCAGTTGCGGGTAAGCGTCAGCCTGATCGCTTTGGATTTCTTATCCGTGAAGACCTGGGTGGCGGCACGGCAGCTGTCGCCAGACTCGAATCCGGATTTCTGACAGGTACTGGCGCGTCGATCAGCCCGACCAGTTTTTTCAACCGTTACGCGTACGTGGGGCTGACTAATAACAGCTACGGTACCGTGACGATGGGCAATATTCCGGACTACGTGTACGAATACATCGGCGCACTCAATAACGCCGTGCCCGGTATTTCATCGTTCTACACGACAGGCAATCTCGACGGTCTTGCCAACACGCGTGCGCTGAACAACTCCGTCAAATACGAGTCGCCGGACTTCTATGGCTTCCAGTTCGGTTTGATGAATGCGTTCGGCAATCAGGCAGGCGACTTCAGTTCGGGACGGCAGTACAGCATCGGTGCGAAGTACTGGCACGGTCCCGCGAAAGTCAGCTTCGCCTATTCGATGTCACACGACCGGACCGCGGACCTGTTCGGTATCTTCGGCGTGACGTCCGTACTTGGTCAAAAGTTGGGGACGGGCGTGCTGTTCAACGCTGACCGATACAGCACGCTCGCGATTGCCGGTTCATACCAGATTGACCGCTTCCTGCCCCACCTCACATACACCGATGTCAAACTCACCAATTCGGAAGGCAGCGTCCGCGAGCGCAATTATCAGGGCGGCGTGAATATGGATCTGACCGGTACTCACGAGTACATTCTCGGGCTTTCGTACAATCGCTCGATCTTCCAGGAGCTGACGTTCAACCAGTACAACGTGTTTCTGGACTGGTACCTGTCGAAGTCAACTGAGCTGTATGCGGGCGTCGGACTTGAACGCGCGTCAGGGCCGAACGCACATGCGGCACAGTTCGGCTATCAGGTCTCTACTTCGGACAGCCAGACGATTGGCCGTGTCGGTATCCACCACCTGTTTTGACCGCAAGCGGTTATCGGCTATGATCCTCGCAGGGCTACAACCTGCCTGATGGTCGTCTAATCTTTCATCGTCAGCAGTGATCCGGTACATGACCAAAAATACAACAGAAAGTGCGCGCGTTCGTGAAATGCCGCTCGGAGTACGCGAACGGAACAAACTCGAGAAGCGCGACCGGATCATGGCAGCTGCACGTGCAATGTTCATTGAGAAAGGCTACGAAGCAGCGACGACGCGAGAAATTGCGGCCCGTGCCGACGTTGCCATCGGCACGGTTTTTGTCTATGCGAAGGACAAGCGCGATTTGCTGTTGATGATCGTCAATGACGATCTGGACGCAGTAACCAACCGGACGTTTGCCGACATCGACGTGAGCGCGCCGCTGCTCGATCAGGTCATGGCGTTCTATCGGAAGCGTTATCAATATTGGGCGACTGAGCCTCGCATTTCGCGCGCCGCCGTGCAGGAGACATTTGACTTCCTGTCGGCGTCTCCCGAACGCGGTGCGCAGACGCTGCGGTTCTACGCCAGACGTTCACACGTGATGAGCATGCTGTCCGAACTGATTTCCGCCAGACAACGCGCGGGTGAAATTTCGACGGAACATTCCGCCGATCTGATTGCTTCGCTGCTGATGACGATCTATCTGACGGAAGTGCGCCGCTGGCTTGCCGCAACCGAGAACCCCGAGGTCCGGACAGGTTTGGCTCACCTGAGAAAGATGCTTTCGCTGGCGATGAGCGGAATTTATGGTGGTAAAAGCGGCGGCTAGCGTTTTGCCCGTTGATAGCCCAAAAACAAAAAGCCCCTGATTTTTCAATCAGGGGCTTTTTGATGAATTTGGCGGAAAGGGTGGGATTCGAACCCACGGTACGGGGAAACCGTACGCCTGATTTCGAGTCAGGTACATTCGACCACTCTGCCACCTTTCCGGGTATTCCAACTGGCTATTGCTTTGTCGGATCCAAGCGGGTCGTTGCTCGGGAGAAAAAGATTATAAAACAGTTCGAATCAGTTCTCCAAGCCCCTCGGCGAAAAAACTTCTAAAAACTTTCCGAGAGGCCTGGACGCCGCCAGCGACGTTCAAGCGGCCGGCACTTCCAGCCGCTCGACGCCGCCAAGGTACGGCCGCAGCGCTGCGGGCACCGTCACGGAGCCATCGGCGTTCTGGAAATTCTCCAGCACGGCGACGAGCGTGCGGCCCACCGCAAGGCCCGAACCGTTCAGCGTATGCACGAGCTCCGGCTTGCCCTGCGCATTGCGATAACGCGCCTGCATGCGACGCGCCTGGAACGACTCGGTATTCGAGCAGCTCGAGATCTCGCGATAGGTGTTCTGCGCCGGCAGCCACACTTCGAGGTCATAGGTCTTCGAAGCGGAGAAGCCCATGTCGCCTGTGCACAGCGTGATCACTCGATACGGCAATTCGAGCTTCTGCAGGATCGCTTCCGCATGGCCGACCATCTGCTCGAGCGCGTCGTACGATGCGTCCGGCGCGACGATCTGCACCATCTCGACCTTGTCGAACTGATGCTGGCGGATCATGCCGCGCGTGTCGCGGCCGTACGAGCCCGCTTCCGAACGGAAGCACGGCGAATGCGCGGTCAGCTTGATCGGCAGCGCGTCCGCTTCAACGATGCTCTCGCGCACGGTGTTCGTCAGCGAAATCTCCGACGTCGAAATCAGATACTGCGTGACCGTGCTGTCGCCGCCGCCCTTCTCGACGCGGAACATATCGTCCGCGAACTTGGGCAGTTGGCCGGTGCCGTACAGGATGTCCGGATTGACGATGTACGGCGTGTAGATCTCGGTATACCCGTGCTGCTGCGTATGCGTGTCGATCATCAACTGCGCGAGCGCGCGATGCAGCCGCGCAATCTGACCACGCAGCATCGTGAAGCGCGCACCGGACAGCTTCGCGCCGGTCTCGAAATCGAGCCCGAGCGGCGTGCCGACATCGACGTGATCCTTGACCTCGAAATCGAATTGACGCGGTGTGCCCCAGCGGCGCACCTCGACGTTATCCGCTTCGTCGCGGCCCGCCGGCACGCTGTCGTGCGGCAGATTCGGCACGCCGAGCAGCAGATCCGACAGACGCTTCTGGATCTCGTCGAGCTTCACCGCCGACGCCTTCATCTCGTCGCCGATACCGCCGACTTCAGCCATCACGGCCGACGTGTCTTCGCCGCGCCCTTTCATCGCGCCGATCTGCTTCGACAGGCTGTTGCGGCGCGCCTGCATTTCTTCGGTACGGGTCTGGGTATCGCGGCGTTCCGCTTCGAGCGCGGTAAAGGCGGCGACGTCGAGGGTATAGCCGCGGTCGGCGAGGCGCTTCGCGACGCCGTCGAGGTCTTTGCGCAGCAGCTGGATGTCGAGCATGGGATGGGACGGGTGTTCGTTGTATGAAACCGCGATTTTAGCGCACCGGCGTGTCGCTAAAACCAAAGCCGGAGCCTCAGCCCTTCTTCGGCCGGTTCTCCGCGCGCCACTGCGCGTCCAGCTCGGCGAGCCGCGCCAGCTTCTCGCCGATCTTGCCTTCGAGGCCGCGCGGCGTCGGCGTGTACCAGCGCGGCTCGCGCATGCCGTCCGGCAGATAGGTTTCGCCGGCCGCGTACGCATCGGGTTCGTCGTGCGCGTAGCGGTAGTCGTGACCGTAGCCGAGCTCTTTCATCAGCTTGGTCGGCGCGTTGCGCAGATGCACCGGCACCGCGCGCGACTGGTCCTTGCCGACGAAGCGGCGTGCCTCGTTGTACGCGTTGTAGCCGGCGTTCGACTTCGGCGCGACCGCGAGGTAGATGACCGCCTGCGCCAGTGCGAGTTCGCCTTCGGGCGAGCCAAGGCGCTCGTAGGTCTCGGCGGCGTCGAGCGTGATGCGCGCGGCGCGCGGGTCGGCGAGGCCGATGTCCTCCCACGCCATCCGCACGATGCGGCGCGCGAGGTAGCGCGGGTCCGCGCCGCCGTCGAGCATCCGGCAGAACCAGTACAGCGCGCCGTCCGGATTGCTGCCGCGCACCGATTTATGCAGCGCGCTGATCTGGTCGTAGAACGCGTCGCCGCCCTTGTCGAAGCGGCGCAGGTTTTCGGCAAGCGCGCTGCCGAGCAACGTGCCGTCGATTTCCGTGGTTTTTTGCTGCGCGGCCGCCCGCGCGACGATTTCGAGGTTGTTCAGCAGCTTGCGGCCGTCGCCGTCGGCGGAGCCGATCAGCGCAGTGCGTGCTTCATCGGTAAACGTGAGGCCGCCGAGTTCCTGCTGTGCGCGTTCGAGTAGTTCGCGCTGCTCGTCGTCGGTCAGGCTTTTCAGCACGTAGACCGCCGCGCGCGACAGCAACGCACTATTCACCTCGAACGACGGATTTTCGGTCGTAGCTCCTACGAACACGAACAGGCCCGATTCGACGTGCGGCAAGAACGCGTCCTGCTGGCTCTTGTTGAAGCGATGCACTTCATCGACGAACACCAGTGTCTGATGACCGTTCGCGCGATGGATCTGCGCGGTCTCGACCGCCTCGCGGATATCCTTCACGCCCGACAGCACCGCCGACAGCGCGATGAACTGCGCGTGAAACGCATCGGCCATCAGCCGTGCGAGCGTGGTCTTGCCGACGCCGGGCGGGCCCCACAGGATCATCGAATGGGCTTCGCCGGACTCGAACGCAACCCTGAGCGGCTTGTTCGGGCCGAGCAGATGCGTCTGGCCGATCACTTCGTCGATATTGCGTGGCCGCAGGCGTTCGGCGAGCGGAACATTGGCACGGGTTTCTTCAAACATGACGTTTTGGGGATAATCTCGGCTTTTCCAGTCATTCGCGGGCGCCGCAGGGCAGCGCGACGGCAGGCCGGACAAGCGCAAAGCCTTGCGCGCAAAGGCGAGGCACAGGCAAAGCCCAGGTGAAGACGCGGGCAACGTCCTGCATTATGACAGTCACGGCGGCCGGGTGATGGCCGCACGGCGCGTGCCGGGCACACGCTGCCCCGCAAACGGCGTACCGCGCGGATACCACGGCAAGGTTCACAGCAACACCAACAGGAACAACATCAGATGGCACAAGATTCAGTCGCCGGCGAAGCCGGTTCCACCTACGCGCCGCTCACGCCGGTGCCCGAAGCGCGGCGCGAGTTTCGCACCAGCGACGCGTTCGCGCTGTGGTTCTCGCTCGGCATCGGCCTGCTCGTCGCGCAGGCGGGCGCGCTGCTGGTGCCGGGGCTGTCGCTGCCGCACGCGCTCGTCGCGATCGCGCTCGGCAGTGTGATCGGCGTCGTGCTGCTCGCGCTCGCGGGCGTGATCGGCACCGACACCGGACTCGCGGCGATGTCGTCGCTGCGTCCGACGCTCGGCGTGCGCGGCGCGTCGGTGCCGGCGGTGCTGAACATGGTGCAACTGGTCGGCTGGGGCTCGTTCGAGGTGATCGTGATGCGCGATTCCGCCGACGCGCTCGCGAAGCAGGCATTCGGCCTGTCGATGCCGCTCGTGTGGACCGTGATCTTCGGCGTGCTCGCGACGCTGCTCGCGATCAGCGGTCCGCTGTCGTTCGTGCGGCGCTTTCTGCGTACCTGGGGCATCTGGCTGCTGCTCGCCGGCGCGCTGTGGCTCACGTGGAACCTGCTCGCGCGCCACAATCTCGCGGACATGATGCGTCGTCCGGGCACCGGCGAAATGTCGTTCGGCGGCGCAATCGACCTCGTGGTCGCGATGCCGCTGTCGTGGCTGCCGTTGATCGCCGACTACACGCGCTTCGGCCGCCGCGCCGGCGACACGTTCCGCGGCACGCTCGCGGGCTACGGCATCGCGAACATCTGGTTCTATGCGATCGGCGCGATCTACGGCCTCGCGGCGGGCGGCGGCGATGCGCTGTTGACCGGCGCGCTCGCACAGGCCGGCGGCGGTCTCGCGCTGCTGCTGATCCTGATCGACGAAATCGACAACGCATTCGCCGACATCCATTCGGCCGCGGTCTCGACCGGCACGTTCTGGACGCGCGCAAGCGTGCCGTTGCTGTCGGCCGCGTTCGGCGCGCTGTGCACGCTGATCGCGCTGCTCGTGCCGATGGCGAAGTATCAGAACTTCCTGCTGCTGATCGGTTCGGTGTTCGCGCCGCTGTTCGGCGTCGTGCTGATGGATCACTTCGTCGTGCGCAAGCGCCGCATCGAAGCTACCGTACTCGCCGACGTGCGCGGCCGCTATGGCTTCTCGGGCGGCTGGCATCTGAGCGCGTTCATCGCGTGGGCAATCGGCATCGGCGCGTACCAGGTGATCAATCAGTGGCTGCCGAATCTCGGCGCGACGCTGCCTTCGCTCGCGATCGGCGCACTGTGCTACTTCGTGTTCGTGTCCACGCGCAAAACCGCTTACGCGTAACTGATTTGCCGGCGCGCTTTCGCGCGGAGGAATTGCAAAGAGCGCGGTCCGCCAGTTCGTATCTGGCGGACCGCATTGCGGCGCCGGCATCGGAAAGGATCGCGTATTTGTCGGATTTTTCCAGCGCACTCGCACTAAAAGCAGCTGATGCGCTAATTCCTGAATGGCCGATATCGCTGTGATAGCGCGCCGTAAAAAGCGCGTCTTTTTTCTCGCCGGCTGAAACCGATTTACGGCCTTATCTTTTCGCCGCTTTACGCTTGCGGGATTCGACTTTGCGACAAAGGTCCGTCAGCAGCCAACGCGCCACAGTCTCTGGGCGGTTCGGCGCGTACGACGCGAATTTGGTTTCGTTTTCGAAATGAACGACGACGGAGCCCGTCATCACACGGTAGGTACCGGCATAGTTCACACCGTCCAGCTCCACGCTTAATGGGTGCGTGGTTTCGTATTCTGCGAAAGTCAAGGTAAAAGCGAAATGTCTTGAAAGGATCAGCTTATTATCCCTGTGATCCTCTCAAAGTCAAAAACATATGCAATTTTTTGCATATTGAATTGGTTACGCTTTAATTCGATACACATTTCGCCGCAAAATGCATCAGAGTTAAATCTGTATATAGGGACAATCCCTTTACCAGCGTATTTCGCTTTTATTGCCGCTCATACGCGGGCGCATCGGAAAACCGCGCGAGCGCACGATTGCCTTCCCGATGAGCCTCGGCTTCGTCGCTAAACGTTTCCTCGCTGTAGGCGACGACCTTGAAGCCGCTGCCGACTGCCCGCGGAACCGTGATACCCCAATGCCAGCCGCCTTCCTGCTCGAAAACATGCAGCGACGGGGACGACCGTAAATTCTGTACCGAAGACAAGTTCATGACATGCCTCACCCTTCCAAACATTCGAAGCAACTACTGACTTCGACCAGTGTAGGCGTTATCTTGTTGCGTCGCAGCAAAAAAATGTCAAATAGTGCAGACAAAAGCCTGGAAGTTTCGGAACGCTTACACCAACCCATACGTGAAATACCGCGCGTTCCAGTCTCGCACTAATCGATGAGGTCTGCTGAAACAGCCGACCATCCGCTATGGTGGCCGCCGCCGCGCCAACAAAAAGCCGCGCTCGAAGGCGCGGCTTCGTCGCCATTCGTATAGCGCGAACTTGTCACGCCAACGATCGAGCTTACCCGTTGATCACATCCGCGCCCTTCGGCACTGTGAACTTGAACGTGTCGGCCGGCAATTGTGGATTCTTCTGAATGTTGGAGAACGTCAGCAACGTCACGTTGCCGAACACATCGTGCAATTCCATCGCTTCGAGATTGCCGTCCTTGAAGCCAATGCCGACGCGCTCGAATTGCGTGTCCTTCGCCTTGGGCGTCAGTTCGAGCCAGTCGATGCCGGCCTTCACGCCCGCGTCATGCAACGTGAAGTTCTTGTCGAGATCGTTGCTGCCGAACAGGATCGCCGCCGGGCTCGCGCCGAGCGCATTGCCGAGCGTGCGCACGGTGACCTGGTTCAGATCCTTGTCGTACACGTACAGCTTGTCGCCGTCCGCCTGCAGCAATTGCGAATAGGGCTTTTCGTATTGCCAGATGAATTTGCCGGGCCGCGCGAACGTGAACGAACCGCTCGACGTGGTCGGCTTGTTCGCGCCCATGGTGGGGAGCGCGCCGCTCGCGCTTTGCGCCTTGCTCGGCGCGCGCACTTCCTGCTGTACGAAGGTGCCGCGTGCCGAATGAACCTGCGCGACGAATGCCTTCAATTGCTCGGTACCACTCGCGAATGCCTGCGAGGCGATGAGCAGCGACGCGCCGATCGCGAGGCTGGCAGCGCCGTGCGCGAAACGGCGCACGAGCTGATCGAGGCCGCCAGATTGACGCTTTCGAGCATCCTGCTGTGCGAATGCGTGCATAGGGTTTCTCCGTTGATTGGATTCGGTGAAGGGCTGCGCCGGAGCGGTGTGCCGTGGGAACAGTGAGCGTGAGCGGCCTCTCGGTGTCACGCGCCGAGTCACGCGTTATCGAGCCGTATCGAGCGGTTCCGGGGCGCGACAGCGGCGGCAAAGGTCGGCGGCAAAGATCCGAGGCTTATTCGGTTTCGCGCTCGCGCGCCGGGGCCAGAATCTCGCGATTGCCGTTCGACGACATCGCCGACACCACGCCCGAATTCTCCATCTGTTCGAGCAGACGCGCGGCGCGGTTATAGCCGATGCGCAAGTGCCGCTGCACCAGCGAAATCGACGCACGGCGGTTTTTCAGCACCACGTCGACCGCCTGGTCGTATAGCGGATCCGACTCGCCATCGGTCGAAGCGGTTCCCGGCGTGCCTTCATCGCCCTCGCCGCCGACACCGCCCTCGAGAATTCCCTCGATGTAATTCGGCTCGCCCTGCTCCTTGAGCTTGTCGACGACGCGATGTACTTCGTCATCCGACACGAATGCGCCGTGCACACGCACCGGCAGCCCGCTGCCCGGCGGCAGATACAGCATGTCGCCCATGCCGAGCAGCGACTCCGCGCCCTGCTGGTCGAGAATCGTGCGCGAGTCGATTTTCGACGACACCTGGAACGCCATCCGCGTCGGCACGTTGGCCTTGATCAGGCCGGTAATCACATCGACCGACGGACGCTGCGTCGCGAGAATCAGGTGGATGCCGGCCGCGCGCGCCTTCTGCGCGATCCGCGCGATCAGCTCTTCGACCTTCTTGCCGACGACCATCATCAGGTCGGCCAGTTCGTCGATCACGATCACGATGTTCGGCAGGCGCGTCAGCGGTTCCGGTTCATCCGGCGTCAGGCTGAACGGATTCGGCAGCTTCTCCTCGCGCTTGGCCGCATCGTCGATCTTGTTGTTGTAGCCGGCGAGGTTGCGCACGCCGAGCTTGCTCATCAGCTTGTAGCGCCGCTCCATTTCGGCGACCGCCCAGTTCAGCGCATGGCCGGCCTGGCGCATGTCGGTGACGACCGGACACAGCAGATGCGGAATCCCCTCATAGACGCTCATTTCGAGCATCTTCGGATCGATCAGGATCATGCGCACCTGCTCGGCGCTCGCCTTGTACAGCAGCGACAGGATCATCGCGTTGATACCGACCGACTTGCCCGAACCGGTCGTACCGGCGACCAGCAGGTGCGGCATCTTCGCGAGGTCCGCGCACACCGGCTTGCCGCCGATGTCCTTGCCGAGGCCCATCGTCAGCGGCGACGCGGCGTCCGCATAGACGGCCGAGCCGAGAATCTCGGACAGGCCCACCGTCTGGCGGCGCTGGTTCGGCAGCTCGAGCGCCATGTAGTTCTTGCCCGGAATCGTTTCGACCACGCGGATCGACACGAGCGACAGCGAACGCGCGAGGTCTTTCGCGAGATTGACGATCTGGCTGCCCTTCACGCCGGTAGCCGGCTCGATTTCGTAGCGCGTAACGACCGGGCCTGGGTAAGCTGCGACCACGCTCACATCGACACCGAAGTCCTTCAGCTTTTTCTCGATCAGACGCGACGTGAATTCGAGCGTGTCCGCGGAAATGGTTTCCTGCGCGGCGGGCGCGGGATCGAGCAGCGAGATCGGCGGCAGTGTGGAGTCGCCCGGCAGATCGGTGAAGAGCGGCACCTGCCGTTCCTTTTCGACGCGCTCCGACTTCACCGGCGTGACGACCGGCGGCACGATCACCACCGGCTCGTGTTCCTCGATGCGCACACGGCCCTTCTCGACCTTGCCCTCGCGCTTGACCGCGGCCGCTTCGCCGAGCTTGCGGTCGCGCCCGGCCTCGCGGCGCAGTTTCGCGAACGTCACCGCGGAAATGATCGACTCGCCGACCCGCTCGGCGACCGAGAGCCACGAAAAGCGGAAATACAGCGACAACCCGATCGCAAGCCCGAGCAGCAGCGCGAGCGTGCCGCCGGTAAAGCCGAGCGCGTGCGACACCCCGCGCGCGACAGCCTCGCCGATCACGCCGCCCGGCGCGCGCGGCAACTGCACCTTCAGCGACCACATCCGCAGCGCCTCGATGCCGTTGCACGACAGCAGCACGAGCAGGAACGCGAACGCGTCCGCCAGCCAGCTGACGCCGCGCGGCGCGTCGTCGTCCCGCGGCTCTTCGTGGCGGGTGATGCGTTTGTAGTTCGCGGAGATATGGCGGCCGAGCAACACGATCCACCAGTAGGCGGACAGGCCGAACAGCAGCAGCAGAATATCGGACGTCCACGCACCGACGCGGCCCGCCCAGTTGGAGATATGGTCGACTTGCGCGGCGTGGGTCCAGCTCGGATCGTGCCTGCTGTAGCTGACGAGCGACATCAGCAAAAAAACGCCGAGCGCCACCTGCAGAATCCAGCGGATTTCGGTGAAAAGGCGCGACATGCGGTGCGGCAATGCCTGCGCGCTCGCGGAATAAGGAGCTTTTGCCATTGATCCTGTTCTGGGGTAGCCAATTCAGGCTGAACTGCCACCGGCAGCGGAACCCCGAGCCTTGCCGCGCGCGGCTGCGGGCCCGTCTCCCGGCTACCGGAAACTTCGATCCGGCCTATTGTAAACGCTGCGCCTCACGCAAGGCTGTAAATGACGGTAACTTGGCCGTATCGCCACACGGGCGTCACGGCAATGCGCGCCGCCACGCTATCGCGGTGATCGGAAAGCTTCATGGCGCAGCCGCGCGCCCCGCCCTTTATAATGCCGCACTGACACCCATCTACAGTTTCAGCTCAAAAACGCACGGCCTCGCAACGGCGAGCCGCGCGCCGTACAAGGATTCGATCATGCCCGCAACAGCAACGAAACACGCCAAGGTTCTGATTCTCGGTTCCGGCCCTGCCGGCTACACGGCGGCGGTCTACGCGGCACGCGCCAACCTGTCGCCGGTACTCGTCACGGGCCTCGCGCAAGGCGGCCAGCTGATGACCACGACCGACGTCGAAAACTGGCCGGCCGACGCCAACGGCGTGCAAGGCCCGGAACTGATGGCGCGCTTTCTCGAGCACGCCGAGCGCTTCAACACCGAAATCATCTTCGACCATATCCACACGGCCAAGCTGGATGAAAAGCCGATTCGCCTGATCGGCGATTCCGGCGAATACACGTGCGATTCGCTGATCATCTCGACCGGCGCGTCGGCGCAATACCTCGGTCTGCCGTCGGAAGAAGCGTTCATGGGCAAGGGCGTGTCCGCCTGCGCGACCTGCGACGGCTTCTTCTACAAGCAGCAGCACGTGGCCGTTGTCGGCGGCGGCAATACCGCGGTCGAAGAAGCGCTCTATCTGGCCGGTATCGCGAAGAAGGTGACCGTGATCCATCGCCGCGACAAGTTCCGCGCCGAGCCGATCCTGATCGACCGCCTGCTCGCGAAGGAAAAGGAAGGCATCGTCGAGATCAAATGGAACCATACGCTCGACGAAGTGACCGGCGACCAGTCCGGCGTGACCGGCCTGCGCATCAAGCACACGCAGACCGGCGAAACCACCGACATCGCGCTGCAAGGCCTTTTCGTCGCGATCGGCCACAAGCCGAACACCGACATCTTCGCGGGCCAGCTCGAGATGAAGAACGGCTACATCATCACGAAGGGCGGCCTGAACGGCTTCGCGACCGCGACCAGCGTGCCGGGCGTGTTCGCCGCAGGCGACGTGCAGGACCACGTGTATCGTCAGGCGATCACGAGCGCCGGCACTGGCTGTATGGCCGCGCTCGACGCTCAGCGCTATCTGGAGACCATCGACGAGATGGCTGGCGAACACGCGATGAGCCAGGAAGCGGAGCGCTGATCCGCGGCGCGTGATCACGACGCGGGATCACCACGTCGGATCACGACAGCGAGTGCGACGGTAAAATGGCGGTGGGGCAAAGCCCGGCCGTCTCGATTGCAGATAAAGGCCGCGGCTGAAAAGCTGGCGGCCTTTTTTGTGCTCATCGCGTTTGCGTCGCATGTTGGCGAGCTTTCGCGGCTGCGATCGCCGCGTGGTTTCGCGCGTTAACCATTGATTCGCCCGCAAACCGATGCGCCTGATGCATCGCGGGGCCCGCCCCGCACCACCGATCGACCTTCCCGCGTGTACTGCCGATATGCCGAAGAATCAGCCACATCCGAACGAACCGAAACGCCCGCGCACCGCTGCGCGGCCCGCGCCTGAAGCGGCCGCGCCCGCCGTCGCGCCGAAGCTCGAGCGCACGAGTGGACTTGCCGGCTTGGGCGCGCTGCGCGACGCGCTAAAAGGCGATGCGCAGCGGCGCGAACGCGAACAGGCCGTCGCGAAAGCGGCCCAGCGCGAAGCGGCGGCCGACGCCGATATGTTCCGCCGCGAAATCGGCGAAGTCGCGCCGCTCGCAGTGCCGCCGCGCGCATCGGTGACGCGCAATCCCCCGCCGCCGCTGCCGGTGCAAACCTTGCTCGACGAAGAGGCGGTGCTGCACGAAGCGATTTCCGACGAGTTCGATCCCGAAGTGCTGCTCGAAACCGATGAAACGCTGTCGTATTGCCGCCCCGGCGTGAGCCGCGACGTCGTGCGCAAACTGCGGCGCGGCGACTGGATCGTGCAGGCGCAGATCGACCTGCACGGCATGCGGCGCGAGGAAGCGCGCGAAGCGCTCGCGGAATTCATCCGCGAATCGGTGAAGCGCGGCTTGCGCTGCCTGCGCGTGATCCATGGCAAGGGTTTGGGGTCGATCGGCAAGGAACCGGTATTGAAGGGCAAGGTGCGCGCGTGGCTCGTGCAGAAATCCGAGGTCATCGCGTTCTGCCAGGCGCGCCCGCACGACGGTGGCGCGGGTGCGGTGGTCGTGCTGCTGCAGCCGGGAGCGTTGCCGTCGCATGGGGTTCAAGCGGCGGGTCAAACGAAGGGCTGAACGGGCTGAGGGACTGTCGATTTTCGCCATCGCTGCTCGTCGTCAGGTAAACGGCCGCTGTGGCCGTCGCGCTGTGACCGCCGTGAGCGTCGTCACCCGCGCACCGTTCGCTGCAACCACCGGAGGTGATCGCGATGCCCCTGCAACTGTTTGCCCACCCGTTCTCTTCGTACTGCCAGAAGGCGCTGATCGCGCTCTACGAAAACGACACGCCGTTCGAGATGCGCGTGCTCGCGCCCGACAACCCCAGCGCCATGGCCGAACTCGCCGCGCGATGGCCGCTGAAGCGCTTTCCGATACTCGTCGATGACGGCCGGACCGTGGTCGAGTCGAGCATCATCATCGAATATCTGGGCCTGCATTATCCGGGCCCCGTCGCACTGGTGCCCGCCGACCCGCGCGCGGCGCTCGACGTGCGCGGCATGGATCGCTTCTTCGACAACTACATTTCGACGCCAGTGCAACGGATCGTCTACGACAGCCTGCGCGCCGACACGGAGCACGACCCGCGCGGCGTCGCCGATGCGCGCGCCGCGCTTGAGACCGCCTATGCATGGCTCGACCAGCACATGGCCGGGCGCGAATGGGCCGCCGGCATGAGCTTCAGCCTCGCGGACTGCGCCGCCGCGCCGTCGTTGTTCTACGCCGACTGGACGCATGCGATCGATCCGGCCTTCACGCACGTACATGCCTATCGGCAGCGGCTGCTCGCGCGGCCGTCGTTCGCGCGCGCGGTCGACGAAGCGCGACCGTATCGATCGTTCTTTCCGCTTGGCGCGCCCGATCGCGACTGAGCACGGCAAGGACACGACAAACCCGACGAATCCGGCGAAAGCGGGCGCGGCGGCGATACCAACAGCAACGACCGCAGCGGGCAGGCGCGCACCACGGCCGCCCCCTCGGAGACAACACGTTTTCCTCGCGGTAGACTTCGTCTTTTCGCAAGCGCGTCCCGCCCTTGCCCCGGCTCACCACTCACAAGGCAGACCATGGACCGTTTCGAAGCGATGGAGATATTTACGCGTGTGGTCGAAGCGAACAGCTTCACCAAAGTATCCGAATCGCTCGACCTGCCACGCGCAAAGGTCAGCCGCACGATCCAGGCACTCGAAGAACACGTCGGCGTGCGGTTGCTGAACCGCTCGACCCGCCAGGTCAGCGTGACCGAAGACGGCGCGGCGTTCTACGAACGCTGCGTGACGATTCTCGCGGATGTCGCCGACGCCGAATCGTCGCTGTCGAACAAGCGCGAGAATCCGGCCGGCACGATTCGCGTCGATACGTCCGGCACGCTTGCGCGCGCGCTGCTGCTGCCCGCGCTCGACGACTTCTACCGCCAGTATCCGCAAATCGACGTGCGCCTCGGTCTCGCGGATCGCAATATCGACCTGATCCAGGACGGTGTCGATTGCGTGATCCGCATGGGCACGCCCGAGGAATCGAGCCTCGTCGCGCGGCGTATCGGGCTCGCGCGGATCGTCACGTGCGCATCGCCCGCATATCTGGAGAAGTTCGGCACCCCCACCACGCTCGAAGAACTCGCCGAACATCGCGCGGTGAACTACGTGTCCGCGCGCAGCGGCAAGACTTTCCCGTTCGAATATCAGGTGAACGGCGAAATCGAACGGGTACAGATGACGAGCACGCTCGCGGTCAACGACGGCTCCGTGTACATCGGCGCGGCCGTGCTCGGCCACGGCATCATCCAGCCGTCGCGCTTCATGGTCGCCGAGCTGATCGAGCAAGGCGCGTTGCAGGAAATTCTCGGCAACTACACGAGCCCCGGCACGCCGCTGTCGGTCCTCTACGCGCACCGCCGCAATCTGAGTTCGCGGCTGCGCGCGTTCATCGAATGGGTCAGCGAACTCGCGCGCAACAATCCGGACCTGAGTCTGGAGGACGCGGCATAACGCGTTGGCGTTGACGTCGTTGGCGTTGGCGCCCGCACGCACCGCGCGCGCCGCACCCAAAAACAAAGCCCCATGCGCTATTCAACGCATGGGGCTTTTCCTTTGCGAAGCGAAGGATCTAACGCTTACGCAATCCGCTCTTCATTGCTCGGATCGAATAGCACCGCCTTCGACGTATCGAACAGCAGCGTCGTGGTCATCGTCGGCTGCGGGTTCGATGCCGGGTGCACGCGGCTCACCACGCGCTTGCCGTTGATCTGCGCGAACACCAGCGTATCCGGACCGGTCGGCTCGATCACATCGACCAGCACGTCGACCGGCTGCAGCTTCGAGTCGTCGCCGTGCGCGCCGCGCGCATCGGTGATGCGCTCCGGACGCAGGCCCAGAATCACATTGGCGCCGATATGCGAGCGCACCTTCGACGACTCGAACGGCAGCACCAGCACCTTGCGCGCGACACCCGTATCGAGTTCGATGCCGACGCCCGAGCCCTGCTCGACCAGCTTGCCTTCGATGAAGTTCATCGGCGGCGCGCCGATGAAGCCCGCGACGAACAGGTTCGACGGCGAATCGTAGATGTCCTGCGGCGCGCCGAACTGCTGGACGATGCCGTCCTTCATCACCGCGATGCGGTCGCCGAGCGTCATCGCTTCGATCTGGTCGTGCGTCACGTAGACGATCGTCGTGCCGAGACGCTGATGCAGCAGCTTGATTTCGGAGCGCATCTCGATACGCAGCTTCGCGTCGAGGTTCGACAGCGGCTCGTCGAACAGGAACATCACCGGGTCGCGCGCGAGCGCACGGCCCATCGCGACGCGCTGACGCTGGCCGCCGGACAGCTGGCCCGGCTTGCGATCGAGCAGATGCTTGATCTGCAGCGTGTTCGACACGCGCTCGACGATCTGCGTCTGCTCCTGCTTCGGCACCTTGCGGATATTCAGGCCGAACGAAATGTTTTCGCGCACCGTCATCGACGGATAGAGCGCGTACGACTGGAACACCATCGCGATATCGCGATCTTTCGGCGACAGGTTGTTGACCGTCTTGCCGTCGATCTGGATCTCGCCCTTGGTCACGGTTTCGAGACCGGCAATCATGTTGAGCAGCGTCGACTTACCGCAGCCCGAGCCGCCGACCAGAATCAGGAACTGACCGTCTTCGATGTCGATATTGACACCCTTCAGAACCGGCACCCCGTTCGGGTAGGTCTTGTACACGTCACGGATGGAAAGGCTTGCCATGCTGTGAATCCTCTTCTCTGGTACTGCTTGAAAACGTCTTGTCGGGTGACGGCGGCGCGGATTCGCCGCGACGCCGCCGCTCTACGATGAGTTAGCGCTTCATTTAGCCCTTCACCGCGCCCGCGGTCAGGCCGCGCACGAAGTAACGTCCGGCGATGATGTAGACGAGCAAGGTGGGCAGCGCCGCGATGATCGCGCCGGCCATGTCCACGTTGTATTCCTTGACGCCGGTCGAGGTGTTCACGAGGTTGTTCAGCGCCACCGTGATCGGCATCGAATCGACGCCGGAGAACACGATACCGAACAGGAAGTCGTTCCAGATCTGCGTGAATTGCCAGATCAGGCACACCATGAAGATCGGCAGCGACACCGGCAGCAGGATCTTCGTGAAGATCGTGAAGAAACCCGCGCCGTCGATCCGCGCGGCCTTCACGAGCTCAGCCGGAATGCTGACGTAGAAGTTGCGGAAGAACATCGTCGTGAACGCGATACCGTAGATCACGTGCACCAGCACCAGACCGGTCGTCGTGTTCGACAGGCCCATCATGCCTTCGAAGCGCGCCATCGGCAGCAGGATCGCCTGAAACGGAATGAAGCACCCGACCAGCAGCATCGTGAAGATCGGATCCGCGCCGCGAAAACGCCAGTGCGTGAGTACATAACCGTTGAACGCGCCGATGATCGACGAGATCAGCACGGCCGGAATCACCATGCGCACCGAGTTCATGAAGAACGGCTGCATGCCGTCGCAGCGCACGCCGGTGCAGGCGCCGCTCCATGCCTTGAGCCACGGATCGATGGTCCAGTGGGTCGGCGGTGTGAGCAGGTTGCCGGTGCGCAGCTGGTCGATGTCCTTGAACGACGTCGACAGCATCACGTACAGCGGAAACAGGAAATACAGGGCGAACAGGATCAGGGCCGCGTAAATGACGGCACGGCTCATCGTCATCTTAGGCTGCATTGCGCGTGCTCCTCGATTCCAGATACATCAGCGGCACGAGCACGGCCACGACGGTGGCGAGCATCATCATCGACGATGCCGCGCCGACGCCGAGCTGCCCGCGATTGAACGAAAACGTGTACATGAAGATGGCCGGCAGCGACGACGACGTGCCCGGGCCGCCCGCGGTCAGCGCGACCACGAGGTCGAAGGTCTTGATCGTGATGTGGCAGAGAATCAGTAGCACGGAGAAAAACACCGGGCGCATGCTCGGAATCACGATCTTGCGATAGATGGTCGGCAGCCCCGCGCCGTCGATCTGCGCGGCCTTGAAGATTTCGCCATCGACACCGCGCAGCCCCGCGAGGAACAGCGCCATCACGAAGCCGGTGGATTGCCAGACCGCCGCGATCACGATACAGAAGATCGCTTTATCCGGGTCGCCGAGCCAGTTGAACGAGAAGCTCGTCCAGCCCCAGTCGTGGAACACTTTCTCGATGCCGATGCTCGGCGTCAGAATCCACTGCCACGCGGTACCGGTCACGATGAACGACAGCGCCATCGGGTACAGGAACACCGCACGCAGCGCGCCTTCGTTGCGAATCTGCTGATCGAGCAGGATCGCGAGAAACAGACCGAGTCCGATACAGATCGCGATGAACGGAATGCCGAACCAGCCGAGGTTCTTGGCCGAGGTCCAGAACACGTCGTTGTCGAACAGTTCGCGATAACGCTCGAGGCCGGCGAACTCGAAACGGGGCATCAGCCGCGACGTAGACAGCGACAGATAGCCGGTGATTGCGATAAAGCCGTAGACGAAGATCAGGCTGATCACGACGCTGGGCGCGAGCACCAGCTTCGGAATCCAGCGATCGGCGAGGGCCGCCGTGGGCGACGCGCGGCGGGTGGCGGCAGCCGTTTTCCCGTTTCCGCTGATAGAAGCAGTCACTACTCGACTCCTGCTGAAACTGTGCCGTGTGGCTCACCGCCTACGCAAGATGCGGGACCGCAACAGCATGGGTGTGACTCGATGAAACCAGAGTGAAGCCGCCTCGCGCCTCACGTTGCCGCAACGCTCGACGCGATACGACATGCGGTACGACGTGCGGTACAAGGCGGCCCGAAGGACACACCCGGCGTTTCACTGCAAGCCGCCGGGCGCAACGCTTCGCCTTACTTCACTTACTTGGTCTTCGCTGCCTTCGCGAGCGCCTGAACCGCGGTCTTCGAATCTTCCTGCGAGTTCATGAACTTCGTGACGACGTCGGAGATCGCGCCGGCAGCAGCGTCCGGTTGAGCCATGCCGTGAGCGAGCGACGGCACATAGCCGCCTGCCTTGATCGCGACCTGCTCATCCGCGTACGACTTCTTCGCGCAGTCGTCGAACTTGTCCATCGGCACGCCGAGACGCACCGGGATCGAGCCCTTGTACAGGCTGAACTGCTCCTGGAATTCCGGCGACATGATCGTCTTCGCGAGCGCGAGCTGGCCCGGCGTCGCGGCCTTCTGGCCCTTCTGCTGGAAGAACACGAACGAGTCGACGTTGAACGTGTAGCCCTTGTCGGTGCCCGGTACGACCGCGCAGATGAAGTCGCTGCCCGACTTCTTGCCGGCGTTGGTGAATTCGCCCTTCGCCCAGTCGCCCATGAACTGCATGCCGGCCTTGCCGTTGATGACCATTGCCGTTGCCAGGTTCCAGTCACGTCCGGTGCGGCCCGCGTCGAAGTAGCCCTGGATTTTGCGCACGGTGTCGAACACGCCAATCATCTTGTCGGAGGTCAGCGTCTTCTCGTCGAGGTCGACCAGTGCCTTCTTGTAGAAGTCCGCGCCTTGCGACAGCACGACGTCTTCCCACAGCGTCAGGTCCTGCCACGGCTGGCCGCCCATCGCGATCGGCTGGATGCCCGCGGCTTTCATCTTGTCAGCCACCGCGAAGAATTCAGGCCACGTGGTCGGCACCTTGCCGCCGGCCTTATCCAGCGCTGCCTTGTTGATATACAGCCAGTTCACGCGATGCACCGAGAACGGCGCGGCGACATAGTGGCCGTCCGCATGCATGATCTTGTCGATTTCCGGCGGCAGGTTCTTTTTCCAGTCGCCGGCGACCGGGTCGATCGGCACCAGCACGCCCTGCGAAGCCCAGTCCTGGATCAGCGGACCCTTGATCTGCGCGGCGCTCGGTGCGTTGCCCGAGATCACCTGCGTCTTCAGTGCCGTCATGGCAGCCGCGCCGGCGCCGCCCGCAACCGCGAAGTCCTTCCACGTGTAGCCCTGCTTCGTCATGTCGTCCTTGAGGACGCCGACGGCCTTCGATTCGCCGCCCGAAGTCCACCAGTGCAGCACTTCGACCGACTCGGCGGCCTGCACGGCCGACACGCCACACATCAGACCCGCAGCGCACAGAGCGCCCATGATCGCGCGAAATTTCATTGCTTATCTCCTCCAGACACCTGAACAAAAAACGAATGGCCCCTGATGTCGCCAGGGTGCTGTGGTTGGTTCAAACAGGCAAAGCACTGGGCGATCGAGCATGGTCGGGCGCATGCGCGACGGCATGCGCCGGCGGACCGATGTCCGGCCGCTGGACGCTCAAGAGGTGAGTGGTTCGGGATGCAACTGACTGTCTCCTCTTTTGATTTTTGCCTGCCCGCGTCGCGCGGCAGACTCGAGGTACTTCCTGCACCGATCCGATGCCTGCCGTTACGCAAGCAGCGGGTAACGACCCCGCAGGCCGGTCGGCAAGCGCGGCCCCTGTCTATTAACATGCGGGGGACGCCTGCCGATTCGCAAAAACGCGCATCCCGCCTGAACAGCGCACGCTTTTTTCATCGAATTAGCGCTACCTCTTGATTTGGATTGTAGTTAAACTACAATTCAGTGTCAAAAAATATTTTATCGGACTACGGTCGCTCTTTTCGGTCAGCGCGCGGCACTGCGCGGTCGTACCGGTTCGGCTCGGCGGCCCTTCAGGACATCGACGGAGACTCATGCAAACCGATTCAAGCTTCACCTTCGTTCTCTTCGGCGGAACCGGCGATCTGTCGATGCGCAAGATCCTGCCCGCGCTGTTCGAAGCGCACCGTGCCGGCTGCATGCTCGCCGACAGCGGCAAGATCGTGGCGGTGGCGCGGCACGTGGCGGATCGCGGCGAATACCTGCAATGGGTCGACGAACACGTCAAACCCCACGTATCGAAGAACGGTGTGGACGAAGGCGCGTGGACGAGCTTCCTCGCACGCATCGAGTTCGCGAAGATCGATCTCGGCAAGCCGGAAGACTTCGTGCATCTGCGTGATGCAGTGCAGGACCTGCCCGGCATCCGCGTGTTCTACCTGGCGACCGGTCCGTCGCTGTTCGTGCCGATCTGTCATGCGCTTGCTTCGGTCGGGCTCAATACCAATGCGCGCATCGTGCTCGAAAAGCCGCTTGGTTACGATCTGAAATCTTCGAATGCCATTAACGATGCGGTCGGCGAGATCTTCGCGGAAGAGCAGATCTACCGGATCGACCACTATCTCGGTAAGGAGCCGGTGCAGAACCTGCTCGCGCTGCGCTTCGGCAATGCGCTGTTCGAGCCGCTGTGGCGCCGCGAATGGGTCGAGAGCATCCAGATTACGATCGCCGAGGAGCTGGGCGTCGAGGCGCGTGGCGATTTCTACGACAATACCGGCGCGCTGCGCGACATGGTGCAGAACCACCTGTTGCAATTGCTGTCGATCGTCGCGATGGAGCCGCCCCACTCGATGGATTCGGACTCGGTGCGCGACGAGAAGCTGCGCGTGCTGCGCGCGCTAAAACCCGTCGATCCCCAGGAAATCGGCAAGGTTGCGGTGCGTGGCCAGTATCATTCGGGCGTGATTCGCGGCACCACGGTGCCGGCCTACGCGACCGAGCACGGCGTCAAACCCGATAGCTCCACCGAAACTTTCGTCGCGCTTAAAGTCGAGATCGAGAACTGGCGCTGGGCCGGTGTGCCGTTTTTTCTGCGCACGGGCAAGCGGCTGGCGGATCGGGTCGCCGAGATCGTCGTGAATTTCCGTCCGGTGCCGCATTCGGCGCTCGGCGCTCCGGCGCTGCGCGCGGGCGCGAACCGCCTCGTGATCCGCCTGCAGCCGAACGAGACGATTCGTCTGTACTGTCTGGCGAAGCAGCCCGGCGAGGGCATGAACCTCGCGAGCGTGCACCTCGATCTCGCGTTCGATCAGTTCTTCCGCGAAGGACAGATGGAGGCGTATCAGCGGCTGCTGCTCGACGTGATCCACGGCCGGCTCGCGCTGTTCGTGCGGCGCGACGAACAGGAAGCCGCGTGGCGCTGGGTCGAGCCGATCCTGAACGAATGGCAGGCCTCGCACAAGCCGCCCAAGCCGTATGCGGCGGGCACGTGGGGACCGGCCGCGGCAAGCGCGATGCTCGCGCAGCACGGCACCTGCTGGCTCGAGGAAGAGAATTGACGTTGATGAATTTGAATTGATGGACGGCGTCGCGCGATATTGGCAACAATCTGGCAACAATCGCGGCAGCACTTCGCAGCGGCAATTCGCGCGGCGCCGGCAGGACCCCACCGACGAACTGAACGGAATCGCGCCGGTATCGTGTAAGACGTCTGCAAGCCCCCCGCATCGCAAACGTCACGCGAAAGCAGCAACGCTGATTCCGCAGGCCTAACAAGAAAGCAGCACGGAGGAGAAGTGATCCAGCTTAACGCTTTCGACGACCAGCGCGCCCAATCCGACGCGCTGGCGAAAGCGGTGGGCGACGCGCTACATGCGTCGCTTGCCGCGCAGGCGGCCGCCACCGGCACCTCATCAAACCCGGGCGCGCGCCCGGCCATGCTGGCCGTATCCGGCGGCACCAGCCCGCGTCCGTTCCTCGAGACGCTGTCCACCCAGGCGTTCGACTGGCCGCGTATCGCGATCACGCTGGTCGACGACCGCTGGGTGCCGGAGAGCGACAGCGCGAGCAACGCGCAACTCGCGCGCGCCACGCTGCTGCAGAACGCCGCGCGCAACGCGACGTTCTGGCCGCTGGTCGACACCACCCAGGAGCTCGATGCGCACGTCGCCGCGCTGAACGCGGATGCACGCTTTGCCGCGGTACCCGACGTCGTGGTGCTCGGCATGGGCGAGGACGGCCATACCGCATCGATCTTCGCGGATTCGCCCGAATGGGATCACGCGATCACCACGACCGAGCGCTTCGTCGCCGTGCACCCGGGTGCCGCACCGCACGCGCGCGTGAGCTGGTCGCTTTCCGCGCTGAAGGAAGTGAAGCATCTGTTTCTGCTGATCGCTGGACCGCGCAAGATGGACGTGCTCAATGCAGCCGCCGCTTCGCTACAAAAAAATGCCATCTCGCAGTTGGCAAACGACAAGGGAGTGAGACTCGATGTCTACTGGTGTGCAAACTAAAGCAATGCCGGGCGCGGGCCAGCACGCCGACGGACCGAGACTGCTGGCCGACATCGGTGGCACCAATGCACGCTTCGCGCTCGAAACACGCCCTGGTGAAATCGGCTCGGTGCAGGTCTATCCGTGCGCGGACTATCCGGGTGTTGCCGAAGTCATCAAGAAGTATCTGAAGGACATGAAGATCGGCCGCGTCAATCACGCGGCGATCGCGATCGCGAACCCGGTCGACGGCGACCAGGTCAGCATGACCAATCACGACTGGACCTTTTCGATCGAAGCGACGCGCCGGGCGCTCGGTTTCGACACGCTGCTGGTCGTCAACGATTTCACCGCGCTGGCGATGGCGCTACCCGGCCTGACCGACGCGCAACGCGTGCAGGTAGGCGGCGGCGCGCGCCGGCCGAACAGCGTGATCGGCCTGCTCGGCCCCGGCACCGGCATGGGCGTATCGGGCCTGATTCCCGCCGACGACCGCTGGATCGCGCTCGGCAGCGAAGGCGGCCACGCCACCTTCGCGCCCGCCGACGAGCGCGAGGACATCGTGCTGCAATACGCGCGCAAGAAGTGGTCGCACGTGTCGTTCGAACGCGTGGCCGCGGGCCCCGGCATCGAGGTGATCTACCGCGCGCTCGCGGGCCGCGACAAGAAGCGCGTGGCAGCCAACGTCGACACCGTCGAGATCGTCAAACGCGCGCTCGAAGGCGAGCCGCTCGCGGCCGAATCGGTCGACGTGTTCTGCGGCATTCTCGGCACCTTCGCCGGCAATATCGCGGTGACGCTCGGCGCGCTCGGCGGCATCTATATCGGCGGCGGCGTGGTGCCGCGGCTCGGCGAATTCTTCGCGCGCTCGTCGTTTCGCAAGCGCTTCGAGGCAAAGGGCCGCTTCGAGGCGTATCTGCAGAGCGTGCCCACCTATGTGATCACCGCCGAATACCCGGCCTTTCTCGGCGTCTCGGCGATTCTCGCCGAGCAGTTGTCGAATCGCGCGGGCGGCAGTTCGTCGGCGGTGTTCGAGCGGATTCGCCAGATGCGCGACGCGCTGACGCCGGCCGAGCGCCGCGTCGCCGATCTCGCGCTGAATCATCCGCGCTCGATCATCAACGATCCGATCGTCGATATCGCGCGCAAGGCGGACGTGAGCCAGCCGACCGTGATCCGCTTCTGCCGTTCGCTCGGCTGCCAGGGTCTGTCGGACTTCAAGCTGAAGCTCGCCACCGGTCTGACCGGCACGATTCCGGTCAGCCACAGCCAGGTGCATCTGGGCGACACCGCGACCGACTTCGGCGCGAAGGTGCTCGACAACACGGTGTCGGCGATTCTGCAGTTGCGCGAGCATCTGAACTTCGAGCATGTGGAGCGCGCGATCGATCTGCTGAACGGCGCGCGGCGTATCGAGTTCTACGGGCTCGGCAACTCGAACATCGTCGCGCAGGACGCGCACTACAAGTTCTTCCGCTTCGGCATTCCGACGATCGCCTACGGCGACCTGTACATGCAGGCGGCCTCCGCCGCGTTGCTCGGCAAGGGCGACGTGATCGTCGCGGTATCGAAGTCGGGACGCGCGCCCGAGCTGCTGCGTGTACTGGACGTCGCGATGCAGGCTGGCGCGAAGGTCATCGCGATCACGTCGAGCAACACGCCGCTCGCCAAGCGCGCAACGGTGGCGCTGGAGACCGATCACATCGAGATTCGCGAGTCGCAGTTGTCGATGATCTCGCGCATCCTGCATCTGACGATGATCGATATCCTCGCGGTTGGCGTGGCAATTCGTCGCGCGGTGCCGAGCGACGACGTCGCGGAGACGGTCGAGCGGGCCCGCGAAGGCGCGGACGACGACGTGAGCGCGGTGCTCGACTGGCTGAGCCACGGCGCGGCTTCGTCGGCGCGGGACTGACGCGAAGGCGGGTTCCGCTACGCTGGCGGCGAATGAGTGAGTGAGTGAACAAACCCGCGCGGTGAGCTTCGAACGCGAAGCACACCGCGCGGGTTTTCTTTTATGTGCGGCGCAAAAAGCGATCGATAATAGGTGCTTTATCGCCTGACTTATCCGCCGACTCAACGCGCCCCATGATCATCCGCCCGCATCTCAACTGGTTCCGCATGCTGCTCGCGTGGCGCGGCTCGGTGCTGCCGCAACTGCTGCCGCGGCTTTTTCTGATCTTCGTCATCGCGATCATCGCGCTGGCCGCGCATGATCATTTGTTGCCCGTCAGTCTGAATCTGAATACGACCGCGCCGTTTTCACTGGTCGGTATCGCGCTCGCCGTGTTTCTCGGCTTTCGCAACAACGCGAGCTACGACCGCTGGTGGGAAGCGCGCAAGCTGTGGGGGCAATTGCTGAACGAGTCGCGCTCGCTAACGCGTCAGGCGCTGACGATGCCGTCGCGCGAGTTATCGGAACAGGACACTGCCGAATTTGTCGCGATGCTGAGCGCGCTGCCGCATGCGCTGCGTCATCAGTTACGTCAGACCGATCCGCGCGACGATCTCGCCGCGCGTCTACCCGCGGCGCTGTTCGAGCGCGTGATGGCCGCGCGCTACAGGCCGGCGATGCTGTTGCTGTGCCTCGGCGAATGGGTGCGACGCCACGCACGCACGGGCGCGCTCGATCCGATGGCAGTGCTCGCGTTCGACCGCAATCTGAATGGCTTGTCGGACGTGATCGGCGGCTGCGAGCGCATCGCGTCGACACCGCTGCCGTTCGCGTATTCGGTGATGATTCATCGCACCGTGTATTTCTTCTGCGCGTCGCTGCCGTTCGGTCTGGTCGACAGCATCGGCGTTTTTACGCCGGTATTCGCGGTGTTCGTCGCGTACACGTTCATGGCGCACGAGGCGATCGCGGCGCAGCTCGAAGAACCGTTCGGCACCGATGATAACGACCTCGCGCTCAACACGATGTCGGCGACGATCGAAGATGCGATGCGCGATCTGCGCGGCGAACCGGCGCTGACGCCGGCCGGATCGCGCGGCGAAAGTTATCTGCTGGATTGACGGCCGGAGCCGCGAGCGCCGGGCGGCGGCTCAGTCGTTACCGACCGTTTCGGACAGCCGCTTGATCGTCGCGACGCGCGCACCGATGATGTCGATGCGCCCACGTTCGTCGACGAGCGGCGTCGATGCCGTCAGATACGCGCTCCACGCGCGTTGCGCGCGCACCAGCGTAGGCCGTGAGCGCGCCGGCATCTTCGTATTGAGAACGCGGTAGTAGCGGTTCAGATCGAACATCGCGTGTTCGCAATGCGCATCCGCTTTGCACGCGCGCGGCGGGCGCGGCGGCGGTCCGCTCGCGGTGGCGAGCGCGCTGCGCAACACGAGCGCGCGATCGCGCACCGGCTGCAACTGCATATCCGCCTCGGAGAGCACGTACATCGAACCTCGGGTCGTCGCGAATACAGCGTCGAGCAATTGCTGCTCGGCATCACGCGAGCTGAGCCAGCTCGACTGGCTCTTCTGCCATAACCGGCGCCGTGCAGACGGCAGCTTCGACAGCAACTGCTGATAGGCGCTGTCGACGGCCGCCTTCCAGGCGATCCGCGCGTTGTCCATGCACTGCACCTGCCCCATCGTCGTCGACATGTCGGCGCGCGCGAGACACGCGCGCATCGACGCGTCGATCGGATCGGCGGCGGCGACTTCGGCATGCGCAGCGGGACTGATGAACGCGCCGCCGAGCGCCGCGATGCCGGCCGCCAGCGCGAAGGCCCATGCACCGGCCCCGCACCGCCAGCGATCGACGCCCGACGGGAACTTCACTCGCTGCATCGTCAAACGCGCACGCAATCGACGAAATATTCGATGCGCCCGTTGATCATTTCGCCGACGAGCCCGTGGATATCCGTATGGAAGCCCGGGAAGCGCTCGTTGAATTCGCGCGCGAAACGCAGATAGTTGACGATGGTCTTGTTGAAGCGCTCGCCCGGGATCAGCAGTGGAATACCCGGCGGGTACGGCGTCAACAGGATCGACGTGACGCGGCCTTCGAGTTCGTCGATCGGTACCCGGTCGATCTCGCGATGCGCGAGCTTCGCGAATGCGTCGGACGGCTTCATCGCCGGCTCCATGCTCGACAGGTACATCTCGGTCGTCAGGCGCGCGATGTCGTTCGCGCGATACACGCTGTGGATCTGCTGGCACAGATCGCGCAAACCGACCCGCTCGTACATCGGATGATGCTGCACGAACTCGGGCAGCACGCGCCACAGCGGCTGATTGGTGTCGTAGTCGTCCTTGAACTGCTGCAGCTCGGTCACCATCGAGTTCCAGCGGCCCTTCGTGATGCCGATCGTGAACATGATGAAGAACGAATACAGGCCGGTCTTCTCGACGATGATGCCGTGCTCGGCCAGGTACTTCGTGACGATCGCGGCCGGAATGCCGGTCTCGCCGAAGCCGCCGTCCATGTCGAGACCCGGCGTGACGATCGTCGCCTTGATCGGGTCGAGCATGTTGAAGCCTTCGGCGAGCGGGCCGAAGCCGTGCCACGCGTCGTTCGGGCGCAGCATCCAGTCGTCGCGCGAGCCGATGCCTTCTTCGGCGAACTGGTCCGGGCCCCACACCTTGAAGAACCAGTCATCGCCGTATTCGACGTCGACCTTGGTCATCGCGCGGCGGAAGTCGAGCGCTTCCGCAATCGACTCTTCGACGAGCGCGGTGCCGCCCGGCGCTTCCATCATCGCCGCGGCCACGTCGCACGACGCGATGATCGCGTACTGCGGGCTCGTCGACGTGTGCATCAGATACGCTTCGTTGAACCGATGCTTGTCGAAGCGGCTGTTCTTCGAATCCTGCACGACGATCTGCGAGGCCTGCGAAATGCCGGCGAGCAGCTTGTGCGTGGAGTGCGTCGCGTAGATCATCGCGCCGATGCGCGGACGGCCCGAGCCGATCGCGTGCATGTCCTGATAGAAATCGTGGAATTCGGCGTGCGGCAGCCATGCTTCGTCGAAGTGCAGCGTGTCGAGCCATTCGCCCAACATCTCCTTGATCATTTCGACGTTGTAGATCACGCCGTCGTACGTGCTCTGCGTGATCGTCAGGATGCGCGGCTTCAGGTTCGGGTTCTTCGCGAGCGCTTCGCGCGCGAACGGGTTCGCCTCGATCTTCTTGCGGATGTTTTCCGGCTCGAACTCGCTGCGCGGAATCGGGCCGATGATGCCGAAGTTGTTGCGCGTCGGCGTCAGGAACACCGGGATTGCGCCGGTCATCGTGATCGCGTGCAGGATCGACTTGTGGCAGTTGCGGTCGACCAGCACGATGTCGCCGGGCGCGACGGTGCCGTGCCAGACGATCTTGTTCGACGTCGACGTGCCGTTGGTCACGAAGAACACGTGGTCGGCGCTGAAAATGCGCGCGGCGTTGCGCTCGGAGGCCGCGACCGGACCGGTGTGGTCGAGCAGCTGGCCGAGTTCGTCGACCGCGTTGCAGACATCGGCGCGCAGCATGTTCTCGCCGAAGAACTGGTGGAACATCTGGCCGAGCGGGCTCTTCAGGAACGCGACGCCGCCCGAGTGGCCCGGGCAGTGCCACGAGTACGAACCTTCGTCCGCGTACTGCACCAGCTCCTTGAAGAACGGCGGTGCGAGCGCGTCGAGATACACCTTCGCCTCGCGGATGATATGGCGCGCGACGAACTCCGGCGTGTCCTCGAACATGTGGATGAAGCCGTGCAGCTCGCGCAGGATGTCGTTCGGCAGATGGCGCGACGTGCGCGTTTCGCCGTACAGGAAGATCGGAATGTCGGCGTTGCGGCGGCGCACTTCGGTTACGAACGCGCGCAGCGCGACGATCGCGGCCGCCAGCTCCGGCGTCTCGCCTTCGACCACCACGTTATCGACGTACGGCAGCAGTTCGTCGTCGTCGATCGACAGGATGAAGCACGAGGCGCGGCTCGACTGCTGCGCGAACGAGGACAGATCGCCGTAGCTCGTCAACCCGAGCACTTCCACGCCTTCTTTCTCGATGGCTTCGGCCAGCGCCCGAATGCCGGAACCCGAGATGTTCTCGGAGCGGAAATCTTCATCGATGATGACGACGGGAAAACGAAACTTCATGGGCGATTCTCCAAAAAGAAAACGACCGCTGCGTTATGTCGAAAACGCAGCGGTCACCCGAATTGCTAATGGGTCAAGACGCTGCCGATGTCACGTTTTCGGCAACGTGACGCCGTGCTGACCTTGATATTTGCCGCCGCGATCCGCGTACGACGTTTCACAAATCTCGTCGCTTTCGAAAAACAGCACCTGGGCGACGCCTTCGTTCGCGTAGATTTTCGCAGGCAAAGGTGTCGTATTCGAGAATTCGAGCGTGACGTGCCCTTCCCATTCCGGTTCGAACGGCGTCACGTTGACGATGATCCCGCAGCGCGCATACGTCGACTTACCGAGGCACACGGTCAGCACGCTGCGCGGAATGCGGAAGTACTCGACCGTGCGCGCGAGCGCGAACGAATTCGGCGGAATGATGCAGACGTCGCCCTTGAAATCGACAAACGATTTCTCGTCGAAGTTCTTCGGATCGACGATCGTCGAGTTGATATTGGTGAAGATCTTGAATTCGTCGGCGCAGCGGATGTCGTAGCCGTAGCTCGAGGTGCCGTAGCTGACAATCTTCCGGCCGTCTGCGGAGACGCGAACCTGATCGGGCGCAAACGGCTCGATCATCTTGTGCGACTCGGCCATGCGCCGGATCCACTTGTCGGATTTGATGGTCATAGATGAACGCTGCTCGACGTGAATGACAGGTGTGACGAAAGGTGGGTGAAAACGGCTGGCGCTTCGGCGCCCAGCCGAACGGCGAAGGCGCTTATTTTACGCGATCACGGAAATGCTGCGGCCGATCGCGCCGCGGGCCGTGCGACGGTGGAAGAATCGCGAAGGAAACCGAAGGCTCACTGCTGGCGGATTACGCCGCAGGCTAGCGCGACGCCCGCGCCATGCTGCGGATACGCATAAGGATCGGTCGCGTCGTGATGCAGCACGACCGCGCGTTGCAGCACCGAGCGGATGCCGTCGAGCGACACGTCCGGCGCAACGATGAAGCCGGTGGCGACGCCATTCGCATCCGCATGGATATTGCCGAGATCGCCCTCGACGCGTGCGCCCGCCTTCAGACGCTCGGCGGCCGGCGAGAACACCGGGCCGGCGCTCGAGCCGTCGGCGGCATTGCAGTCGCCGCGCTCGTGGACTTGCAGTGCGTGGTCGCTATTGGGCGGCAAACCCGCGAGGTTGTACGTCACCTGGACGCCGTCCGAGTGCTCGATGAACGTCACGAGACCGCGCGCCTGATTACCCACGGTGGGCAGCAGCTGCGCGTCGGCGCGCTTTTCCTGGGGTCTCAGGAACACGCCGCAGCCGCTCAACAACAGGCAGCAGGCAGTCAGAACGATGAACGCATGCACCACCTGCCCGTCGATTCGTTTTCCCATGCGATCCTCTTGCCGGCCGGACGGCCGCCCCTGCAGCCGCCGAGCCGGACTCGTGAAGCCGACATGATACCGCGAGAGCACGCGCAAATCGCGCTCTCGCGCCCCGATATCCGTTGCCGGAACGGCCGCCTGGGATCAGTCCGAAGTCACGCTCAGGTGTTCTGCACGACGATGTTCGGAAACTTCGAACTCATGTCGCGCGCGCGCTCGGCGATATGGACCGCGACCTTGCGCGCGATCGACCGGTAGATCGCCGCGATGCGCCCGTTCGGGTCGGCAGCGACGGTCGGTGTGCCCGAGTCGGCCTGCTCGCGGATCGTGATGTCGAGCGGCAGGCTGCCGAGCACGTCGACGCCGTACTCCTGACCCATGCGCTCGCCGCCGCCCGCGCCGAAGATATGCTCTTCGTGACCGCAGTTCGAACAGATATGCAGCCCCATGTTCTCGACGATGCCGAGGATCGGAATACCGACCTTCTCGAACATCTTGAGCCCCTTCTTCGCGTCGAGCAGCGCGATGTCCTGCGGCGTCGTGACGATCACCGCGCCGGTGACCGGCACGCGCTGCGCGAGCGTCAGCTGGATGTCGCCGGTACCCGGCGGCATGTCGACGATCAGGTAGTCGAGGTCTTGCCAGTTGGTCTGCCGCAGCAGCTGTTCGAGCGCCGAGGTCGCCATCGGGCCGCGCCACACCATCGGGTTGTCCGCCTCGATCAGAAAGCCGATCGAGTTGGCCTGAATGCCGTGACCGGTCATCGGGTTCATCGATTTGTCATCGGGTGATTCGGGGCGGCCGACGATACCGAGCATGGTCGGCAGCGACGGGCCGTAGATGTCGGCGTCGAGAATGCCGACCGACGCGCCCTCGCTCGCGAGCGCGAGCGCAAGATTCACCGCTGTCGTGCTCTTGCCGACACCGCCCTTGCCGGACGCCACCGCGACGATGTTCTTCACGCCCGGCAGCAACTTCACGCCGCGTTGCACCGTATGCGCGGCGATCTGTTGCGAAACCTCGACGCGCACGTTCGCGACGCCCGGCACCGCGCCGAGCGCGTCGGCGAACTGTTTGCGAATCGTGTCGAACTGGCTCATCGCCGGATAGCCAAGCGTGACCTGCAGACTGACGGTGTCGCCTTGCACCGTCACATCGCGAACGCTTTTTGCGGCCGCGTACGGCGAGCCGGTGTTGGGGTCCGTGACGGCCGCGATGGCGGCGTCGACCAAAGCCCGATCGATACTCATTGGTACTCCGTGGGGAAGACGTGCGGCGCGGCGGGAGCGAAGGCGGCCACGCGCCGGAATTTGAAAGAAATTGTTATACAGGATTGCGCAAACCGGACGTGCCTGGCACCCTTCGGGGCGGCGGCACGCCATGGGGCCGCATCGCGACCTGTTTCAGACACTATTGTAGTGTCTGCCGGCAAGCGTTGTCCGAAGACCCTTCTTCGCTGTCGGACCGCGGAAAAAATGGCGTAGGATTGCCATCGTTCAGATGTTTTGGAGTTGTCCGCGGTACTGGCGTATGTTCGCCGGATAGGTCGACCGCTACCTGCTGGTTTGTCCGCTTCACTCAAGAGGAATTGAAAATGAATGCAAAAATCATGACTCGCCTGGCTGTCTTTGCCGTGGCCGGCTCGTTGCTGGCAGGCTGCGCCACCCAACAGGGCACCAACACTGCAGTCGGCACCGGCGTCGGCGCTGCATCCGGAGCGGCGCTGGGCGCCATCTTCGGCGGCGGCAAGGGCGCGGCGATCGGCGCGGGCGTCGGCGCGGCGGTGGGCGGTGTCACCGGCTACAACTGGGAAGCGATTCGTAACCGCATGTCGGGCGCCACCAAGGGCACCGGTACGCAGATCACCGAGCAGCCGGACGGCTCGCTCAAGCTGAACATCCCGAGTTCGGTGACGTTCGACACCAGCAGCTATGCGATCAAGCCGTCGTTCGCACCGGTGCTCGACCAGCTCGCGCAAACCCTGCAGCAGAACCCGGAAGTCGTCGCATCGGTCGTCGGCCACACGGACAGCACCGGCTCGCTGCAATATAACCAGACGCTGTCGGTCAACCGCGCGGAGAGCGTGACCGGCTATCTGGGACAACGCGGCATCGCGCCGCAGCGCCTGTCCGCAACCGGCATGGGCCCGAGCCAGCCGATCGCCGACAACAACACCGAAGCAGGCCGGGCAGCTAATCGCCGCGTGGAAATCTACCTGCGCGCCACCGCGCAGCACGCTACGCAATAAGCACGCGTCGCAAGAGGAAAGGCAAGCAGCGGTGCCGCCGTGGTCTTAGGGCCCGGCAGCCCCGCTTGGCGCGCCAGACACACGGCGCGACATAAGCGGAATCGGGCCAAATCCGGCCAGAATCCATTTCCCGCAAATGCCGAAAAAAATTTTCGAACTCTGCGTGAAATCCGCGGTCTCTCTTTACGGTACGTGGCTGGCGAAGCCGCCGCGTCACCATTCTCCTCTTGTCGTTGTTGCTCCGGGGTTTTTAACCCCGGTTTTTTTTGCCCGCTCGGTTTATCCGAACGAGGTTTCGCGCAGCCCTCCCCACCCGCCTGTCCTCATCGCCGCAATCCGGCCGCTCAGCAAGCGCGCAGCCGGCCTGTGCAGCCCGACCGGCCGTCCCGCTCGAAGCGCACGCCCTGCTAGAATCATCGTTTCGTCCCACCGCAGGCTCCCACGATTCTTATGTCAGCACCCGCCACCGATCTCACCGCAGGCGCGCCCTCCGGCCGTCGCCAGATTCTCGTCACGTCGGCCCTTCCGTATGCGAATGGGCAAATTCATATCGGCCATCTGGTCGAATATATCCAGACGGACATCTGGGTCCGGACGCTGCGAATGCACGGCCACGAGGTCTACTACGTGGGCGCTGACGACACGCACGGCACGCCGGTCATGCTGCGCGCGGAAAAAGAAGGTCTGACGCCGAAACAGCTGATCGATCGCGTGTGGACAGAACACAAGCGCGATTTCGATAGCTTCGGCATATCGTTCGACAATTACTATTCGACCGATTCCGAAGAGAACCGCGTTCTCAGCGAAAACGTCTACCTGGCACTGAAGGAAGCGGGCCTGATCGACGCGCGCGACATCGAGCAGGCGTACGACCCCGTCAAGGAAATGTTCCTGCCGGACCGCTTCATCAAGGGCGAATGCCCGAAATGCCACTCGAAAGACCAGTACGGCGACAGTTGCGAAGTCTGCGGCTCGACCTATCAGCCCACCGAACTGATCAATCCGTACTCGGTCGTGTCGGGCGCAACGCCGGTGCGCAAGACCTCGACGCACTACTTCTTCCGGCTATCCGATCCGCGCTGCGAAAACTTCCTGCGCGCATGGGTCGGCGGCCTCGCCCAGCCGGAAGCCACCAACAAGATGCGCGAATGGCTCGGCGACGCCGGCGAAGCCAAACTCGCCGACTGGGACATCTCGCGCGACGCGCCGTACTTCGGCTTCGAAATCCCCGGCGCGCCCGGCAAATATTTCTACGTGTGGCTCGACGCACCGGTCGGCTATTACGCGAGCTTCAAGAACCTCGCCGAAAAGCGCGGCCTCGACTTCGACGCGTGGGTGCGCAAGGGCTCGAAAGCCGAGCAGTACCACTTCATCGGCAAAGATATTCTGTATTTCCACACGCTGTTCTGGCCGGCGATGCTCGAGTTCTCGGGCCACCGCACGCCGACCAACGTGTTCGCGCACGGCTTTCTGACCGTCGACGGCGCGAAGATGTCGAAGTCGCGCGGCACCTTCATCACCGCGCAAAGCGTGATCGACACCGGCCTGAATCCGGAATGGCTGCGCTACTACTTCGCCGCCAAGCTCAACAGCACGATGGAAGACCTCGACCTGAACCTCGACGACTTCCAGGCGCGCGTGAATAGCGATCTGGTCGGCAAGTACGTGAACATCGCGAGCCGCGCGGCTGGCTTCCTGATCAAGCGCTTCGACGGCCGCGTGCAGGACAGCGCGATGCATCATCCGCTGCTCGCCACGCTGCGCGCCGCGATTCCGCAGATCGCCTCGAACTACGAAGCGCGCGAGTACAACCGCGCGCTGCGTCAGACGATGGAACTCGCGGATTCGGTCAACGCATACGTCGACACCGCGAAGCCGTGGGACCAGGCGAAAGATCCGGCCAACGCGGTCGCGCTGCACGAAACCTGCAGCGTCAGCATCGAGGCATTCCGCCTGCTGTCGATCGCGCTGAAGCCGGTGCTGCCGAAGCTCGCCGAAGCGGTCGAAGCGTTCCTCGGCATCGAGCCGCTCACATGGGCGGACGCGAACGTGCCGCTCAGCTCGACGCGCCCGATCAACGCGTACAAGCACCTGATGACACGCGTCGATCCGAAGCAGATCGAGGCGCTGCTCGCGGCCAACCGCGAATCGCTGCAGGCCACGCCGGAAACCGCGCCGGCCGATGCGAAAGGTCAATCGAAGAACAGCGCGAAAAACGGCGCAAAAGCCGCGGCTGCCGAAAACGACGAAAGCGACGAAAGCGACGAAAGCGACGAAAGCGGCATCATCTCGATCGACGACTTCGCGAAGGTCGATCTGCGCATCGCGAAAATCGTCGACTGCAAGGCGGTGGAAGGCTCCGACAAGCTGCTGCAACTGACGCTCGACGTCGGCGAGGAAAAGACCCGCAACGTGTTTTCGGGCATCAAGTCCGCGTATCAGCCGGAGCAGCTGATCGGCAAGCTGACGGTGATGGTCGCGAATCTCGCGCCGCGCAAGATGAAGTTCGGCATGTCCGAGGGGATGGTGCTCGCCGCGTCGGCCGCGGACGAGAAGGCAGAACCGGGTCTTTACGTGCTCGAACCGCATAGCGGCGCGAAGCCGGGCATGCGCGTGAAGTAACGCGCAAGGACGGCGCAGCGCTTCGTGGCGCGGCGCCGCGCAGATAAAAAACGGCACGCTTCAAGCGTGCCGTTTTTTTACCGCCGCATGATGGCAATGGCACCGGCCATCACCAGTTGATCCGATCGAAACGCCGCGTATACAGCACATCGGTGCCATAGAACGTCCCGCCATAGACCACCAGCGACCAGTACCGCGACAAATTGATCGTCGCCTTGACCGCGTTGCTCGCCGACTGCAGCCCCTGCTCGTAGCCGATCACGAGCCACTCGTTGATCGCCTTCGACACCATCACGACCTGCGGATCGGTCAGGCCGACATCGCTGCGGCCGATCGAGAACTCGTCGAGCCCGACGGTCTGTGCGATCCGCTTGCCGGTCGCGCTGCCGAGCAGCGCAAGCGCGGTCGTCATCGTGCTCTGCTGACCGAGGTTGTTACCCTGGTCAGTGCCATGGCCAAACAGCAGCCACGACAGCTTTTCGTTGTCCGGCACGCTCGGCTCCGACACCAGCCGCGCGACCGGCACCTGCAACGTACCGGTGACCTGCACGCCCGCCTCGACCTGCTGGTTGCGACGCATCGCGAGAATGTTGATACCTGGATTGGTCACCGGACCGTTGAACGTGAAGAAGCCGTTTTCGATCGCCAGCTTGCGGCCGAACGCGGTATAGGTCGACCCCTGCAGTATGCGCACGTTGCCGACCGCGCGCAGCGGCGTATTCGGCGCGCTCATCGCGGTGATCGTGCCGGCGAGTTCGAGATCCGCGCCCAAGCCGCGGAAGCGGAAATCCTTGCCGAGATCGATGTCGATGTTGGCGCGCGGCGCGAACGGACTGGCCGGCCGCGCCTCCCCTTCGACCGGGCGCGCCTGACCGCCGGAACGGGTGCCGTCCGGGCGGATGATCACGACGTCGTCGCCGAGACTCGGCGCGGCCTGCTCGGGCATATCGAACAGCGCGCTGTCGACGACGAACTTGCCGTTGATCGCGAGCCCGCTGTCGGTGCCGCCGTTCGCGATGCTCGCGCTGCCCGACAGCGACAGATGACGGTCCGGCGACGCGAACACATCGAGCTTGTCCGCGACGATGCTCGCGGTCAGATCCGGCTGGGAGCCATCGAGGCGAATACGGCCGGTCGCGCGCAGCGTGCCGGTCGCGCCGTGGAATTCCACCTGCTGGAAGTCGACGGTGTTCTCCGACAGCGCGATGCGTACCACGCCGTCCTTCAACTGCACGCCCTGGCTGACCACCGTCGCCGAGATCCCGTCGCCGGTCAGCGCGCCCGTCACGCTCGGCTTCGCGACCGTGCCGTGCAGCGCGAGCTTCAACGCGAGGCGTCCGTCGAGCAGATAGCTCGGACCCAGCAGGCCGCCGGTGGTACGCAGCGACGGCACGTTCGCGTCCACATTGCCCGCCAGCGCGCTTTGCGGATCGACAGTCAACAGGCCATCGCGCATCACGAGCGTCGTATGTGCGTCGGCATCGATCACGCCGACCCGGCTCGCCTGCGCGTGCATCGTCAGGTTCAGCCGGTTGCCGCCGGCGAATTCGGCGCGCGCGCGGATATCGGCAATGCCCATCGATGCGAGCCCGCGGCCAATCTCGACCGTCACGTCGCCCGTGCGCCGCCGCAGCTCGATATGCCCGCTCGCCGTGGTGCCGAGCGAGAAGTCCCAGTCGCCGTCGAACACGAGGTCGGTTCGGACGTGCGGCGGCTCGCCGGTGATCTCGCGTCGCAGCTCCTGCAAGCGCGCAACCGACACGTCGGTGAGATTGCCGGCCGACTGGATCCGGCCGTGATCGAACGCGAACGATTTGAGGCTCAGCACCGCACCTTCGATCGTCAGACGCGTCGCGCCGAGCGTGAGCCGGCCTGGCCCAGCGCTTACCGCGAGCGGCGATTCGAGATTGAGCGCGGGCGTGCCGCGGTTCTGCAGACGCGTCACCGTGCCGTCCCAGCGGCTGCCGTCGCGCGTGTCGGTCAGCTTGCCGTTGGCGGCGAGCGTCAGATCGAGTGCGTGATCCTGCAGCTTGCCGGTGGCCGCGGCTTCGAGCGTGTGGTTCGCGCGTGTGCCGGACAGGCGCGCGGTCAGCGTGTTCAGCTCGACGCCGCCCGCGCTCAGATTGCGCGCATCGGTCGTGAACGCGAGCGCGCCGTTCGCGCCGTCGCGCGCCTCGGCGTGACCTTCCGCATGGCCGACCCGGTTGCTGCCGAACACGACGCTGTCGGCCTTGTAGTTCAGCGTGACATTCGGATGCGCGAACGAGCCGGTGACGTCGCCGTCGGCTGCGATCAGACCCGCGAGACCGAAGCCGAGCCGCTCGAGCTGCGGCGCGTCGACACGGAAACGCAGCCTGTCGCCGGGCGCGCCGAAACTGCCTTGCAGATCGACCTGGTTGCCGGCCACCGACAGATTCGCGCGGCTCGGCAAAATCCGCGAGCCGGCCAGCTGGATCATGCCGCCGCCGGTCAGCGGCAAATCGTTGTACACGCTCGGGCCAAGCTTGAATTCGGCACGGGTCGTGAATGTCGGAGCGAGCACGCCGGTCGCGCTCAAGGTCGCATTGACGCGGGCTTCGATCCTGCGCGATGGTGCCGGTGCATGTGTCGCCGCGGGTGCCGAGCGATGCGCGGGCGCGGGCGTCCTGCGTTCGAGCACCTCGGTCTGCACCACCGCTTTCGCGGTGTTTTTCGCGACGGCGGCGGCCTGATCGCCGGGCGCCGCGCTTTTCGCGCCGGCGGTACTGCCGGCCAGCGCGGCGGCCTGCGCGTGCCGCTCGCGCTGCGCGCCGCTGCTGCCGGCCGATGCCGACGCCGACGCCGTGACCGGCGTGCGCGCCGGCATCTGCGACGTCAGCGACAGCGGATCGAAATCGGTCAGTTGCGCTTTCAGGTTGTAAGTCGCGTTCGCGTCATGCTTGAGTGCACCGGACAGATCGATGCGGCCGCGGCCCGACGTGACGCGCACGTCGTTGAAACTGATACGCGCCGGATCGAACGTGATCTTGCCCTGAGCGCGCAGCGCGGCGGCGGGATCGGCGAGATCGAGCGTGACGCTCTGGATGTCATCGTTCAGGCGAATGCCGATCGGGCCAGACAGCTGAGTCGGCCGCACCGTCGCCTGCAACGCGTTCAGATCGAGCCGCGCGACGCGCAGATCGAACTGGCCGTGGCGGCCGCGCAGCGTGCCGCCGCCGGTAATCGTCGCGTTGCGCACGATCCGCACGTTCAGGTTCGAGATGCTTTGCGATTGCGCGTCGAGCCGCACGTCCGTGTTGGCATCGATCAGCGGCAGCAGGTTCTGGTCGATCGCACCGGGCTTCGCGTTGACGATCGACAGGTGGCCGGCGACGGCGAACCCGGCGGCGGGTTTTGCTGTTTGATGATGATGGCCGTGGCTCGCGCTGGGCGCGGAGGCTTGAGCGGCGCTGGCCGAACTCGCTGCGTCGTGCGTGCTTGCTGCTTCGAGCGCGCTTGCCGCTTCGAGCGCGCTTGCCGGCGTCTGCGCGCCAGCCGCCGATGCGCCCTTCTCTGCCCCGCTCGCGACATTTGCGCCACTCACCGCATTCGCCGCGCTCGCGCCGCTCGCGGCAGCACCCCCACCCGCTGCACCAGCCCCGCTCGCCCCCGCCAACTCCACCGGCTGCAACTCCGCACGTACCGCCAGATCCGCCAGCGGCGCGCCGGCCGAGAAAGCCTGCGGGTTCACATGGTCGAATGTCAGCGTCGCGCGTTGCAGCGGCACGGCGGCGAACGGCGCCGCCTCGATCCGCGCATGGCCGGCGAGCTTCATGCCACTCGCATCGAGTTCGGCGACGAGCTGCTCCAGCGTGCCGCTCAGATGCCCGGCCACCTGCACCGCTTCTTCCTTGACCTTGCCCGCATAGCCGACCTGGCCGCTCAGCGGAAACGGCTCGACGCCGTCGAGCTTCAGCGACGCCGTCAGTCCGCCGAACGGCGTATCGAGCCGGTCGATCGCGGCCTCGTGATGGCGCCCGTCGCTGCGTCCGTGAAAGGCGAAGTGCGACAGCTCCGTCGTCGATGCGCCCTGGTGCAGCAGCAGCTGATCGACCCGCACATCGCGGATTTCGAGCTGCATCGGCAGACGCAGATCCTTCGGCAGACTGAACGGCTCGCTGCTGCTCGACGTCGAGGACCCGAGCCGCGCGTCGATCGTGCCGACATGCAGATACTCGATCGTGAAGCGCCACGGCTCACGCGCGAGCGCCCAGCGGCCCGCGACGCGATCGACTTGGATCTCGGTGCCGCTGCCGTCGAGGCTGCGCCAGCGCACGTCGCGCAATTGCACGCCATGCGCCAGCGTGCCGCCATCGAGCGTACCGGCGAGCCGCCCGCCCAGCAGTCGCACCGCCGCATGCCACGCATAAGCGGTACCGCGCTCGGTCGTCAGCGCGCCGTAAAGCAGGCCGGCCGCGAGCGCGACCAGCAGCACCAGCACGGCCACCGTGCCCGCGACCGTTTTCAGCAGCAGCCAGCCCCAGCGTCGCTTCGGCGGCGGCGGCTCGGGCGGCTGTTGCCCCGGCTGGCCGGGCGGTACATCGCCGGGCGGCTGCGCGGGAGGGTCGGTGACGTCCGTGGTCATGCGTGAATAAGGTGGTGAATAAGTTGGTAAATGAGGTTGCGACTGAGGTGGCGGGCTGTCATTAAACGTCAGAAAGCGATGCCGAGCGTCAGATACGGCCGCACGCGCTTATCGCGAATCCCATATGCAATGTCGACGTTGACCGGCCCGACCGGGCTGCGCCAGCGCGCGCCGACGCCAGCACCCGGATAAAAGACTTTTTCGCCCCAGGTATCGGTGGCTGTGCCCACATCGAAGAACGCGGCCGCCCCCCAGCTATGCGAGAACCAGTGCTGGTATTCGGCAGAGGTCGTCACGAGGTATTTGGTTGGCAGCACCGAACCGGCGACGTTGTTACCGATGCTCTGAAACGCGTAGCCGCGCACCGAATTCGAGCCGCCCGCGCGGAACAGCAGCGACGCCGGAATCCCGCTCGAACCGCCGCTTGTGAACACGCCGCCGAGTTCGGCGCGGATCAGCACGATGTCGTTCGCGCCGATCGGCAGATACTGCTGGCCGCGCGCGTAGCCGCGAATGAACGACTGATCGGCGAGCAGTCCCTTCACCGCGAAACCGGCTTCGACGTGGATCAGGTTGCCGCGCCGCGGAAACAGCGGATCGTCGGTATCGCGCCGGGTCCACGACCACGCCGGCACCAGCGCATGCGCGGTGGTGGGCGGCGCCGCGTTCTGGTCGAGCCGGTCGTCGTAAAACAGCAGCGAGTAGCTGTAGTCGAGAAACTGCGACGTGCGCGAGCGCTGCACGCCACCGCGAATGCTGTAGATGCGCGTATCCGACACGTCGGTGGTCGTGTAGGACGCGAGCACGCTATTGGTCCACGCGCGTGGCCCCGGCGGCATCGACAGCTGGATCTGCCCGTACTGCTGGGTCTGGTCCGCGCGCCCTTCGACGGTGAACGGCCACGCCTTGCCGAAGGTATTCAGATACGAGTACGCGCCCTGCACGAGCGGACCGTTGTCGGTCGAGTAGCCGACGCCGCCGCGGAAGCTGTGGTACGGAAACTCCGACACCTTCACGTGAACCGGCGTGTCGAGCGGCTTGGTCGGGTCGTTGTCGAGGTCGATCGCGACACTCGCGAAATACGGCGTGTTCTGCAACTGGCGCTGCAGTTCGGCGACGGTGCGCGTGTCGTAGATGTCGCCCGGCGAAATCGGATTGACGTTGTGGACGATATATTCCGGATAGCGCCGCGTACCCGACACGTCGATGTTGCCCATCGTGAAGGTCGGCCCGCTGTCATAGGTCACCGACAGCTTCGCGGTATGCGCGCGCGGATCGATCAGCGCCTCGGAATGGTAGATCTTCGCGGCCAGATAGCGGCGCGATTGCAGCTGGCGCAGCGACGCGTTCTTCGCGTCGTCCCAGTCGCCCTGCGAGAACGGCTGGCCCTGATGCAGCGAGAACGCGAAGCGGGTCGCGTTTTCCTGCGCCGGGTCTTCGGTCAGCACCGCGCCGCGAAACGACAGATCGACCGACGTGACGATGGTCTGCGGGCCCGGCTCGACCCTGACGGTAACCTGCCGCAGGTTGTCGACGGTGCGCACGTCGGTACTGACGATCGGTGTGAAATAACCCTGGGTCGCGGCAAGATCGCGGACCTGCTGCGGCGTGGCGGTGATCAGGAACGAGAACTGGTCGTCGCTGATGTCGGGCCGCTTCGCGAAACGCGCGATGTCGAGGTGGTCTTCGAGCAGCCGGCGCAGCGAACGCGGCTCGGCGATCACGTCGACCTTGTAGCTGGCCGATTTGCGCGCCGCGTGGGCTTCGCCCGTGAGCGCCAGTAGGGTCAACATCGTCAGCAACGAAAGGTAGAGCGTGAGCCGCGTGCGCAACCCGCGCCGCGCGTGAGCGGCGCATGGGTGTGCCCGCCCGCGTTGCTGGCCGGCCGCGCCGGGCCGCGAACGCGGCTTGTCAAACGTACCTCCCGCCAAACACGACCTCCGCCCACAATTGGTGCACAGTTGGTGAAGCGCGCTGCCGCCGCCAATCGGACGGGCGCGGCATGCTATTTGACCACATCGCAGCCGGCCGCGAAGTCTCAAAAGCAGGGGGGCTCACAGCGTTTTTCGACCGCGCGCGGCGCATGCGGTAAAATTCCGCGCAACGGCACCGCCCTCGCGGCGTGACATAGCGGCCAGCCTGAGAGCCGCCCCCTACCCACCACGGACCTCGAGCCATGTATCAATCGGACATCACCCAGTTCCTGAATCAGCTCAAGCAGCAAAAGCCTTATCTGGAGACCGAGCAACGCAAGGGCCGCGCGCTGCTGTGGGACAAACAGCCGATCGATCTGGAAGAACGCGCCGAGCAGAAAGCCTCGCGTGTCGAACAGACGCCTTACTCGTACTACCAGAATTTCTGAGTGCCCCGTCGCATCAAAGCTGAACTTCATCGATGAGTCACGCTGACGAGGCACACGGCGCGCCGGCCGCTCCGGCCGACGCCGCGCTCTCCACGCCCGCCACCGATTCGACGCCCGACACCATCGACGGCGTCGCGTTCGCGCGCCTGTACGGCGAGCCGCTGTTCAAGCTGCCGAACGACCTCTATATCCCGCCGGACGCGCTCGAAGTGTTCCTCGAGACCTTCGAGGGACCGCTGGATCTGTTGCTGTACCTGATCCGCAAGCAGAACTTCAACGTACTCGACATCCCGATGGCGGATGTCACCGAGCAATACCTCGGCTACGTCGAGCAGTTGCGCAAGACCAATCTCGAACTCGCGTCCGAATATCTGCTGATGGCCGCGATGCTGATCGAGATCAAGTCGCGCATGCTGCTGCCGGTCAAGAAGGCCGACACCGGCGAGGAAGCCGAGGATCCGCGCGCGGAACTGGTACGCCGCCTGCTCGAATACGAGCAGATGAAGCTCGCCGCGCAGCGCATCGACCAACTGCCGCAACTCGGGCGCGACTTCCTGCGCGCCGAGGTCTATATCGAGCAGAGCATCACGCCGCGCTTTCCGGACGTCAGCAGCGACGATCTGCGCGCCGCGTGGGCCGACGTGATCAAGCGCGCGAAGCTGGTTCAGCATCACAAGATTTCGCGCGAAGAGCTGTCGGTGCGCGAGCATATGAGCCTGATCCTGCGGCAGCTGCAGAACGCGCGCTTTATCGAGTTCTCCGATCTGTTCGACACGAGCCGCGGCGTGCCGGTGGTCGTGGTCAATTTCATCGCGGTGCTCGAACTGTGCCGCGAAACGCTCGTCGAGATCACCCAGGCGGAACCGTTCGCGCCGATTTACGTGCGTCTCGCGTATCTGCCGGCCTAGCGCCGGGCCGATTCACCCCGCACCTGCCGGCATCGCGCGGCGCCCCAGGGAAAACCGCCGCGCGCTCGCCAATGCAAGGCCAGACGGGCCTCGGCGTCACGGCGAGCCTTGGCCGCCAGCCGCGTTTCCGGTGCGCCCAGCCCACAAATCCACTACAATCCGCGCTCCGAACCCGTCATCGCCGGTGAGGCGGTCCGCGCGATTCCGTCAGGTTTTTGCGCCAACCGGATCGCGCGCCGCGCGAGCCAATCCCTGTCCGATCATGAAAGTCATCAGCTCGATCCATGAATTGCGCGACCAGTTGCGCGGCCAGAATCGCACAGCCTTTGTGCCGACCATGGGCAATCTGCACGAGGGCCACCTGTCGCTGATGCGTCTCGCGCGCCAGCACGGCGATCCGGTCGTGGCGAGCATTTTCGTCAACCGGCTGCAATTCGGCCCGAACGAAGACTTCGACAAATATCCGCGCACGCTCGAAGCCGACATCGAGAAGCTGCAGAAGGAAAACGTCTACGTGCTGTTCGCGCCGACCGAAAAGGACATGTATCCGGAGCCGCAGGAATATCGCGTGCATCCGCCGCACGATCTCGGCGACATCCTCGAAGGCGAATTCCGGCCGGGCTTCTTCCACGGCGTATGTACCGTGGTGATGAAGCTGATGTCGTGCGTGCAGCCGCGCGTCGCGGTGTTCGGCAAGAAGGATTACCAGCAGTTGATGATCGTGCGCCAGATGTGCAATCAGTTCGCGCTGCCGACCGACATCGTCGCCGCCGAAACCGTGCGCGACACCGACGGCCTCGCGTTGAGCTCGCGCAACCGCTATCTGTCGGCGGCCGAGCGCGCCGAGGCGCCGATGCTGGCCATCGAACTCAATCGCATCCGCGACGCGGTGCTCGCGGGCGAGCGCGACTTCGCGAAGCTCGAACAGGCGGCCACCGCATCGCTCGCCGCGCGCGGCTGGAAGCCCGACTACATCGCGATCCGCAAGCGCTCGAACCTGATCGCGCCCGGCGCGCAGGACGTCGATGCGCCTCTGGTCGTGCTGGCCGCCGTGAAGCTCGGCGCGACCCGGCTCATCGACAACCTCGAAATCTGACGCCGTAGCCGCCGGCGACGGGACTCAACAAGCCAACTCATATAGCCAAGTCACACAGCGAATTGAAGGATTGGTCATGCAACGCAACATGCTGAAGTCGAAGATTCACCGCGTCGCGGTCACGCACTGCGAACTGCACTACGAGGGCTCGTGCGCGATCGATGAAGATCTGCTGGAAGCGGCCAACATCGTCGAAAACGAGCGCATCGACATCTGGAACATCAACAATGGCGAGCGCTTTTCGACCTACGCGATCAAGGGTGAGCGCGGCAGCGGCATGATTTCGCTGAACGGCTCAGCCGCGCGGCGCGCGCAGTTGGGCGACCTGGTGATCATCGCGGCGTTCGCGGTGGTCGACGAAGCGGAGCTGAAGGCGGGCTGGAAGCCGGACCTCGTATTCGTCGACGAAAACAACAAGATCAAGGGCAGCCGCGATCACGTGCCGACGCAAAGCTGGAGCTGAGCGCGGCTGAGATTTCCCGTTCTGGTTCTTGAGTGTTGGCGGCCGCTGCAGCATTGCGTGGCCGCTTTTGCTTTTTGTGGCAGGGTTTCGCGCTTGCGCGGGCTCCGGAACGGCTAACGCAGCCCCACAAGCCAACCTCAATCCTTCTTCTTGCCGGTCCCGTTGGTCCACTCGACGATCGGCTGCCACTGCTCCAGATCCTTCTCCACGCGACTTTTCGCGACATCCCACAGCGTCAGACCGTGTGCCGCGAGCTGCACGTAGTTCTGCGTATCACGCAGAAAACCGAGCACCGGCATTTTCAGGCCCTCGACGAAGCGGTGCAATTGCTCGGCCGAACGCGTGCGCGAATCGACGCGCATGCCCACCACGCCGATCTCGATCGCGCCCTTTCTGACCGCCTTCTCCTTCGCGAGCCGTTCGAGAAATTCCTGGGTCGCGAGAATATCGAACATCGACGGCTGCAGCGGCACGATCACCTTGTCGGCGAGATCGAGCGCGATGTTCAGGCGATTGCCGTGCAGACCCGCGGGCGTATCGATGACCGCGTGCTCGAGCCCCTTCGGCGGCCTGGTCGGCGTGTCGGGATTGACTTCCCAGGTCTCGATGGCCGGCAGCGTGGCGGGCCGCAATTCGAGCCACGCATGCGCGGAGTGCTGCTTGTCGAGGTCGGCCAGCGCAACCCATTCGCCCGCAGCGGCAAAATAGCCGGCCAGATTGGTCGATAGCGTGCTCTTGCCCACGCCGCCCTTCGGATTCGCCACCACGATCACCGACATGAAATCTCCCGGAAAGAAGGCTGGGCGCCGCCAGCCGGTTTGCCGCGTTATTGCTCGCGCGTGCTGCTGAACGACCCGGACCCGCGCCGGCGGGTTCGGATCCCGGCCGTTTCAGGTTCGGCTTTCAGATTCACCCGCCTATCCAGCCGTTGATAATATCGAGAAATGCATCGCTGCCGAAGCCCCGAACCGCGAATCGGCCGTCTCATTGCCCTGTTTTTTGACCAAGGACCTGAATCTCATGAGCAAACTGCGCCCGGAATACACGATCGAACGCCTGCACGAGCGCCAGAAAGGCACGCTGCCGGACCTGCTGGGGCTGCGCGCGGTATCCGTCGACGAAGGTCTGCTGGTCGCGGAACTGACCGTGCGCGACCAGTTGCTCGCGCCGAACGGCTTCCTGCACGCGGCCACCGTGATCGGCCTCGCCGACACCGCCTGCGGCTACGCGTGTCTCGCGCATCTGCCGGAAACCGCGCGCAATTTCACCACCATCGAACTGAAGAGCAATTTCCTCGGCACGGCGACGCAGGGCACGATCCGCGCGGTCGCGAAGGGCGTGCATCTTGGCCGCAGCACCCAGGTTTGGGACGCGACGGTCACCGATCCGGACGGCCGGACGATTGCGCTGTTCCGGTGTACGCAGATGGTGCTGTATTGAACGCGCAAGAGTGACCACTCAAAAAGCGATCTTTTTTCGAACGCGCGTCGGCTCTCACCCTACCGCCCCAAACAACCGCTGAAGATCGACGTGCGCGGCGAGCGTATCGGCCAGTCGCTCCAGCGACGCCTCCCGCAAAGCCGGATAGTCGACCTGTTCGGCGTCGCTCAAGCCGGCCCACGCGAGCAGCGCCGCGCACGCGGCCGGGGTGTCGAACAGCCCGTGCACATAGGTGGCGAGAATCTGCCCGTCGGCCGACAGCGCGCCATCGGGCCGCGCGCCATCCGCGCCTTGGTTGCCCTGCTCTCCGCCCAGCCACAATGCGGGCCGTTCGAGCGCCGGCCCACGCGTCTCGCCCATATGGATCTCGTAGCCGGCGACGTCCGGCGCGCCGGGCAACGCAAACCGCCCTGTCACATTCTTGAGCGTCTTCTCGCGCGTGAGCACCGTCGAATAATCGAGCCAGCCGAAGCCCGCGAACGTGCCCGGCACGCCCTCCACACCGTGCGGATCGGCGATCTCGTGGCCCAGCATCTGCATGCCACCGCAAATGCCGATCACGCGACCGCCATAGCGCAGATGCCGCGCGAGCACGTCGTCCCAACCCTGCGCGCGCAAAAACGCGAGGTCGCCGGGCACGTTCTTCGAGCCCGGCAGAATGATCAGATCGGCCGGTGGCGGCGGCATGCCGCTGCGCACGTACTGAAAATCGACCTGCGGGTGCGCGCGCAGCGCATCGAAATCGGTGTGATTGCTGATATGCGGCAGCACCGGTACAACGACCCGCAACAGGCGCCCCGCGGTGCCGCTGCCGGCCGCGCGCAACTCGGGCGGCAGCATGTCTTCGGCGTCGAGCGTCAGGCCGTGCAGATACGGCACGACGCCGAGCACCGGCTTGCCGGTCTTTGCTTCGAGCCAGTCGAGCCCCGGTTGCAGCAGGCTGATGTCGCCGCGAAACCGGTTGATGATGAAGCCGCGCACCCGCGCCTGCTCGCTGTCCGACAGGCACGCGAGCGTGCCTGTCAGATGCGCGAATACGCCGCCGCGATCGATGTCGGCGACCAGCACGACCGGGCAATCGACCGCTTCCGCGAAACCCATGTTGGCGATATCGCGCTCGCGCAGATTGATCTCGGCCGGACTGCCCGCGCCTTCGACAAAAATGGTGTCGTACGCCGCGCGCAGCCGCGCATACGACTCCAGCACCGCCTCGAACGCGACGGGCTTGTAGTCGTGATACGCGCGTGCATCGAGATTCATCCGTGCCTTGCCGTGGATGATCACCTGCGCGCCGCGATCGCTGGTCGGCTTCAGCAGCACCGGGTTCAGATCGGTGTGCGCGGCGATGCCCGCGGCCACCGCCTGCAACGCCTGGGCGCGGCCGATCTCGCCGCCGTCGACCGTCACCGCGCTGTTCAGCGCCATGTTCTGCGGCTTGAACGGCGCGACCCGCGCGCCCGCACGCCGCGCGAGGCGGCACAGGCCGGCGACCAGCGTGCTCTTGCCCGCATCGGACGTGGTGCCCTGAATCATCAGCGTGCCGCGCGGCACGGGCAAGGCGTCGAAGGGAGTCGGGGTTCGGGTCACGGGTGCAGGGTCGGGTTGAAGGCGGAGGCGAAAGCGGCGGCGCAACGACGTGGATGCCGGAGTGCCCCACGCGATCGCGCAGCATTATCCCACCGCGCCGGGCCGCATTGCGCGCCGGTACAATCACGCGATGACTCCCCGCGACCTCACCTTCGTTATCGGCGGCGCCCGCTCCGGCAAGAGCGCGCACGCCGAGCGGCTTGCCAGCGATAGCGCGCTGCCCGTCACCTATATCGCGACCGCGCGCGTCAGCGGCGACGCCGAATTCGCCGCGCGCATCGCCCATCATCGCGCGCGGCGGCCCGCGCATTGGAGCCTCGTCGAAGCGGATAGCGATCTCGCCGGCGCGATCGCGCAACACGACGCGCCCGGCCAGTGCCTGCTGATCGACTGCCTGACGCTGTGGCTCGCGAACCTGCTGTGTCCCGCCGACGGCGTCGCGCCACCGCTGTCGCAGTATCACGCGCAGTCCGCCGAGCTCGAAGCGGCGCTCACCGAAGCGCGCGGCAAGATCATCGTCGTCAGCAACGAAATCGGCCTGGGCGTCGTGCCGCTCGGCGAAGCCACGCGTCTTTACGTCGACGAACTCGGCCGTATCAATCAACGCGTCGCCGCATTGAGCAGCGCGGCCACGCTGATGGTCGCGGGCCTGCCGCTCGCGCTGAAAGGCGCGGGCCACGCGTAATGTCGACGCTGACGATGCCGCTGATCGCGACGCTCGCCACCGCGGGCGTGGCCGTCGACCGCTGGTTCGGCGAGCCGGGCCGCGCGCATCCGCTGGTCGGCTTCGGCAACTGGGCCGCGCGCATCGAAGCGCGCTTCAATCATGGCCGGCGTCTGCGGCTCAAAGGGCTCGCCGCGTGGGCGCTCGCGGTGCTGCCGCCGGTGCTGATCGCATGGGCGCTCGTCGCGGTGCTGCCGTTTTTCGCGGCCTGCGCGCTGCACGTCGCGCTGCTGTGGTTCGCACTCGGCGCGCGCAGTCTGCGCGATCACATCGCGCCGATCGCGCACGCACTCGAACAGCGCGATCTCCCCGCTGCCCGTGAGTTGACCGCGCGCATCGTGTCGCGCGACACCGCGCAAGCTGATGAAGCCGCGCTCGCGCGCGCCGCCGTCGAATCGGCGCTCGAAAACGGCAACGATGCAATCTTCGGCGCGCTGTTCTGGTTCGCGATCGCGGGCGGCCCCGGCGCGCTCGCGTTCCGTCTCGCCAATACGCTCGATGCGATGTGGGGTTATCGCACGCCGCGCTATCTGCGCTTCGGCTGGGCCGCGGCCCGCCTCGATGACGTGCTGAACTGGATTCCCGCGCGCCTGACCGCCACCAGCTACGCGCTGCTCGGCGACACGCTGACCGCCTGGCGCTGCTGGCGCGAACAGGCGCCGCGCTGGGACAGCCCGAACGCGGGACCGGTGATAGCGGCCGGCGCGGGCAGCCTGAACGTGCTCGTCGGTGGCCCGGCCGTGTATCACGGCGCGCTCGAACAACGGCCGACGCTCGGCTTCGGCCATCCCGCCGAGACCCGCCATGTGGGTGCCGCGTTGGTGCTGGTCGAGAAGACGGTGATTCTGTGGCTGGCCGTGTTGATCGTGCTGGCGTTGTTGAGCGTGCCGTTTCATGGCTGAGCCGATGAATGAGCAGATGAACGAGCGTCTGACCGATCCTCTGCATGCGCGGCCGGATGCAGCAGCCAGCCCGATCACACACGGCGGCAACCTGCACGATGCGGCGACGCGCTACGGCATCCCGTACCCGCGGTGGCTCGATCTGTCGACGGGCATCAATCCGCACGGCTATCCGGTGCCGCCGGTTCCCGCCGATGCATGGCGCCGTCTGCCGGACGAAGGCGATGGCTTCGCCGCGCGCGCGGCGCTCTACTACGGCGCACCCGACGCCGCGCACGTGCTGCCGGTCGCCGGCAGCCAGGCAGCGATTCGCGCGCTGCCCGCGCTGCTGCCGCGCGCGACGGTCGGCATCGCGCCGCTCACGTACGGCGAATACGCACCCGCGTTCGCGCGCGCCGGCCACGAGGTTGCAACACTCGACGTGCACGCCGACACGCTGCCCGCCACGCTGACACACGTGGCGATCGTGAACCCGAACAATCCAAACGCCGCGCACATCGATGCGAACACACTGCTGCGCTGGCATGCGCAGCTGCGCGAGCGCGGCGGCACGCTGCTCGTCGACGAAGCGTTCGCCGATGTGCTCGCGGGCGCATCGCTGGCCGCGAACACGCATCGTGATGGACTGATCGTGCTGCGCTCGCCGGGCAAATTCTTCGGCCTCGCCGGCGTGCGCGCCGGCTTCGTGCTGGCCGCGCCCGCGATGCTCGCAAGCTTGCGCGACACGTTGGGCGCATGGACCGTCAGCGGTCCCGCGCGACACGCGGTCAGCGCCGCGTTCGCCGATACCGCGTGGCAAGTGCACATGCGCGCGCGGCTCGTCGATGAAAGTGCGCGGCTCGTCGAGCTATTGCGCGCGCACGGTTTCGTCACACGTGGTACACCGCTGTTCGCATGGACCGACGACGCGCGCGCCGCCGCATTGCACGAAGCGCTCGCGCAACGCGGCGTGTGGACGCGGCTCTTTGCGCCGTCGCTTGCGGTGCCATCGGCAAGCGTGCGTATCGGCTTGCCCGGCACCGAGGCCGAATGGACTCGCTTCGCACAGCAACTGCAAGAAGCCATGCGCGCGATCGATGCCACGCCGACGGATCAACGTGCTTAGTGCGGCATTCGTTCCTCACAACCGCTTCGCTCAACGTTTCGCAAACCGCCCTCACGTCCCCGCCCGATGATCCGCTTCGCCGTGAACCCGCACCCTCTGCTGCGCTTCGTTGCCACTGCATCGCTCGTCATTGCCACGCTGAGCGCGCACGCCGCGATCAGCGTCACCGACGACACTGGCGCGACCGTCACGCTCGCCGCCCCCGCGCAACGCGTGATCAGTCTCGCGCCGCATGTGACCGAGTTGCTCTATGCCGCGGGCGGCGGCGCGAAAATGGTCGGCGCGGTGTCATACAGCGACTATCCGCCGCAAGCGCAGCAGTTGCCGCGCGTCGGCGATAACAAGGCGCTCGACCTCGAACGCATCGTCGCGTTGAAGCCCGATCTGATCGTCGTGTGGCGCCATGGCAATGCGCAGCGTCAGCTCGATCGATTGCGCGAGCTGCACATCCCGCTCTTTTTCAGCGAGCCGCATCGTCTCGACGACATCGCCGTATCGCTGACGAAGCTCGGCCAGTTGCTCGGCACGCCGGCCACCGCGGATGCGGCGGCGGCCGCGTATCGCGCGGACATCGCGAATCTGCGCGCGCAGTATTCGAACCGCGCGCCCGTCAGCGTGTTTTACCAGGTCTGGGACCGTCCATTGATGACGCTCAACGGCGAGCACATGATCAGCGACGTGATCGCGCTATGTGGCGGACGCAACGTGTTCGCGGGACTTCAACCGCTGGTGCCGACCGTGTCGACCGAAGCGGTGCTGGCCGCGAATCCGGAGGCGATCGTCACCGCCGCGCCCGGCGCGACGCGGCCCGACACGGCGCTGCCGCAACTCGACACATGGCGCGCGTGGCCGGGCCTCGCTGCGGTCGCGAACAACAACCTGTTCGCCATCGATGGCGATCTGATCAACCGCCCCGCGCCACGTCTCGCGCAAGGCGCGCGGCAGCTATGCGAGGATCTGGAACTCGCGCGCTCGCGCCGTCATCATCCGTAGCGTGGCGCGCGCTCACGCATTCCAGCGCACCAGTGTCCATTGCTGCGTGTCGTCATTGCGCCGCAACCATATGATCCCCGTCATATCGATCGACCATTGCAGACAACGCGCAAGCGGCACCTCGAGCACCGACGACGCGATCGCGCGCATCACGCCCGAATGCGTGACCACATAGGCCGGCGATAACTCGCGGGTCTGCGCGAACGCATCGAACCACGCGTGCACGCGCGCGACGAACTGCGCGACGCTCTCGCCGCCGTGCGCGCGCGCATGCTCGAAGTTGGCGGCCCAGTCGTCGAGTTGCGCGCGATCGATCGCGTCCCAGCGCTGCGACTCCCAGTCGCCGAAATCCATTTCCTTCAGACTTTCGTCGTGGCTGACCACGCAGCCGAAATCGTTCGCGATCTCGGCCGCGAACGCCGCGCAGCGCGTGAGCGGACTCGAGATCAGCACGCGCGGCGCCGGCACCTGCAATGTCGCGAGCCGCAACGCCAATGCGTTCGACGATACCTCGGCGTTTTCGGCCAACGCGACATCGGCGTGGCCATAACAGACGCCCGCATCGAGCGCGACAGCGGGATGACGAATCAGGACGATATCCATGCGAGCCCCACCAGGTAGATGCTCAATTCGAAAATCTGTTGCGCGAAGCCGAGGCAATCGCCGGTATAACCGCCAATGCGTCTGACGAAGTAACGTCCGATCGCGAAGCGCAGCACGAGCAGCACCGCGCAGGCGAGCGCCGCGAAGCGCCAGGCCGGCGCGCCGGGGCCGTTCGGCCACAACAGCCACGGCAGACCGAATAGCGCCGCGCACAGCAGCGCGGGCCCGGACAGTCGCTGCGCGACCGGCTTCGCCTTGCCTTCCGCGCGCACGTAGTCAAGCGTGGCCAGATAGCTGATTGCGCATGCGCGGCTCGCACCGTGCGCCGCAATCATCAGACTTGCAGCGCGCAACGGCGGCAATGCCGCGAGCGTTTGCCACTTCATCGTCAACGCGATCACGAGCGCGATGGCGCCGAATGCACCGATGCGCGAGTCGTGCATGATGCGTAACGCATCATCACGCGTATAGGCGCCACCGAACGCATCGACGCAATCGGCCAGACCGTCCTCGTGGAATGCACCGGTCACGAGCAGAGACGCGGCCATCGACAGCAGCACCGCGACGCCGGCCGGAAACACCCGCAGCGCGGCGAGATAGACGAGCGCGCTGAGGCCACCGATCAGCACGCCGACCAGCGGAAAATAGCGTGCCGCCGCGTTCAGATAGTGCGGCTCGTAGCCGACCCAGCGCGGCACCGGCACGCGCGTGAAATAACCGAGCGCGGTGAAGAAATAGCGCAGTTCCGCGAGCGGGTTCATAAGCGGGCCGGATCCAGGTTGGGAGCGAAAAAGGCCGTCGCGGCGCGTGTCGTCATACGCATCAGGCGTCGCGATCCGCGACGCCCGCCGAGTCGAAGCTCGCCATCTCGTTGACAAAGGCCGTCGCCGCGCGCAGCAGTGGCACCGCCAGCGCCGCGCCCGTGCCTTCGCCGAGCCGCAGATCGAGCGACAGCAACGGCTGCGCGCCAAAATGATCGAGCATCCGGCGATGGCCCGTCTCATTCGATGCATGCGCGAACACGCAGTACTCGCGCAACTCGGGCGACAACGCATCGGCGACCAGCAGCGCCGAACTCGCGATAAAGCCGTCGACGAGAATCGTCATGCGCGCTTCGGCGGCAGCCAGATACGCACCCGCGATCATCGCGATTTCGAAGCCGCCGAATGTCGCGAGGACATCGAGCGGCGCGCGGACATCCGCGTGACGCGCGAGCGCGGCGGCGAGCACAGTGCGTTTTTTCGCAAGCCCGGCGTCGTCGAGACCGGTGCCGCGGCCGACGCATTCGTCGATCGGCACATCGCACAGCCGGCTCATCAGACACGCGGCCGCTGATGTATTCGCAATACCCATCTCGCCGAAGCCGATCACGTTGGTGCCGAGCGCCGCGTGATGACGCACGCGCTCGGCGCCTGCCTGCATCGCGGCGAGTGCCTGGTCGTGCGTCATCGCCGCTTCGTGCGCGAAGTTGCGCGTGCCACCCGCAATCGGAATGTCGACGAGTCCGGTGCTCGACGGCACCGGCGTCGCGACACCCGCGTTGACCACTTCGAGTTCGAGACCGGCGACGCGGCTCAGCGCATTGATCGCCGCGCCGCCCGCGATGAAGTTCGCGACCATCTGCGCGGTCACCGCTTGCGGATACGGGCTCACCCCTTCAGCAGCGATGCCGTGATCGCCGGCGAACACGATCATCGCGGGCCGCTGCACGGTCGGATGCGTGCTGCGTTGGATCAGGGCCATCTGCAACGCGAGCGTTTCGAGCCGGCCGAGGCTGCCCGGAGGTTTAGTGCGCGTATCGATGATCCGTTGCAACTCGGCGCGCAGCGTCTGATCGACGGGCACGACTTCGGGCAAACCGGCCGGACGTGGAAAGAAAGTCATGGACGTAGTCGGGAAAGAGAACCAGAGAGAACTAAAGAGAATGTCGCAATAAGCGGTCAGCCTGACGCGCGGTCATGACCGGTCGGCGATTCATCATGTGCACGCGCACGCGGCGCGGGAATCAGCGCCTCGTGCTCGCCGTCGCGAATCAGAATCAGCGGATAGCCGAACGCGCGGCTCGTCAATGCGGGCGTCAGCACGTCGCGCACCGGGCCCGCATGCGCGCCGCCCTCGCCGTCGAGCAATAGCGCGTGCGTCGCGAAGCGGCGCGCGAGGTTCAGGTCATGGCACGAAAACAGTACGCTGCGAGCCGTGCCGCGGCCTGGCTCATGCGTCCACTCGACGAGCGCTTCGAGACAGTCGATCTGATGATGCAAGTCGAGATGCGACAACGGTTCGTCGAGCAGCAGCAGCGGCGCGTCCTGACACAGCACGGCCGCCAGCGCGACACGTTGCCGCTCGCCGCCCGATAGCGACAACACGTCGCGCGCGGCGAATTGCGCGAGGCCGAGCCGTTCGAGCGCCGCGTGCGCAATCTCCCGGTCGTCGTCGCCATCCCAGCCCCAGTCGCTCAGATGCGGAAAGCGGTTCAGCAGCACGATGTCGAACACGTTCGCGCTGAACGCATCGGCCGCGCTTTGCGGCATCAACGCACGACGCCGCGCGAGCGGCACCGGCTGCCAGTCGGCGAGCCGCACGCCATCGAGTTCGACGTGGCCCGCCGAGGCTCGCGCGAGTCCCGCGAGCGTCGACAGCAGCGTCGTCTTGCCCGCGCCGTTCGGCCCGGCGATACACCAGATTTCGCCCGCATTGAACGTGTGCGTGAACGCATCGAGCAACGTGCGCGGACCGGCGCGCAACGTCAGACGTTGCACGCTCAAACATGAAGGAGATGAGGTGTCGTGGCTTTGCATCATCGGCGGCGCCTCAACAGCATCCACAGAAACACCGGCACACCGACCAGTGACGTGATCACGCCGACCGGCAATTGCGCGGGCGCGATCACGGTACGCGCGATCAGGTCCGCGCCCATCACCGCGACGCCGCCGCCGAGCACGGCCGCCGGCAGCAGCATGCGCTGGTCGTTGCCGAACGCGAGACGCAGCATATGCGGCACGACGAGGCCGACAAAGCCGATCGTGCCCGCGGTCGTTACCGCCGCGGCGGCCGCGAGCGACGCGACCAGATAGACGCGCAAACGCAGTGGCATCACCGCGACACCGAGCGCCTGGGCGGCCGCATCGCCACGCAGCAGCACATTCAGACGCGGCGCGGCCGGCACGATCGCGATCAGCGCGAGAGCCAGCGCGATCAGCGCGGTCCACGGCAACGCGCCGCCGTTGAGATCGCCGGTCAACCAGAACAGCATGCCGCGCAGACGGCTGTCGGGCGCGAGATTGAGCAGCAGCGTGATCAACGCGCCCCAGCCCGCCGCGATCACCGCACCGGTCAACAGCAGGCGCGGCGACGTGTCTTGCGGCTCGCCGCGCCACAGTTCGCGACGCGCGAGCCCGAGCACCAGCAGGATCGACACGAACGCGCCGGCGAACGCGCTCGCATCGACGATCCACCATGCGCCGCCCGCGATCATCGCGACGAGCGCGAAGCTCGCCGCGCCGCCCGACACACCGAGCACATACGGTTCGGCCAACGGATTGCGCAACAACACTTGCAGCAACGCGCCGGCGAGCGCGAGCAAACCGCCGCATGCGAAGCCGGCGAGCGCGCGCGGCAAGCGCAGTGTGCGCACGATTTCGCCGGCCAGATCGTTGGTCGTCGCGCCGGTGTACACGCCATCGAATGCATGCGACGGCGCCAATGCCGCAAGCACGCGCGATGGCGCAAGCGGCACGCTGCCGAGCGCGAGCGACGCGATCAGCACCACCAGCGCGACCAGTGCGAGCCCGAGCCAGATCATGGCCGCGCGCTTCGCGCTCATCGTGCGAAGTGGTGCGCGCGGCGGCGTGCTCGAAGAAGCAGGCGCCTGGTTCATCGGCGTGCGCTCATGCGCTTGCCCGAACCGGCGCGCGCATTACTGCTGCTGCCAGCCGAGCGTGACATACGCACCGCGCCCCGGCGAGTTGTACGAGTAGGCCGTTTCATAGTCCTTGTTCAACAGGTTCTGGATTTGCGCGCTGACCCACCACGCCTTCGTGATGTTGTAGCGCGCCGACAGATTCACGACGCCGTAGCCGCCGAGGTTGCCGTTGCTATCGACGCTCGGACCGCTGACGATCCACTCTCCACCGACGCGCCATACGCCGATGCTGCGATTGATCGCGAGCGAGCCGAAGCGTCGCGCGCGCCGCACGAGGTCGACGTCGTTGTCGAGATCGACGGGGTTTTGCAGCGTCAGCGACGCGCGCACGTCGGTCTTGCCGACATGACCGCTCCACGATCCCTCGAGCCCCTGCACCTTCGCATGGCCGACGTTCTCGGGCAGATAGATGCCGGGAGTCGTCTGCACGTAGTCGATCAGATTCGTATAGCGCGTCTGGAATGCGTTCAAGCGCATCACGCCGAGCGCATTCGACGCGTACTGCAAGCCTGCTTCCACGGAATGACTGCGCTCCGGCTGGATCGATGGATTACCGCTCAACGGATAGTACAGATCGTCGAAGCTCGGCGCGCGAAACGCATCCGAATAGCTTGCGGTTGCCTTCCAGTGCGACGTGATGTCGAAACCGTAGCCGAGATAGTAACTGTTCGCTCCGCCGAAATCGGAATACTGGTCGCGCCGCACATTGGCCTGAATCTGGTTGCGGCCGAACCTCGCGGTATAGCCCGCGAACACCGAATCGACATGACGCTCGGGCGCGCCGAACGTATCGGAGTCGAGGCTCTGGTCCAGATGTTCGTAGCCGATCTGCAGCTTCTGATGCGCGGCGAGCGCGAAATCGTTCTGCCACGTGTACTGACGACTGTCGGTATCGAAGCGGCCGTTATAGACGCCGTTGGTATTCGACACGCTCCGATCGTCGCCCTGGGCGACCGTGAAGTGCGTGGTCCACCAGTCGGTCAGCCTGCCGTTCGCGAACACCGACACCTGACTCACCTTGCTATACAGGTTGTTCAGATCGGTCGGCACGCCATACGCGTTGTCGTAGCTATTGTTGCCGTTCGACTGCAAATAGCGCACGCCCGCATCCCAGTTGTCGTTGAACTTGTGACGCAGCGATGCCGAGATGCTCTCGTTCAGATAGCCGTTCGCATTCGGATTCGCGCCCGGCGCCTGGCTCGGGTTGATCGACGAAAAGCCATCGTCCCTGGTGCGTGCGAGTGTGATGCTGAAGGTCGTGCGGCCATCCCGATCGAGCGCGCCGTTGGCGCCGAGCGTTTGCGTCTGCGTGTGATAGCTGCCGTAGCCGACTGAAAAGTTGAAACGCGGCGGATGATCGCCGCCGTCCTTCGTGAACACCTGCACGACGCCGCCGATCGCGCCCGATCCGTATAACGCGGACACGTTGCCGTTGACGACTTCGACATGATCGACCTGATCGAGCGGAATCTGCGAGATCTGCGCGCTGCCGAGGCTCACCGAATCGACGCGCACGCCGTCGATCAACACTAGCGATTGCGTCGCCGACGCGCCGCGCAACGAGAGGCTCGCGCTCGAACCGGGGCCGCCGTTGCGCGTGATCTGCGCGCCGGGCGCGAGTTGCAGCAGGCCTGGCAGATCGGTCGCGGTGGTGTCGGCGATGTCCTGCTGATCGAACTGCGCGGTTTGCGGAATCGCATCGGTGAGCGCTTGCGGTCCGCGTTCGGCGGTCACGACGATCGGCGCAAGTGCGGTGACCGCTTCGGCGGCGGCGAGGTTCGCATCGGTGGGAGCGGTTGCCGCAGTGACAGACGAAGATGAAGACGGGGATGAAGCGCCGGCCGGCACGGCGGACGCCGAAGCCGCGGGTTCAGCGCTTTGCGCATGCACGACGAGCGGCAGGCTCGCGAACGCGAGCAACGCCGCGCGGGCGATGGGGGACTGCATCGGATGATATTCCTGTGAGTGGCGGGCGCGGCCCGCTTCCCCGCAGGCCGACGCGTAACGAGACGTCCCCCCTGTTTGACGTTCTGATGGGCGACGTGCTCTCCCTCTGGCCGGTATCCGGGCTGCGACGCATCGGTCCCGCCTTCCCACGCGTGACGCGCAGTGGCACACTCGCAAGTTAAGCTTCGAACCTGCGTTCAGGACCGACCTGCATGTGAACATGCGGTCGCTTACCGTTGCGGGGGCAGCGCAGGTTCGCGTCCGCGGTGTTCGACACCCCGCGCGTCCTGCTTCCCGTTTAACTGCGCGCACGGAAACGCGCGCGCGAGCACCAGAGTGCGGCAAGTTTAGGAGCGGCCTCGATGGGCGTCAAGAAAGCGTGCCCGCGAATAGCCGTTCCGTAAAACGCGGGCTATTGTCCGGCGGGTGACGTGTTTTTTATCTTATGGTCGGGAAAAAGCGTGCAAGAAGCGATGTTGTTACGTCTCGAAACGAGACAATTGTCGGAACCTGTAATATTCCGCGCTAAAATGCGATGTCTTTAGAGGACGCAGCACATGCTCACCGAACTCGAATCACTCTCCCAGAATATCGGCAAGCTGATTGCGATCAGCCAGCGCCACAACGAAGCGCGGCTCGCGCTCGAAGAGCAGCTCGCGCACTCACGTGCCGAAGTCGAGGCCACCCGTGCGGAACTCGCGCAATTGCGCGCGGAGCGCGACGCGCTGCAAGCCGAACGCGACACACTGTCCGCCAAGATCGACGACGCGCAGGTGCGCCTGAATGCGATTCTCGAAAAATTGCCGCGCGCACGCGCGAGCAGCGAACCGGATAACCAGCTCGATCTGCTCGACTCTGGCCATCCCGAAGGCGAAGAAGCGGAAAGCGACGTCAGCCGCCACGGAGAAAACGCATGACCACCAAGCAGATCGAAGTCTCGATCCTCGACGTACCCTATCGTCTCGCGTGCTCGCCGGAAACCGAAGGCGCGCTGCTCGAAGCGGTGGCGCGCGTCGACGCGGAAATGAAAAAAATTCGTAGCGCGAGCAACGTGCGCGGCACGGATCGCATTGCCGTCATGGCTGCGCTGTCGCTGGCATCGGAACTGCTTAAGCTGCAAAGCAGCGTAAGACACGGAGAAGCATTTCCCGCTGAAGAAATCCGGCGTACAATGCAGCAAATGAACGATCAGCTAGGTACTGTGATCCAACAGTACAGCATGTAGCAAGCGTAGCAGCGTGCCGGTTTCGAACCGGTCACGTGCTCAACGAAGTGGCTCGAATGCAGTACCCGTGTGTCACTTTTCTGAAGTACATGAGAAGATCACGGCAAGCATTTGAGTTCAATCGTTAAGTGATTGTGTTGTAGCTTTATCGGTTTAGCTTCCCTGCCTGGTTCGCCAAGGTCATATATTCCTTGAACCAATGCCATGTGCACGGTTGCGGAAATTTGTAGCACGGGCGTGCGCGTCACTCTGTCTGATGTACCCGAAGTGTTGCTAACTGCGACCAATTCTGAACCCTCGGTTCAGGATGCCGGCCTAGCGGCTAAGGCGGGGACCTTATCTGGAACGGCATCGGACTTCGGTTCGATGCCGTTTTTCTTTGGGTCCCGTTTTTTTGCGCTGTTTTTGTGCCGCTTTTCAGGCGCTTTTTCGTAGGCACCCGTTCGGACCCGCGTGTCGTTCAATCTCTAACGTTCAATTCGATTCATGCGCTACTGGCTGATGAAGTCCGAACCGGACGAAGCGAGCATCGACGATCTCGCCAACGCACCGCATCGCACGCTGCCGTGGACTGGTGTGCGCAATTATCAGGCGCGCAATTTCATGCGCGACACCATGCAGGTCGGTGACGGTGTGCTCTTCTATCATTCGAGCTGCCCCGAGCCCGGCATTGCGGGCCTCGCGGAAGTGTCGTCCACTGCCTATCCGGACCCGACGCAGTTCGACAAAAAGAGCCCGTACTACGACGCGAAGTCGTCGCCGGAAACACCGCGCTGGATCCTCGTCGATGTCGTGTTCAAAAAGAAGATCCCGCTGATTCCACTCGCCGCGTTGCGCGAGCATCCGCAATTGCAGGACATGCGCGTGCTGGCCAAAGGCAACCGTCTGTCGATCACACCGGTGAGCGAAGCCGAATGGCGTTTCATCACCAAACAGCTGGCTTAAAGGCAAATTCGGCATTCAGTCGCATGTGACTCAGGACCGCGCGATCGGCGGACGTGTGAATCTCCTCGCTGCCGATCATCCGTATCTCCACTCCCACCCAGGCCACCCACCTCGCGCCGCAAGCCGGCGCTCGCGTCAATCGAGCACAACCTGTTCAACCAAGGAGTCCAGCAATGACGAAAAAAGCCGCACGGGCACTCGCACTCGCTCTCGCCTGCACCGCGCCTGTCGCGCTCGCGCTGACCCCAACCCTCGCTCGCGCGCAGGGCGTGATGCCGCAGCCTTCGGGGGTTCTGTCGCTGAATGCGCAAGCGAGCGCGGAGGTGCCGCAGGACGTCGTCGATATCACGCTGTTTTTCGAGCAGGAAGCGAACGATCCGTCTTCGCTGACGGCCACGCTGAACCAGCGCGCCGACGCGGCCTTGCAGAAAGCGCGCGGCGTCACCGGCGTGACCGCGCGCACCGGCTCGTTTGCGATCTTCCCGTCGACGGACCGCGACGGACGCATCTCGACGTGGCGCGGCCGTACCGAAGTCGTACTCGAATCGCGCGACTTCGGCGCAGCGTCGAAGCTCGCCGGACAGATGGCATCGATCATGCAGGTCGGCAACGTGAGCTTCTCGCTATCGCCGGAAGCGCAGCGCGCGGCGGAGCAGCGGCTCACGGGCGACGCGATCAAGTCGTTCCGCGAGCAGGCAGCCTCGTCGTCGCAAGCGTTCGGCTTTAGCGGCTATTCGATCCGCGAGGTCAACGTGAATCACAGCGGCAATGTGATGCCGCGGCCGGTCATGATGATGAGCGCGCGCACGATGAGCACCGACGCGAAGATGGCGCCGATGCCGCTCGAAGGCGGCACGTCGACGGTAACGGTCAATGTGTCGGGGTCGGTGCAGATGAAGTGATGCGCGCGGCGAGCCGCGCTTGCGTCGATCGATACGCACACGACGAACGTACCAATAAAAACGCCACGGCATGACTTCATGCCGTGGCGTTTTTCATTTCATTCGTTCAGGAATTCAGCATCAGCACCCGTGCCGAACGAACGCTCGCCCGTCAGCTTGCACTGACCGCCTGCGCCGGCTCGCGGCGCCCACGGCGATACGCCCACACCATCAGGCCGATGCCCGCGAGAATCATCGGCAGCGACAGCCATTGGCCCATCGACAGGCCCATCGCCAGCAAGCCGAGGAAATCGTCCGGCTCGCGCGCGAATTCGACCGTGAAACGCGCGAGGCCATAGCCGATCAGGAACATCGCCGAAATGGCGCCGAGCGGCTTCGGCTTGCGCGAGAAAAAGATCAGCACGAAGAACAGCACGAAGCCTTCGAGCGCGATTTCATACAGCTCCGAAGGATGCCGCGGCAGCAGGTGATATTGCGCGAACACTTCGTTCAGATGCCATTGCACGGCCTGCTGCGGATGCGCGGCGAGCCACGCGGCGTCATCCGGCGCGGCGCCGGGAAACAGCATCGCCCACGGCGACGACGGATCGGTCACACGGCCCCACAACTCGCCGTTGATGAAGTTGCCGAGGCGTCCCGCCGCGAGTCCGGTCGGCACCATCGGCGCGACGAAGTCGGTCACCTGCAGCCACGAACGCTTGCGTTGAAACGCGAACAGCACCATCGCGAACGTCACGCCGAGAAAGCCGCCATGAAACGACATGCCGCCTTCCCACACCTTGAAGATTTCCAGCGGATGCGCGAAATAGAAGCTCGCCTTGTAGAACAGCACGTAGCCGAGGCGGCCGCCGAGAATCGTGCCCAGCACGCCGTAGAACAGCATGTCGTCGATATCCTTGGCGGTCCAGCCTTGCGCGGCAACGTAAGGCAAACGCAGCCGCAGCCGGGCGACGACGATCGCCGCGACGAACGCGACGAGATACATCAGGCCATACCAGCGCACGGCGAGCGGCCCCAGATGAATGGCGACGGGGTCGAAATTGGGGTGAATGAGCATCGGGTAGTTATGGGCAGTTCAGGTTCAGAAGCGGTTTGACGGCGGCACACTCGACGCGATCGACGACGGCCTTCGGCACGCGCCGCTACGCACGCGCCGCGACCGTCGCGGCATGAGCACGCACGATCTCGATAAAGCCCGCGAGCACCGGACTCACCTCGTCCGTGCGCCAGACGAGGCCCGTCTCGATCGCCGGCACAGACTCCGACAGCGGACGGTACACGACACCGGTGCGGCGCAGATTACGCAACGATTGCGGCACCAGTGCGACGCCCATGCCGGCCGACACGAGGCTGACGATCGTCTGCATCTGGATCGCCTCCTGGCCGATGCGCGGCGTAAGGCCCGCGACGCCGTAGCAATCCATAATGATGTCATAAAAGCCTGGCGCGAGACGCCTTGGAAAGATCACGAGAGGTACGTCGGCAAGATCGCGCAGGCTGACCGGGGTGTCGAGCCATTCGGCGGTATCCGCGTTTGGCTGTGGGTCAGCGTTGCCGGCGGCGCCCGGCACGCGCTGCGCCATCTCCGTCGACATCGCGATCACCAGAGGCTCGCGCGCGATCGGCAGCCACGACAGTCGCGCGGCATGCCGCGGCGGCAGCGGCGCGATCACGAGGCCCGCGTCGAGGCGCCCGGCCACCAGTTCGTCGACCTGCACGTCGCTGGTCGCCTCGGTCAGTTCGAGCCGCACACGCGGATGACGCACGCCGAAATCGCGCAGCAGCAGCGGCAGCAAGCCATAGTCCGCAGTCGACACGAACGCGAGCGACAACACGCCCGCCTCGCCGCGCGCGAGGCTTTGCGCGAGCGGCCGCAGCCCTTCAGCGGCCGCGAGCAGGCGCTGCACCTCGGGCAGCAGATCGGCGCCGACCGCCGTCAGTTCGACCGAGCGCTTGGTGCGTGCGAACAGTTCGACGCCGAGCGTCTCTTCGAGCGCGCGAATCGCCTGCGACAGCGGCGGCTGCGTCATCGACAAACGCACGGCCGCGCGCCCGAAGTGCTTTTCCTCGGCGACGGTGACGAAATAGCGCAACTGGCGTAGGTCGGGAATCGTCGGCAGCATGATTAATATATTTTACGACTCAGATAGCCGCGAATAATACACGCGACACTTGGCACGCAAAACCGCCTCTACGCGAAGCGCGGCGGCACTACACTGAACGGGTGCGCCGCCGCCGAACCCGCCGGCGCACTCATCGACGCACCGACCTGCCCACCCCGGCTCACTCCCGGCCGCGCCGGCGCGGCACCCGCGCGGCGCGGATCACGAACAGAACAGACAGACTGGAGCTTCCCCATGGCATACAACCGTCGTTCGAAAAACATCACGCAAGGCGTCGCGCGCTCGCCGAACCGCTCGATGTACTACGCGCTCGGCTACCAGAAAGAAGATTTCGACAAGCCGATGATCGGCGTCGCCAATGGCCATTCGACGATCACGCCGTGCAACGCGGGCCTGCAGCGCCTCGCCGACGCGGCCGTGGTCGCAATCAAACAGGCCGACGCGAATCCGCAAACCTTCGGCACGCCGACGATCTCGGACGGCATGTCGATGGGCACCGAGGGCATGAAGTACTCGCTGGTGTCGCGTGAAGTGATCGCCGATTGCATCGAGACCTGCGTGCAGGGGCAATGGATGGACGGCGTGGTCGTGATCGGCGGCTGCGACAAGAACATGCCGGGCGGCATGATCGGCCTCGCGCGCATGAACGTGCCGGGCATCTACGTGTACGGCGGCACGATCCGCCCGGGCAACTGGAAGGGCACCGATCTGACGATCGTATCGTCGTTCGAGGCGGTCGGCGAATTCACCGCGGGCCGCATGTCGCAGGAGGATTTCGACGGCATCGAGCGCAACGCCTGCCCATCGACCGGTTCGTGCGGCGGCATGTACACGGCCAATACGATGAGTTCGTCGTTCGAAGCGCTCGGCATGTCGCTGCTGTATTCGTCGACGATGGCGAACCCCGATCAGGAGAAAGTCGATTCGGCCGCCGAATCGGCGCGCGTGCTCGTCGAAGCGGTGAAGAAGGACCTGAAGCCGCGCGACATCATCACGAAGCAGTCGATCGAAAACGCGGTCGCGCTGATCATGGCGACCGGCGGCTCGACCAACGCGGTGCTGCACTATCTGGCGATCGCGCATGCGGCCGAAGTCGAATGGACGATCGAGGACTTCGAACGCATGCGCAAGAAAGTGCCGGTGATCTGCAATCTGAAGCCGTCGGGCCAGTATGTCGCGACCGATCTGCACAAGGCCGGCGGCATTCCGCAGGTGCTGAAGATCCTGCTTGACGCCGGCATGCTGCACGGCGATTGCATGACGATCACCGGCCGCACGCTCGCCGACGAGCTGAAGGACGTACCGTCGAAGCCGCGCGCCGACCAGCAGGTGATCTTCCCGATCGACAAGGCGCTCTACAAGGAAGGCCATCTGGCGATCCTGAAGGGCAACCTGGCCGAGGACGGCGCGGTCGCCAAGATCACCGGCCTGAAGAACCCGGTCATCACCGGCCCCGCGCGCGTCTTCGACGACGAGCAGAGCGCGCTCGAAGCGATCCTCGCGGACAAGATCGTCGCCGGCGACGTCGTGGTGCTGCGCTACCTCGGGCCCAAAGGCGGCCCCGGCATGCCGGAGATGCTCGCGCCGACGTCGGCGATCATCGGCAAGGGGCTCGGCGAATCGGTCGGCCTGATCACCGACGGCCGCTTCTCGGGCGGCACCTGGGGGATGGTGGTCGGGCACGTCGCGCCGGAAGCGTTCGTCGGCGGCACGATCGCGCTGGTGCAGGAAGGCGACTCGATCACGATCGACGCGCACAAGCTGCGGTTGCAACTGAATATCGACGACGCGGAACTGCAGCGCCGCCGCGCCGCATGGCAGGCGCCGAAGCCGCGCTATACGCGCGGTGTGATGGCGAAATATTTCGCGCTCGCGCAGCCGGCGAACCGGGGAGCGGTGACGGGGTGATCAAGCTCGGCAACGGGGTCGAGAGCGGAAGCGGGTAGTACTAGCAGCTAGCGAGAGTCAGCGTCATGGGCTTCCAAACCAATTCATCCAGGCCGCCGTAATCTACGCAAAAACGCCAGGGGGCGCACGAAAATCCGTGCGCCCCTTTGCTCTTATAATGCGTGCACCACGAGCCGGGCATCCGCACCGGCGGAGACCATAATGAAATCGATGTCGTATGCAGCCGGATCAGCCGCTGTTGCGCTCGCCATTACATTGAGCGCCGCCAGTCCCGCCGTCCATGCCGAGGCCTCGACGGGCCTCGCGCTCGCCCAGCAGAAAAACTGCATGAGTTGCCACTCGGTCACGCGCCCGTTCATGGGGCCGGCGCTGCACGATGTCGCGGTCAAATATGCGGGGCACGCGGACGCCGCCGCGTATCTGAAGCACAAGATTCTCGATGGCAGTACGGGCGTATGGGGCACGGTGCCGATGCCCGCGAACACCCAGCTCACGCCCGATCAGGCGGCCACGCTCGCGGCCTGGGTATTGACGCTCAAATAGACTGCGTGTTGCGGGTGACGATGCGTCGCTGAAAGGCGGGCACCAATTCGTGGTCGATGGATCCGCCGCCGCTCTACCTTTTCTCTGCCGCATCACATACCGCGGCACATCCGTCGCGAACAGACTCAGTCGCGACCAGAGCGCCGTGCAATCTCATCCGCCACGGCTTCTCGCACCCAGCCGGCCATTTCGGCTTCGAGTGCGCGCGCGACTTCCGTCGTGATCTGACCCACGAGAAGACTCGTATGCTGCTGCAACGCATCGCGGCAGCGCACCTCGATGATGCCGCGTCCGTCGCCCGCCAGAAAGCCGGCGAATCGTCCGCGCAAGCGTTCCGCGATCACGTCGGCGTCGAGTTCAGGCTGCGATTGCGCGGCTTCGTGCGCGGTGTCGTGTGTCGCATCGTGGGCGGGGCCGTGCTCCGCTTCGTAATCGAAATCCGGCGGCACCGTTGCGCCGGCCTCCAGCGGCACACCCGGCTCGCCGCGATCGAACACGCCCGGTGATACCTCCATGTCTTCGTGAAGATCGTCATGGCCGTGGCGCGCATGAATGCCACGATGAGGACGCGGATGCTTCTTCGCATGCGTATGGTCGGCCACATGCGGTTGATGAAACTCGGCCTCGGGAACGGCAGCAGAAACTGGCGCGGCCGGATGCCCGGCTTGCGGCGCCGGCGCGATAACAGGTTCGTCAGTGGATCTGGATTCGGACAGAGGCTCCGGCGCAAGGACCGGCTCCGGTGAAGCCAGCTCTTCGGGCGTGAGCACTGGTTGTGGCGCCAGCACAGGTTCGGGAGCGAGCGCAGGTTCAGACGGATGCGCTGGTGGCGGCGCAAACGCGGGTTCCTGGCGCCCAACCGGTTCGTGCTGCGTCCCGGCCTGCGCGGCCTGCCCGACTTGCGCGGCGGATCCCGGGGCCGGCTGAGCCGCTGGCGTAACCGTTGCGCCCGACGCGTCGCGGCTCTGAGGCGCGCGGCCCGGCACGAGGATTTCGTTCAGGACCGGGATCGAATTGTCGTTGGAATCGGACACGTGCGCTCTCCGTGTTTGAGTCGAAGGCGGGGACAAGCCGCTCGTGCGCCGCCGCGTCATCGCCACCGGCCGTCATCGGCCATCGATGACGGCTGATGATATGAAGAACCGGATGGACGCGGCGGACATCGCGAAGCGGAACCAGGAAAGCCTAGCCGCCCTGCTTGTAGTTGTTCAAAGCATAGCCGCGATCGCGATAGAAACGATAGCGGTCACGGCCCGCGGCGAGTTCCTCGTGTGCGTTACCGACCACTTCGAGCAATCTTTCGAAGCGGGCGAACTGCGCCGGCACTGCCGCGCCGAGATTGAGCAGCACCTGATGATGCGGCACATCGTCGAGATTCGCGGCCAGTACGACCGGAGTTTGGGCTGCAAGCGGCGTACCCGCCATGCAGTGCGGCACGAAATCGAGCGGCGAGAAGGTCCACAGTTTTTCGTCGAACGCACGCAGGCGCGCGGGTTCGGCCAGCACGACGAGCGGCTGACCCGCCAGGTACGCCTTGCGCACGAGGCGGCACGCGTACGTCAGCGAATCGCCGACGTTCGAGTGAAAGTCGATTCTCGTCATCGGCCGCTCCGCTGCGCTTGCCATCCAGCTTGCCGCCGCGCGCGCTGCGCGCGCTTACCGCACTGCGTCATTGCCCGGCGCGGTCGATCAGGAACTGCGCGAGCAACGGCACCGGACGGCCGGTCGCCCCCTTGGCCGCGCCGCTCTTCCACGCGGTGCCCGCGATGTCGAGGTGCGCCCACGGGTAGGCATCGGTGAAGCGCGACAGGAAGCAGGCCGCGGTCACGCTGCCGGCCGGACGTCCACCGATGTTCGCGACGTCCGCGAAATTCGACTTCAGCTGCTCCTGATATTCGTCGTCGAGCGGCAGGCGCCATGCCGGATCGGCTGCTTCACGCGATGCGTCGAGCAGTTCGCCCGCAAGCGCGTCGTTCTTCGAGAACAGACCGCTGTTGTGATGGCCGAGCGCGATGATGCAGGCACCCGTCAACGTGGCGATGTCGATCACCGCGGCCGGCTTGAAGCGCTCGGCGTACGTGAGCGCGTCGGCCAGGATCAGACGGCCTTCGGCGTCGGTATTCAGTATCTCGACCGTGATGCCCTTCATGCTCGTGACGATGTCGCCCGGCTTCGTGGCGGTGCCCGACGGCATGTTCTCGACCGCCGGGATGATGCCGACCACGTTGATCTTCAGGCCCATCTCGGCGACCGCGCGCAGCGTGCCGAGCACCGAACCCGCGCCGCACATGTCGTACTTCATCTCGTCCATGCCCTCGCCCGGCTTCAGCGAGATGCCGCCGGTGTCGAACGTGACGCCCTTGCCGACCAGCACCACCGGCGCGGCCTTCGCGGCACCGCCCTGGTACTGCAGCACGATGAATTGCGCCGGCTCGACCGAACCCGCGGTGACCGACAGGAACGTGCCCATCTTCAGCGCCTCGCATTGCTTCTCGCCGAGCACCTCGACCTTCAGCTTCCAGTCCTTCGCGAGCTTTTTCGCGGTGTTCGCGAGGTAGGTCGGCGTGCAGACGTTGCTCGGCAGATTGCCGAGGTCGCGCGTCAGGTCCATGCCGTTGGCAAGCGCGGCGCCCTGCTTCGCGGCGACCTTGGCGGCCTTCTCGTCGCCGGTGTTGACGCTGAAGACGACGCGCTTCAGCGCGCGCGGCGTGTTGTCCGGCTTGCTCTTCATCTGCGTGAAGCGGTAGGTCAGCTCGCGCAGCGCGAGGATCGCGGCGCGCACGCACCAGTCGGACGTGCGCTCGAGCACCGGCAGTTGCGCGAGCGTGAAGGTAACCTGGACGATCTTGGTGGCGAGCAGCGCGCGCCATGCGGCACGGACCGCTTCACCGTAGGCTTTCTGACTGAAAGCATCCTGTTTGCCGAGGCCGACGAGCAGCACGCGCGATGCGCCGATGCCCGATACTTCGTGCAGGAACAGCGTGGTGCCGGCTTTGCCGTCCATGTCGCCGGCCTTAATGATGCGCGTGAGCAGGCCCTTGGTGGCCTCGTCGATCTCCAGCGCGGCGCCCGACAGCGTTTGCGACTCGAACACGCCGATCACGATGCAATCGGATTTTCCGGTCAGGAAGCCGTTCGTCGAGCCTTTGGTCCAATCACAGGCTTTTATGCTAAAGTCCATCGCGCTTGTCCTCGGATAAAATCTGGGCTTAGGATGAAAGCCGCAATTATCCGCTATTTTTCCCGCGGCGGCTGCACCGGAGGCGTGACGGGAACCATCCCGCGCGCCGCCGTGAGCGCCCCCTCTCGTCATCACTAATGATCTTCGAACGCTCTCTCCAGCGCGAACTCGCGTACACGGCTGGCGCCGTGTTCATGGTTCTCCTCACGCTCGTGCTGACGACGATGATGATCCGCATCGTCGGCTTCGCGGCCCAGGGCGAGATCGACCCGCGCGACGTGCTGGTCCTGATCGGCCTCACCGTGATCGGCTATCTGGCCATCATGCTGGTCGCCACGCTGTTCGTGTCGATCCTGTTCGTGCTCACGCGCTGGTACAAAGACTCCGAGATGGTCGTGTGGCTGTCCTCGGGCGTGAGTCTCACGCAGTTCATCAAGCCGATCGGCATCTTCGCCACGCCGATCATCATCCTGATCATGTTCTTCGTGTTCGTCGGCTGGCCGTGGTCGAACCAGCAGAGCAAGCTGATCCGCGCGCGCTTCCAGCAGCGCGACGAAGTTTCGCTGCTGGCTCCCGGGCAATTCCGCGAATCGCCGACCACGCACCGCGTGTTCTTCATCGAGAGAATGTCGCCCGACCAGGGGCGCGTCGAAAACGTGTTCGTCACCAGCACCGAAGGCGGCAAGGTCAACGTGGTGGTGTCGAAGACCGGCCACGTCGAAACGCACAAGAACGGCGACCGCTTCGTCGTGCTGGAGAACGGCCGACGCTACGACGGCGAGCCGAGTCACCCCGATTTCCGCATCATGGAGTTCGAGCGCTACGGCGTGAAGATCCAGAGCCAGCCCGTCATCAATACGCCGACCACCACCGGTACGCCGACGCTGACGCTGCTGCGCAATCCCACGCGGGACAATCTCGCCGAATTCGCGTGGCGCGCGGGCTTGCCGCTGATCGCAATCAACCTGATGCTGCTCGCGATTCCGCTCGCGCACCAGAACCCGCGGCGCAGCCGCACGATCAACCTCGTGATGGCCGTGCTGATCTACCTGACGTATTCGAATCTGCTGAACGTCGTGCAGGCGTGGATCGAGCAGGGCAAGCTGTCGTTCGGCGTCGGGCTCGTGGTGCTGCACATCATCGTCCTCGGCATCGTCGCGTTCATCTTCTGGCTGCGCGTGCGCAACCGGCCGCTGTTCACGCGCGCGATGTTCAGCCGTTCGCAGGGAGCCTGACCGATGCGCATCTATGAAAGGTATTTCGCGCGTCAGATCTATCTCACGTTCATCTTCATTCTGTTTGCGTTTTCGGGTCTGTTCTTCTTCTTCGATCTGATCAACGAACTGAATTCGGTCGGCCACGGCAACTACAAATTCCAGTACGCGGTGCTGCGCGTCGCGCTGCAAACGCCGTCGCGCTTCTACGAGATCATTCCGGTCGCGGCGCTGATCAGCGCGATCTACGTGTTCGCGCAGATGGCGGCGAACTCCGAATACACGATCTTCCGCGTGTCGGGCCTCGCGACCAATCAGGCGCTGCGCTCGCTGCTGAAGATCGGCATTCCGCTCGTGATCGTCACCTATCTGATCGGCGAAGTGGTCGGCCCTTACACGGATCAACTGTCCGAGCGCGTGCGGCTGGAGGCGCTGGGTTCGTCGGTGTCGAGTAACTTCCAGTCGGGTGTGTGGGTCAAGGACACGCTGACCGAGCGCGCCGACGGCGAGCAGGTCACGCGCTTCGTCAACGTCGGCGAGCTGAAGCCCGACGCGACGATCAGCAACGTGCGCATCTACGAGTTCGATTCGAAGTTCCGGCTGTCGAACGTGCGCATCGCCCAAAGCGGCCACTATCAGCCGCCGGGCCACTGGCTGCTGACCGGCGTGACCGATACACAACTGATCGACGTGCCCCCTCCCACGGGCACGCCCACCGATGCGCTGAACCCGGTCTATCGCGCGAACCAGGTGACGCTGCCCGAGTACTCGCTGCGCTCGGAACTGACGCCGCAGATCCTGTCGGTGCTGCTGGTGTCGCCGGACCGCATGTCGATGTTCAACCTGTTCCGCTATATCCAGCATCTGACCGAGAATCATCAGGACACGCAGCGCTATGAAATCGCGCTGTGGCGCAAGCTGCTGTATCCGTTCGCGGTGTTCGTGATGCTGGTGCTGTCGCTGCCGTTCGCGTATCTGCATACGCGCGCCGGCGTGGTCGGCGTGAAGGTGTTCGGCGGCATCATGCTCGGTATGAGCTTCCAGCTGTTCAACACGCTGTTCTCGCACATCGGCACGCTCAATACGTGGCCCGCGCCATTGACGGCGGCAACCCCGGGGCTCGTCTATCTGGTGCTGGGGCTCGTCGGGTTGAAGTGGGTGGACCGCCACTAAAGCGGCGCTATGGGCATCGGGAGCTGACGCGATGGCTATGCACGGACTGATTCTGTTTGGCCACGGCGCGCGCGACGCGCGCTGGCGCGAGCCGTTCGAACGGCTCGCCGACAAGCTGCGTGCGGCGCGCGCATCGACGGGGGAAGCGCAGGCGGTCGTGCTCGCGTTTCTCGAGTTGATGGAGCCTGATTTGCCCACCGCCGTTACGCAGCTCGCGACGCAAGGGTGCGATGCGATTACCGTCGTGCCGGTGTTCTTCGGACAAGGCGGCCATGTCAGGAGAGATTTGCCGGCGATCATCGATCAGTGCCGCGCAGCCCATCCCACTGTCGAGATTCGTTGCGCGGTCGCGGCCGGCGAGGATGATGCGGTACTCGATGCGCTAGCGCAGTATTGTTTGCGGCAGGTTTGATACCGTGCCGCCGACGGCAGCGTTCACTGCTGTCGCTGCAGACAAGCCATTTCGGAATTGAAGAGCCCGACGGTCACCGCATAAGCGGCTGGGCTACTTTGCGCGGTGTGCAGAGATGTTCGGCCGCCGCACCGCGCGACGGCCGATCAGAAAAGCCTCGGTAAAACTCGCGAAATTCAGCTCGAGAAATTGAGGCCGCGACCAGCAAACCGCCCGCAGAACGCGTGCCCTCGACCTGCCGCTCGGCAAACGCTTCCCCGATCATCAACAGACTAGGCTGCGACGCATCGAGCCAGCGCTGTGCTTCGCCAGCAGCGAGTTCGTCGAGCGTGAGCGTGAGCATGCGTTCGCGCTCGGTGCTGCATGCTTCGACGATCGCGACCGGCGTCGTCGCCGGCTTGCCGGCATCGATCAGCTGCCGCGCGATCTCGACGCCACTATCGCGTCCCATATAAAACACCAGCGAATCCGCGTTGACCTGCTCGCGGATTTCGTCCGACCCGGGCGCGCGGCTGAAAGTGGCCAGCGCGACGCTGCGCGATACGCCCCGCAACGTCAGCGAGCGCTTCAGCGATGCCGCGCTCGCCAGCGCCGCGGTAATGCCCGGCACGACTTCGTACTCGATGCCCGCGGCTTCGAGCGCGCGCATTTCCTCGTCGGCGCGGCCGAACAGCATCGGATCGCCGCCCTTCAGGCGCACCACCAGCTGATGCTCCAGCGCCGCATCGACGATCTGCTTATTGATGAATTGCTGGGCCGTCGACAATTGTCCGCAGCGCTTGCCGACCGCAATACGCTTCGCGTGGTGTGGCGCGTAGTCGAGCATCGCCGGCTCGACCAGCGCGTCGTGCAGCACGACATCGGCGGCGCCGAGCAGACGCGCGCCGCGCACCGTAATCAGGTCCGCGGCACCGGGCCCTGCGCCGATCAGATAAACCTTACCCATTTACATCAACCTGTTCGTTGGCGTGTGCAGGCGACGCAATGCGTCGCCTGCACACGCCTTTACGCAACTACGCCGCGCACTTACGCGGAATAAGCGCGGATCATGCCGGCAGCGACGGTGTGGTTCGTCGCCTCGTCGATCAGCACGAACGCGCCGGTACCTTGATGCGCATCGTACGCGTCGCAAACGACCGGCTTCTGCAGCGTCAGCGCGACCCGGCCGATGTCGTTCATCGCCAGTTCCTTGCGATCGACGGCCTGCGACAGCGTATGCACGTCGAGCACTTCCCTGATCGCGCCGATCTTCGCGAACACCGTGTTGGTGGTCTGCTTCAGCAGATACTTGCGCTGCGTCGACAGCGGCGTCTCGTCGAACCAGCACAGGTCGGCTTCGAGCTTCTTCGCCGGTTCCGGCGCGCCGGCACGCAGCACGAAGGTATCGCCGCGCGACACGTCGACGTCTTCGGCAAGACGGATCGTCACCGTTTGACCGGCGAACGCGCGATCCACCTGCGCGGTGCCGCCGACCACCGGCGCGATGATCTCGGCGACCGTCGCCTCGCGGTTAGCCGGCAGCACGACGATCGTGTCGCCCAGCTTCACTTCGCCCGATTCGATCCGGCCCATGTAGCCGCGGAAATCGTCGGCCTGGCTGCCGTCCTGACGCGCGACCCACTGCACCGGGAAGCGCAGCGCTTCGCCGCCGGCGGTTTCGACCGGCAGTGCTTCGAGCACATCGAGCAGCGGCTCGCCCGCGTACCACGGCATGCGCTCGCTGGCCGTGACGATGTTGTCGCCCTTCAGCGCCGACACCGGCACGAAGCGCACGTCTTCGAGGCCGAGGTGGCGCGCGAGTTCGACATACGCATCGCGGATCTCGTTGAAGCGTGCTTCGCTGTAGTCGACGAGGTCCATCTTGTTGATCGCGACGATCACGTGCTGCAGGCCGAGCAGCTTGACGATCGCGCTATGGCGCTTGGTCTGCGGCAGCAGTTGCGCGAGGCCGTTCTCGAACGTCACGCGCGTTGCGTCGACGAGGATGATCGCCGCGTGCGCGGTCGACGCGCCCGTCACCATGTTGCGCGTGTACTGCTCGTGGCCCGGCGTGTCGGCGATGATGAACTTGCGCTTCGCGGTCGCGAAGTAACGGTACGCGACGTCGATCGTAATGCCCTGCTCACGCTCGGCTTCGAGGCCGTCGGTCAGCAGCGACAGATCGATTTCGTCGCCGACGGTGCGCTTGTTCTTTGCGCGCGACAACGCCGAAAGCTGGTCGCTCAACACAGCCTTGCTGTCGTACAGCAGGCGGCCGATCAGCGTGCTCTTGCCGTCGTCGACGCTACCCGCGGTGATGAAACGCAGCACGCCGAGGTCTTCTGGTTGATGGATACCGCTCATGATTCAAATGCCCTCGTCGTGTGCTTAGAAATAACCCTGCTTCTTGCGCTGTTCCATCGCGGCTTCGGAGACCTGGTCGTCCATCCGTGTCGCGCCGCGCTCCGTGATTTCGGTCACGGCCGTTTCGGCGATGATCTTCTCGACATCGTCGGCGTCGCTTTCGACCGGGCACGTGCAGCTGATGTCGCCGACGGTACGGAAGCGCACCAGCGCCTGTTCGCTGGTCTCGCCCTCGCGCATCGGCGTGAGCGGCGTGACCGGCACGAGCAGACCGTTGCGGCGCACGATCTCGCGCTGGTGCGCGTAGTAGATCGACGGCAGTTCGAGCTGTTCGCGCGCGATGTATTGCCACACGTCGAGTTCGGTCCAGTTGGAGATTGGGAACACGCGCAGGTGTTCGCCGTTATGCAGACGCGCGTTGTACAGGCTCCACAGCTCCGGGCGCTGCGCCTTCGGGTCCCACTGACCGAATTCGTCGCGGAACGAGAAGATGCGCTCTTTCGCGCGGGCTTTTTCTTCGTCGCGGCGCGCGCCGCCGATCATCGCGGTATAGCCGTATTGCTCGATCGTCTCCAGCAGCGTGACCGCTTGCGCGGCATTGCGCGAATCGGTTTCGCGGCGCAGACGCACGGTGCCGCGCTTGATCGAATCCTCGACGTGACCGACCACGAGTTCGGCGCCGATTTCCTTCGCGCGGCGATCGCGGAAGTCGATTACTTCGTCGTAGTTATGGCCGGTGTCGATATGCACGAGCGGGAACGGCAGCTGCGTCTTGCGATTCGCACCGAGACCGAACGCCTTCAGCGCAAGTGCGAGCACCACCACGGAATCCTTGCCGCCCGAAAACAGCAGCGCCGGCTTGCTGCATTCGGCGACCAGTTCGCGCAGGATGTGGATCGACTCGGCTTCGAGCCAGTCGAGGTGATCCATCCGGTTGGCCGTGTTGGCAAGCGGGGCGTTGACAGTCGAATCGAGCGTGGTGCTCATAGCGTGTCCTTCGTTGGTACTGCCCGGCAGACGCTTCTCGCGCGGGCAGTTGTATTCAAATCGGTATCGGCGGCGTTCGGCTCGGCCGGAAGTTCGATGCGCGGCGCTCAGGCCGACGTGTTTTCGCTGGGCTCGGCCGCAATCGACGAGATCGGGGTAATCGCCGTGATATGCAAGCCGCATTCCTTGGTGTCACGCGACTCCCACCACCAGCGCCCCGCCCGGCTGTCCTCGCCGGGGCGGATCGCGCGCGTACACGGCTCGCAGCCGATGCTCGGATAACCGCGCGCGTGCAGCGGATTGACCGGCACATCGAACGTCTTAAGATAATCCCAGACCTCGGCTTCAGTCCAGTCCGCGAGCGGGTTGAACTTGGCGATGTCGCGCGCGCCGTCGTGCTCTTCCTCGTGCAGTTCGGCACGCGTAACCGACTGCTCGCGACGCTGGCCCGTGACCCACGCGCTGACGTCGGCGAGCGCGCGGTTCAGCGGCTCGACCTTGCGGATTTCGCAGCAGCGCTTGCGCAGATCGACGCTTTCGTAAAACGCGTTCAGGCCGTGCTCGCTCACATACTGCTCGATCGCCGCGGCCTGCGGATGAAACTGTTCGATGTCGTAGCCATAGCGCGCTTTCACGCGTTCGAGCATGCCGAGCGTTTCCGCGTGCAGACGGCCGGTGTTCAGCGAGAAGATGCCGATCTTCACGCCGCGCGACAGGATCGCGTGCGTGAGCAGCATGTCTTCCGCGGCGAGGCTGCTCGCGAGTTTCACGTTCGCGTGGCGCGCGGCAATCGAATCGAGCAGCGCGTCGAGACGCTCGATCTTCGCGGCCAGTTCCGGGCTCAGCGACTGAACGGTGCTCATGCCGTAACCTTGCCCGCGGCAGCGTTTTGCGCAGCGGCCAGTTCCGCGCGACGGCGGAACAGCGGCGCCGGCACATCCACGCCACCCTGGTACTGCACGGTGAAATCGTCGAACGCCTTCATTGCATCGTTGATGTCCTTGTCGGCGCGTACCGCGAACGCATCGAAGCCGCAACGGAACATCAGCCGGACCTGGTCGCGCAGCACGTCGCCGATCGCGCGCAGTTCACCCTTGTAGCCATAGCGCTCGCGCAGCAGGCGACCGATGCTGTAGCCGCGGCCGTCGCGGAACACCGGGAAATCCACGCCGATCACTGCAAGCTTGTCGAAATCCGCGGCGATGTCCGCCGGTTCGTTATCCGGCGCGAGCCACACGCCGATTTCAGCGGCGCCGCGCGACGCGACCAGCGCATCGCGTTCGACCTGCCACAGCGCGAGCGGCACCAGCACCTTGCCGGCCGGCAGTTCGCTGACGAGCGGCAGCGTACCGTCTTCGGCCGGGCGCACGAGCGTCCAGTCGTCGTTGACGACCGCGCGATTCTTGATGATAGAAGCCATCTGTTCAGTATCCTTTGCGCGGTTACGCGTGAGCCGGTTGACGCGCGGCGTACACGCGCTCCTTGAACGGGGTGATGCCGATACGGCTGTACGTATCGATGAAACGCTCGCCTTCCTGGCGGTTGTCCACGAAGGTGTCGATCACCTTGCTCATCACGTCCGGCATTTCTTCCGCCGAGAACGACGGGCCGATCACGCGGCCAAGATGCGCGCCGGTCGCGCCCGTGCCCTGCTCGCCGCCGAGCGTCACCTGGTACCACTCGGAGCCGTCCTTGTCGACGCCCAGAATGCCGATGTTGCCGACGTGGTGGTGACCGCACGCGTTGATGCAGCCCGAGATGTTCAGCGACACGTCGCCGAGGTCGTACACGTAGTCGAGATCGTTGAAGCGTTCCTGGATCGCCAACGCGATCGGAATCGACTTCGCATTCGCGAGCGAGCAGAAATCGCCGCCCGGGCACGCAATGATGTCGGTCAACAGGCCGATGTTCGGCGTCGCGAAGCCCTGCGACCTGGCCTTTTCCCACACCGCGAACAGGTCGCGCTTCTTCACGTCGGCCAGAATCAGGTTCTGTTCGTGCGATACGCGGATCTGGCCGAACGAGTATTCGTCGGCCCAGTCGGCGACCGCTTCCATCTGCGTATCCGTTGCGTCACCGGGGGCGATCGTGGTCGGCTTCAGCGACAGCGTCACCGAGGCATACCCCGTCACCTTGTGCGGCCGCACGTTACGCTCGACCCAGCGCGCGAACGCGCGGTTTTCCAGCAGATGCTTTTCGAACGATGCGTCGGTATCCGGCAGCTTGTCGTAAGCGGGCGGCACGAAGTACTGCGCGACGCGGTCCACTTCAGCTTGCGTCAGCGTCGAAGGACCGTCCTTCAGGTGCTGCCACTCTTCTTCGACCTGCGCGGCGAATTTCTCCGGCGACAGCGCCTTCACGAGGATCTTGATCCGCGCCTTGTACATGTTGTCGCGGCGGCCGTAGCGGTTGTACACGCGCAGCACGGCTTCGCAGTAGGTCAGCAGATGCTGCCACGGCAGATCGCGGCGGATGATCGCGCCGACGATCGGCGTGCGGCCCAGCCCGCCACCCGCGAGGATGTCGACCACCAGTTCGCCCTGCTCGTTCTTCTTCAGATACACGCCCATGTCGTGGATCTGCACGGCAGCGCGGTCTTCCTTCGAACCCGACACGGCGATCTTGAACTTACGCGGCAGCCATGCGAATTCCGGGTGGAACGTCGACCACTGGCGCAGGATTTCGGCCCACGGGCGCGGATCGACCACTTCGTCCGGCGCGACGCCGGCGAATTGGTCAGCAGTGATGTTGCGGATGCAGTTGCCCGAAGTCTGGATGCCGTGCATCTGCACCGACGCGAGCTTGCGCAGGATTTCCGGCGTTTCTTCGAGCTTGATCCAGTTGTACTGGATGTTCGAGCGCGTCGAGAAATGGCCGTAGCCGCGGTCGTGTTCGCGCGCGATCGTCGCGAGCATGCGCATCTGGTCGCTGCGCAGGTTGCCGTACGGAATCGCGATGCGGTGCATATAAGCATGGCGCTGGTAGTACAGACCGTTCTGCAGACGCAGCGGACGGAACTCCTCTTCGCTCAATTCGCCCGACAAGCGGCGGCGAACCTGATCGGCGTACTGCGCAACCCGTTCATCGACGATGGTCTGGTCGTACTGATCGTATTGGTACATTCGGGGACCCCAATTTTCGAAACTTTGCGTGACACACGACGATCCGGTTTCGTCGCGGCTCGAATATCTGTGTTGGTCAACTCAGGCAGACAAGCGTTTAGACCCTTCGCTTATTTGCTTATGACAAATACAGATATCCATATTGAAAAAGTTGGACAGATCGTAATAAACTCGCCTTATATTTCAAACGACTAAAAAATTCTTTTTATATGCGGCGAGGTTATATATGAACCTGCACCAATTCCGCTTCGTCCGCGAGGCGGTGCGGCAGAATTTCAACCTCACCGAAGCAGCCAAGGCCCTATTTACCAGCCAGCCGGGCGTTTCCAAGGCGATCATCGAGCTGGAAGACGAACTGGGCGTCGAAATCTTTACACGGCACGGCAAGCGCGTGCGCTCGCTGACGGAACCCGGCCGCATCATCCTGCAGTCGATCGAACGCATCCTGCAGGAGGTGGAAAGCCTCAAGCGCGTCGGCAAGGACTACGCGGCGCAGGACCAGGGCAATCTGGTGATCGCCGCGACCCATACCCAGGCGCGCTACTCGCTGCCGGCCGCAATCGCCGAATTCAAGAAGCGCTTTCCGAAGGTTCACCTTTCAATTCTGCAAGGCAGCCCGACCCAGGTCGCCGAGATGGTACTGCACGACCAGGCCGATCTCGCGATCGCGACCGAGGCGATCTCCAACTATAAGGATCTGGTGTCGCTGCCCTGCTTCCAGTGGCACCACGTCGCGGTGATGCAGCCGGACCATCCGCTGCTCGAGCGCAAGCTGCTGTCGCTCGACGATCTGACCCAATACCCGCTGATTACCTATGACCAGGCGTTCGCCGGCCGCACCAAGATCAACGAGGCGTTCCGTCTGCGCGGGCTGCTTCCGGACATCGTGCTGGAGGCGATCGACGCCGACGTGATCAAGACCTACGTCGAGCTGGGATTGGGCGTCGGCATTATGGCCGACATCGCGTTCAATGCCGAGCGCGACCGCCACCTGCGCGCGATGCCGGTCGGCCACCTGTTCGGCAGCAACGTGACGCGCGTCGCGCTGAAACAGGGCGCGTATCTGCGCAGCTACGTGTACACGCTGGTCGAACTGCTGTCGCCGAGCCTGAATCGCAAGCTGATCGAACAGGCGCTCAAAGGCGAACACGAAACTTATGAACTGTGATCCGAACTGTGATCTGAACGGGGTCCGTGTGGATCCCTCTTGCACCGCAGCCTGTATCAACGCCTGAACCTCGCCTCTCGCCATGGAGACCTTCTGATGACGTCACATAACAATAAGCTTCGGAAAACCCTGCGCGGCCTCGCGGCCGGCGCCGGTGCGCTGCTCGTCGCGAGCGCCGCGCATGCCGACCTGAAAGTCGGCATCGATCTGTCGAACACCGGGCCCGCCGCCGTGATCGGCATCACCAGCAAGAACGCGATGCTGATGTGGCCGCCGACGATCGCCGGCCAGAAAGCCGATTACATCTTCCTCGACGACGCATCCGACCCCGGCAACGCGGTGCGCAATATCCGCAAGCTGATCAACGAGGACCACGTCGACGTGATCGTCGGCCCGAACATCACGCCGGCCGCGATGGCCGCGCTCGACCCGGTCGCCGAAAGCCAGACGCCGATGATCACGCTGATCGGCTCGGCAAGCGTCGTCGAACCGCAGGAAGGCAAGAAGGTGTGGGCCTACAAGATGGCGCAGACCGACAGCGCGATGGCCGACGTGATGACGCGCTATATGTCGAACCACAACGTGAAGACGGTCGGCTTCATCGGCTTCGCGGACGGTTACGGCGAAAGCTGGCTCAATGAATTCAGCAAGTTCGCGGCACTGCGCCATATCAAACTGGTCGCGACCGAGCGCTACAACCGCACCGACGCGAGCGTGACCGGCCAGATCCTGAAGCTGATGGCCGCGAAGCCCGACGCGATCCTGATCGCCGGCGCGGGCACGCCGACGGTGCTGCCGCAACGCACGCTGATCGAGCACGGCTACAAGGGGCCGATCTATCAGACGCACGGCATCGCGACGCCGGAATTCATCAAGCTCGGCGGCAAGGACGTGGAAGGCACGTTGTTCCCGACGCAGCCGGTCGTCGTCGCGCGCACGCTGCCGGCCGATCATCCGGCCAAGAAGGCGGCAGTCGCGTTCGTCAACGAATATGAAGCGAAGTACGGGCCGGGCAGTGTCACGCAGTTCGCCGGCGACGCCGCGGGTGTCTATCCGCGTTTGCAGGACGCCGTTGCGCGGGCGCTGAAGACCGCGCAGCCGGGCACGCCGGCGTTTCGCGTCGCGTTGCGCAACGAGCTCGAGCACGCGCATGAGCTGGTGGTGCCGAACGGCGTCGTCAATACGAGCCCGCAGGATCACGTGGGGCTCGACCAGCGCGCGAGCGTGATGGGCACGATCAAAAACGGGAAGTTCGTTTATCTGAGCCAGTGACGGATGCGGCGAGGCGTGGGCACGATGCCCGCGCCAGCGCCTACACTGAACTGACCCATTGCGCCGGAACTACCGCGCGCGCGGCGAGCCAAGGGGCGTGACGGCACACGCACCCGATCCATCCAGGAGAAATCATGACCACCGCTTCGATTGCAGAGAACGCCGGCACAGGCATCGTCACCGTGGCAAGCGCGCACGCGGGGCCCGCGACGGCCGAGCGGCTGGAGACGCTGATTCGGGAACGCGGGCTGACGCTGTTCGCCCGCATCGATTTCAGCGGCGACGCCGAACGCGCCGGGCTCACGATGCCATTCAGCCAATTGCTGGTGTTCGGCAATCCGAAAGCCGGCACGCCGCTGATGCAATTCGCGCCGACCTCCGCGCTCGATCTGCCGCTGAAGGTGCTGGTGTGGGATGACGCGGACGGCCGCACATCGCTGTCGTTCAACTCGCCCGACTATCTGCGCCAGCGCCACGGTCTTCCGGATGAACTGGTGAAGCCGGTCAGCGGCGTGGCTGCCCTCGTGGATGCTGCCTCGCGCTAACGCTCTCAGCGGCGTAAGCGGCTCACGGCGCGCCGCCCGTTCGATGCACTGCGCGCGGCGCAGCAGCCTTTTGAAGCCGCGACGAACAGCACCGCGCGCATCAACATGATGCGTCGACGTCGATTGATTAGCCGTCAGCATGACGCGGCTTCAACACCGTCGTCATGTACTCCGTCGCAAAGTCGATAAACGTCCGCACCCGCAACGGCACCCGCCGTTGCGCCGGATAGATGATCTGCGCGGCCAGCGGCTTCGCGTGCCATTTCGGCAAGACCCGCGCGAGGCGTCCCGATGTCAGATCCTCGTCGATCAGCCATTCCGGCAGCACCGCAATGCCGAGCCCCATGCGCACCGACTCGCGTATGCTCGTCACCCCTTCGGTCACGAATAGCGGCTCCACCCGCAGCACCTGCTCCGCCGCGCCCGAATGAAGCGTGATCTCGCCCACCCCGCCGAACTGGCTGCCGGACAGGCCGATCCACGGCAAAGCGGCCAGATCCTCGGGCTTGCCGGGAATCTTGTGATCCTTCAATAGCGCAGGCGACGCGACCACGTAACGCCTGATCTCGCCGAGCGGCCGCGCGACCACCCGGTCGTCGTTCATCGCCCCCGCGAAAATTCCCGCATCGCTGCCCTCCTCGATCATCCGCACCGGGCGATTCGAATAGCCCAGCTCCATCCGCACGCCCGGATGCGCCTGAATAAAGCTGCTGATCAACCGACTAATGACGGACTGCCCGAAATCGATCGTCGAAAACACGCGGATCGTGCCGTTCAGCGCGGTCTGGTCGCTGCGCAGACGTTGCTCCGACTCTTCGGCGAGCGACAGCAGCGCCTCGGCGTCGGCGAGCAGTTGATGCCCGACGTCGGTCACGCTCATCCGGTGCGTGTCGCGCCGCAGCAGCGAGGCGCCGCACAGATCCTCGAGCGCGCGCAACTGGCGGCTCAGCGTGGGTTGGGTCAGGCGCAGCTTGCGCGCCGCCGCGGAGATGCTGCCGCTCTCCACGATGGCGACGAACGCGCGAAGCAGGCCGAGGTCGTCGAATGGGGTCATACGCTCCAAGCATAACCGATATGTTGGTCATGCGGCTACCGTCTAATCCCGGCTGGCGAGAAGATACGTCCATCGCATCACCCACCACCCAGCCCCAGTCGAAAGGAGAGTCACCATGAGCACCCAAGCCAACGGTTCCAAAGTCGCCATCGTCACGGGCGCATCGCGCGGTATCGGCGCAGCCATCGCCAAGCGTCTCGCCGCGGACGGCATCACCGTCGTCGTCAACTACGCAGGCCGCGCGGCGGACGCACAGGTTGTCGTCGACGCGATCGAAGCAGCGGGTGGCCGCGCGGCCGCCATTCAGGCCGACGTCGCCGTGCCGGCGCAGGTCGCCGCGCTGTTCGATCAGACCGTCACGCTGTTTGGCGGTGTCGATATCGTCGTCAACAACGCCGGCGTGATGCAGCCGGGCCTGGTGTCGCTGGTCGATACCGACGACGCGCTGTTCGACCGCATCGTCGCGATCAACCTGAAGGGCACGTTCAACACGCTGCGCGTCGCGGCGAAGAAGCTGCGCAGCGGCGGCCGCATCGTCAACTTCTCCAGCAGCATGAAAGCGCTCGCGATGCCCGGTTACTCGGTGTACGCCGCGACCAAGGCCGCGGTCGAAACGATGACCAACATCTTCGCGAAGGAACTGCGCGGCCGGAACATCACCGTGAATGCCGTGGCGCCCGGACCGACCGCTACCGATCTGTTCCTGAAGGACAAGACGCCCGAGCAGGTCGAACGCCTCGCCAAAATGCCGCCGCTCGAACGTCTCGGCCAGCCCGAAGACATCGCAGCTGTGGTGTCGTTCCTCGTCAGTGACGCGGCCTCCTGGGTCGACGGCCAGACGCTGCGCGCGAACGGCGGAATTATCTGATCACGTCACCGAACGCCAACCTCGAATCAATCCAGCATTCAATGCAAACAAGGAGCTGATCATGAAACAGGTCATCGTTATCACCGGCGCGTCGAGCGGTTTCGGGCGCCTCGCCGCCGAAGCACTGGCAAAAGCCGGCCACACCGTCTACGCGTCGATGCGCGCCACGACGACACGCAATGCACCGGCCGTCGCGCAGATGGCGGAGTTCTCACGGCAACATGGCGTCGATCTGCGCGCGGTCGAACTCGACGTGCTGTCGCAGGAATCGGTCGACGCAGGGATTGCGAAGGTGATCGCCGACACGGGCCGCATCGACGTGATCGTGCACAACGCCGGCCATATGGCCTTCGGCCCGGCCGAGGCGTTCACGCCGGAGCAATACGCGCAGCTGTACGACAGCAATGTGCTCGGCACGCAGCGCGTGAACCGCGCGGTGCTGCCGCAGATGCGCAAGCAGAAGCGCGGCCTCGTCGCGTGGGTGTCGAGCAGCAGCTCGGCGGGCGGCACGCCGCCGTACCTCGCACCGTATTTCGCGGCGAAGGCGGCGATGGACGCGATCGCGGTTCAGTACGCCCGTGAGCTGTCGGGCTGGGGCATCGAAACCTCGATCATCGTGCCGGGCGCGTTCACGTCGGGCACCAACCACTTCGAGCACGCGGGCCATCCCGCCGACGCCAGCGTGCTCGACGCGTACGAGAACGGACCGAACGCCGGGCTCGCCGAGCGCATCCAGAAGGCCTTTGCCGCGATCGTGCCGCCGGATGCCGATGTGTCGCTCGTCGCGCAGGCCATCGTCGATATCGTCGATGCGCCATTCGGCAAGCGTCCGTTCCGCGTGCACGTCGATCCGACTCAGGACGGCGCGGATGTCGGATTCGCAGTGCTCGACCGCATCAGGGCCGAGATGCTGCATCGGGTCGGCATGTCCGAGCTGCTGACACCGCGTTCGTATTGATAACGCGCGACGGCTCGCATATCCGCAGGCGCTGCCTGGTCACATCGTGCCCAGCAGCGCCTTCGGTTCGACAAACGCCTCCAACCCGAACGCACCGTATTCACGGCCGATGCCCGATTGCTTGAAGCCGCCGAACGGCGCCGCCGGTTCATGCGCGAGCGTATTCACGAGCACGCGCCCCGCTTCGATTCGCGCCGCCACCGCGCTCGCCCGTTTCGTATCGGCTGAGCACACGTAGGCCTGCAATCCATACGGCGTATCGTTGGCAATCGCGATCGCATCCTCGGTATCGCGGTACGCGATGATCGACAGCACCGGGCCGAAAATCTCCTCGCGCGCAATGGTCATGTCGTTGCGCACATCGCTGAAGATCGTCGGACGCACGAACCAGCCCGCGTCGACGCCATCAGGACGACCCTCACCACCGGCAATCAGCCGCGCGCCTTCATCGATACCGATGCCGATATAGCGCTGCACGCGCTCCCACTGCTTCCGGCTCACCATCGGGCCGATGCTCGTGTGGAGATCGCGCGGATCGCCGGACTTCACCTGCGCGACGGCCGCGACGATCTTCGCTTCGAATTCCACGAGCCGCGAGCGCGGCACCAGAATCCGCGTACCGGCGATACATGCCTGGCCGCTGTTCATGAAACCGGCCTGCAGCGCAAGCGGAACGGCTTCGTCGAAATCGGCGTCGTCGAGGATCATCATCGGCGACTTGCCGCCGAGTTCCAGCGTTACGCGCTTCAGCGTTTCCGCCGCGGTGCGCAGGATCGTTTTGCCGACCGCGGTCGAACCGGTGAACGACAGCTTCGCGATATCCGGATGCGCGCTGATCTCGGCGCCCACGGTTTCGCCGCGCCCGGTGACGATATTGAACGCCCCTGCCGGCAGCCCCGCCTGATGCAGCGCCTCGGTGACGACGCGCGTCTGCAGCGCGCTCATCTCGCTCGGCTTGATCACCGCCGTGCAACCGGCGGCGAGCGCGGCCGCGAGCTTCCCGCAGATAAAACCCGCGTCACTATTCCATGGAGTGATCAGGCCGGCCACGCCAAGCGGCTGCATCACCACTTGCGCCGATCCGGCGCGACGCTCGAACGCATAGTGTTCGAGGACCTTCACCGCTTCGAGCAGCACGTCGCTCGCGTGACGGGCCATCCAGCGGCCGCGCGACACCGGCGCGCCGTATTCCTCGACGATCGCGTCGAACAGTTCATCCTCTTTCGCGACCACCGCCGCGTGCATGCGCTTCAGCATGTCGATGCGCTCGGCCTTGCTCGTGCGCGAGAACGCAGGAAAGGCGCGCTTTGCGGCCGCGATCGCAACGCGCGCATCCTCGGCATCGGCGAGACGCACGCGGCCGATCACCTGCTCCGTCGATGGATTGAACAGATCGAAAAGCTCGTCGCCGTGCGGCGTAACGAAGGCGCCGTCGATATAGATCTGGTCGATGATTTGCATGGTTCGTCCGTTCGCGAAAGTCGGGAGGTTCGTCGTGTGATGCACGCAGAATAGGCGATCGCGATTGAGCCGAATAGCCGTACAATCCAACATGACCTGTTGAACGATTCAGGATAATCAAAACCTCGTGAAAACCTCCGGCCTGACTGAACTCGAAGCCGTTCTGGCCGTCGCGCGTCATCGCAGTTTTCGCGGCGCGGCCAGCGAACTGAGCGTGTCGACTTCCGCGCTGAGTCATGCGGTCGCCGCGCTCGAAGCGCGCATCGGCGTGCGGCTATTCAATCGAACCACGCGCAGCGTATCGCTGTCGGAAGCGGGCGCGCAGTTCGTCAGCACGGTCGCGCCCGCGTTGTCGACCATCCGCGAGGCACTCGAACAGGCCGGCAGCTTTCGCGACACGCCGTCGGGCACGTTGCGCATCAACACGTCGGCGGGCGCGATCAGGCAGGTGATGCCGGTGTTCATCGCGTTTCTGGAACGCTATCCGGAGATGAAGCTCGACATCGTCACGGAAGGACGCCTGATCGATATCGTCGTCGAAGGCTTCGATGCCGGCATCCGGCTGATGGAGCTCGTGCCGCGGGACATGATCGCGGTGCCGTTCGGCGACCGGCAGCGCTTCGCGGTGGTCGGCAGCCCAGCGTATTTCGCACAGCACAAGCTGCCGCGCACACCGTCGGATCTCGCCGCGCATCGATGCATCCGCAGCCGGATGCCGAGCGGCTCCATTTATCAATGGGAATTCGAGCGGCACGGCGAATCGTTGCGCGTCGACGGCGACGGCGCGCTGACGCTCGACGATCCCCACCTGATGCTCGACGCCGCGCGCGCCGGCCTCGGCCTCGCGTATCTGACCGAATGGAACGTCAACGCGGACCTGCAGGCCGGCACGCTGGTGCGGGTACTCGAAGACTGGACGCCGCCGCTCGACGGACTATGCCTGTACTACCCCGGCCGGCGCCATATTCCGGCGGGGCTGCGCGCGCTGATCGACATGATTCGCGAATATGCGGACGCGCAAAAGGCGACGCGGAAAAAGACACGTCGCGCACCGGTCGCACAGCGTGCGCGACGCTGACTGGCGGATATCGCTGCGCTGCTGTCCGATATGAGCTGGTGCGACAGCCGGTGATATGCCCCGTTCGCGGCAACGCGCGAGCGGCATGCGCGGATCGACCGGACCGACCGGCGAGCGCGGCCCGGCACCTCGCGCTTACGCTCGCGCAACGCGATGCCGCTCACCGCAAAAACGGCCTCGCGCCCCCATTGCCGTCACCCGACTCAGGTATGCTGCACTTCTTTCGGACAGCTTCGCTCAAGGGGAGAACATGCGGCGCGTTGTATTCAATCAGAAAGGCGGTGTGGGCAAATCGACCATCGTCTGCAACCTGGCGGCCGTCAGTGCGAGCGAGGGCCTGCGCACGCTAGTGATCGACCTGGACGCTCAGGCGAATTCAACTCAATACCTGCTCGGGCCGCAGGCAAGCGAAATCGATCCGACTGTCGCCGGTTTTTTCGAAACTGCGCTGACGTTCAGCTTCAAACCGGTGGAAGCCACCAGCTTTATTCATCCGACGCGGTTCGAGAATCTCGACGTGATGCCCGCTCATGCCGATCTCGATACGCTGCACGGCAAGCTGGAATCACGCTACAAGATCTACAAGCTGCGCGATGCATTGAACGAGCTCGATATGTACGACGCGATCTATATCGACACGCCGCCCGCGCTGAATTTCTACACGCGCTCCGCGCTGATCGCGGTCGAGCGTTGTCTGATTCCGTTCGACTGCGACGACTTTTCGCGTCGCGCGCTCTATACGCTGCTCGAAAACGTGAAGGAGATTCGCCAGGATCACAACGATGCGCTCGAAGTGGAAGGGATCGTCATCAACCAGTTCCAGCCGCGTGCGAGCCTGCCGCAGAAACTGGTCGACGAACTCGTCGGCGAAGGCTTGCCGGTGCTGGCGTCGCGACTGTCGTCGTCGGTGAAGATTCGCGAATCGCATCAGCAGGCGACGCCGGTCATTCATCTCGATCCGGGACATAAGCTCGCGCACGAATATCGGGCTTTGTATCGCGAACTGAGCGAATAGCCGAAGCGCGGCGAGGTAGCCAGATCAGGCGAGCGCACTGCTAACGACATTCGCTCGCCGACGATCTCGCGATGCTGTTGTGTCTTTACCGCGCGAACAGCACCAGCAATGTGGTCGCGCCGTTACGCAGCACATGCACCGCCAATGTGGCGATAAACGGATGCCCATTGCGCGTGTCCTCGATGACGAACACCGTCGCCAGAATCGCGCCGATCAGCGTCGCCATCACGACGTATGCGGCGCTGTAGTAATGCCCCAACCCGAATATCAGCGCCGAAATGCCGATTGCGATACCCGTTGCACAACGGAATCGCTTCAATAAGCGCAGACAGGCCCATTGATTGATCGTCGTCTCGATCAGCGGAGCTACGATGCACCCAAATACGATCATCTTGACGATCGCGTGCTTGCCCATGTCGGGACCGCCGAAACTCTGCGTGGAGGTGACAAAATTCGCGTAAAGAACGGGCGGCAGTGCGACGACGTACGAACTCACCCATGCGAGTACGATCAGTTTTATCGTCGGTAATTCGAATAGCCAGCGTTTGAGTTTGTGTGCGTAGGTATCAGATGCCACTAGCATTGGGATGCTCTCGCTTTGTCGTGATTGTGTTAGTTCAAACCGAACCGCGAAGCCATACCATCGCGCACACGAACAGAATCGTTTCGACCGCCCCCAGAAAAGCCATCGTGTCGAAGTCGTGCCAGTCCCGCGAGTTGCGCGCAAATGTCGGATACCGTCCGAGCGTGATCAGCTTCAGAGAAAGCCAGCCAACGCCGGCGAACAGGCCGTTCAATACCAGTTGGCCGGACAAGCGAAGAAACAGGGCAAGCGCGGTATCCATTGTTTTTATTCCCGGCTGAAGAAGGTCTGAAGCTTACTGATTTGTCGGCTATCTTACGCGGATCGCAAGTAAGGCAGCGATGCCTCGGCTATTTGCTCAGGCGGGTTTCTCCCTCTCGTCTAACTCTCGCTCTCTCCGCTCTCTTGAGCCCGCATCCGTTGCGATCAGGTCTCGTCCCTACGCCACCGGCTTCGCTCACTGCCCCCTCCGGTCGTTGATTCCCCCCGTCCTTTCTCCATCAACCAGTGGCCGGATTTTGTAACCATTAAAAATCATCTTGACAAGTTACCACTCGAATAAGTAACCTTCTCATCAACGTTTTAACGGTTACACACCAGAAACCCACTACGATCGAAGGAGCAGCGAAATGAATCCAGGTAACGTGAATGTGGTGCTCGCGCATGGCGCATGGGCAGACGGCTCGAGCTGGAGCAAGGTGATCGACCAGTTGAGTGCGCAAGGCATCCGTGCGATCGCGGCGCCGCTGCCGTTGACGTCGCTCGCCGACGACGTGGCCGCGCTCGAACAGACGCTAGAGCGCATCGACGGGCCGGTCGTGCTCGCGGGCCATGCGTATGCGGGTGCGGTAATTGGCGCGGCGCGATCCGACGCAATCGAAGCATTGGTGTTTATCGCCGCGCTCGCGCCCGACGAAGGAGAAACGGTCGGCGACGTGTTCTATCGCGGCGAGCAGCATTCGCAGGCACCAAAGCTGGCGCCGGATCGGCACGGCCGCATCTGGCTGGCAGAACCCGACTTCGCGGCCGCATTCGCGCAGGACGCCACGCCGCAAGAATTGGCGGTGCTCGCTGCGGTGCAGCGCCCGATCTCGGTGGCATGTATCGGCGAGGCGGTCGGCAGACCCGGTTGGAGAGATACGCCGAGCTGGTATCTGATTGCCGAACAGGATCGGATGATCGATCCGAACACTCAGCACTTCATGGCGGATCGGATGAACGCGCACCTGCATTCGCATCAGGTCGATCACACGCCGCTCGTTACCGCGCCGCAGATCGTGACGAACGTGATCGTCGACGCGGTCCACGCGATATCGGCGCGCTGAGGCTCATCGCCAACGTTTCGATCCTTCAGTCCACAACCTGCCAGACGGCTTTCATCAATTGCCGCTTCAACAGCCGCATCAACTTATCGTCATCGAGAGAGAAATCATGTCATCCATCGCCTATCGTTATGCCGACGTCGACCAGTTCAAGGTGTTCTACCGCGAAGCCGGTCGAGCCGGCGCGCCGAAGCTGCTGCTGCTCCACGGCTTCCCAAGTTCGAGCCATATGTTTCGCGATCTGATTCCGAAGCTGGCGGATCGCTTTCATATCGTCGCGCCGGATCTGCCCGGCTTCGGATTGTCCGACATGCCGTCGCGCGATCAATTCGCCTATACGTTCGACAACCTCGCCAACGTGATCGACCGCTTCACCGAAGTGATCGGCTTTGATCGTTACGCGGTGTACGTGTTCGATTACGGCGCGCCGACAGGTTTTCGTCTTGCGCTGAAGCATCCCGAGCGCATCACCGCGATCATTTCGCAGAACGGCAACGCCTACGAAGAAGGTTTGAGCGATGGCTGGAATCCGATTCGCGCGTATTGGCAGGACCCGTCGCAAGCGAATCGCGACGCGTTGCGTGCGCTACTCACGCATGACACGACCGTATGGCAATACACGCATGGTGTCAGCGATGCGACGCAGGTGTCGCCCGACGGCTATTCGCTCGATGAGTTTTATCTGAACCGCCCCGGCGCGCACGACGTGCAACTCGATCTGTTCGGCGACTATCAAAGCAATGTCGCACTGTACCCGGCGTTCCAGCAGTGTTTCCGCACGCATCAACCGCCGTTCCTCGCGGTATGGGGCAAGAATGATCCGTTCTTCCTGCCGCCGGGTGCCGAAGCATTCCGTCGCGATATGCCGCAAGCGGTCGTGCGCTTCTTCGATACCGGCCATTTCGCGCTGGAAACCCACGCGGCCGAAATCGCCGAGGCCATTAGCGGCTTTCTGATTCGCTGACGCGCGGTGCGATGTTCAGCAAACAACTCGACTGTTGATTGAATCGAACCTGTCCTTCCTACAAGGAGAAATGAAATGTCCGCAAACGTAGCTATCGTGACTGGCGCGAGCCAGGGTATCGGCCGGTCGACCGCGATCAGACTGGCACGCGATTTCAAGTCGATCGTGCTGGTTGCGCGCAACCGCGAAAACCTCGAACAGACGGCCGCCGAGGTCGCGAAAGCCGGCGCGACGCCACTCGCACTCGATCTCGATCTGTCCCGGCCCGACGCCGCGGGCAAAGTGGTCGAAGAGACGCTCGCGACCTTCGGGCGTATCGACGCGTTGCTGAACATCGCCGGCGCGGTGCCGCAAATCGACATCCTCGAAATGACCGACGAGCAGTGGGACAACGGCCTCGCGTTGAAGCTGCACGGCGCGCGACGTTTGACGATCGCAGCATGGCCCGCGCTGAAAGCATCGTCAGGGTCGGTCGTATTGATGTCGGGCAATTCGGCGCTGTTTCCGAAGGCACCCTATGCGGCGGTGGGCACGATCAACGCGGCGATCGTTGCACTCGCGAAGGCGTTCTCGGATCGCGGCATCACCGATGGCGTGCAGGTCAACAGCGTGTTGCCCGGCGCTGTGATGACGGGGCGCCGCAAATCGTATCTGGAACATTGGGCGCCGCTGCACAACATGACCGTCGAAGAGGCGACCGCGAAGTTTCCCGCGGAGGCCGGCATCACGCGGTACGGCACGCCGGAGGAAATTGCCGAGTTGATGGCGTTTATCGTGTCGCCCGCCGCACGGTGGATGACGGGGTCCACGTTGCGGATGGACGGCGGAGAAGTGAAATCGGTGTGATCGTCGAAGCCGCGTGCGTGCGCTGGCGCAGACGCTAACGACAAGTTAGCGGCGCACCTGCGCGCGAAAGATCACCGATGCGGGCCGGCCGGTTCGCGGATGCAAAGGCTCACGCATCTCGCGAACGGCAAGTCCGCTCGCCGACATCGACTCGATCCATGTCTGCAGCGTGCGGAAATACCACGGCGGGGCATCGGTGAATGCGTCGCCGAACCCCGTCCATGAACCGCTGCGCCAGCCGTCGACATACGGCAGATCACCGCAGGCCATCAGCGGATGCAGCGTTTGCACGATCAACGAGCCGTCGGGTTGAAGCAGCATCGGCATCGCGCGCAGCAAGCCGTCTACCGACTCCTTGCCGAGCAGCGAGAAGTTGCAGATGACGACATCGGTCTTCAGTTCGAGCCGGCCGGTGGCGATGTCTTCATACGACAGCGTCCTGGCGTCAATCACGCCAGCCGCGGTCGCCGCGCGCACCAGTTCGGGCACCACGTCTACCGCCGTCACGCACATTCCGTGCTGCTGCAACGCAAGCGCCAGCCAACCTTCGCCACAGCCCAGATCGAGCACGGTCGCCGGTTTGCAGTCGAGTATCGCGTCCAGCGCGGCTTGATCGGTGATCAAGCGCCGGCTTTCGATTTCTCCGGCACGCACCGCGTTGATCCACGGCGACGCATTGCGCTTCCATGAGTCGACGATCTTGCCGTCGCTAAGCGGGTCGATAGCCATCACGTAGATTCGCTCACCGGTTCACACACCGTTGCGCTCAAATCCGCTTGGCTTCGCGGATGCTCTTCAGAAACGCGCGCGTTCTGTCGCGCGTCGGATCGCCGAAGATCTGTTCCGGCGGTCCTTCCTCGTACACGGCGCCATCGCACAGAAAACAGACCTTCGACGACACCTCGCGCGCGAAGCCCATCTCATGCGTGGCGAGCAGCATCGTCATGCCCTCGCTCGCGAGATCGCGCACGATGTTCAGCACTTCGGACACCAGTTCGGGGTCCAGTGCCGACGTGATTTCATCGAGCAGCAGCACCATCGGATCCATCGCGAGTGCGCGCACGATCGCGACGCGCTGCTGCTGTCCGCCCGATAGCCGGTCCGGATATTCCTTCGCCTTATGCTCGAGGCCAACGCGCTTGAGCAGCGTCATCGCACGTGCTTCGGCCTCGTCCTTGTTCTGCTTCAGCACGCGAATCGGCGCGAGCGTCACGTTCTCCAGCACGCTCATATGCGGAAACAGGTTATAGCCCTGAAACACGATGCCGATGTCGCGACGCAATGCATCCACGTCGACACCAGGACCGGTGATGCGATCGCCATGCACCAGTATCTCGCCGCCATCGATCGATTCAAGGCCGTTGATACAGCGCAGCAGCGTCGACTTCCCCGACCCGGACGGACCGATCAGGCACACGACGTCGTGCTCGTCGACCGTCATCGCGAGGCGCTTGATCACCGGCACCTCGCCATACGATTTCGAAATGTCGCGAATATCGATAAACGACATGGAGTCTCCCTCAGGCTTCGCCGGCACGCATGCGCGCGCGGTCGCGTCGCATCATGCGCTCGACGAATCTCGTTTGCGGAATCGATACGATGATAAAAAGCAGCGCCACGGTACTGACCGCGGAAAGATTGTAGTAATTCGAAGCAATCAACATCGACTGATTGAACGAGTCGATCACGCCGACGACCGACACCAGCGCGGTATCTTTCTGCAACGAAATAAAGGAATTGAGCAGCGGCGGAATGATCTGCCGGATGCCCTGCGGAACGATCACGAAGCGCAAGGTCTGAAAGTGCGACAGACCGAGCGAACGCGCGGCGGCGTTCTGACTCCAGTGAATGCTCAGGATGCCGGCGCGATAAATCTCCGCGACGTAGGCGCCCACGGTCAACGTCAACGCGACGATCACGAATACCGTCAGCGAAAAATCTTTCAGCACGGGGATGCCGGTCAGCGGAATGCCGAAACCGACCAGATAGATCACCAGCACCGCGGGCACCGCGCGAAAGATATCGACATACGCGGTGGCGATCAGACGAACCGGCTTGCCCGCAATACCGGGCGCGAACATCGCGAGCGCGACGATCAACCCCCAGATCAACACGAGTACTTCCGTGACGATCGAGATCTTGATGTTCATCCAGAACGCGGCGAGCACCAAGGGGAATGTCTTCACCATCAGGGGCACCGCGAAGAACGTCTTGGCGACCGCCTGATGGTTGACCAGAAAGAACTGGCAGACAACGACGATGACCAGTTGCGCCAACGCGTAGCCTAACGCGATGAAGCACTGGTCCCGAGCGTCCGAACGCGCACCGCGTGCTTCCGCGACATCGCGACGCGACACTGCGTCGCGAATCCGGCCACACGCTTTGAGCGCCCGGACCACCGGCAACACGACCACGATCGACAGCAACGCGAGAACCACGGCGAGCGCATTGACCCACGCGCCACCGAAATTAGCAGCGAGGAACGATGCGCGCATCACCGCGACCGTGTACCAGCTTCCCGCCACGACGACAGCGACCGCCGCGATCGAGGCGAGCAGCAGTGATGTGGGCACGCAGGGCATGCCCCCCATCCTTAAGCGGCGCCCATTGCCCGTGGGACTCGGCATGATGTCGCTCGTCGGTCGTGTTGCATTGCTCATGGTTCAGGCTCGTTGGGTTGAATGCCGGGTTGTGTCGCTTACGGGTTCAGCACCGGCACTTTGGTCGGATCCGCGCCGAGTTCCGGCGTCAGATATTTGGCGCTCAGCTTGTCCAGCGTGCCGTCCTTCTTCATACCCGCGATCAACTGGTTGAAGGCCGCCAGATTCGGCGAATCCTTGTTGACGAGGCCGCCCCATTTTTCGCCGGTATCGAAACGGCCGACTACTTCCAGTGCGCCATTCGAATTCTTCGCGCGCAGCATCACGTTCGGCGTGTCGTAGATCACCGCATCGACCTGACCCGCGGCCAGCGCGGTGTACATCGACGGCGGATCGTTGAACACCTTCGGCTGCTCGGTAGGCTTCACGTTCTGGACGATGTAATCGTAAGCGGTGGTGCCCCGCTCAACCGCATAGCGAAGGCTGGCGAGATTCTTCTTGTCGACCTTGGTGCCGGCCTTGACCAGAATCCCCTGATCGGAATTGAAGTACGGCTCGGTGAAATTCACGACCTGCTTGCGCGGCTCGGTGATCGTGATTTCGCTCAGCGCGATATCGAATCCGTCCGATTTGCCGGTCAGAATCTGCTGGAACGAACGGCTCACCAGTTCCACACGGTCGAGGCCCGCGCGATACGCCATGTTGGCGGCCATGCAGTACTCGAAGCCGTCCTTGATCGTGTCGAGCGAGTCGCCATTCCACCAGCCCGGCACACCGAGAACCGGCCGCACCGACAGCGTGCCCGGAACCACCGTCTGCAATTTGACCGAGCCTTTCTGTCCGGTGACTTCGCATTTGCCAAAATCCTGCGCGGCGAATGCGCTGGCGGTGATGGCGCTCAAAGCGACGCACACCGCCGCCCGATGAAGCCACGTTGTACGTTTTTCTGCGAGAGGCATGCTGCTTGTCGTCACGTTATTCTCCTCAATTGTGGGCACTGCTTGTTCAACGACCGGGTACACGTCTACAGATTACCGAGTACGACAGCAAAACGAGATCGGGACAAGCCCTGCGCTTCAAGCGGCGCAAGGCGTCGCGGGTTGTGCGATGCCGCCATGAGGCATGCCGCCCGTCACATCGCCCCACAGCACTGCATGATCTTCAGGCAACGCGCGCGAGTTCGGCACCGACAACCACAGCCTCATCAGCATCCGGTCCTGGCCGGTCGTTGCGTCGTCCTTGAAAGCGGTGCGCCCGTGATAAACGATATGGTTGTTCAGTAGCTGGATGTCGCCAGGCGCGAAGCGCATTTCGAAGCATTGCTCCTGAGCGAGTTGCAGCAGCATCCGCAACGCTTCGTGCTCCGCATCGGTCAGTTTGCGCACGCTCGACAGCAGTTGCGCATTCTCGATGTACGTCAGCGAAAAGTGACTCGTGAGCTTACCGTCCCGCACGCCGAACACCGGCAGATCGTAAGTCACGTATTGGCCGCCGGCTTCTTCGCCGAAGCGGCTGCGCGGAATCGGTTTGCACAGCAACGCATGCAGATCCGGCCGGCGCTTGAGCATTTCGTTGTAGACAGTCGCACTGCTCGCGAGCTTGCTGACGCCGCCTTCCGACGCTTGGCGTACGCACAGCAAACCGACCACGTCGCAGCGATCGGTGTGAAAGCGCAGCTCACCGGGTGACAGCGTGCGCGCGCCCGACGACAGGAATTCCTTGCCCGAAGCGTCCACGGTCGAACCATAGAGTTTGGCACCGACGCCCGCGCCTTCGTCCTTGATTTCGCGCATCAGTTCGCCACGGCGGTTCTGGAACATCGGCGTGCCGAGATGATGACCGAGTGCATACCAGATGCGACGCAACTGTTCCTGATCGTAGCGGCCGACATCGAGGCCGCGGATCTTCACCATCCCCGAGCCGTTTTCGAGTTCTTCGCGCACGTCGTCGAAAAACGCCTTTGCGCTCGGCAGCGCGAAGGTATCGCGGTTGACGTCGGCCCAATCGATATCGGCCGACTTGCGGACCGCGACGTCGATCTCATCCAGTACGACGGCCGGAAAGTCTCTGACCCAGCGAGGGTTCTCGTACATCTCGACACCGTTCCACACACACGCACCTTGCAGGTATTCGGCGGATGACATGGGTTCTCCAAAGTGATTGAGACCCGGGCGCTGTCGGCCCCGATCTTCGATGTGGTTAGCACGGGCGCTGCTGCCGCGCTGCAGGGTTGTATATACAAGATATGCACGATAAGTCGCGGCTAGTTTTCCTTCAAGCGGTTCTCGTAAGAATGCGGGCAAACACCTATTCGCGGTAGCGGCGAGGGTGGTGGGGAGCGTTGTGGCGTCGCAAACAGCGCAGCGAGGCGCAGTAACTGGCCGGCCGGGAAAATTCCCACGTCGTGCAGATCCTTCACTGTGAAAGAAGAACGAGGGCCAGCCTGCCTGCTGTCGATATCTTCAAACGGCTCGCTATCGCTTTGTCCGTAAGCGCTGATGCGTTGTTGTTCGATGTGAACGAACGCGGGCGTGGCGATGAGTTCTGCCTTCAGTTCGAGGCGTTGTGTGCGATGTTCGAAGATGAGAAGCACGTAGCCAAGGCGGTGCTCGAAGCCACGATTTTTGAGGATCAAATTACCGGGGCGGTGCTGGGCACGATTGCGCATGGTGTGCCGGCCGCGAAGACGATGACAACGGGAAAGGTCGCAATAACAACCGCGCGAGGTATGGCGCGCTCAGGTGCGGACAACTGGGCGCGGCAGCGCATGACCTCCTAGTAGAAGAAACCAGGAGCCGCATTTGCGGCCCCGTTTATAACTAGACTCGACTTGCGAAGTTCTTTAACACATCTGCTATCTCCAGTGCCTCCGACTCAGACAATTCGACTGGATCACCTTCTTTTGTCACTGCTTTGATATGAATGGATGACTCTTGCTCTATCCATATCCGAAGCGCTCCATCGCTTGATTCAAAGTAATTTTTCTCTTTTCCGGCGTGCATTGCTATTCACCTGTAGTTGGGAAATGAGGATTGCCATCGTCTGGCGAAACAACCTTCGCCTTCCCCGTTGAGTCATATGCATGTACATGGTCAACAGCAGCTTTGGGATCGTTGTAGGGCAATCCTGTTGTCTGATCTATATGGCCACGGTCTAGTCGGAGACGTTCTTTCCCTGTACACGGACACTTCCATTTTATCGGCGCACCCGAAGCATCTTGCTTTGCCACAACGAGTCCCCTTTGATTCGCGAGATCTCGAATCTCAGTGCGCGTTTTGTCCGTTATATCCGTCGCGCTGATTGTCGGCGGAGTTGTCGCGCTTAAACCAAGCGGATCGATCCACGCAACCGGGTTCGGCGCATACGCATAGACATTAATCCCACCCGCGAGCCCGATCGGATCCCTGCTGATGAACCGCCCGGCGTCCGGATCATAGTACCGATGCCGGTTGTAATGCAGTTCCTCCACTTGCCGCTACAGCTAACCGTTCAGTTGTTGCGATTTCCTGCAGCGATGCACGTCGCATTCCTCGCCGTCGCGGTATCTCACATTGAATGACATGTTGTTGAGCCCTGCGCAACAAGCCATCTCGACGTCGCACGACAGCTGGTTAGGGCAAGTCGGTTAGCAAGTCGTACACGTCTCGCAGACTTCAGATTCAAACCCGCCTGGCGCCTCTACTTCTTCTGCAACTTTGTTCGCCACACGATTTCTACTTCGCCAGCTTTCCTCTAGTCGCGTATACACAAATGACCGCTCACACAACCCATCGCGATTAGTCATCTGTTTTAAGATTGAATACAATATAGCCAAATTATTTTTCCATCCCCTGATGGATCGTCAAATCTATCTTCATAAAATGAAAAATCATTCAACATTCCGCACGCCTCGAATGCCGCTTTGATTTCAAGAATTCTGGCAGATTCTCTATTGAACTTTACTTTGCGAAGTGCAGCCGAAATCTGGTTCTTTCTTTCCGCATTAGCCACATAAATTTTTGGAATCAAAATTTCCTCATCATCTGGCTCATACATTGAGAAGGCTATACACGTAAAAAAATTTTCCTCCCTGGATTTTTCTGCTGCATTCTTGGCATAATTTTTTACGAAGACTGCGCATCCGATCCATAGTGCAAGCAAATTCCCATGTGGAAATGCCAGCCTCCAACTCTCAATTTGATGCTGTCTATATATCAACGGGTAGACCTCCGGTGCCTCCGTATGTTGAAGCAGAAGATCAACATCCAGACAATCTTGGTAGATGAATTTTTTACTGAATATTTTTTTCGGATTAGGAATAATATTCACGCTCATAGTTTCTCTCAATTTATCCGTTAGTCACGCAATCCACTCACTCTTCCTTGGGAGATGTCCAGCCGAAAGATTGAAGCCATTTCAGTGTCTTATTCGAAAAAAGCTGCTGTATAGATTTCCCTTTGGCCTTTGCCTTGTCATGCATTGAGCCATCTTGGTTAATTGCCGCACCACATTTGCAGTGTGCATGCCATTGACTACCTGGCACACTACTTTCTGGTTCATCAATTCTGGTGATATCAGATGGCCCTTGGCCTTTATTAACGGTCTTTTGAGCGTCTTTAGGGGTGCCGCCCAGAATCGGCTTCCCCATGAGGCCCAGCGGATCAATCCACTGCACCGGATTCGGCGAGTATTGATAAACGTTAATCCCACCCGCCAGCCCGATCGGATCGGGACTGATGAACCGCCCGATGTCCGGATCATAGTACCGATACCGGTTGTAATGCAGCCCCGTCTCTTCATCGTGATACTGCCCCTGAAACCGGATCGGGTTGACCGCGCCGACCGGGTCGGGCTTCTCCTGCCTAACCTTCGTCCCTTTCTTTTCAGCCCCCCAGGCCCTGTACCGCCCGATCCACACCACTTTGCCCGAATCATCGACGATCTCCTGCGGTGTCCCGAGATGATCGTTCAGATAGAACAGCGTCGTGTGTGTAGTCTTCGCCGGCACCCGCACCGCGCGGCCATCGGTACCCGTTGCCAGATACGCGGGCTCGACCAGCTTTTCGTCGATGCGCGCGAGCGGCACGAACGTGCCCGGCTCGTGCAGGTAGAGCGACACGCCCTGCCATGCGACATCCAGCGCATGCGCGCGCTGCGCCACCGGCAGCGAATACGCGTCTTCCGGATCCTCCCGCACCATCGACGCGAGTGCCGGTTCGGGCGCCACCGGACGCGGCCACGCCGGTTTCTGCGGCGTACGGGTAAAACGCTCCTCGATCAGCAGCACATCGCCGTCCCACACGAACACCGTGATGTCCGTGTTGCCATCGGGCTGCATCACCTCCTTGACCGTGCGACGGCCGAATGCGTCGTACCGGTATGTCGCCGTCAGCTCGGGAATCGTTCTGCCGATGTATGTCCGGTGGCGGTGGTGCGCATCCGTGCCGTGCTGGTCCGTCGTATCCTCGGGCGTCTTCGCATAGCGACTCGCCTCGACGAGCCGGTTCGACAGGTCGTAGCGATAGACCCACGTCGGTCCACCCCAGTCGATCCGGCGGATCAGGTTGCCCCGCTCGTCGTAGTGATAGCGCGTGTGCTCCAGTTCCTTCAGCAGGTTATCGAGGCACTTCGGCAGCCTGCGTTCGTACTCCGCCATCAGCGCGTCTTCACGGTTCGCGCGTTCGTCCGGACGGGTTCCCATGTAGTACTGCCGGCCCGGATTGGCCGCTTCCCACTGCGCCTGCTCGCGGGTGTGACGCGCGACGCGTTCGGCGAACGTCTCCACTTCGGGTCTTACCGGCACCTTCTCCGGATCAACACGGTTGCCGGCCCGGTCGTAGGCGAACGTCTCCGTCAGGTCAGGCGTTACCGCTTCCAGCAGACGTCCCACCGGGTCATAACCGTACGACGTCGCGCCGCGCAGATCATCGTCGATATGTGTCAGGTGGCCCTGCGGGCCATAGCGATAGCGGCGCCCGGACAGACGCGTGGGAGTCTCCGTTGCAGCTGGCTGTGAGTGCGACTGCGCCTGGGGTTGCGACAGCGATGGCGAAGGCGATGGCGCCAGTTGCGCGATCTGCTTCAGCAGCCGCCCGGCCGGATCGTATTCCCGCCGGGCACTGAACGCCCGGTGCGTCCGCGTGGTCTCGCGATGCAGCCTGTCCCGCTCGAAGTCGAGCAGCGGCTCGCCATTGACCATCACCTCGTGTACATGTCCCGAGCCATAGCGCAGCCAGTCGATCTTCAGCGTGTTCGGCAGTTGCGTCCTGATCCGGTTGCCCAACGCGTCATACCCGTGCCGCGTCACCGCCACGTACGGGCCGGCGGATTCAGTCCGCAGATGCTGTTCTTCGGCAATCAGGTTGCCGGCATCGTCGTAATGGAACACCACCCGGCTGCCCGGCGTCTGCGCGGCCGTGAGCCGTCCGTGCAGGTCGTAGTAGAACTGCTCGTGGCAGTCCGCGTGCTCCGCGCCTGCTTTACGGACGATGCGCTCCTTCAGCCGCCCCAAGGCGTCGCGGGTAAAAAGCGTTTCGACGTCACCCTCGCGCGACGCGATGCGGAATCCCGCCTCGTCGTATTCGTGCCGTACCGTCCTGCCGTCGAAACCGGTCTGCTCGATCAGTTGCCCGATCACGTCGTATTTAAAACTCGTGGCGCTGCCGTTCTCGTTGATGAGCTTCACCAGTCGCCACTGGTCGTCGTACCAGTACATCACCGTATGACCGGCCGCGTCCTCGCGTGAGACAGGGCGCCTGTCCATCGTCCAGGCAAAGCGGGTGACCTGCATCGCGCCATCGATGTGCGCCACCACGTTGCCTTCACCGTCGTACTGGAAGGATTCTGTCGGGCCGTCCGGATAGGTCACCTTCACGAGCCGTCCCAGCGCATCGTGCTGATAGCTCGTTTCCGCGTCTTCCGCATCGATCCGTCTGAGCAGGTGGCCCTGCGCATCGTACTGATAGCGGGTCGCATACCCGGAGCAGTCGGTCGCCTGCAGCAGACGTCCGGCTGCATCGTACGAGAAGCGCCGCACACCGCCTTTGGGATCGGTCAGCGAAACAAGGCGTCCAGCGTCGTTCCACGCGTATTGCGTGATGCGGCCGGCTGCATCTGTGACCGAAACCGGGCGACCCAGCGGATCGTAGGCGGTGGTGGTCGTCTGTCCGGCTGGCCCGGTCACCTTCACCGGCAGGCCGTGCGCGTCGTATTCGGTCAGTGTTTTGCGGCCCACCGCATCCGTCTCGGCGACGATGCGCCCCTGCGCGTCGTAGTCGAAACGGCGCATGCGGCCCGCCGCATCGCGGATGCCAGTGATGTTGTGGTTCGCGTCCCACTCGTACGATTCGCCCGTGCCGTCCGCGCGCTCGACCCGCACGATCCGGTTGTCGCGGTCGTAGCGGTAGAACGTCACGTTGCCCGCGGCATCGGTGACCTTCGTGAACCAGTGCTCACGGTGGTACTCGAAGCGCGTTTCCTCGAGGATTTTGCGGCTGTTCAGGCGATCCGCGCCGGGGGGACGGATGGATGTGCGCACGCATTGCGCGCTGGCAGGGGCAGCTAGCCCGTCCGGTTTGCCCGGCCAGTGCCAGTCGAGATGCACGGCGTAACCGTTGAAGTCCCTATAGCGGGTGAGCAGGTGATCGCGATAACCGTACTCGCGCACCTGGTCCAGCGCGTCGTGATGGGCGAGCAGATCGCCGGTGTCGTCATAGCGGTAAGTCGCGAGCAGGCCGAGGTCCAGGCCCTGGCCGTCGATGCGATGGATTGCGCTGACACGGCCATCGCGGTAGGTCAGGCGGATGGCGGTATCGTGGCCGTCGCCGATGGAAGCGAGTTCACCGGCCTCGTTGTAGCTGAGGGTGTGACCGAGACCATCACGCCCGAGCCGGGACTGCAGCCGGTAGCGTGGGCCCGCGAGGACATAGGTTTCGTGGCTGCCGTCCAGATACGTCACCAGAACGGTTTTTGCGTCCGGCCGCGCCACGGACAGATGCTCGGCAGGCGCCTCAACCGCATCACCCACCGCAACGTACGGCAACGGCACCGCGCGACTCTCCGCATCGAAGAAAACCAGCGACCCATCTTCGCGTGCTTCGAGCGACAGGTGAAACGCACTGCTCCAGCGCGCGCCGAGCGGACTGGCGTCGTACGCATCGAGGCTTGAGCGGTACAGCCGCGACCACACGATCGGCACGATGCCGTCGACGACGAAATCGGTCTGCGCCAGGTTCTCGTCGCCGGTCGCGTAGTCGATCGGCCGTTCGCTGATCCGATTTGCCGGGGGCAGCAGACAGTGGCAGGCCGCGGGTAACTGGCTTGCCTGGGCACCCGTCTGGTAGTGCCCGATATGCGCGGCGCCCTTGACATCCGGCTCATGCGCCGGCCCCGGGCCGCGTTCGACAACGTGCGACGCGTGATGACGCCGCGCCTCGAATGCCCGCGCGATCTGCGCGGCCATGGCCAGCAGCGTGCCGGTCTGCTCCGCGGCGCCGAACGCCTGATCCAGCATTCCATTACTGTCGCGCTCGAACTGCGCGAGCCATCCCAGCAGCACGTCGCGCACCGGCTCGTCGCTGCCGCGCAGCGTGACCGTCAGCAGTTCATCCACCGCATGGACCATGACGGTCTCGCCATCGGGCAGCCAAGACCAGAACCCCTGATCCTTCTTTCCTTCGATCGCGCGTTGCTGGGCCAGAACGCCAGGCGGACTCGCGATGAACGAACGCAACCCCTGCACCGTCTGCGACACCCACCTGCGGATGTCGTCCTTCCAGCGCGCCATGTGCTGGTCGAGCTGCGTCAGATAGTCCTTCGCGTTGCCCTGGGCCGCGCCCCACAGCATGTCGAGCGCGATCGCCGGAATCATGCCTTTCACGAAGCCGATCGCGATGTCCTTCATCACGGTGCGCACCGGCACGGGCACCTCATTGCCACCGGGCACCACGCCGATTGCATCGATCGCGAGGATCATCCAGTTCGACACGTCGGTTGCAGCGCCCTGTACCGAGCAGATGCGATACAGGTCGATTGCGACATCCCTGAGCGAGAGCGCGTTACCGACGCCCGGCACCATGTACAGGCACTGCACGAAGACTTCGAGGCCGTGGTTTTCGACCGCGTCGATGCCTTTCTGGATGAGGAGGCTGGCCGTGGACGGTTGGCTCGGCATCGTGCCAGGCACACTGCTCTGTACAAGGCGTCGGTTCTGCGCATTGAGTCTGACCGCGGCGGGCGACTGGACAGTCAGCGCGCCATGCTGCGCGGGCGTGGTTTCAGAAGTCATCAGGCAAAGAGGTTCTGTTATTCGAAGGACTGAGCAACAGGCGCGGCAATAGCGCCATCACTCATACTTGGTACGGAGGCACCGGATACCTCAGCGCTCCGCATGCTCATCGCACTACTGGCCGGATCCTTGAACCACCACCACACGTGAACAGATGTCACAGGCTCAGCGTCTTCAGATCAGATCTCGCATATCACATCCAGCAGATGCCGCCTTATGCGAGCAACCGCTATGAACAACCGCTGCCTGACCATCCCGACCATTCAGCCAGCAGTGTTCAACAGAATTAAATTGAGACGAGAAAATCTTGACGAAAAATAACCTTCAGCTCGCTTTTTTACTTTTATTCATTTTCAAGATGGTCGATCAATAAATAAAGGTGGCATCAAGCCACCTTAAGAAAGCCCCTCCGACCAGGCCGTCAACACAGCCACTTACTCTCTAACTTTCCCCCCGGAAAAGATCAGATAACTCACGACAGCGAGTCCACAAACCGCACTCCCTCCATAAACCATCAGCCAACCAAACCCATGCACGAGCGCGGCACGGCTCACCTCGGCGATCGCATCTGAGTGCAACGCGGCCCCCACCACGGCGTGGACAGGCTCCAGGTCACCAGCGGCAACGCGGCTTGCCACACCATCCCAAGAGCCAGCGACGTTCGCGCCCGCAAACGCATCCTGCAAACGATGCGCAACCCCCTTCATCAACAGCAAGCCCATCATCGCGATGTTGATCGCGAGCGTGATCATCCGCGCGCTCATATCGATGCCCGAGGCCATGCCGGCTCGCGCCCCGGACGCGGACCCCGTCGTCGTGTTCGTCACCGGCGTATTGGTCATACCGAGCCCCGCACCCGAGATCAGGCAGCCAGGCAGAATCGCGAGCGCACTGGCAGGATTGATTGCGCTGCCGAGTCTCATCAGAAAGAAGCCGAGCCCGATCGTGAAGAGCCCCGCCGGAATCACGACAGTCGGCGTGTAGCGCAGTGCCAGGCGCTCGCCGATCGGCGGAAACACCAGCGTGGGCAGCGTATAAGCGAGCAGGAACATCCCTGCGACGACCGGCCCCTCACCGAGCGCATGCTGGAAATAAATCGGCAGATAGATGATGAAAGGCCAGAAGCTGAAGTTCATTCCCACCGAACCGAGCAACGCTCCCGAAAAATTGCGGATCCTGAACACCGAAAAATCGAACATCGGATGCGCGCTGCGCAATTCGATCACGAAGAATGCAATGAGACCGCAGGCGCTCGCGGCAAGAATCGTCAACCCGGCGCGGCTCGTGAAGCCGATATCGGCACCCTGCGTAATGAACCACACGAAGCCGAAGATCGCCGCCGACAGCGTCACCATGCCGGCCACGTCGAGCTTTTGCGCCTGCGGATCACGCGACTCGCGCACGCCGGCAATGGCGAGCGCCAAGGTCACCAGCGCAATGAGCACGTGGACCCAGAACACCCATTTCCAGCTCGACAACGCGACGATCGCGCCGCCGACCAGCGGCCCGAAACCAAGCCCGATGCCGAGGATGATGCCCCACACGCTAAACGCTCTTGCACGCTCCGCGCCCTGCGGAAACTGATGCGACAGCACCGCGACCAGACAGATCAGCATCGCGCCGCCACTCGCGCCCTGAAGGAACCGGCTCGCGATCAGCACGGACGAACTCGACGCCAGTCCGCACAACAGCGACGCAACGCCGAACAGCGCGATCGTGATGATGAACAGGCGCTTGCGGCCGAACCGGTCCGCGAGCGTGCCGGTTGCCATCAGCACGCTTGCGCAGGCGATCGTGTACGCGTTCATGATCCACTGGATCTGTTTGAAGTCCGCATGCAACACGGTTTCCAGCGTCGGCAGGATCACCGGCACGCTGGAGATCTCCAGGCTGAACGTCATCACCGCGAGACAAACGGCGATCAGCGCGACGGTGTTCTGTCGAATCCGGAATGGGAAAGTCTTGTCGGTGGATGCTTCACGTTCGATCTCACATACCTGCATATCTGACTCCACAAAGATTGCGCGCCGCTGGCTCTGAATGAACAGCGGATCGGCGGATTTCCTGGTGGAGTCTACGAGAATATGATTCCCCTATTGACCAGTTAAATTCCCATGATAGATTCCTGACGGGAACCAATAACGGACCGTAAAAATGATGGATAACCTCGATGGCGTAGCGACCTTCGTGCAGGTGGTCGAGGCCGGCAGCTTCGCACTCGCCGCCGAGCGGATGGACCTGACGCGCTCGGCGGTCGGCAAGGCGATCGGACGGCTGGAGACGCGGCTCGGCGTGCGGCTGCTGCAGCGAAGCACGCGCAGCCAGACGCTCACCGCCGAGGGCCAGGCCTATTACGAAGGATGCGTGCGCGCGCTCGCGGAACTCGACGTCGCCGAGGCCGCGCTCGATCACGGCCGCGCGGAGCCCAGCGGAAGATTGCGCGTGAGCGTGCCGGAAGCGTTTGGGCATCTATGCGTGGCGCCGGTGCTGCTCGACCTCGCGCGGAAATATCCGAACTTGCAGATCGACGTTTCCTTTACTGACCGCTATACGGATCTGATCGAAGAGGGTTTCGATCTCGCCGTGCGTATCGGCGAGCTGCGCGACAGCAGCACGCTCGCGGCGCGGCGGCTCGGCACGCAGCACATCGCGATCGGCGCGTCGCCCGCGTATCTGGCGCGCCACGGCACGCCGCGCAACATCGAACAACTCGCGGATCACGTCGGGATTGCCTATTCGCGCGCGGGCGTGGTCACGCCGTGGGATGCGAAGAAAAGCGTCGGTCGTGATGGCGAGCCGCTGCGCATTCGCTCGCAGGTCAGCATGGACGACATTCAGGCGATCGCCGCGGCAGCGATCGACGGTTACGGGCTCGCATGGCTGCCGTGCTGGCTGCTCACGCGTCACGCGCAAAGCGGTGCGCTCGTGCCGGTGCTCGGCAGCTATCGGGTCCGCTCTCAGGAGATCTATGCGATCTGGCCAAAAGCGCGTCATTTGCGGGCGAAAACCCGTGTTGCGATCGATGCACTGAAGGAGCGGATTCCGGCGATGATCGGCGAATAGTTGTCGGCGACAACGATAAACGATCCCGCGCTCAATACCCCGGCACCACCCTCATCTGTCGCCGCAACAGCAGATAAAACGCCGCGCCGTGCGTAATCATCAGCACCGGCACATAGAGGATCGGAATCACGTACATCGCGCCCAACTCGCCCGCGCGCGCGGGCAGATCGGCTTGAACGGCGTGGTAGTAATCGAGCACGAGATCGGTTATCCCCGCCACATTGAACGCCACGATAAACAACCAGAACAGCGCACGCACGCGCACCACGAGTAGCGCCAGCATCGCCAGCACGGCCGTGACGAAGTCGCCATAGGCGGCGAACACAGCGAAGCTCGCCGGCAGGCCGGAACCCACGACGCCCGGCAACAGGAAGACCAGACCGAAGAAGCGGAAGCTGTGCAACGTGGCAATCGCACGTTGTGCATCGAACGGATCCATCAACTTGAGCTTCGGCCACGCGTAAGTGCCGAAGCACAAAAGCCACGCGACATAGCCGAGCACGAGGTGCAGCTGGAAAAGAAGTTGCGGCGACATGAAGCCTCCTGAGGCGGATCTGCTGAAGGTTTTCAACAGATGTCAGGTGTACCATCGTGTCGCGCGAGCGACTATTCCTCACAATGTTGACGGCCCATGAAGCAGAACTTCACAGTCAGACAGGGCGCACTCGATGGCGTCGAAGTATTCCTGAGCGTGGCCCAGCATCGTAGTTTTCGCCGGGCCGCGGCCGAACTCGGCGTGACGCCGTCAGCTATCAGTCAGACGGTGCGTGTGCTCGAAGAGCGCATCGGCGCGGCGCTCTTCACACGCACCACGCGCAGCGTCGGCCTGACCGAAGCCGGCGAACGGTTTCTGTCGCGCGCGAAGCCCGCTTTCGAGGAGTTGGTCGCCGCGAGCGAAGTGGCGCGCGACCTCGGCCAGCGGCCAACTGGCCTGTTGCGGCTCTCGGTGCCGCGCGCGGTGGTTCCGCTGCTGCTCGAGCCGCTGATCGCGTCCTTCTGCAAGGCCAATCCTGAAGTCGAGGTGGAAATCTCCGCAAACGAGGCGCTGATCGATCTGGCCGCGGAAGGATTCGACGCCGGCATCCGGCTAGGTCAGTTCGTCGCCGCCGACATGGTCGCGGTGCCGATGACACCGCCGTTGCGTTTCGTCGTCGTCGGCAGCCCCGCGTATTTCGCGCAGCGCGAGCGGCCTGAACATGTCGACGACCTGCGTCAGCACGCCTGCCTGCGCTGGCGCCGATCCAGCGGCGCGCTCGCGCTATGGTCGTTCAACGATAACGGTCGCGCGCTGGAGATCGCCGTGTCCGGTCCGCTGATTTCAAGCGATTTTCCGACCATGCTCGGCGCGGCGATCGAAGGCGTCGGTCTTGCTCAGCTACCCGAGCCGATGGTCGCCCAGGGGTTGAAAACGGGCACGCTGATACAGGTGCTCCAGCCATACGCGCCGATGATACCTGGCGTGTTTCTCTACTACCCAAGCCGCCAGCAGATGTTGCCGAAGCTGCGCGCGTTCATCGATCATGTAAAGAGCCGCGCGGCTAGCGACGGCGAGGCTCCTTGCGCGCAATGACGCGAAGCGCGCGATAGCGCGCAAAAAATGCGCATGAACAAAGCGCAACACCCAACTGCGCCGCTCGATATCATGTGCCCAACGACCTGAGCAACCTCGTCAGATTTTGCGGCTGCACGAGAATGAAGCCACCTCGCGGACTGTCGATATCCGCAATGAGCGTCAGCGAAAGCGCCACCGTGACGGGCAGGATAACGACGAGCAGCCCCCTGCGAATATGGCCTTTCGCACCATAACCCTGCACCGCGCAGGCCAGCATCGCGATCATGATCATCAGCACCCACGCGCCGCGCGGAATGCGGTTTTCAAGCGCCGCCTCGGAATAGTCCTGCGAGTTGAGTACGTCGTTCATGCCGGTCATCACGGCCGCGCCGATCGGCGTCGGCTGGTCTTTCGCGACCTGGGTGGCGAGCCGCCACAGTTCGGTTTGAGATTGCGTCGTGGCCCGATCGACGCGCGCCAGCTCCCCCGGGTCCCGCGTCTGAAAATGTTCGCGCCGCAATTGCGCGTAGTGAACCAGTTCCGTCTTGATCCGCGCGCCGACGGCAGCGTCGACCACATCGGCGCGTGCATATTCGGTGCCGATTGCGTTCGCTTCGTTTTCTTCCAGATTCTTGCGCTGATCGTAGCGGTTGACCGCCATCGACAACGTAAAACCGATCAGCAGCGCAAGCAGTGTCAAGGTCGAGGTCTGAACGATATTGAAGTCATCGCGCTCTTCGCCGGAGAGCTTCAGAAAGCGTCGCAAAACCGATGCGCCGAAAGCGATGGCAAGCGCGAAGACGACGAGAAGCACGACAAACATGGTGGCCGGATGATCGACGAATGCTGACATGCGCTGCCTCCGTTTTCAGATACCTGCTTCCGGGTAGAGAGGATCTCACCAATGGCCATTCTTACCTGCCGACGCGCAAAATTGTTAAAGTAATGTTCTCTTCCCATTCGCAATCCGCGGTTCGACATCATGCGCACCACCCGAGCCATCCACGCCGTCGAGCGGCTGAAAACACGCAGCGGTAATCCGCGTTTCGCCGCGATCAGCCTGTCCGGCGGACTGTTCTATCTGGTCGACAAATCGAGCGGTGCCGACAAGAAAGTGTCCGAACCGCTGACGCTCGACGACTTCGTCAAATTCGTCGACGCATTCGGCCCGCAAAAACCGCGCAAGGCCAGCAAGCTCGATGTCGCGTTCGAGGCGCAGATCAAGAAAAGCAAAGGCGGTTGATGCCGCGCTTCACGCCGGTCCAATCCGCGACCATGCGCCATCCGCGGCGCTGCTTCTCAACACCGTATCGATAAAACGCAGCCCTGCCACGCCATCGTCGACGGTCGTCAATAGCCGGCTTTCCGGCGGTGCCGCCAGCCCCGCGTTCAACGCTTCGATCTGCAACGCCGCATCCTTGTACAACTGCGCGAACGCTTCCAGATAACCTTCAGGATGCCCCGCCGGCACGCGCGTCGCATGCGCGGCAATTGCGCTTTTCACACGCGCGCGGGTCAGGCATTCGGCCAGTCCACCCAGCGGCGTGAACCACAATTCGTTCGGCTGCTCCTGATCGAATGCGAGCCCCGCCTTCGTGCCATACACTCGCAAACGCAGCGCGTTCTCCGCGCCGCTCGCCACCTGACTCGCCCACAACATCCCGCGCGCGCCGTTCGAATAGCGCAGCATCGCCTGCACGTGATCGTCGATACGGCGTCCCGGCACGAACGTATGCACTTCCGCCGCTAGCGCGTCCGGCATCGTCCCGGTCACGAACGCGGCAAGCTGATACGCGTGCGTGCCGATATCGCCGAGACAACCAGCGGGCCCGGCCAGCGCCGGATCGGTGCGCCACCCTGCCTGCCTGTTCGTGCCGCTTGCTTCGACCGGCTCGGCGAGCCAGTCCTGCGCATATTCGACCTGCACGACACGTATGTCGCCCAACTCGCCGCGCTCGACCAGCTCGCGCGCATGCCGCACCAGCGGATAGCCGGAATACGTATGCGTCAACGCAAAGAGCCGCTTCTTGTCGCGTGCGAGCCGCGCGAGTGCTTCACCCTCTGCGAGCGAAACCGCTAACGGCTTGTCGCAGATCACGTGAATGCCCGCTTCGAGAAACGCTGTCGCGACCGGCGCATGCAGATGATTCGGCGTGACGATCGCGACCGCGTCGATGCCGTCGTCGCGCGCGGCTTCGGCGCGCGCCATCTCGCGCCAGTCCGCGTAGCTGCGCGCGATACCGGCCTCGACAGCACTCGCCTGCGCGCGTTGCGGATCGGACGACAACGCGCCCGCCACCAGTTCGAAGCAGTCGTCGAGCCGCGCGGCGATCCGATGCACGGCGCCGATGAACGCGCCCTGCCCGCCGCCGACCATGCCGAGTCTGAGCCTTCTTCGTTGCATTGCTTCACGCTCCTTGCGTCGAGCCGCTGCAGCCGTTATCAACGCGTTAGATCAAATCCCGAGCACGCTTTTCAGTTGCGCGTCATCGACGCCGCTGCCGGCGAAATCGTCGAATGCATGCTCGGCCACGCGGATGATGTGGCGGCGAATAAACTCCGCACCCTCGCGTGCGCCGTCGTGCGGATGCTTCAACGCGCACTCCCATTCGAGCACGGCCCAACCCGGAAAATCGAACTGCGCCATCTTCGAGAAGATCGCGCCGAAATCGATCTGCCCGTCACCGAGCGAGCGAAAGCGTCCCGCCCGTTCGACCCAGCCGCTATAGCCGCCATACACGCCCTGCTTGCCGGTGGGCCGGAACTCCGCGTCCTTCACATGAAACGCCTTGATGCGCTCGTGATAGATATCGATGAACGCAAGGTAATCGAGCTGTTGCAGCACGAAATGGCTCGGGTCGTACAGGATATTCGCGCGCGGATGCTGTTTGACCGCGTCGAGAAAGCGTTCGAACGTGACGCCGTCGTGCAGGTCCTCGCCCGGATGCAACTCGTAGCAGACGTCGACGCCGGCCGCATCGAATGCATCGAGAATCGGGCTCCAGCGGCGCGCGAGTTCGTCGAACGCGGCTTCGACGAGACCGGCCGGCCGCTGCGGCCACGGGTATAGATACGGCCACGCGAGCGCGCCCGAAAACGACACATGCGTGGTCAGTCCCAGCCGCTGCGATGCCTGCGCGGCGAGCTTCATCTGCTCGCTCGCCCATTGCGTGCGTGCCGCCGGATTGCCGCGCACCTGCGGCGCGGCGAAGCCGTCGAACAACGTGTCGTAGGCCGGATGCACGGCGACCAGTTGGCCTTGCAGATGGGTCGACAGCTCGGTGATGGTCACACCCGCGTTGTCGGCCGTTTCGCGCAGTTCGTCGCAATACGCGTCGCTCGTGGCCGCTTTGTCGAGATCGATCAGGCGCGAGTCGCACGGCACCTGAATGCCCTTGAAGCCGAGGCCGGCGGCCCAGCCCGCCAGATGCGCGAGATTGTCGAACGGCACGTCGTCGCCCATGAACTGGGCGAGAAAGATCGCCGGACCTTTGATGGTTTTCATCGTACGGCTCCTCGAAGCTGGCGCGCGCGGGCCGCGTCCGTTGCTCTCGCCGGACGCGTGCGCGCGCTACCCATCACTCAGAACGGCGAGTCCGGGAAATAGAACTGCTGCGCGTTTTCCTTCGTGATCAGCACCGACGGAATGATCGTCGTGGCCGGCAGCTTGTCGCCCTTCAGACGCGCTTCGGCGGTCAGCTTGATCGCGTCGTAGATGAATTTCGGCGAGTACGACACGTCGGCCTTGATCATCGGCGCGCCGTCCATCACGTTCTTCACCATGCCCTTCGAGCCCGCGCCGCCGAACACGATCTTGATGTCGTTGCGCTTGGCCTGATCGATCGCCTTGATCACGCCGACGGCCATGTCGTCGTCGGCGGCCCATACCGCGTCGATGTGCTTGAAGCGCGTCAGATAGTCCTGCATCACCTTGAACGCGTCGTCGCGATTCCAGTTCGCGTACTTCGCATCGAGAATCTTGATGTCCGGATAGTTCTTCATCACGCCGGTGAAGGCAGTCCAGCGCTCGTTGTCGAGCGTGGTCGGAATGCCGCGCAGCGCGACGATATTGCCCTTGCCGTCGAGCGCTTTCGCCAGATACTCGGCGGGGATCTTGCCGAACGCGGTGTTGTCGCCGGCCACATACGCATCCTGCGCGCTGGTGTCGGTCAACCCGCGATCGACGACCGTCACGTACACGCCTTTTTTCTTCACCTGCGCAACCGGCTGCGTCAGCGAAGCCGATTCGAACGGGAAGATCACCAGCGCGTTGATCTTGTTGACGGTCACGAGATCCTGCAACTGGTTCGCCTGCTCGGGCGCGCCGGCCGCGGTCTTCACGATCACCTTCAGATCGGGATGCGCTTTCTCCAGATCGGCCTTCGCCTTGTTCGCCCACCAGACGATGCCGCCGGTAAAGCCGTGGTCGGCCGTCGGAATCGCGACGCCCAGCGTGACCTTGTCGTCGGCACGCGCCGCGCCTACGGTGCCCAGTATTCCCAACGCCAGCATGCCGGCGCCGATCGCTCGAATGACCTGCTTCATGGTTGTGTCTCCATTGATGAGGCGTCCGGGCGCCTCGTTTTTCGGACCTGCCGTTGCATTGCCATCGTTGCCTTGCTGCCGCTGCACTACCGTTGCCGCACCACAGCTACTACCGCGCCTCTACCGCCTGCCCCGCTGCACGAACGCGACGAAGATAATCACCACGCCCTGCACCGCCGCGTTCAGATACACGCTGATGATGCTGGTCAGGTTCAGGATGTTCGCGATCACCGACAGCAGGATCGCGCCGATCACCGTGCCGACCACGCGCCCCTCGCCGCCCCTCAGCGCAGTGCCGCCGACCACCACCGCCGCGATCGCCTCCAGTTCCCACAACAGCCCCGTGGTCGGCGTGGCCGAACCGAGCCGCGGCACGTACAGCACGGTCGCGACGCCGACGCAGATGCCGACCAGCACATACGTGACGATCTTCACGGTATCGACGCGAATCGCCGCATAGCGCGCGACCTGCTCGTTCGAACCGATTGCCTGTACATGCCGGCCGAACGCGGTGCGATTCAGGATCAGCGCGCCGCCCGCGGCGACCACCAGAAATACCCAGATCGGCACGGGTACGCCGAACAGACTCGCGTAATACACCGGACCGTAGAGATCGGACAGCGAATCGTTGAGCGTCAGCGCACCGCCATCGGCGAGCCACGTCAGCACCGCGCGAAAGATCCCCAGCGTGCCGAGCGTCACGATGAACGGCTCGATGCGCCCCTTGGTAATCAGCAGGCCATGCGCGCAACCGAATACCGCGCCGAGCACGAGTGCCGCGACGATGCCGATCGCGACGATCGCGAGCGGCGGCAGCGCGTGGCCGGCCGCGCCCGCGGCCAGGCCGTTCATCAGCCAGATCATGCTGCCCGCGATCAGCGCGGCCATCGAGCCGACCGACAGATCGATGCCGCCCGAAATGATCACGAAGGTCATGCCGACCGCGATGATGCCGATGAACGACGTGCGCGTGAGCACGTTCATCAGGTTGTCGAGCGTCGCGAAGTCGCGATTCAGCAAGGTGCCGACGATGCACAGCAGAATCAGCCCGACCAGCGGCCCGAGCGTATAAAGGCGCCGCGCGACGCGCAGCGCGCGGCCGCTTTGCACGGTCTCAGTGGGTGCCGGTCGCATGGGCGATCAACTCCTCTTCGGTCAGATGGTCGAGTGTCAGCGTCGCTTGCAGGCGTCCCGCGCGCATCACCGCGACGCGATGGCACAAGCCGATCAGCTCGATCAGTTCGGATGAAATGACGATCACCGCGCGGCCTTGCGCGGCGAGACGATGAATCAGGAAATAGATGTCGCGTTTCGCGCCGACGTCGACGCCACGCGTCGGCTCGTCGAGCACGATCACATTCGGGTCGGGTTGCAGAAACTTCGCGAGCGCGAGCTTCTGTTGATTGCCGCCCGACAGCATGCGCGCGCGGCTCGACAGGTCGCCGGTGCGAATGCCGAATTCGCCGACCGCTTTGGTCAACGCCGCGCGCCCCGCCTTCATATCGAGCAGAGGATGCGCGTAGCGTTCGAGCGTCATCAGCGTGAGGTTGTCCTGCAGGCTCAGATCGACATGCAGGCCCTTGCCCTTGCGGTCCTCGCTCAGATACGTGAGGCCGTGGCGCATCGCATCGCGCGGGCTTTTCAGATCGACATGACGCCCGGCGATTTCGATGTCGCCGGCGATACGTTTGCGCAAACCGATGATCGCTTCGAACGCTTCGGTGCGGCCCGCGCCGACGAGACCCGCGAAGCCGAGCACTTCACCGGCGCGCACGTCGAAGCTCAGATCCTCGACCCAATCCGGCACCGTGAGGCCGGCGACCCGCAACGCGATCGGCGCATCGGTGGACACGGTCAGCTTGTCGGGGAACATATCGGACAGCTCGCGCCCGACCATCAGATTCGCCATCTGCTGACGCGCAAGCTCCGCGGTCTCGCCGCGCGCGACGAAACGGCCGTCGCGCATCACGATCACTTCGTCGGTGATGCGTTCGACCTCATCGAGCTTGTGCGAGATGTAGACGATCGTCACGCCGTCGGCCTTCAATCTGCTCATCAGCGCAAACAGGCGTTCGGTTTCGGCGGGCGTCAGCGTCGCGGTCGGCTCGTCCATGATCAGCAGACGCGCGCGCCGCGACAGCGCCTTCGCGATCTCGACCATCTGCTTTTCCGCGACGATCAACTCGCGCACCTTGGTGTCCGGCGCGCGCTCGAGCCCGACCTGCGCCAGATAACGCGCGGCATCGACGCGCATTGCCGCATCGTCGACGAACCAGCCGCGCCGCTTCTCGTGGCCGAGGTACATGTTCTGCGCGATCGTCAGATGCTCAGCGAGGTTGAACTCCTGGTGAATCAGCACGATGCCCTGCGCCTCGGCATCGCGCGAACCGGCAAAGTGCTGCGCGTGGCCATCGACGAACACGCTGCCCGAACTCGCCACCTCGTAGCCGGCGAGGATTTTCATCAGCGTCGACTTGCCGGCGCCGTTCTCGCCGAGCAAACCGTAGATGCGCCCCGGCGCAAGCTCGAAGCTCACGCCGTGCAGCACACGCACCGGGCCGAAGTCCTTGCGGATGTCGTCGAAGCGGATCGCGAGGCTCATCGCTCAGGTGCTCCTGCGAACCACCAGACGATGCGGCAGCAACACGCCGGGCACCTCGGCTTGCGGATTGGCGAGACGCTGCAACAACAGACGCGCGGCCGTTTCGCCAAGTTCGCGCATCGGCTGCGCGATCGTCGTCAGCGGCGGATCGATCTGCGCGGCGAGCGAAATGTCGTCGAAACCGGCCACCGCGACATCGTCGGGCACGCGCTTGCCGACGCTACGCAAGCCGTGGATCACGCCGATCGCGAGCGTGTCGGACACCGCGAAAATCGCGCTCGGCGCGTCGGGCTGCTGCATCAGCGTGGCCGCGGCCGCGGCGCCCGCTTCATAGTCGAGGCTGTTCAGATTCATCCGCCAGTTCGGGTCGGGTGCGATGCCCGCGTCGCTCAACGCATCGAGATAGCCCTGCTGACGCTGCCGCGCATACAGATAGTCGACGTCGGAATTGATCAGCCCGATACGCTGGTGGCCGCGCGCGAGCAGGTGCCGCACCGCGTCGCCGGCGGCCTGATAGTTGTCGATGCCGACATACGGTACGCCGACCGCCGGATCGAACTCGCAGCACGCGACCCACGGCAGCGCGTGCGACGCGTCGCCGAGCGCCTGCTGGATCGTCGCGGGGTCCAGGCAAATTGCGCCATCCGCGCGGCGTCGCCGCAGCATGTCGAAGTAGCTGCGCTCGCGGCCGGGGTCAGCGCCGGTATCGCACAACAGCATGAAATAGCCGTGCTGCCGCGCGACGCTGTCGATGCCGCGCACGATCTCGGCGTAAAACGGATTGCCGAAGTCGGGGACCATCGTCAGCAGCAGGCGGCTTTCGGCGGTGCGCAGATTGCGCGCGAGTTCGTTCACGCGATAGCCGCTCGCGTCGATGGCGGCGAGTACCTTGTCGCGCGTGGCCGGCCGCACGTTGTCGTGACCGTTCAACACGCGCGACACCGTCGCGACCGACACGCCCGCCTGTTCCGCCACGCCGGAAATCGACGGCCCTTCGGTGCCGTGTTGCCAACGCGCGTCGGGTTGGCTCGTTCTCGCAGACGCCGAAGCTGGTGACGTAGTTGGCAACGACCGGGACGGCGTTCTGGACACGGCGACTCGCGACGAAAATGTAATCGATTACATTTTTGAACGATGCTGGCGCAAATCGCAAGCACGGATCGCTAGGGATTAACACGGGGGCCCTACGGGGTCACACAGCGCCGCTCGACCGGCCGCCTGCCGCAATCGTGCCCGCGAGCGTTCGGCGCGACACCGCCATTTGGTACAATCCCGCAGTTACTCTGACGCGGCTTGCAGTCTGAAGGCTTTCTCCCAGGCCGCGCCCGGCGGCAACCCGCCGCGGCACCAGTCAGGGCAAAAGTCCGCGGCACACCTCGCCCGCTCGCCAAACCAAAACCGCCGAATCCACCATGAACATCGAGCAAGCGCGTTTCAACATGATCGAACAGCAGATCCGCCCCTGGGAAGTGCTCGACCAGGACGTGCTGAATCTGCTGTCGATCGTCAAGCGTGAGAATTTCGTCCCCGCCGCCTACCGCGATCTCGCCTTCGCCGACTTCGAAGTGCCGCTGCCGGCCGGCCAGCATATGCTGGCGCCGCGCGTCGAGGCGCGCACGCTGCAGGAACTGGCGGTGAAGAAGCACGAAAGCGTGCTCGAAATCGGCGCGGGTTCGGGTTATATGGCGGCACTGCTCGCGCACCGCGCGCAGCACGTGCTGACCGTCGACATCGAGCCGGAACTGGCCGAACTGGCGAAGAGCAACCTGATCGCCAATGGCGTGCTGAACGCCGAAGTCGCGACCGGCGACGCGTCGCGCGGCTGGGCCGGCGCGGCACCGTACGATGTGATCTGCGTGTCGGGCGGCCTGCCGGTGCTGCCGCAGGAAATCCTCGAACAGTTGAAAGTTGGCGGCCGTCTCGCGGCATTCGTCGGCACCGCGCCGGTGATGAAGGCGCAGATCATCACGCGTATCGACGACAAGCAGTACCGCATCGCCGACGTGTTCGAAACCTATGTCGAGCCGCTTGCCAACGCGGTGCAGCCGACGCGTTTCAAGTTCTAAGCGATACCTCTGCGTCAGGCGCGGCCTTCAGGCCGCGCCATCGACCAACCGGACGGCGCGCTCGCTGCCGTCTGCGTCAACACAGTCCCCAGCGTCACTCAAATAAAAGCGTCACGCGCATGTGCCGGATTCGGCTGAATTCGACACCGTATCGGCGCGGCGGCTATCCATCGCCATAACGCTCAGCGCTTCACGCGTGTCACTGCGGCGGCAGAGCCAGCGGCGGCGGCGCGAGCCGCGGCGTCTGCACGACGTGCGGAACCATCCTGTACGTGATATGCGAATGACTCGAAAACTGCGGAATCGGAGCATCCGGCGGCCCCGCCAGGGCGGTGCCCGACGCGTAGACCTGCTGTAGCTGGCCGGCCGCGTCGAGTGGCTGCGGGGCCATTGCCGCCGTCGCGCCCGAAGCGGAAGCCAACGCCGCCGGCTTCGCTCCGCCCGCCGCTGCGTCGCGCTGCATGAATACCCAGCCAGTCGAATAAGACAGCCACACGCGCCGCCATCTTAGGAAGTCCATCCCGAGCAGCATGCCGACGCCGGGCGGCACGCCGGTATCGCCGATCTCGATCTGCGCGTTCCTGAACACGCGCGTACCGATCTGCAGCGCGTCGAAACGATGCCGGTAGATCACAAACGACGTCCCCGCGACGCCCTCGCCGGACGTCTTCGGATCGCGCGCGAGCATCTCGCCATCGACACCGGCGCGCTGCGCGGCTTCGCGCCCGACCAGCGAGCGCGCGGCGCCGGTATCGAGGATCGCGCGCATCGGCTGACCGTTGAGCCGCACGTTCATCAGGAAAAGATGGCGCGGCGTGTACTCCGGCGAATAGGACTGAAACTCGCCGCTCCACGGCACGAAATGGCCGAGGCAATTGACGGCCGTGTAGAGCGTCATCGTGTGCGCGGGAAAGTCGAGTTCCACGTCATAGCGCGACAGGATGTCGGCGCCGAGAATGCCGGCAAGCTGCGGCTCGGCCATTCGCGCGAAGGTGTTCGCCCCGGTGACCGGCACGCGCAGATCCGGCCATTGCGTCGCGCCGAGCGCGATCGATGCGATCCGCGGATAGTCCGGCGTGATCGCATCCCCGACGCCGATCACCCGCTGCGCGCTGGTGCGGTCGTAAGGCAGGTTCAGCGCGTCGGCGGCGGCGGGTGTCAGCGCGGATTTCTGCGAACCGGTGTCGATCACGAAAAGACGCTTTTCGCCATTGATGCCGGCCTCGACGAGAAAGCGCCCGGCGCGTTCGACGAGCGGAAGCTGGGCTTCTTTCGTGAGCTGGCACGTGGCGTCGGCCGTTTGCGCGTGCGCCCAAGATGCCGCGAGGATCGGCACAGCCAGCACCAACGCGGTGGTCATCACGCGAGCGTCTGCTTTCATTGCAAATAGCGCCTGTTTTATTGTGTTCACGCTGTTCGAACCGCTCTTCAGCGCATCCCCGTCAAATCGCCGTCAAATCCCCGGCCGCAGCGTGATCGTGAACACGCGCGGCGCTTCGCCGTTTTCGTCGCGCGGCATCGGATCGGAGCGCCGAACCGCGTCGAGCGCGGCCTTGTCCCACCCGCGGTCACCGCTCGAGCGCACGATCCTCGCCGATTCGAGGCTGCCCGACGATGTGCAATGCACTTCGATCACGGTTTGCTGATCCTTCACCTCGCCGCTCCAGACGATGTTCGGACGCACGTGTTGCCGCACCATTTCCGCGTAATCGAATACGGTCGGCGCGGACGCCGGCTGCTGCGCGGATTGCCGGGCCGCCATCATCGCCGCCAGATTCTTTAGCGCGTTCGTCACTATCGACGCGGAACGCCGCTGGTCTTCGATGGCCGCGACCATCACCCAATCGCGCTGCGGTTGCGGCGTGGCATCGAACGCGTGCCGGTAGAAACGCGTGGCTTTGCACCACACCTGCGGCGAAAGATCCGCCACCTTGCCGCCCAGCAACACGCCGAGATCTTCCGTCTCCGACGGATCGTGTTTCAGCGCCGCCGCGATCGACGCCGACAGCGCGAGCTGTCCTTGCAGCCGCTGCCCGGGCGTCAGCTCCGGCGGCGGTGTGCTTTGCGTCGATTGCTTGAGCAGATGGAACAGCGCCTGCAGTTGCGCCTGGAGTTCGGCGTCACTCTGCGTGCCCAGGCTCATATAGCGCGATGTCACGAGCTGGACGTTCTTGACTCCGCCGCAGTCCTCCGGCGCGCTGTCGAACGCGTGTGTTGTCATCGCCGTCAACTGCTCGCGGTCCTCCGGCGAGATCTTCGCGATGCCGTCCAGCATCGCCATCCCGCGCAACAACGCAGCCTGCCCCGCTGTGGCCGGGTTGTTATCGGATGAAAAGAAGCGCTTGATGTCGGGATCCTCCACGACCTGGCGCGCCCAATCCGCCAGCAGCTTCGCCTTCGACGAACCGGGATCGATGCCGAACCTGACCAGCAGGTCCGAATCGAGCGGCTTGCGGAGGTCGAATGGCAAGGCCGTGGCCAGCAGCGACGAATTGGTGGTGCCGACCATAAGCGACGGCGCCAAGGGCAGACCGCTCAGCGGCGCCGCCGTGCCCTGGCCGGTGCCGCGCGCATCGACAATCGGGCGCGCCGCGGAGAAATCGAAATTCGTTTCGACCGCAACGGGCTTGCCGTCCGAGCCCATGACGGGCCGGCACTGGGCGCGCCGCGACGCCTGCAGCGCGGCATTGTCGAAGGCGGGATTGCGGGACGATTTTTCCACGACCGCGTCACTGACCTTGCCGCTCTCATCGACCCAGACCCTGACGGTGGCGCCGAAGCGCGGCGCGGGGCCGCCGGCAGCGTCGACGGCTTTCAGATCGTCAGCGGACAAAGCATAGCTGCAGCCGATGGTCTGCGCGGACACGTAGCGCGTCTCCGGCGCGGCGCTGACATTTGCCTTTGCCGCCGTCATCATGCCGGCGAAAGCCGCGAGGCCGGCGGCCGCCACGGCGACGGCCCGCATCGTTTTGCCGGCACGCGCACGCGGCACTGAACCCCTGTGACTCGATATCTGCATTTTTGTATTCGTTCGCCGTTGAAGTCGCCTGAGCGCAAACCGGCGACACCGTTGCGCTGGCGTTGACTCTTACCGCACCTGATGCACCCGAACTGCACAAACGCCGCTTGATTATCGTGCATTCGTATGTCGGCCGCACTTCGCTCGCGGACAGCAAAGCGTTACGGTTTGCTACCGTTTGCTACCATATGGGCTTGATCCGGGCCTGATCCGCCTCACCCCTTCCTCGAACCGAATACTCCGCTGATGCAAAATCTGACCGCTCCCGCACTCGCCGAATGGCTCGCCGATACTTCGCGTCCCGCACCCGTGCTGCTCGACGTGCGCGAGCCGTGGGAACTGCAAACCGCGTCGATGGCCGGCGTCGTGTCGATTCCGATGCGCGAAATCCCCGCGCGCAGCGAAGAACTCGACGACGACGCGCAGATCGTCTGCATCTGCCATCATGGCGCACGCAGCGCGCAAGTCGCGATGTTCCTCGAATCGCGCGGCCATACCAACGTTTTCAATCTGCAAGGTGGCATCGACGCGTGGTCGCGCCAGGTCGATCCTTCGGTTCCGACGTATTGAAGTTGACTGCGCAGTAGCGCATTGAAGCGGCGCAAGGGCTGATGGTCCTTGCGCCGTTTGTCTTTTTACACAGCGAACGTCATGCACGAAAGCGCGGCGTGCATGCACCGCGCTCGCTCTCCTCACACGCCCTTCGCGCGCTAATCACGCGTCAATCACGCATCGATCGCGCATCCCTTAGGCGCTGCTCGCGCCCACACCTCGCCCGCCTGTCCACGCACAATCACGCACGCCTCGTCGCGGCGCGGCACGCACCTGAACGAAGCGCGTCGCGCGCGTCGCGCACCAGTTTCGCGCCACGCCACGGCACTGCCCGTTGCGCATCACGCTTCGCACGCAAGCGCCGCTAACCCACGCTGCAACGGCAGCGCGCGGCCCGACACAGCCGCAATACGTCGCATGGCATATGCCTTGCAATACACGATCGGCAAATCGTCCGGGCTCAGCGCTGCTGGCTGAAGTCGACGCTCATAAACAGTCACCATCCATGACAAGGGGAAACCACAATGAAACGTCGCAGTCTGTTGAAGTTCGGTTCCATGTCCGGCGCGCTCGCGCTTGCAGGCCGCGTGCCGTTCGCGCACGCGCAGTCCGACAGCGGCCCGATCAAGGTCGGCATTCTGCATTCGCTGTCGGGCACGATGGCGATCTCCGAAACGTCGCTGAAGGACACCGCGTTGATGACCATCGCGGACATCAACAAGAACGGCGGCGTGATGGGCCGTCAGATCCAGCCGGTGGTCGTCGACCCCGCTTCGAACTGGCCGCTGTTCGCCGAGAAGGCGCGTCAGTTGATCACGCAGGACAAGTGCGCGGTCGTGTTCGGCTGCTGGACTTCGGTATCGCGCAAATCGGTGCTGCCGGTGTTCGAAGAACTGAACGGCCTGCTGTTCTATCCGGTGCAGTACGAAGGCGAAGAGATGTCGCGCAACGTGTTCTACACGGGCGCGGCACCCAATCAGCAGGCAATTCCGGCGACCGAATATCTGATGAGCGCCGAAGGCGGCGGCGCGAAGCGCTTCTTCCTGCTCGGCACCGACTATGTATATCCGCGCACGACCAACAAGATCCTGCGCGCGTTCCTCAAATCGAAGGGCGTGCAGGAAGCCGATATCCAGGAGGTCTATACGCCGTTCGGACACAGCGACTATCAGACCATCGTCGCGAACATCAAGACCTTCTCGCAAGGCGGCAAAACGGCGGTGATCTCGACCGTGAACGGCGATTCGAACGTGCCGTTCTATAAAGAACTCGGCAACCAGGGGCTCAAGGCGTCGGATGTGCCGGTCGTCGCGTTTTCGGTCGGCGAGGAAGAGTTGCGCGGTATCGATACGAAGCCGCTCGTCGGCAATCTGGCTGCGTGGAACTACTTCATGTCGCTGCGCAACCCGGCCAACGAGAAGTTCAAGAAACAGTGGGCCGCATGGGTGAAGGACAACAACCTGCCGGGCGGTACGAAGCGCGTGACGAACGATCCGATGGAGGCGACCTTCGTTGGCATCCATATGTGGAAGCAGGCGGTCGAAAAAGCGAAGAGCACCGAGGTCGACAAGGTGCGCGTCGCGATGGTCGGCCAGACGTTCGCCGCGCCGTCGGGCTTCACGCTCGAAATGGACGGCAACCATCATCTGCATAAGCCGGTGATGATCGGCGAGGTGCGCGCGGATGGTCAGTTCAACGTCGTGTGGCGCACCAAGGGACCGATTCGCGCGCAACCGTGGAGCCCGTTCATCGCCGGCAATGCGGGCAAGCCGGATGTGGTCAGCTCGATACCGGCGTTTTTGAAGCGCTCGCGTGTGGCGTAACGGCGTAGCGGGGCAGCGTGCGACACGATGGGTGGCATGAAACACACGCTCACGCCACCCGTTAAGCCGCTTCGCGATATCTGCATGCCCATGCGCGTCAGGTGCTGGTGTTTGCGCATCGCGCGGCCGGTGCGGGCTCGTGCCACGCGCTGACGCGCACGCAACCACGCGGCCGCGCGACGCGACAAGACGACAACACAACGGCGACACGACAACACCGCAACACGACGACGGCAGCGACAAGCCCGAGCAGCGTCGCGGCGCGACATCGCACAAAGAACGATGCCGCACCGCGCACGCCCTTTATCCGCTCATCGATTCGCAACGTGCAAAGGCCGCCATGGCGTTTTCATTTCCTCTCTCCGCGCGGCGCTTGCTGCCGCAATTCACGTTGCCATTCACGTTGCGACTCGCGCCGCAATCGATACATCGATCCGCGCGCCGCGCGCTCGCTGCGGCAACGCTCGTCGTGCTCGCCGCGGCCGCACCATCCGCCGCGTTCGCGCTAACCCAGGCTGACGTCGCGCCGCTGGCCGGCGACGACTTCGACGCGAAATCCGCCGCCATCGACAAACTGATCGCGACGCACGATGCCGCGTCGCTCGCGGTGTTGAAGGCGCTAGCCGACGACAGCGCACTCGCCACCGACTCAGGCGCCGTGCTGCTGCAGGACGGCGACAACGCGCGCGATGCCGTCACGGGCCAGGCCGTCGCCGCGAACGACGCACAACCGGTCACGCTGAACAATCTGCTGCGCTCGAAAGTAGCGGGCGCGCTATCGGGCCTGCAACTCGCGTCGCCGGACGAAGCCACGCGCGCCGCCGCCATCGACGCGCTGCTGCAAAACCCCGATCCATCGATCAAACCGTTGATCGACGCGGCCCGCGCGAAGGAGACCGTTCCCACGCTGAAAAAGCGTCTCGACACGCTATGGGCGATGTCCGCATTGCACGACCCCGATCCGGCGAAGCGCCTCGAAGCAGTGCAACTGGTTGCCGCGCGCCATGACCTCGACATGAACGAGCTGCTGCGCCCGCTGGTCGCGAGGAAAGCGGACGGCTCTTACGCCGAAAGCGACGAACGCGTGCGCGCCGCCGCGCAAGGCGGCATCGACGAACTCGATACGATCCAGCGCCGCAGCCAGATCGCGGGCACGCTGTTCGCGGGACTGTCGCTCGGCAGCGTGCTGCTGCTCGCCGCGCTCGGCCTCGCGATCACGTATGGGCTGATCGGCGTGATCAACATGGCGCACGGCGAATTCCTGATGATCGGCGCGTACGCTACCTACGTCGTGCAGAACCTGTTCCAGCGCTTCGCTCCCGGCGCGTTCGATTGGTATCCGCTGCTCGCGATACCGGCCGCATTCGTCGCGGCGGGACTCGTCGGCATCGTGCTCGAACGGCTGGTGCTGAAACACCTGTATGGCCGCCCGCTCGAAACGCTGCTGACCACCTTCGGCGTGAGCCTGATCCTGATTCAGGCGACCCGCATGCTGTTCGGCGCGCAAAACGTGCAGGTCGTGAATCCGTCGTGGATGAGCGGCGGCGTGACCGTGTTGCCGAACCTGATCCTGCCGTATAACCGGCTCGCGATTCTCGCGTTCTCGCTGATCGTCGTCGCGATTGCGTGGGGGGTGCTCACACGCACACGTCTTGGCCTGTTCGTGCGCGCGGTCACGCAGAACCGTCGCATGGCCGCGTGCGTCGGCGTGAAGACCGCGCGCGTCGATTCGTATGCGTTCGCGTTCGGCGCGGGCATCGCCGGCCTCGGCGGCTGCGCGCTGTCGCAGATCGGCAATGTCGGACCGGACCTCGGCCAGAGCTACATCATCGATTCGTTCATGGCGGTCGTACTGGGCGGCGTCGGCCAGCTCGCCGGCACCGTGCTCGGCGGCTTCGGCCTCGGCCTCGTCAGCAAGGCGATCGAACCGTTCTGGGGCGCGGTGCTCGCGAAGATCGCGGTGCTCGTGCTGATCGTGCTGTTCATCCAGAAACGTCCGCAGGGCATGTTCGCCCTGAAGGGCCGCAGCGCGGAGGCATGAGATGACATCGGCTAGCTCATCGGCAACTTCTTCGTCTTCCAGCGCGACGTCACGCGCCGCCACGACCGGCAACGGCGCACCCGCCGCACGTGACACCAACACCGGCTTCGCACTCGGCCTGCCTCCGCGCCCCGCGCTGCTGTCGCGCTGCGCGTGGCTCGCACTGATCGCGCTGATCATCGTGTTCGGCCTCGGCGTGCCGTTCGCCGCGCTCGTGATTCCGGAGACCAGCGCGCTGCATCTGTCCGCGTACGCGATGACGCTCACCGGCAAATTCATGTGCTACGCGATCGCGGCGCTCGCGCTCGATCTCGTGTGGGGCTACTGCGGCATTCTGAGCCTCGGCCATGCACTGTTCTTCGCGCTCGGCGGCTACGCGATCGGTATGTACCTGATGCGCGCGATCGGCCACGACGGCAAGTACGGCAGCGATCTGCCCGACTTCATGGTGTTTCTCGACTGGCATCAGTTGCCGTGGTACTGGCAGGGCACGCAGCATCTCGGCTACGCGTTGCTGCTCGTCGTGCTCGTGCCGGCCGTAATCGCGTGGATCTTCGGCTTCTTCACGTTCCGCTCGCGCGTGAAAGGCGTGTACCTGTCGATCATCACGCAGGCGATGACCTTCGCCGCGATGCTGCTGTTCTATCGCAACGAAACGGGCTTCGGCGGCAACAACGGCTTTACCGACTTCAAGCGCATCGCCGGCTTTCCGATCACGCACCAGGGCACGCGCGCGGCGCTGTTGCTGATCACGTTCGCGGTGCTGGTCCTCGCGTTTCTCGGCGCGCGCGCGATCGTCACGTCGAAGCTCGGGCGCGTTGTCACCGCGGTACGCGACGGCGAAACACGTTTGATGTTCCTCGGCTACAGCCCGCTTGCGTACAAGCTGTTCGTGTGGACCGTGTCGGCCGTACTGTGCGGTATCGCGGGCGCGCTGTACGTGCCGCAGGTCGGCATCATCAATCCGGGCGAGATGTCGCCGGGCAATTCGATCGAAATGGCGATCTGGGTCGCGGTCGGCGGACGCGGCACGCTGATCGGCCCGATCATCGGCGCGTTCGCGGTGAACGGCGCGAAGAGCTTTTTCACCGCGAATTTCCCCGAGTACTGGCTGTTCTTTCTCGGCCTCATTTTCGTGCTGGTGCCGCTGCTGCTGCCGAACGGCATCATGGGGCTCGCCGCTCTGCTGACGCGCAGGAGCAACCGCTGATGAACGAAAACCCGATGGTTCCCGATCTGGCTTTACCTGAAGAACCCGCCGAACAGGCGCTCAGCGGCGTCGCGAACATGGGGCATGCGGTCGTGCCCGGCGAAATCGACGTATCGCACGGCACGATCCTCTATCTGGAGGACGTGACCGTCAGCTTCGACGGCTTTCGCGCGTTGAATGCGCTGTCGCTCGCAATCGACGCCGGCGAGCTGCGCTGCATCATCGGTCCGAACGGCGCCGGCAAGACGACGATGATGGACGTGATCACCGGCAAGACCTCGCCCGACAACGGCAAGGTGTTTCTCGGCCAGTCGATCGATCTGACGCGGATGAACGAGCCGGCGATCGCGCGCGCGGGCATCGGCCGCAAGTTCCAGAAGCCGACCGTGTTCGAGCAGCATCCGGTGTGGGAGAACCTCGAACTCGCGATGAAGACCGACAAGAGCTGGTGGGCATCGCTGCGCGCGCGGCTCGATCGCGACGCGCAGGCGCGTATCGAGGAAACGCTCGAGTTGATCGGACTGGAGAGCGAAGCGCGGCGGCTCGCCGGCGAGTTGTCGCACGGGCAGAAGCAGCGGCTCGAAATCGGCATGCTGCTGATGCAGCAACCGGCGCTGCTGTTGCTCGACGAACCGGCCGCCGGCATGACCGACGACGAAACGATGCAGCTCGCCGCGCTGCTCAACCGCTTGCGCGGCAGTTGCTCGATGATGGTCGTCGAACACGACATGGAATTCGTCGCGGCGCTGGCGGGCGAGCGCGGCAAGGTCACGGTGATGGCCGAAGGGCGCGTGCTCGCGCACGGCACGCTCGATGAGGTGAAGCGCGATGAGATGGTCATTGAGTCGTATCTGGGCCGATGAGCTGGGTCGATGAGCTGGACCGCTGAGCTGGACCGCTGAGCGGGCCGATAAACGCGTCGTCAGCCCGCTGCTGACGCAACGATTGCACGGGACATCACGAACATGCTCGAAGTAGAAAAGCTGAACCAGTACTACGGCGGCAGCCATATCCTGCGCGACGTCAAACTGACCGTGCCCGACGGCAAGCTGACGGTGCTGCTCGGCCGCAACGGCGTCGGCAAGACCACACTGCTGCGCTGCCTGATGGGCGTCGTGCCCGCGAAAAGCGGCGCGATCGCATGGCGCGGCGCGCCGATCACAAAGCTGCCGACGCATGCGCGCGTCGCCCAGGGGCTCGCTTATGTGCCGCAAGGCCGCGATATCTTTCCGCGTCTGACCGTCGAGGAAAATCTGCTGGTCGGCGCGGCCAGCAAAAAAGCGCCGAAGCAGATCCCCGCGCGCATCTACGAACTGTTCCCCGTGCTGAAGGACATGCGCAACCGGCGCGGCGGCGATCTGTCCGGCGGCCAGCAGCAACAACTGGCGATCGGCCGCGCGCTGATGAGCGAGCCGCAACTGCTGATTCTCGACGAGCCGACCGAAGGCATCCAGCCGTCGATCATTCAGGACATCGGCCGCACGCTGCGGCAACTGGTCGAGGAAATGGGCATGACGGTGCTGCTCGTCGAGCAGTATTACGACTTCGCGAAAGCAATCGCCGATCGCTACTGGGTGATGAGCCGCGGCGAGATCATCGCCGGCGGCGAGGGCGCGAAGATGGACGACGATGGCGTGCGCGCGTTGATCGCCGTTTGAACGTGTTGCTATACCCGAAGCTCATCTGTTGACGGCGCTGGTCGACGCTACTCGAACAGCGCCCTTTCCTCGCAGGCAACTGATCAATCATCTGATCAATCATCCGAAGAATCGCTCGCGGCAATGCACTTGCATGCGCCGTCCCGCCATCCGGCACGTCTGAACGCTGCCGCTCAAGTTATCCGCCACCTATCCGTTAAACAGGCTGTGAAGCAGGCTGCAAAGAGGGCTGTGAAGCCAGCCTTGAAGTAAGCAGGCGCTGAAACGCCGTGCAGGATCGCGGCTCGGGCCAGCGTTCAAGCGACGAGGGCTGCGCCGGATAACGGAACAGACGAACCAGGCGATGGAAAAGATCGATGCCACCGGGGGCGCCTTTACCTCGGCGGACCACGAGGACCGGTGGACGAGTCATGCCGATACCATCGACGCGCTTCGCTCGACAGCCGCGACACCTGCGGTGCGGCGCGAGGCGGCGGGATACCGCTTCGAATACTGGATCGACATGGCGGACTCGACATCGCCCTGGTACATGGCCGTGTTCGAACGCAACGGAGCACTCGTCGGCTTCCTGTCGTTCGGCCCGTGCGACGACGTGCTGGTGGTCAACGAAGTCGCGGTGAGAAAGGCCTTTCGCAGAAGAGGGATTGCATCGGCCATGTACAACCTCGGCGAGCACGCCACACAGCGGAAGTTCGTGCCGTCCCGTCGCGCGTCGCCCTACGCCGCCGCCTTCTGGGCAAATCGGTGCGCGCGCATCCGTTGATGGAGAAATTTCCAGCTCGCAAACGATTTCCGTGCCGTTTTAAATCGTTGCAACTCGGGCAGAAGCGCCGGGCCAATGTCAGGACCGTTTAACCAGGAGGAGACCATGGACGGGAAAAGTCAACTTAGACGCGAGTTCTATCAGAACTCCGCCTCCTATTGCCGCGTGATGAATGTCGTATCGGCCGTGACCTTTGGTCTGTTCCGCGAAGACAGCGGCGAGACGGCCGGCATGTTGTCGGTGCGCTGGGAAAAGCTCGGCAACGAACTCGCGCCGCAACTGCACGCCTATTACGACAGTTGGCACGTGCTCGCCTCGGTCCCCGACGTTCTCGCGAAAATGGCCGGGACAACCGGGCCGTCGTGTTCGCCCGAGGCGTTCTGTCAGCTATTGCTCGATTGCGGATTCATCGATCGCGCCGAGCGTGGCTTGCATGATCATACCGAGGCGACACTCATACGCTAGACGCACCTGCCTGCAAGCATCGAAAGTTTTGCCCCACGGGGCAGCGCGTCCGCGCGCACTGTTGAGTTGTGTTTGTCCACGAAAGATCAATTAACGATGGAGTAAGTTATGCCCGTGACGGTTCACGTCGAGTATCAGTATTGCCAGCATGGCAAAAAAGCAGTGAAGACAGGCACCGACCTGGTGACCGCGGCGGAAAACACGCCGCGCGCGATCGTCGCCGTTCTACGCCTGCTGCATCCGCATTGGGAAGGCATCAAGGTATTGTCCGCAACCGAGGCATCGGCCGAGGGCAGCGCGCCGTAATCGACCACAACCGAAGCTGCGCTCGCCGCTTCCTCGCGGCGACGCGAAGCGCGGCGCGTGCGTCCGCTGCCGGGTGCCTGCCGGGTGCCTGCCGATTTCCTGGCGGCTTCCTGGCTACGCCGGGCTCACGCAAAATCTTCCCGCGCCGTTCAGTCCGTTTCACGTCAAGCGCCACGCTCTGCGCTCCACGCGCCACGATCAGCTCGACTCACGCAAATTGTCCACGTGAGTACGCGTGCTATCCTCGCCGCATCGTAGCGGCAGATCAGACGTATCAGGCATGGCCGCGGCGCCACTCGCGCGAGCCTGCCGCTCTTTTCTTCCGCGCCCTTCCTTCACGCCCGCTCGCTCGTCCATTCGCATGTCGCTTCACGAAAATCACGCCGCGCTCGCCAATGCGCAGCCTGCCGCGCATGCGCCGTGGCACGCGCGTCTTGAACTCGGTTTCGTCGGCGGCGACGCGCGCACGACGCTCGCGCACCGGCTCCACGATGGACCGCTGCGCGTGCAACGACCGCTCTATCCGGAAGGCCAGGCAATCTGCCACGCGGTGATCTTGCATCCGCCCGGCGGCATCGCGGGCGGCGATCAACTCGATATCGACGTTACGCTCGGCGCGCACACGCATGCGGTACTGACTACACCAGGCGCGACCAAGTGGTACAAGTCGAACGGTCGCGCGGCACGGCAACGCATTGCGCTGCATGTCGGCGAGCACGCGAAGCTCGACTGGCTTCCGCAGAACAACATCGTGTTCGACCATGCGAATGCGCAAACCGATTTTTCTCTGACGCTCGCCGACGGCGCCACCGCAATCGGCTGGGACGCGACGCAGCTTGGACGGCAAGCCGCCGGTGAACGCTGGTCGGCCGGAAGTTTGCGCACGGTAGCGCGCATCGTCGGCGCGCGTGGCGAGTTGCTATGGTTCGAGCGCGCGAGCCTCACGGCCGATGATCCGCTGCGCGACGCGCCGCAAGGACTCGCCGGCTTTCCCGCGTACGGCACGCTATGGGCGATCGGTGCGGCCTGCGATAGCGCGCTCGCCGAATCGCTGAGCGCGCAACTTCCATTCGACGACACACTGCGCGCCGCCGCGTCATGCGTCACGGACGGCGTGCTGCTCGTGCGCGCGGTATCGCAGTCGATGGAAACGCTGCAGAACGCGCTCACGCGCTGCTGGCTGCAATTGCGGCCGCTCGTGCATGGCGTCCCGGCTGTGCCGTTGCGGATCTGGGCGACCTGAGCTGAGCGGCACGGACAAACAGCGCACTCGCGCGAAGCCCACGAACTTCCAACTATCGAAACGTCGGCATATCACGCCGGCTCGCCGCCTTTCACCTTCACAACGCCCGTCGCGCACCAACATGGCACGCACATACGCCCCACATTTGTGCGCGAGGCTGCTTGCCACGCCGCGAGGCCAGGCAACAGCGCGATGGCACATAGCTTGCATCTCTTGCCATCGCCATCGAACGCGGGCGTCGAAGCGAGTTCGGCCACATGCATGCGGCCACCCTGCCACGTCGCCACGCGTCAACAACAGCCGCCCCGCACGCCAACATCACAACGACACGCCACCGCCCCATCCGCCATGATCCGACCGCTTCCCCGTCTCGCGCGCCGCGCGTTGCTGGCCGCGCTGCTCGCGCTGCCGATCGTCGCCGACCTGGCGTTTCATGCGAGCGCCGCGCACGCCGGCACGCTCGATTCGATGTCGCGGACGTGGTCCGGTGCGCCACGGCTGGCCGATCGGTGAATCCGTAAGCGCGCCGTTAGCCGCACTTGATACCGTGGCCGGCTGACGATGCGTCGCCACGGCACCGGCACACCGGCACGCCGCCGCTGCGACACACCACGACACCGACGACAAACAACGACGAGACCCTCACCCGATGAAGCTGACACCTCGTGAAAAGGACAAGCTGCTGATCTTCACCGCCGCGCTGCTCGCCGAACGGCGCCGCGCGCGCGGGCTCAAGCTGAATTACCCCGAGGCCGTCGCCTTCATTTCCGCCGCGCTGATGGAAGCGGCGCGCGACGGCAAGAGCGTCGCCGAGGTCATGCACTACGGCACCACGCTGCTCACACGCGACGACGTGATGGAGGGCGTGCCGGAGATGATCCCCGATATCCAGGTCGAAGCGACGTTTCCGGACGGCACCAAGCTCGTCACGGTTCATCATCCGATTCCGTGAAACCTTCATCGTCAAGGCAGGCTCAATGATTCCCGGCGAACTTCTGATCGACGACGGCGAGCACGAACTGAACGCAGGCCGCGCGACCGTCACGGTGATCGTGTCGAATACCGGCGATCGTCCGGTGCAGATCGGCTCGCACTATCACTTCTACGAAGTCAACGACGCACTCAGCTTCGATCGCGAAGCGGCGCGCGGCTTTCGCCTGAACATCGCGGCCGGTACCGCGGTGCGCTTCGAGCCCGGCCAGCAGCGCACGGTCGAACTCGTCGCGCTGGCGGGCGAGCGCGTCGTTTATGGCTTCAACGGCAAGGTGATGGGCAAGCTATGACGATGACGCGCACATCGCGTCTATCGCGCTTATCCGCTCGTATCGCCCTGCTACACCGCCTCCACTCCGGACTCACACCATGACACTACGCATTGGCCGCCGCGCGTACGCGGAGATGTTCGGCCCCACCACCGGCGACCGCGTGCGCCTCGCCGACACCGAGTTGCTGATCGAAATCGAACGCGACTTCACGACCTATGGCGAAGAGGTCAAGTTCGGCGGCGGCAAGGTGATCCGCGATGGGATGGGCCAGTCGCAGCGCGTGCACGCGGACGTGGTCGATACGGTCGTCACGAACGCGGTGATTCTCGATCACTGGGGCATCGTGAAAGCCGACATCGGCATCAAGGGTGGCCGTATCGCGGCGATCGGCAAGGCCGGCAATCCCGACATCCAGCCGAACGTGACGATCGCGATCGGCGCATCGACGGAAGTGATCGCCGGCGAAGGGCTGATCGTGACCGCGGGCGGCATCGATACGCACATTCACTTCATCAGCCCGCAGCAGATCGACGAAGCGCTCGCGAGCGGCGTGACGACGATGCTCGGCGGCGGCACCGGCCCCGCCACCGGCACCAATGCGACGACCTGCACGCCGGGGCCGTGGCACCTCGAACGCATGCTGCAAGCGGCCGACGGCTATCCGATGAATCTCGGCTTTCTCGGCAAGGGCAACGTGAGTCAGCCGCAGCCGGCGCTCGAACAGATCGCCGCGGGCGCGATCGGTTTGAAGCTGCACGAGGACTGGGGCACGACGCCGGCCGCGATCGACAACTGCCTCAGCGTTGCCGACGACACCGACACGCAGGTTGCGATCCATACCGACACGCTGAACGAAGCCGGTTTCGTTGAAGCGACGGTGGCCGCGTTCAAGGGCCGCACGATCCACACGTATCACACCGAGGGCGCGGGCGGCGGCCACGCGCCGGACATCATCAAGGTGTGTGGAGAATCGAACGTGCTGCCGTCGTCGACCAATCCGACGCGCCCGTACACTGTCAACACGCTCGAAGAGCATCTCGACATGCTGATGGTGTGCCACCACCTGGACCCGTCGATCGCGGAAGATATTGCGTTCGCCGAATCGCGGATCCGCCGCGAGACGATCGCGGCCGAGGACATCCTGCACGATCTCGGCGCGCTGTCGATGCTGTCGTCGGATTCGCAGGCGATGGGCCGCGTCGGCGAGGTGATCATCCGCACGTGGCAGACCGCGCACAAGATGAAGGTGCAGCGCGGCGCGCTGCCCGAGGACAACGCGCGTCACGACAATTTCCGCGCGAAACGCTACGTCGCGAAGTACACGATCAATCCGGCGCTCACGCATGGCATCGCGCACGAGGTCGGTTCGATCGAACCGGGCAAGTGGGCCGATCTGGTGTTCTGGGAGCCGGCGTTTTTCGGCATCAAGCCGTCGCTGATTCTGAAGGGCGGCATGATCGCGATGGCGCAGATGGGCGACCCGAATGCATCGATTCCGACGCCGCAGCCGGTTCACTATCGCGACATGTTCGCGACGCGCGGCGGCGCTTTGAGCCGCACGTCGCTGACTTTCGTGTCGCAACTCGCCGCCGAAGCCAATGTGGCCGAACGCTACGGCCTGGAAAAACGCATCGTCGCGGTGAAGAACTGCCGCAACGTGACGAAGGCCGACATGATTCACAATGCGTGGCGCCCGACGATCAGCGTCGACCCGGAAACGTATCAGGTGATCGCCGACGGCCAGTTGCTGACCTGCGAGCCCGCCACCGTGCTGCCGATGGCGCAACGCTACTTCCTGTTCTGACCGACATGCGTACTCTCGACAAACTGTTGGCGCCGCATCTGAAGCTCGCGCCCGTTCTGGTGAAGCGCGCGCCGACCTTGACGCTCGCATTCGATGAGCGCCGCAAGAGCCGGCTCGCCGCGACGCTCGACAACGGCGAGGCCATCGCGCTGCTGCTGCCGCGCGGCACCGTGCTGCGCGATGGCGATGTGCTCGTCGCCGATGACGGCGGGCTCGTGCGTATCGTCGCGAAAGCGGAAGCGGTGCTGCTCGTGCGCGCGAACGATACGTTGACGCTGACGCGCGCCGCGTATCACCTCGGCAACCGTCATACGCCGGTGGAAGTCGGCGCGGATTATCTGAAGCTCGAATACGATCCGGTGCTGGCCGATATGCTCAAGCGCATCGGCGCGACGGTCGAGCAGGTGTCGTTGCCGTTTCACCCTGAAGCCGGCGCGTATGGCGGCGGGCATAAGCATGGGCACGACGAGACGTTCGCCGAAGACTATGCGCTCGCGCAGCAGGTGTTTGGTGAGCATCATGGTCATGGGCATTCGCATGAGCACGAACATCAGCACGGCCACGAGCACGGCCATGCGCATTCGCACGATCATGGCCACAACCACAGCCACGATCAGGATCACGAAGGCCACGTTCACGACGAATCCTGCGGCCACGCACATCACCCGCATCATCATGCGCATCGCTGAACTCACCGCGCTGCTGCATCTCGCGTCGCCGGCGCTGCCGATCGGCGCATTCAGCTACTCGCAGGGACTCGAAGCGGCCATCGAAGCGCGTTTGATCACCGATGCCGATTCCGCGCGCGCATGGATCGAAAGCGGTCTGACCGACGTGCTCGCGCGCGGCGAGTTGCCGTTCCTCGCGCAGCAGATCGAGCGTTGGCACACGCATGACGCCGCGGAACTCAGCGAAGCCAACGCCGAATTTCTCGCGAGCCGCGAGTCCGCCGAACTGCGCCGCGAAACCGAGCAGATGGGCTGGTCGCTGCGGCAGCTCTGCGTGTCGCTCGAATGGGGCGATGCAGCGCGACGCGCAACGCTCGCATCGATCACGCCGCTCGCGCAACCGACCGCGTTCGCGTTCGCCGCCCACGCGCACGACGCCGCCACCGATGCCGCGCTCGCCGCCTACGCGTTCAGCTGGGTCGAGAACCAGGCTGCCGCCGCGTTGAAGGCGGTGCCGCTCGGCCAGCTCGCGGGGCAGCGCATCATCGTCGCGCTGCGCGAGCCGATCGACGCGGCCGTCACGCGCGCCCTCGCGACCTCGCGCGAGAACCTCAACACCTTCGCGCCGCAGCTCGGCATCCTGTCGGCGCGCCACGAGTCGCAGTATTCGCGGCTCTTCCGTTCGTAAGCAACACGATTCCGACGATCCATCATGAACGCACCTCATCATCCCGCTGCACACGCAACAACCAGCGCAACCACCCACGCAACGACCCGCACGAAGAAGCTGCCGCCGCTGCGCGTCGGCGTCGGCGGCCCGGTCGGTTCGGGCAAGACCACGCTGCTCGAAATGCTCTGCAAGGCGATGCGCGAGCAGTACGACCTCGTCGCGATCACGAACGACATCTACACCAAGGAAGATCAGCGTCTATTGACCGTCGCGGGCGCGCTGCCGGCCGAGCGGATCATGGGTGTCGAAACGGGCGGCTGTCCGCATACGGCGATCCGCGAGGATGCGTCGATCAATCTCGAAGCGGTCGACCGCATGCTCACGCGCTTTCCGGACGCGGACATCGTGTTCATCGAATCGGGCGGCGACAATCTCGCGGCAACCTTCAGTCCGGAACTGTCGGACCTGACGATCTACGTGATCGACGTCGCGGGCGGCGAGAAGATTCCGCGCAAGGGCGGACCCGGCATCACGAAGTCGGACCTATTGGTGATCAACAAGACGGACCTCGCACCGCTGGTCGGCGCGAATCTCGATGTGATGGCATCGGATGCAAAGAAGATGCGCGGCGAGCGGCCATTCGTAATGTGCAATCTGAAGGCGCTCGACGGCTTAAGCGAGGTGGTAAGGTTTATCGAGGAGAAGGGCTTGTTGAAGGTGTGAAGTAAAGCAACGCTTCACTCGCCCGGATGACAGCGCGTTTATCTCGGCCATCGAGCTTTACGTCGATGGCGGCGTCGTGCAGATCTACTGCTGTACCGCAGTTCGTGCTGCATCGCGTTCTCCGTTCTCGTCGGTGCCGTCCGTATGTCACGTCGTGACGGCGCCGACGATCACCATGGCGAAGGTCTGCGGCCCCTCTGGAACGTTCGAACCCACCACCTGTACCGTGTATTTGCCGGCCTGCGCTTTCGGCACGATCACCATTTCCACGTTATTGGTGCTATCGAATGTCGCGGGTGCTCGTGAATTACCGACGTACGCCGAACCACCCGGTTCCCTGACGATCAGATTGAGGTTATTGACGAGCTTCGGTCCAGGATAATCGGAGTAGACGAGGACAATCTTCAGAACGGAGCCGGCTTTCCTGACGTTCACGGTGCGTTCATCAAGATCACCTGTACCGAGTCCGCGTCCTTCGATAAACACAACCTTCGTAGGTGCCGGTGGTTTCAGAATCGCATCGAGATTCAAACGGCCAAATCCTTCGTTGCAGTCGGGCACCGCGAGCCGCGGCCGGGTCGTTATCGCGCCGGCGATCAATGCGGCCTTGAGTAACGCGGCTGTCGGCGAAGCAATTCCGACTGTCTTGCGCAAATATTCGCGCACCACGCCGACCGCACCCGCCGTCAGCGGCGTCGCCATGCTCGTGCCACTGTCGAACATATAAAGCTTGCTGTTGCGATAACGTCCGTAGCCGAAATTGTTCTCGGCAAGCATCCGGGAACGCGTCGACAGAATATAGGTACCCGGCGCGACGATGTCGGGCTTTGCCCGCCCATCTGCTGTCGGCCCCCGACTGCTGAAGGCCGCGATGTCGTCGGCATTGTTGGCGATCCGATCGGACTTGAGCGGCTCCGCCGGATAATCCCTCGGCCAGCTTCCGCCGTAAGTCATCGTCATGGCGGGGCGCAGGTTCTCGCTTGCGCCCACGGTGATGCAGTTCTTGGCGGTGCCCGGCGGCGTGACGCTGCCTTGATCTACCTGGCCATCGGCATTGGCGTCCGTCCCATCGTTGCCGGCCGCAAACAGAATGCAGAAATCCTGCTTCGTCCAGATGAACCTGTCGACCTGTTCACACTGCTCGTCATAGGCGCCGGCATCGCCACCGCCCCATGAATTCGAATGGATCCGCGCACCTTTCCTATACGCGAACGAGAACAAGGTCTCGAGGTTGTCCGGCAGGCCGGCCAGCACAAAGCGGCCGTAGCGGTTAGCGTCCTCGGGGTCATGCCATGCCATTTCCTGTTCGACCGCCTGGAGCACCAGCTTCGCCCGATAGGACATGCCACGTATCGGGCCTGCAAGACCCTCGAGACCCGCGCTCGCGGTTCCGTCACCGAGCACCGATCCGCATACATGCGTGCCGTGGCCACTTGAAAGATCCGCCGGTCCGTCGTCGTGTCCGACATTGCTGGCCGCCTGCCTGAAAGCGGCTCCCACCGGATAGCTTTTTATCGCAGCCACCCTCCCCGCGAAATCCGGATGAATGGTCTTGGGGTCGCCATTGTCGAGCCCGGTGTCGCACACGCCGATGATCTCTCCGGCACCGCTCAGGCCCAACCCAGGCGAGTTGCCGAACATGGCAGCCGTTGCCATGATTGCGACGGCCCGGTCGTTGGAGGTCCGTCGAATGGGCCGGTTTGCGACGCGCCGCACTCCATGAATGCGCGCAAGCGCTTCCAGCGCGCGGTGCACTTTGTCCGGCTTGTTCTCGGACAGATGCACGATCATGACCTGCGCCCCTTCCGCGTATTCGACGATATCGAAGCCAAGCCGTTTGACGGCACTGCGCGCCTGCTCGGCAAGATCGCTTCGAAAAAATTGCACCGTATAGGTTCCAGGCAGCACACGCGTGCGAGGCGGCGCCGACTCTTTCGCGCTCTGCTGATCCTGCATTTGCTGATGGATGTGCTTCGAGAGTCGCGTGGCGTACGGGAGATGGTGGAGTGCTCTCAACACGGGCAGTTTTGCGACGGCCTTTACCGCGCGTGGCGACAGGCGCGCGATTACCGCGAAGCCCCCATAGGGAGCGACGACCTCGCCCCCCGCTTTGCGCACCATACTCAGCCAGCTCCGTTTTACCGGGCCGATAAACTGCAACACATAATGATGCGGCCCGGCCGTCAGGGCAGCGTCCTCGGGTCGGGCGGCAGCTTCGGTGTCCGTGGCACTGCCCGTCGAGCGCAGTCGTGGCAACTCCGCATCTGCACCCGTCTCATGCAGATCGAGCTGGTACTGTTCGGTGATGTCCTCGGTCAAACTCTTTCGGGCGAGTTCACGCGCGGCGATATCGGTTGCTTCCACCAGCACGAAAGCCGGGTAGCTTTCGACTACTCGCGCGCCTGGAATTTGAGCAACCTTATCCGCGTCTCCGTCATACACCTTCAGCATGCGAGCCATGCTTGTCTCCCATCGCCGACACACACGACTCATCCGTCGGCTCTAGCGATTAGCCGTGACCGGACGCTACGGATAGAAGCGAGCCGATCCACCATGGGCCCCGATCACATCGGGTTGCCGGACACTACGGGACGTCGAATCCGGCGCTGGTGCCTCACGGGCGATGCGCTGTCAGAACGAATCGGTACGGACGGGCGTGGGCACCCGATTGGACCCGCCGGAAATGGGTATGGAGAAGGTGGCGGGGGCGATGCGAAGTATAGGAAGACGTAATCTTTCGCCAAGGGGCATTAATGTACTTTTATGTGCCTTTTCGCACAGACGCAAACGCATCCCTAACTGCGCGGCCCTCTCGCGCCGCTTGAGAGACCCGCGAACCTCTCGTTTTGTTCACGCGCGGATCGACATCGAAAGACGAATGTTAAGTTGCTCAGTAAGAAACATTCGTCAGTGCGGTTATCTGCGTGGGAAATTCGGCGGGAAGCCGCCGATGGAATGACTGCACAAACTCAATGGCGGGCGACCATCGTCGGGTCGCGCACCACACACCAAACCCGCCGCAACGTGCCGCGTTGCACGGCACGCGCTCCTTTGCTACTCCGGCAACAACGCCGCCAGCACATCCACCGTGCGCGCCGTCGCCCCACGATGCCGCGCCGCGAACGCCGCCGCCGCACCGCCCATCGCAAGGCGCCGCGCCTTGTCGTCGAACAGCTCGCGCAATGCCCGCGCCAGATCGGCCGGGTCCTGCACCTGCACCGCGGCGCCCGCCGCGACCGCATCCGCGGTGGCTTGCGTGAAGTTGAACACGTGCGGGCCGATCAGCACCGGCACGCCGACCGCGCACGCCTCGATCAGATTCTGCCCGCCGAGCGGCAACAGACTCCCGCCGATAAACGCGAGATCCGACGCCGCATAGTAAGCGCCCAACTCGCCCATCGAATCGCCGAGCAGCACCTTCACGTCCGGCGACAACGGCAGCAACGGCGGCACGCCGCCCTCCGCGCCGAGCGCCGCCGATGCGAGCCTCGCATCGGGCGCCCAGTTCGAGCGCCGTTCGAGCCGCAAGCCCGCCTTGTCGACCAGCGCCGCGACCTCGTTGAAGCGCTGCGGATGGCGCGGCACCAGAATCAGCAGCGCATCGTCGACGCCCAGCGCCGCGAACGCTTCCAGCACCAGCGTCTCCTCGCCCTCGCGGGTGCTTGCCGCGACCCACACGGGCCGCGTGCCGATCGCCGCGCGCCACGCATGACCGCGCGCCGCCAGTTCCGGCGGCGTGCTCATATCGAACTTCAGATTGCCGAGCACCGCGACGTTGCGCGCGCCGAGCGCAGTCAACCGTTCCGCGTCCGATGGGCTCTGCGCGAGCACGCGTGCAAAGCCGCCGAACACGCCTTTCGTCGCGCCGCCGAACTTCGCCGCGCGCTTGTACGAGCGCGCCGACATGCGTGCATTGGTCAGCACAAGCGGCACCTCGGCGCGCCGGCATTCGTCGATCAACGTCGGCCAGACCTCGGTTTCCATCACCAGGCCGAGCGACGGCCGCCACGCGCGCAGAAAGCGCCGCACCGCGTGCGGCATGTCGTACGGCAGATAGCTGCGCAACACGCGATCGCCGAAAATCTCCGTGCCGGTTGCGCGGCCGCTCGGCGTCATATGGGTGAGCAGAATGCGCGCGTCGGGCCGTGCCTTCATCAACGCATCGATCAGCGGCTGCGCCGCGCGCGTCTCGCCAACCGACACCGCATGCACCCAGATCAACGGCGTGTTGTCTTCCGGCAGACGTCCGCGCGAATAACCGAAGCGCTCGCCGATATGCTCGCGATAGCCGCGCTCCTTGCGCGAACGGATCAACAGACGCAGCACCGCCAGCGGCGCGATGAGCCACCAGAGCGCCCGATAGATCGCTCTTAGCATGGGCGCTCCGCACGGCTAACGAGAGTCCGGCCGTTCATGCTATGGGCGTGGCTCACGGTTTCCAGGTGTCGGCCGCTCAAGGCCCTCCATGGCAGGCAAGCCAGCGCCCGCCGCCGAATCATCAAACGAACCGCGGCGCTCAAACCAGCGCCCTGCCCTTCAGGCGCTCGAGAATGCCGAGCGGCGCGCACTCGGGCTGCGCCATCGCCTTCACCGGCAGGAAGAACGTCTGCTCCAGCATGAACTGGCCGGACATCACCGCATGCGACGTCTGATCGGAGAAACACACCCACACGCACCCCGGTGGAAACGGCATCGTTTCCTGCGGACTGGTCTTCTGATAATCGAGGTCGGCCTTCATGCCGTCGTGCAGATGCAGCATCAGATGGTCGTACTCGCTGCGCGGCGATTTCGTCACATGCAGCAGATTCAGCAGCCACGCGGCGCCCGGCATCTGCGGCTTGATGCGCGGCAGGAACCGCTGTGCCATGTCTTCGAACGGCTCGCCGACGCGCCACACGCGCGGCGTGCCGTGCGGATTGACGTTGGTGAACACGCGCAGAATGCGCTCGCCGTAATTCGGCCGCGACGGAAACGCATCGACGTGCAGGCGGCTGTCGTCCTTGCGCCACGAGGTTTCGCGCGTTTCGACCTGATGCAACCGTAGGCTGGTGGGTGCGACGCGCAGCTTGCCGTTGTATTCGGGAAAGAGCCCGTCGACGAGCGTGCGTGCATTGGCCTGATAACGCGCGATCAATGCGCGCACCGCCGATTGCGTGACCGCGTCGCCGGCCACACCGTGCAGCGCGCCGCCGTTCGGCTCGAGGCTGATGTTCTTGCGGTTCGGGTCGGCGAGCGCCGGGTCCAGCAGCGCCTGCTCGCCGCCTTCGATCGCGAAGCGCAGGTTCGGGAAATACAGCACTTTGCCGCGTTCGACGCCGGCGAGCAGCGTCTCGCGCGGCACGGACAGATTGCGGCCGTGCCAGTCGGCGCTCGCTACTTCGATGATCTGGGTTTCGTTCATGGTCGCCCTTGGGAACGGGAGGTGCGCAAGGCGAAGCGCACCGGCGGGTTGCGGCAGCCCGGCGCGCACGATGGCGAGCCGGACGGCGGCACACCCGGGCTACAGCAAGCCGAAAGCGGCCAGCGCCGACTTGACCTGTTGCAGCGTCGGCGGCTGCCCGGCCGAGCCGAGATTGACGACGTTCGGCGACCAGTAACCGCCGGTACGCCACGCAGTCGAGAAATTGTACAACTCGACCGTCGGCCGCTTCAGCGCCGCCGCGATGTGAACCAGACCTGTGTCAACCCCCACTGTCGCGGCCGCGCCGTCGATCAGGCCGACCACCGCCGGCAGCGACAGCTTCGGCGGCACGATCGCGGCCGCGCCGAACTCCTTCGCGAGCCGCTCGCTGGTCGCGCGTTCGGCATCGCTGCCCCACGGCAGCACGAGCGATGCGCCGCGTCGCACCAGCGACTGTCCGAGTTCGATCCAGGCGGTATCGGGCCACTGCTTGTCGGCGCGCGAGGTCGCGTGCACGAACACCACGTATGGCACCGGCAGGTTCAGATTCGCCTGCGACAGCGCGAGCGCCGCGCGCCCGGTGTCGAGGCCGAAGTCGATGTCGTCGGTCGGCTGCGGCGGCGGGTCGTTCAGCGCCGCGGCCACCAGTTGGCGCGTGCGTTCCACGACATGCGTGCGCGGCTCGATCGGCACGCGCCGTTGGTAGAAAAAGCGCACCGGCCATTCGTAGCCGGCACCCTCGGTGCGATTGCCGAGGCCGACCAGCGGCCCGCGCGCGAGGCTCGAAACCCACGCGGTCTTGATCAGCCCCTGGCAGTCGATCACGAGATCGTAGTGCTCCGCGGCAAGCGCGCGGCGGAACGCGCCGATCTCGCGCCAGTTGCCGACCGACAGGATGCGCTTGCGCCAGCGCCGCAGCGAGACCGGAATCGCGCGCCGCACGCCGGTCACGAGTTCGACGAGCCCCGCGAAGCTTTCCTCGACGAGCCAGTCGATCTGCGCGTCGGGATGGCGGCGGCGGATATCCGCGATCACCGGCATGTTGTGAACGACGTCGCCCAGCGACGACACCCTCACGATCAATATCTTTTGCGCGCTCAAGAGTGGAAAAACCGGCTATCCGGCTCGAAGATGCGTTGAAAGGATCCCCATCCCGGCGCTTCGCGCCATGCCCCAGAGGGGTGAGGAGGACGGCAATTCTAGCGCGTCATATATAAAAGGCATGAAAAAGCGGCGCGGTAGATGCCACCCGCGCCGCATTCGATGGCGGCGATGCTTCGATCCGCGTTGATACGCTTGCGTGAGAGTCGAAGCGCCGCCGCATCAGCCGTCAGAACGGCAGTTTCGCATCGGCCTTTTCCGCGAGAATCACGCGGCGGAAGTCGTCCTGAATGCGCTTCAGCGCCGCGTCGTTATCGGCTTCGAAACGCATCACGACGACCGGCGTCGTGTTCGACGAACGCGCGAGACCGAAGCCGTCCGGATACTCGACTCGCAGACCGTCGATCGTCACGACGTTCTCCGCGCCGGTGAACTTCGCGTTCTGCTGCAAACGCGCGATCAACTCGAAGTTCTCGCCTTCCTCGAGCTTCAGTTGCAGCTCCGGCGTGGCGTGCGAATTCGGCAGCGAATTCAGCAGCTTGCTCGGATCCTCGACGCGCGTGAGGATTTCGAGCAGACGCGCGCCTGTATACAAGCCGTCGTCGAAACCGTACCAGCGGTCCTTGAAGAACACGTGGCCGCTCATCTCGCCGGCGAGCGGCGCGCCGGTTTCGCGCAGCTTTGCCTTCACGAACGAGTGGCCGGTCTTCCACATCAACGGCACGCCGCCCTTGTCCTTCACCCACTGCGCGAGATTGCGCGTGCACTTCACGTCGTAGATGATCTGCGCGCCCTTGTTGCGCGACAGCACTTCTTCGGCGAACAGCATCAGCTGACGGTCCGGGTAGATGATCTGGCCGTCTTTCGTGACGACGCCGAGACGGTCGCCGTCGCCGTCGAACGCGAAGCCGATTTCCGCATCGGTTTCCTTCAGCGCGCGAATCACGTCTTCGAGGTTTTCCGGGTGCGCCGGGTCCGGGTGATGGTTCGGGAAGTTGCCGTCGATTTCGGTGAACAGTTCGACCAGTTCGCAGCCGAGCTTTTTGAACAGCTTCGGTGCAAGCCCGCCGGCCACGCCGTTGCCGGTGTCGACGACGATCTTGATCGGACGCGCGAGCTTGATGTCGCTCGCGATGCGTTCGAGGTAGGCGTCGGCGATGTCGTATTCGGCATAGCTGCCGTTGCCGTCGGTGAAGCTGCCGTCGACGATGCGCTGATGCAGCGCGAGGATCTGCTCGCCGTAAATGGCCGCGCCGCGCAGCACCATCTTGAAGCCGTTGTAGTCCGGCGGGTTGTGGCTGCCGGTCACGACGATGCATGAATCGACGCGGCGCTCGCCGCCGGCGAGCTTGAGCGGCACGCTCGCCGCGAAGTAGCCGACCGGGGTGGGCACCATGCCGACGTTGACCACGTCGACGCCGGCCGCGCGCAAACCGTCGGACAGCGCCTGGATCAGATCGGGACCCGACAGCCGGCCATCGCGTGCGACGACGACCGAATCGCCACCTTGTGCGCGCACTTCGCTGCCGAACGCGCGGCCGATGGAACGCGCGGCGTCGGTATCGAGCGTCTTGCCGATGACACCGCGGATGTCATACGCCTTGAAAATCGATTTGGAGATCATGTTGGCTCACTTGCGTGCAATGGAAAATTTTGACCTGCGCGCCGCTGACGAATCGGTAAATTCGCGGCAACGCTCGCATAAGACCCGCTGCCCACCCGCGATGAAAGCGGGCGTTGTCATACCGCGGCGCGCCCTTGCCGGAAGCGGTCCGGTTCCAACTTATAATTGCGTTCTTCTGACCCGCCTGAATAACGCCATTCTAATGCTTAGACGCCCTCCATTTGTAAAGTTGCCGAGGCTACCGGCCAGGTGGGCGAACGCGCAGACGGCCATCCGCATGGCCACACGATCAGCCGCGCAAGGCGGCCTGACGGGCGCGCGACGGCGAGCGGCCAACGGATGCTAACGCTCAAACGTTTCACTAATCCGGACGTCACGCGTGCATTCACGAATATCGTGTGGCTGGGGCTCGAGCGGCTGACGCAGATCGGCGTCGCGATCGTGATCAGCGGCATGCTGGCCCGCTACTTCGGGCCCGATACGTTCGGCAAATGGCAGTACGCCAATACGCTGCTGCTCGTGTTGTCGCCGATCACATGGGTGTGCGGCGCGGAAATTCTCGTACCCACGATCGTCAACCGTCCTCCCGAACAACTCGGCACCGTGCTCGGCAGCGCGTTCGCGCTGCGCTTCTCGGTGTCGGCCGTGGCGCTGCTGCTCACCTGGCTCGGCATCGCGCTGCATCTGTTCGAGCCGCTGGTCGGCGCGATGCTTGCCGGTCTCGCGGTGACGATGCTGTTTCGCGAGCCCTTCGTCGGCGTGATCAACGCGTGGCTGCAAAGCATGACCTACAGCAAGCCGCAACTGCTCACCAGCATGGGCACCGCGGTGCTGAAGGCGGCCTGCGTCTATCTGCTGGTGCGTGCCGCCGCCGCGCCCGCGCGTTTCGGCTGGCTGTGGGCGCTCGAATCGGCGGCAATCGGCGCGGTGCTCGTGCTTTACTTCGTGCGCCGGCATGGCGGCAAGCTCGGCTGGCGCATCGAACGCCCGCTGTTCAAACACTTCGCGAGCGCGGGCACGGTGTTCTGGCTCGGGCTCATCTGTATGTATCTGTTCCTGAAGCTGGACCGGCTGATGCTCGAACGCGCGATTTCGTTCGCCGACCTCGGCCGCTACTCCGCCGCGCAGCAGCTGAACGAAAACTGGATCACGCTCGCGCTGATGCTCGCGCAAACCATCGCGCCCGCGTTCGTCTATCGCGTGCAGAGCATCGCGCAGCTACGTCGCAACATGTGGCGCCTCACCGCGATGACCGCCGTGCTGATGGTTGCGGGCGCACTGGTGCTGGATCTGCTCGCCGGGTTCATCATCCGCCGCGTGTTCGGGCCGGACTTCGAAGGCGCGATCGAGATCTTCCGTTGGGCCGTGTGGCTGTCGGTGCCGGCCGGCATCGAGGCGATCGGCAATCTGGTGGTGCTCAAGTATCAAGCCAAATTCGTGTTGCTGGCGAAGTGGCTGCTCGCGCTCGCCGTTGCGTTCGCAGTCAATCTGATCGCGATCGCGCGACTCGGCGCGTATGGCGCGCTCGTCGGTCTCGCGGCCGGTTATCTGGCGGCCGCGTCGGTCAATCTTTATTACATTCGTTTCAAATTGCGCCCATGACGAATTCATCCGCCACCGCGCAAATCACGCTCGACGATGTCGCCGTGCTGATGCCCGCCTACAACGGCCAGGCGGACGTCGATTCGACGCTCGCGTCATTCAGCGAAAACGCGCTGGTGCACGTACTGATCGTCGACGACGGCAGCGTGCCGCCGATCGTCGCGCCCTCGATGCCGAACCTGAAGATCGAGGTGCTGCGCATGGCGCAGAACGGCGGCATCGAGCGCGCGCTGCAAACCGGTATCGACGCGCTTGCGCAGCGCGGCTTTCGCTACGCCGCGAGAATCGACACGGGCGACCGCGCGGTGCCGGGCCGCCTCGCGAAACAGCGCGCGTTCATGGAACAGCATTCGCACGTGGCGGGGCTTGGCATGTGGACGCAGGTCGTCACGCGCGCGGGTGAGCCGCTTTTCATGCTGACGCCGCCCGCCGAACCGCAAGCGATCCGCCGCCAGCGCTTTTTCCGTTCGTGCCTCGCGCATCCGTCGATGATGCTGCGCATCGACGCGGTGCGCGCAGTCGGCAACTATCGCGCCGACTATCGTTCAGCCGAAGATCTCGATCTGTTCGTGCGTTTGATGCAGCGTTACGACTGCGCGAATCTGCCGGAACTCGGCCTCTACTACGAGCTGAACGAAGGCGGTATCAGCGCGACGAAGCGGCGCCGTCAGATCGTCTCGACGTTGCGCTTGCAACTACGTTATTTCAATGTGGTAAATCCATACGACTGGCTCGGGCTCGCGAAAAATCTGCTGCATCTGATGCTGCCTTATCGCACGCTGCAACGGGTCAAGCGCATGCTGCTTACGCCGCGCGCAGGCCATTGATCTTGCGGCTCGCGATGGATGGCGCATCGCCTCGCTTGCGTTCGTATTTTGTCGCCGTATTCATTGCCCTATCCGTTTTCCAGGTCAACGCCCGATGCAACGCACAGCCTCTTCCCACATGAAGCCCTCTTTCAAGTCGACGCCCGCGCTACGCATTACACTCGTTTGCAATACGGCCTGGGCAATCTATACGTATCGCCAGGGGCTGATTCGCATGCTGATTGGGCGAGGCGTCGACGTCACCGTGCTCGCGCCGCGCGACCGCACGTTCGAACTGTTGACGGCAATGGGTTGCCGCTGCGTCGAATTGCCGATCGCATCGAAAGGCACGAGTCCGCGCGAGGACCTGCGCACGCTCGCCGCGCTGTATCGGCAATACCGGACGATCCGGCCGCACGTCGTGTTTCACTACACGATCAAGCCGAACATCTACGGCTCGATCGCGGCAAAGCTTGCGGGCGTGCAGTCGGTCGCGGTCACGACGGGGCTCGGCTACGTGTTCATTCAGCAGAGCCGCGCTGCCCAGATCGCGAAAAAAATGTATCGTTTCGCGTTCCGTTTCCCGCGCGAAGTGTGGTTTCTGAATCGCGACGATGAAGCGGCCTTCATTGATGGCAAACTGCTTGTGCATCCGGAGCGCGCGCGACTATTGCATGGCGAGGGTGTCGATCTCGAGCAGTTTGCGTTCACGCCGCTGCGCGAGTGCGCGGAGTTCCGCTTCGTGCTGATCGGGCGTCTGCTGTGGGACAAGGGCGTCGGCGAATTCGTCGAGGCCGCGCGACAACTGCGCAAGCGCTATCCGCATGCGCGCTTCCAGTTGCTCGGGCCGGTCGGCGTCGACAATCCGAGCGCGATCACGCGCGAGGAAGTCGCCGCGTGGGAGCGCGAAGGCGTGATCGAGTATCGTGGCGAAGCGCACGACGTGCGGCCGTTTATCGCCGACGCGGATTGCGTCGTGCTGCCGTCGTATCGCGAAGGTGTGCCGCGCACGCTGATGGAAGCATCCGCGATGGGGCGGCCCATCGTCGCGACCGATGTGCCCGGTTGCCGCGAAGTGGTGGCCGACGGCGTCAACGGCTTGCTGTGCGAAGTGCGCAATCCAGCGAGCCTTGCCGCGAGCCTCGCGCGCATGCTCGACATGAGCAGCGCCGAGCGGCGCGCAATGGCAGAACGCGGCCGACAGAAAGTCGCGATGGAATTCGACGAACACATGGTCGTCGAAACCTATAAAGACCTGGTGCAGAAAATCACGGGCGTTCTACTTTAACGGAGCAATAGCATGACCACGAAGGGCACGATTCTGGTAACCGGCGGCGCCGGCTTTATCGGCTCGCACACCTGCGTCGAACTGCTCACCGGCGGCTACGATGTCGTGGCGATCGACAACCTCGTGAACAGCAAGCGCGAATCGCTGCGGCGCGTCGAGCAGATCACCGGCCGCGCCGTGAGCTTCTACGACAACGACGTGCGCGACGAAGTGGCGCTCGCGCGCATTTTCGACACGCATCCGATTACCGGCGCGATCCACTTCGCGGCGCTGAAGGCCGTTGGCGAATCGGTCGCGAAGCCGATCGACTACTACGCGAACAACGTCGGCAGCCTGTTGGCGCTGCTTGGTGTCATGCGCGATCGCAACGTCAGGCAGTTCGTGTTCAGCTCGTCGGCGACCGTGTATGGCGTGCCTGAAAGCTCGCCGATCGACGAATCGTTTCCGCTGTCGGCAACCAATCCGTATGGTCAGTCGAAGCTGATCGCCGAGCAGATTCTGCGCGATCTCGAAGTATCGGATCCATCGTGGCGCATCGCGACGCTGCGCTATTTCAACCCGGTCGGCGCGCACGAGAGCGGGCTGATAGGCGAGGACCCGGCAGGCATCCCGAACAACCTGATGCCCTATGTTGCGCAAGTTGCGGTCGGCAAGCTGGAGAAGCTGCGGGTGTTCGGTGGCGACTATGAGACGCCTGACGGCACCGGCGTGCGCGATTACATCCACGTGGTCGATCTCGCCCGCGGACACCTCGCCGCGCTCGATGCGCTCGTGAAACGCGATGCGAGCTTCGTCGTCAATCTCGGCACGGGCCAGGGCTATAGCGTGCTCGACGTGGTGCGCTCGTTCGAACAGGCATCGGGCAAGCCGGTGCCGTACGAGATCGTCGCGCGCCGTCCGGGTGACATCGCGCAGTGCTTCGCCGATCCGACGGCGGCCGAGAAGATCATCGGCTGGCGCGCGCAGTTCGGTATCGAGCGGATGTGCGCCGACCATTGGCGCTGGCAGTCGTTGAACCCGCGCGGATTCGCCTGAAGTTTACTGTTGACCGACCGCGGAGCTGGTGAGTCGCGACGCACGGACTCCGCCGCGGTTGGTCCTGGTATTTTGGTGGCTTTTTCAGAGTCATTCGGGAAGGTCTGGCCTTGCTGGCGATGGGGGAATTCGCCGGCGAGGTCGCTGTTTTGTATCGGATGTTTTCGCTCCCGCTTTTCCCGCTTGACCTACCGCGAACTCGCGGTTCAGGGGTGATTATGCGCGGCACCCAGAGCCGTTGATGCCGTCGTTTTAGTGCCTGATTTGGGGGCTAAAACGTTAACGCGGCCTCTGAAGTGCCGGCTACCGCTCCGACAGAACATCAAGGCACGATTTAAAGATGGTTAATCCGGGATCGATAAATTGCGGGCGAGCCAACCATCCATTCACACGCTGATTTATATCGCGGGGCGAGCGCTCGCGACTCGTGCGAGCGCGATGGAGCATCGCTTTTCGTAGCTGCGGCAACGCTTCGGACGCATTTTCCAACCGATTAACGCCGACACCAAACGCGTTCTTTTTCGGGCGTAAAGCGAAACTTCGCTGGATATGCCCAGGATCGATGTATCGCCTACCTCATTGACGCCCCCTGCCCTTGCTTGACTGCAGCGAGTCGCTTCGCGCTTACCACGCGGCCTGATGGGTCGCGGCACGAGCCGCGTAAGTGGTATCTAGATACTCGCGAAGAGCTCATGGCCCGAAAGAAACGAAGCTTGTTAGATGGGCGGGCGCTGCGTCGCCATAGCGCGGCGACATCCTCCCCGGCGGACGGGTTTGCATTTCCGCTTTTCCCGATAAATCACATCTTGATTACTTCAACCGCCCTGCATTAGGCAAGCGCTCGTTCGAGTCATGGCTTTTATTCTCTATTTTCACGGCAGCCCCACACAGGAAAGCATGGGCATTACTCAAAAATATTCATGAAAGCATTTTGATTAAATTTTTAATCCAGCCTTTTCAATAAAAATCGCGATTTTTAAGTTAATAACTACATCATCACGATGTAACACATTCATGCTTGTGCATTATCTTTTGCGCTTCTACTTCGCAATGCGCGAGCATTTATTGCGTATGATAAAAGAAAAAAATACATACCGGTCGTTCGATAAAATACTTCGCATTTTTTGCCGACTTCCAGTCAATAGCCGCCTATTGTCCGAGAAGCGCTATTCGCCCTTCGAGCAAGTAGTTCACCGGCGGCATTTATAATACGAAAGATGTAGATGAAAATTTCCTCGAAACACCCGTGTCAAGTAGTTCATTATGATTTTTTTTGATGGAAAGGCGAATTGCCCCATTTCTTTGCCAAATTAGGGAAGATCTAACTCCGCTAAAACGGATGCAGGGAGCTATCGCTTTTTTTCTCATATCTTTGAATGCGTTACAGAACTGAAACGTTTTTTGAGATATATTTTGCACCCGTGAACTGCGCGGGAAAACCCTATCGCGCAATTCTTTCTTGTTTAACGTGCATTTTCGTTCGCATTTCGCGGATTTGAAAGATTTCTTGTTGTAGCAAGCGTAATAGCTACCGCAACGAAGTCGCTCCATTCAACGGGACCTCATTCCCGGATCTTCGATCCAGGACGTGCTGGCCACACCAAATTGCTCTCGCGAAGTGGCGATTCCGTTGGAGTGGTCGTACCCTTTCAATTAACGTGCGGATATAGATACTCCCGGATCGAAAGACTTAGCCGACCGCTGGCACGGGGAAATCCGTCAAACGAGAAATGCAACGATAGTTACACTTTTAAACAGTTTAATTTGTACCCCGAATTAACCAAATTGTTCATTTTTTGTTATGGCGATATTTCTTTAGAAATACTTCGATCGGCGAAGACTTCGCCTGAAGCCTCTTCCTGATCGACAACGATATGTAATTCCGGCAACCGTCCCTTCATTGTGACGGTGGGATCGTTGCGCGAGTACTAGAACGCGCATGCCGTTATTGGACAACGCCCTTGGATCGAACAGGGCGTCGCGAGGATTCGTCACCCCCTCCGTTAGGTCCAAAGCATCCTCCACCGAATTTTGTGGTGGATGACAGGCGGCGCATAGGTGTAGCCACGAGGTGACTAGCTGATAAGAGGAGGAGTCGAAATATTCGTCATCGAAAGAATCCTGATGTTAATCAGTACCACTTATCGAGTGATCGCGTTCGCGACCTGACTTGGTAAGCGCGGATCCCCTCTGGGAAGTCAACCGCCTCGCAGGGCCTTGCCGCTGCGAACGTCGTAACGGCTTTTTGGGATTTTGTTCACGCCTAGGCGGCATCTAACGCGCCTTCGGGCAGGCATCCCTGTTTCTTGTGAAGCCTGAAGTACAGGGCTTTGAGTCTTCAAACAAATTCAAGAGGATATTGCTAGTGTCACCGAAATTGAAAACCAACCTTTCCCGAGCAACGCTCGCAGCTTGTGTCACTTTCATGGTCGTGGGTTCGGCGCAAGCGCGCGGACACCATTCGCACTGGCACAATGGGCAATCGTCGAGCTCGACATCGACTTCTTCGGCTCCTTCGACTTCGACTTCGACTTCGACTTCGACTTCGACTTCGACCCCTTCGACCCCTTCGACCCCCGCAACCCCTTCCACTCCGTCGACGACCCCGTCGGCACCCGCATCGGCAACCGTACAAGCGGCGCTGTTGCCTGCAAACACCTCGGCAAGCGCATCCTTCGCAGGCTTGTCGAACGGCACGTTGCCTGGCTCGACCAACGTCTCGAAGGTCAACGTTCACTCGCTGCTCTACCCGGGTAACACCACGAAGGTGCTGGTGCACTATCTGCCCTGGTTCGACGGCGGCAACGACACGGGCGTCAACGTCAACTACTCGAACGCCAACCCGACTTACATCAACGCATTCTTCGCCGACATCGTGAGCCGCGGTGTCGACGGCGTCATGGTGGACTGGCAGGGACAAACCGATATCAGCGACAAGGACTGGCTGATCTCGCAACCGCTCATTCACAATTACAAAACGCTGTCGGGCGATAAGCTAACGTTTGCGATCATGCTCGACGCGAACCTGCTGGGCAACGGCAGCGGCACCAATCAGGCCAAGGTGCTGTCCGCGATGAGCTACATCAACTCGCACTACCTCAGCGACCCGTCGTATCTGACCTATAACGGCAAGCCTGTCGTCGGCGATTTCGGCTTGACGGCAGCAAGCGGTATCGACTGGACGGCTGTTCAGGCCGCGTATCCGAACGTCCAGTTCGTGCACCTGGACAATGCAACGTCGCCTGACGGATTCGGCATCGCCAAGAGCGGCGGTTCGTTCCTGTGGGTGAACCCGACTTCGCAAAATGTGTCGCCGCCCAATCTGTCGGACATGGACGACTTCATGACCCGCGCAAATCAACACCCGTCGGAAATCGCGATGATGGGCGCGTACAAGGGCTTCAACTCGCAATACGCGTCGTGGGATGGTCAGGAATACGTCAACCAGCAATGCGGTCAGACGTGGCTGGACGGCTTCACCAAGATCAACCAGTACTACAACTCGGCCAAGCAGCTTCCCTTCCTCCAACTGGCGACCTGGGATGACTACTACGAAGGTACGCCGCTCGAGACGGGTGTCGATAACTGTCTGACGATGAAGACTTCGGTGAGCGGCCGCACGATCACGGTTGCGCCTTCGAACACGAGCACGCTGGACCATCTGGAGTTGTGGAGTTTCAACAACTCGGCGTGGAGCCAGGTGAGCTACCCGGCCAACACGACGTCGATTCCGGTAACCGCCGCGGGTACCTACTACGTCAAGGCCGTTGGCAAGCCGTTCATCAAGAACAACCTTTCGTCGGCCATCACGGTCAATTAAGCGTCGCGTTCGCACCGCGTGGCATGGCATCGTATGAGCCACGTGGTGCTTCGTGTCCGGTAGTTGACTGGCTGTCAAAGTGTCTGGAGGGAAGCGGCTGAACAATGCACACGTCAGTCTTCTTCCCTCTTCCTCCAAAAACAACCAGCGACAACGTCAAACGCCGGCGGAAGGCGAGGTACCTGCATACGGATGGGAATCCGTAAGAAGTAATCCTCGAAAGTATCAACAGCGGCCGCGAATGCAAAATTGCGGCGCAAGCTTCATAGTCCGCTTCGCAGCACAGCGGCGAATGCACCAGTTCAGAAGTAGTAACGCAACCCCGGCTGTTTGATTGCGGCCAAACTCCCCTTCCTTAAGAGAAATCGGTCACTTCGACGCTCGTCGAGCTGGCAACGCGCGCGACGACTCCGTATACGTCCGTCCGCTGCGCAGCAATAAATTGCTCTCGCTCAACCTCGCAGAGCTGAATTGTTAAATCGGCCTTCTCTTTCCTCCTTTGGTGCTGCAACCCACACAGCACCAGCCCCATTGCGCAACACTATTGATGCAGGAACCCTGGCTGCAAAGCAGGCAGAACTATTGCTTCGCATTCCCGTGAAGCGGATCAATGTGCGTGGCCTTCAGCGTCCGATGCTCTTACGCGACAACGGCACCACAGTCCCGACATAGTACTTTTGAAGCCAGTATTGAGATCGGCCTCTCGTCATATCCTCAACGAACGATCGAGAAGCTCGGGAAGTTCGTCGCCATGTTCTTTGATTGCTATCGACTGAAGTCTGCGCGAGCGAGCGACAACGCTACTTGTTACCTCGGGGCAAATAGTTTTTGACATTGCAAGACTAGTCGATCGATGAAGGTGATGCGTCTACGTAGTGTGTTCGGTGCGGCGGCGAACAGAACGAAGATCTCCTTTCGTACGACATTAGAAGTGATAGTAAGCGCGCTTAGGGAGAAGACCAACGTGAATCACACTTCACATGTACCGTCCATCGGCCGGATCGCACGGGCAAAGTTCTCTTGCGCCGTTTGCGGAGCAGGTCCGTCGGGGATGGGCTTTTTATTTCATGCTTTCAAAACGGGGAACTTGCCGGAGATCGCGAGGAATGGCCTTTTGATCATCGACAAACGTACCGAGCTCGGGGCGGGCAAGCTGGGCGAATATGTAAATGTCACCGGTAATACTGTAGGCAATACCTTTCTCGCTTGCCTCGAACATGAAAACTTTCAGGAAGTGTTTGCCGATCTTCGACAGAACTCGCCGCTGCACAAGCGCATGATCGAGGCGGCCGATGGGCCGCCGAGTCTCGCCGACGCAGGTGCATTGCTTGCACAGGCAACCGAGCAACTCCTCGCTTACCTGAGCGCGCGTTACAACGTCACCGTATTGCGTGGCCACGAGATCGACAAGATACGGCGCCTTGAAAGCGGCGGCTTCGAAATCGTCTATCACGATGTGAACGATCCAACCTCGGTCAGTACGGTGTCGAGCGACACTGTCGTGATGAATCTGGGTGGGCAGCAACGTGTCGGAGAAATCGACCAGTTGTGTCGAGGACTGCGGCTGCCGCCGCTCAACGCGGGCACCCGATCCTATGTGTCCGATGACGTGCTCAGTCTGACGACCGCGCAATTGATCGCCGAATTCAAGCGCGACTTCTCACAACGGGAAACGCGTCGTCCGAACCGGTTGACGGTTATCGGTGGGTCGCATAGTGCATTCACGGTTGTCGACCGCCTGGCGATGGAGTTGGGAAACGAAGGTCTGGATGAAATTGCCGTGATTCATCGGTCACAGGTCCGCCTGTTTTTCGAAACCGTCGAAGAAGCACGGGCCGATGGTTACGAGGTCGACGAAGTGAACGACGTCTGCCCGGTCACCAAGCGAGTCAACCGTGCCGGTGGTCTGCGCTATCGGGCTTTTGACATTGCGCGCTCAATCATGGCTAGCGGCCATATACCGGCTGCGAAGCCTCGCGTCGAACTGATTGCCGCGTATTCGAGCGAGGCCGCCCGGTCGCGCGCACGCGAATACCTGAGGGACTCCATCGCCGTTATCCACGGCGCCGGGTATGGTCCCAACATGTCGACACTCGTCGATCATTACGACAGGCCGATTTCACTGCAACTGGGCCAGGGAGGAGTGGTCTCCGACAAATACGGATGCCCATTCGATGCCAGCGGCAAAGCAGTGCGGGGGTTGTTCTCTTTTGGACTCGGTTCGGGGTTCCGTCCGGACGAGCAGATCCGCCGCGAGACCGGATTCGAAGCGGCATTCCGCGGCCGCATTTATGGCGTATGGGCATTTCATCATGACTTCGGCGGGCGGGTTATGAATGGGGTGCTCGAGGCGTTGGCGACCGTACCGTTCGCACACGAAGCCGACGTTGCGTCGCACGAAAGCGCGGCCGGCTCGCACGCGTTGCCGGAGTTATCCGCATACGACGGACCCAATCTGGCGATGGCTCCGCAAAGCTGAAACCGCCGATCGTCAGCGATCGGCGAACGTCCAGCGGGCTCCTCGATTGAAACCCTGCTTGCAAGGGTCTTTCGACGACCCGCATTCGACGCTTCACCGCCTGGCGACGACGCGGTCTATTAGCATGCGTCACTGCCGCGTGCTTTACCCATCAAGCCCGTGCGATCTACTTCGCAACGAAGGCTCTTCTTCCCACTCTTCCTCTCGACCTTAATACATTCGCGTTCGCTCAATCGGGCCGCTGTCTAAACATTCAACTCTTGGGTTGCAGCATCGGCACAGCAATTACTCTGTGAACTAACGAACGGAGCACGACGACGACGGCGGGCAGTATCAGTCTGAGGGTTCGCGTCACAACTCGATGAATGAATGCAAACAAGGCCGAATGCTGGAAGCCCATCGCGTATGTCCGCAAGCGGTACACATGGCTATGCAAAGGCATGCTTCACGCTTCGTGCAAATACACGGGGATCGACAGCAAGGTATTCGGAAGACTTCGGCTCTCGTTACTCCATTCAGGGCAGCAAGCGAACGTCTGCCCGGAGCACCGACGAAATGAAGATCCGTCAGCGATATGCCGCCGTTCGCTCAACGGCCCATACACCTTATCTTCGCCAGGAATATCCATGAAACTTTTCTCCGATCTGTCCGGGAGCGAAGCAGCGGCCAAGTTGAATAAGACGGCTCCGCAAGAAAACGCCGCGTCGAACGCGACTGCCGGCGCGCGAATCGTGTGGTTCATGGGTCCAAGGCCAAGCAGCCTGACCGGAGTGGGCCAGCATAGTCTCGAACTGGCGGCCGGGCTAAGGAAGTACACGAACTTCCGCGTTGAAACTGTCGACATCGATGCGCAGCCTCGCTCGTTCAAGCGCTACTGGACTCAACTGGTGCTGTATCCGTTGCGCGCGATCCGCGAAGCACGCTCATGCGACATGATCATCCTCTACCAGGAAGATCTGAGCTTCATGATTCCGATCATCCATCTCGCCGGTGGCCGGGTCTGCCTGATGTTCCATCACGTGCAGATTCCGGGGCACGCTCGCGGCATGGTGGAGAAGCTCAAGTCGCTTTATGTGAAGACGCTTCTTCCATTAGCGCCGAAGGCCGATCTCGTTCTCGTCGAAGCCGACTCGGCCGCGCAGGATCTGATCGAGGCTGCCCCCGTCAAGCCGGAGCTGGTGCAAATCGTACCCTGTCCATTCGAAAACAAATATGCACCGCTTGCCAAGGCGACACCGAGTGAGACTCGCGCTCAGGCAAGGGCAATCCTGAAAGAGCGCTTCGGGCTGGATATCGGCGATGCACTGGTGCTACTGAATGTCGGCTCCGACGAAACCCGCAAGAACAATCTGACGCTGTTCAAAGCACTGGCCAAACTGGCGCGCAAAGATCTGATGATCATTCGGGTAGGCAAGGCTTTCAACACCGCCAATCGAATGGAATGCAAAACGCTCGCCGAATCATCCGGCGTTCGCGCTCACTTTGCCGACTCCGTATCCGAGCAAGACCTCGGGTACTTTTATCAAGCCGCGGACATCTACGTCTCGGCGACGCTGCACGAAGGCTTTGGCCGCACCGTGATCGAGGCACAAATGGCGGGAACGCCCGTCATCGCATCGGACATCCCCGTGTTTCGAGGCTCCATGGGTGACTCGTTCCTCGCCGTGCCCAATCCGACCAATCCCGACGAATGGGCCGCAGCAATCAGTAATCTCGCGGACTTCCCTTCCCGGATGAGTGAATTGAGAGCGCGCGGCAAGACCAACGCATTGCAGTACTCGACCGACGTGGTGGCCACCCGCTTGCATCACATTCTGCTTCGTGCGTTTCGGGGCTGACAAAGCGGAAGGTGGGTGTGTGATGTATCGAATTGACCGAGCACCACCCACCTTGCTTTTCAATTCCATCGACGACAAGTCAAAGCGGCGAGTACTACATCGCGCAGAACTCGAAGGCAATGGCATCCCCAGCGCCGAAAAATCGGCGCCCGATAGCGGACTCTTTGTTCGAACAACGAAGACACGAGTCTTTGCTCGTAACGACACGCTTTACCTACGCTCGTCCACAAAGGTGTTGCGCGGAACCACGTGACGCGCGTGCCAGCGCGCTACCCGTCGATTCGTTGCCGGACGAGAAAAAGAGGAAAACAATCAGTTGCCAACTAACCAAATCCAGCGACAGGCAAAGCACTATATGCGCTTGCGCCCCTGCACCAATGACCACCAACGGCGTTTCAACCCGAAGTAAAGGCGATGCGGATCGAGGTTATTGCGTCGCATCACGCGGCGATACAACGCGACCACTTTCCCGCGGCCCCGCATCCACTTGTCCTCAATCTCGTCGCGCGTCGTCTTCTGATCGAGCCAGCTGAACTCGCGGTGTTCCGTCGAAACGGTAGCCGGAATATCGAAAACGACGACATAGGCAAAGCGCGCGGTTTCGGTGACATTCGGTCCCGCGCCATGCAACGTACGCCCCAGATGAACGGTGCATCCGCCGACGGGCACGGGGCAGAAGATCGCGTCGTCGGGATCGAATCCGTCATAGCACTCAATGCCGTGAGAGCGCTCCTTACCCGGAATCTTTCTGTGAGGCTGAACGGCCCAGCGGTGCGAACCCGGAATAAACCGAAGACAGCCGTTTTCGATTGTCGCCGGCTGCAGAGGTAGCCAGAAGCTCACCTCCTTGTAGTTGAAGCGCGGATCGTGAAACGCTTCGTCCTGATGCCACGGGGTCTCGGGGCCGGCGACAGGCGGCTTATAGAACAGGTGATCGCCGGCAAAGCGCGCCTGCGGACCCAGAACCTGCTTCGCGAGAACTTCGAGACGCTTGTGATAATTGGTCCGGCGCAACCGCTGGTTGAAGTTGCTCGGCATACTCAATTGAGTCAGACCGGTCGAAGCAAGAGGATTGTCACCGACGAAATCGAACAACGCGCCCTCTCGCGCACCTTTACCGGCGAAAATAAGCCGCTCGCAGATGCTTTTTAACTCCGCGATTTCATGAAGGGAAGCAATGTTCTCAAACGAACCGAAGCCTCGCTCCCAAAGAGCGGCAATCTGATCGGTGAGTAAGCTGTTTTGTTCGAGACGGTCGGGAAGGGAAAAGTTTGTTTGCATGTCTCCTCCAATGTTGTTCCGACCACAATGTTGTTATCTTAAAAATACCGATGTTGGCCATCTGTTCGATAACACCCATATCGCTACTTCTGCGCGGTTGCTACGTATGATTGTCGTGATTTTTAAATGCTCTGGATAATTGCTGCTACGCAATAGCAGATACAAAGCTTTGATCTTTTTCTTTTCACCCTTGCGTTGCGATATAAGCTCGAAACAGATGCCTCGTTGCGCCGATTCCAATTCGCCGGCGCGACTCAGGAGTACTTTCGCGGGGTGGCCGTGCGTCCACGCCGGTGCTCACCAGGATAGCGACGTACGACACGGTGTCAGGCGCGTTGCACGGATCTCTTCGCCTTCCGCTGACACATGCTTTGCGAAGCAAGGAAGATCTTCTTTGCGATCAACGCGTTCATCAAACCGCCGGCAGGCGAGTTAGCGGAGGTAGCGGGAATCAGTTGAGCGGCACCATTCGAGTTGTGATCCGATTTCAATACCTTGTATAGCTCCACGTACACGGAGCTTAACGCAAGACAATGCAATAAATAGATTAAGATAAAGACATCTCTAGAAAAACGAGATGCCAACAATAAACAGAGATTTTATTTTCAATTACCCTCTCAGTCTCCACTGTCAATTAAACGATAGGCCAGACAACATTCGATAAACGCATCAACACGGGAAGTCGACAATACGGTCAGCTCAATCACGCAAATAGGAAAAAACTCCCTTTCCCTCGCTGCACTCGAATAGCAGCGCACCGCTTAAAAAATACAGCCCGGAAATCGTTAAAGATAAACCGTACAGGGAAATTCAGCGGCGCGATGAAAGACGAGCCCGACAACGCCATCAGCATGCCGGCTACAGGCCACGCAGGCGGCCTCGCCGCCAGCACAGGAGCAAGGACTCATCCGAGTGCATCAACCCCGCTATGGACGCAATAGAGGAACTGGCGGCGAAAATCAGCCGATAAGAGACAGCAATTTCCGAGGGCAAATCGCTATGCACACGTGTTAATTTTGATACGTCGCCATCAGCCAATGACGCGATAGTAATAAATAGCCATCACGTCGGTATATTCCTATCACGCCTTGCCTCACTCAAAGTGGTGCGCAAAATTCATTCCCATCGTGACGTATGACATGATAGATCCACTGATAATAATAAAAATATCTCGGCCCCAAATTGCACAATTTGATAATTAATGAATAATTCCCTGAAACGATTCTTTTTAATTCACTCAAGAACGATAGCCAAATCCCGCCAAACCCTGAGAATTGAAATCGTTTTTATTCCCGCACATTACACCTTACTTCGTCCGATTAATACACTATGCCTTTTTCCGCCTGGCGACAGCGGATATCGAAAGGCAACCAGCCCAAAACGACAAACGCCCCACATGCTTTCGCATGCGGGGCGTTTGTACTTACAGGACTACCTGGTCAAAACGATCGCGCTCGAGTTTCCAGCGTCCTCTCAACCCTCACCGTGACACACTAGCCCGCTTCACCGGCTGCGTGGCAGGGTACTGCGCTGCACCAGTCTCTATCGGAATTGCGGACAACTGGCCTTCGCCGATGACGACACCGGTCTCCGTCTCCGGAACATACATCGGACGCAGCAGATCGCCCCACCGGTGCGCGAACACCGGCATGCTGAAGTTGCGTTCGCAGAACGCTGCAAACCGCGTCGCCGCTTCCATCACATCATTGAGATCCGCAAAGGGATCGGCGAGAAAGCGCTGCAGTCGCCCTTCATCCATTGCCAGCGCTTCGTCATCGAAATTCAGACCTTCGTACGACGCGTCATTGCCAACCGGCGGGCAACCGAACGAGATCGCCTCCAGTACCTTCGACTTGATACCGCCGCGCAGGAATGTCGGACATAGGGCGATCGAGTTCGGCGCGTAGACTTCGTCGAGCGTCTTGGCAAAGCCAGCGAACACGACGTTCGGTACCGCTTCGTATTGACGCGACATCCGCCCGTAAATAACCAGCGGCAAGTTCAACTCGAGCTTTTTCCATGACGCCACCAGGTACTCGATGGCAAGCCGGTTCTGCAACTGGCTGTCCGCGCCGACGAATACGAATCTGACCGGATCGACGGGCCGCACCATCGGCTTGATCGAATCGACCGGCGGTGCGATCACATGTACCCGCTTTTTCACCGCGTCGGGAAGAATACGTTCCAACGCATCGGCATCCGTCGTCGACACCAGCGTCACCGCATTCGACGCAGCCGCCGCCCGTCGCTCATGGCCCTTCAGTGCATATTCCTCATATCTGAGCAACATGTTGCGAGCGAACCGCGAATTGATCAGCGAGACGACGGCCGGCGGAATCGACTTCGCAAGGTAGCCAACGGACAACGCGAAATTGCCGGTCCGCAGAATATTGGCGCGTCGCGACATCAAGTCGTCCAGGTCGCTGATGATGTGGCTCGACGGATAACGCCGACGAATAAACGCCGCATAGTCGACCATCCGGATGCCATCGAAATAGATCACATCGGGCTTGTACTCTTCAATCGCTTCGACAAGCCGCCTCTTGCCGTCGACACTGGCGAACATCGCGACTTGCAGCGCGCAAGGACTGGCGGTGAGTACGCCGCCGGCCATCCTGAGCGCGGCGCGCAGTTTGGCGGACAACGTGCCGGCTTCAAATACGGAATGAATCTTGAGTTCACGCACATCCGCATTCATACCGATCGCTTTGCGAATGAAGCACAACGTGCGTTCGCGTCCATTCGATGCTGCCGGTGGGATGTCGCGGGTCATTACCATCAGTACGCGTTTTCTCATGGCGCCTCCGAACCGAGATAGTTCTTGAATCTCTTAATGAGCTGCGGACTCAGGTTCCGATCATCTGAAGTACCGCGCTGCCAATGCAAATACCGCCATCCTCATGAAGCCACTCACGCTCTGTTCGCATTAACCGCTTTGCTAACGAGCGCCCATTCCATTCGATCCGCCGGGTCAGCTGCGAGCGTCCCGATCCGCTTCGATCGCGCCCACGGCCGCTTCCTGCCGGTCCTGTCTCGCGGCGACCCGCAGCACCGCTTCGAACTGCTGTAGTTGCCGCGGCGGCAGAAAGTGATCGCGCCGCTCGTGGCAACGACGGGCCATCTGCTGGTAGAAAGCCGGGTCGTCGATAAAGCGGCGAATGAGCGTTCCGAGTGCTTCGACGTCGCCTCGCGGCACCGTCAGTTCGGGAAAGGCGGTGAATACTTCGGGCAGCCCACCGGACGTAAACGCAATGGACGGCTTGAAAAATTCCCAGGGCTCGAACGCGACCATTCCAAATGGCTCGTTCCACATCGAAGTAACAACGACGAGATCGACCAACGGATAAAAGTCTTTCGCCGGCATGAAGCCGTAGCGCACGACCCGCAAATCGGGGTACTCGGCGATCAGCTGATCCAGAATCTTTTCGTTGTCGCGCCCCGCGATATGCAGCTCGATGTTGGCGGTTTGCGCCGCGGCCGCGCCCGCAAAGAACTCGCGAATACCTTTGGTCGCGTCGGGGCGGCCGATAAAGCCGAGCCGGAATGGCGTGCGCGCTTCGGTAAATGTCGGAGGAACAGCGTTGAACGGCTGCCGCGCGTTATGAATGACGCAGGGCTGCGCGGCACCGAAAAAGTTTTGCCGCCGATGGCGTTCCAGCACGAAGTTGCTGACGCCGACTACGTGCCCAACGAGCCGCGAGAACCACGCCTTCGGCGTCGACACGCTCCGGCATCCGCGACACGCTTGCTCACAGGCGTGGCCGTCGCGAAACATCGTCGAGGTCGGACAAATCAACCAATAGTCATGCAGCACATGCACGACCGGAATCCGCAAGCACCATGCGGCAAGCCATATCGCCGGTCCCATTCCCTTCAGGTTGTTCGTACACAGCGCGTCGATATCGAGGCGCCGCAAATGGCGCAGTGCGTACAGGAAGACGAGTGGATTGAAGGTATCCAACGCACCGAACACGGCCTTTTTCAGCCCGCTGCGCTCGGCATGAAAGAACTGGTTGTAGATGTTCGTATTCGGCATGCTGTGCACACGAAGACCATCCACGAGCGCGTTTTCAGCCGAGCGCGAATCCGACAACGTGAAAATGCTCACGTCGTGCCCGCGGTCGCGAAGCTGAATCGCGAGATCGTAGACGACCATCTCGGTGCCGCCGACGACATGCGGCGGAAACCGGTTATTGCACAGACAGACCTTCATTGCGCACCCTTAAACGTTGCCCCTGCCCAAAAAAAACGGCAGCCCAGAACAGGACGATTGATAACGCCGTGCCCACCGCCGGCGAATACATCATCAACGCGGTGGGCATCACGAATGGCGCAATGCCGATCGCTGCGATCGTCACGAGCAATTTGATGGTCATCAACCGGTAATGCCGCGCGCCGATCAGCCACGTCGTGAGCCCGGCGTCGACGAACGTCGCAATCGAGCACGCGGTGCCGAAGATCATCACGGGAATGCCGGCTTCGAATGCATGGCCATAGATCAGCAGGAATACCGGCCGCCCGACGAACAGGCTGCCGACCAGCGCAATCGCAGCGATCACCGCCAGATATGCGCTGAGCCTGATCGCTTTGCGAAGCTGTTCATCGCCGCGAGCGGCGAACACCATGGCCGGCGCAAGCGCCAGCGCGAGCGTCGTACCGACGGAGTTCCACTGCTCGACGAGCGATGCAGCGGCCGCATAGATGCCGAGGTCCGCCTTCGACATCAGCGTGCCCAGCAGCAGACGATCCATCCGCAACACCAGCACACTCGCGACAATCGCCGGCCACATCCTGAGTCCGCGCACGATCAGCGTTCGTTTGATCATTTCCGAACCGTGCAGCGACGGCGGCCGATTGAACGCGAGTGTCCGATAGCGGCTGAACGGCGCAACAACGGCGACGTATGCTTCGAGCGGCCATGCAAACGACGCGACCACCGCCCCGACCGACGCGTGCGCGGCGCCCAGCAGCCACAGCACCCGCACGCCGCTCGCGTAGGCTTTGGCGCGCGTGATCACCCATGGCTTGGTTTCCGCGTAGGCCATCAGCGAGCCGAGCGCGATCGGTTCGCACAGCATCACGAGTCCGGCGACCAGCATCAACGCGCTGTTCGACGATTCGGTCAGCAGCGCGACGATCACCAGAAACAGCAGCGTCACGCTGAGCGTCGAGCCCAGACGTAGACGGAATGCACGGTAGAACACGAGGTGCCGCAGCCGTGGATGTCGGCCGAAGATCGGCGATACCGCTTGCGCGCTGAAGATCAGCGCGGCGCTGCTGACGACATACGCGAGCGACAACGCAAACTGCAATTCGCCGAAGAATTGCGCGCCATATAGCGTGGCGAACAGGTGGTTGCTCGCGACCGCCGCGAGCGCGCCTATTCCTTTCTCGCACACGACGCCGGACAGCGACGAAAACAGCAGGGTTCGAAAAGATTTCACTCTGCCACCAGCCGTTTCAGTTTGGTCGGCGTGGCGCGCGAATCCACCAGCACCCACCAAAGGAATGCCAACGCCACATAAAACAGCGTGCGGACACCGAAGAAGGACCAATAGTCGCCTTGCTGGATGCCGGAGCTTGCGTAGCTCAGTACCTTGACGACCAGCCAAAGCATGATCACGCCGCCGCGTAACGCGAACACGATCTGCAATGCGCACAGCGCCCCATAGATCACGCCCGTGAACGCGATGAAGATCGCGCCGCCGACGAACCCGAACCAGAAGACAGGGATCGCCATCTGTCCCATCGTGAAGGTCACGTCGTCCTTGATATACGTGTTCATCAGTTGCGGATCGCCGTATGCGAGCATCACGTCGCGCAAGCCGCTGTAGCCGATGGGGTCGTCGAAGCCTGGCTGATTCAGCTCCAGCAGCGACTGCGCGAAGCGCGAGAAAGCCGGCGTACCGCCTAACTGCGGTGCGCTGAACAGATGCGCGTCGTAGTCGACCACGTACCAGACCTGCCCCTGCAGCAGCGAGCGGTCCGTGATCGTGTTTTGCACATCGAGCCCCTGCCCCTGGTAAGCGGAAAATACCGAAGCAGCACCGATGATCAGCGCGACGCCGCCGCCGATCGCCATATACCGCAGCACCGGCTTGCCTCTCATCAGCAGCACGGCGACCACCGGAGCAAGCACCGACAGACCGAAGTGCAGCACCGACATGAACTGCTCGCCGTGAAGCACGTACAGGATGGTCGTCACGATGATCAGCACGATCGACGACCATTTGACCAACGCGTTCTTGCTGGTGGCAAGCGCGCCGAGCAGCAGCGCAAGAAAGACCTGATTGTTCAGGAACGTGTTGAACAACACGCTATCGGTGCCGGTACTTTCGTTGCGTAGCGTGTATCGGTTCACGCCGTTGAGCAGCGCGAAACCTTGCGTCAATCCGGCTGCCACGCCCGCGCCGATGATCGTCAGCGCGAGTGCGAATCCGAGCGCCACGCTGCGCGAGTCAACGGTGATCAGCGCGACCCGAACCTTCGGATCGCGAATGTTCAACGAGCGGTTAAAGCCGTACAGCGCGCAACCGACGAACACGACATAGAAAAGCAGCAGGCGGCTAAAAGCACCGTTCGGTTCACCCCGCACGCCCGTTTCGATCATCAGCCCGCCCGCCTCGATGCCGATGCCGGCAACGAAGGCGGTCATCGCGATCATCATGAAGTAGAGCATCGAGACCGAAAAGAGCGGTCGCGTCGCGACCAGATAGATGACCGCGAGCGCCGCCAGCACGAAGGTCCATGTCGCGCTCGCCTGCGCGTAGCCGAGATGCGGCAGCGCCGTGTTGAACAGCAGCGCGAGCAGCGTCACGATCGGCAGGATCAGGTGCTTCAGCGAAAGAGTCGGCTCGATGGCCTGTCGGATTTGCATGGCCGGTCCGGTTTTCAATTGGCAGCCGTGTGCTTGCCATTAACAGCGTCAACGTCAGCATCAGCGCCAACTGCCTTCATCAGACCGTCACGCAGCGAAGCGCACAGCACGTCCGAAAAGTACTGCCGCACGTTGAGCCTGCCGCGTTCGATCAGGCGATCCGCAAGAGCAGGGTCGGTCGCGAGACGATTGATCTGGGTTGCCCATGCGTCGGGATCGGTCGGATCGCCGACCGGCAGAAACGACTCCCCCATCGACGCCCGATAGACCGGCATGTTGGACGCGACGACCGGAATACCGGCGATCTGCGCCTCGATCACGGTGCGCCCGAAACCTTCGTGCAATGACGCGGACACGTACATGTCCGCAGCCTGATACAGGTAGCCGAGATCGTCGTCGCTGACGGAATCGAAGAAATGCGCGCGGATGCCCGACTCACTGGCGAGCGTCGTGCATTCCTTGCGATTGGCGAGGTTGAACGGCTGGCCCGCGCGAACGATGACGACATCCTTGCGCTGCATCCGCGCCAACGCGCGAAACAGCGTCACGTTGTTCTTGCGGGTCTCGTCCGAGCCGACGTTCAGCAACAGGATCGCGTCGCCGATATCCAGGCCGATGCGCTCTTTCAGAATCTCGCGAGAGCGGGCGCGTGCGGCGCGTGGCGTAGGCTCATCGAGCGGCGAGTACTTGTCCTCGAATGGGCAAGGCATGATCAGGATGCGTTCGGGCGCGACCGGCACCACCTCGCGCAATTCCGTCGAGGTCACTTCACTCTCGACGAGCACCAGATTCGCCCCCGCGACCTGCCGCCGGATCACGCGGATATAGAACTCCTTGAGCCGCTCCATCAGCCCGCGCGCCTGCCCTTTACGCTGCACGTGATGGAAAAACACCGCGACCTTGCCGCCCGCAAGCCGGATGAGCGGCACGAGGAAGCTCAGATCCTCCTGATAAAGCACGACCATGCTGCTCGAGCGCGACGCGCGGATTGCCAGTCGCGGGTACACGACGAACTGCCACCAGTAGCGTTTCAGTGAGCGGGCCGGCGCGGGAATCTCGATCGTCTCGACATTGAATCCAGTGGTCCTGTTTAGGGCCCGGATAAATATCAGGCTATGCTGACTCACGCCGTTCCAACTGCTCGAACTCGGGCCCATGAACCAGACGACTCGCACATCGTCACTCGTATTCGGCACCACACGCAGCGACTGACTCTGATTGTCCAGTCGGCTGGTTACCGGTCCCGTCAGCATCGAAAGAAGTCCCATGTAGATCCCTGATTGCGACGACGCGCGCCTGTCGCTTGACTACCCCGAGGTTGCACGTCGTCTATGGACGCTATTCAGTCTTGCTCAGACATGTACCGGTAAGCATTCGAGTAATACCCATAGCGCAGCGGCGATGGGGTAAAGCCGTTGAACACGAGACCGTCGACCTTCGTGCCGACTTTCGCGAGACGCGACATCGATTCGGCGACTTCCGCGTAGCTGACTTCTCCTTGCCGTGTGACGAAGAGCGTCATGTCCGCGAATCTCGACAGCGCGGCGGCGTCCGTGACCGGCAGGACCGGCGGAGAGTCGACGATCACCACGTCGTACTCTTCCCGCAGCGAAGCGATCACCGGTCCGAAGTTGTCGCCTCTCAACAGCTTGGCCGCCTTGCTGGTTTTCTTGCCGGCCGGCAACGCGTGGAAATTCTCGGTCGGCTTGGCAATCACATCGGCTGAATCGAGCGTGCCGTCGAGGACCCCTGATAAACCGACGCTGGTATTGGCGGAGAGATAGCGATGGACCTTGGACTTGCGCATGTCCGCATCGAGCAGCAACGTCTTGAGTCCCTTTTCGGCCAGCAGATACGCGAGGTTGGCCGAGATCATCGACTTGCCCTGGTTGGGCACCGCCGACGTGATCAGCACGACCTTGCTACCGTCCTTTTCCGCCAGCGAGCATTGCACGGCCAGTACGAGGCTTTCCATCGCTTCGATGATCGGCGTTTCGGTTTCCTCGGCGCTGATCAGGAACGTATGCTCGGGCTTGGCCGCCGCGATTTGCTGGGCCGGTGAAACCGGCAGGATACCGAGCGTATCGATACCGACGATCTGTTCCAGACGCTTCGGATCGCGAATCCGGCCGGCACCGAGCGCCTTCAGTTGCACGGCGACGAAACCGAACAGGCCGCCGGCCGCGCCCCCCAGCAGCAGTGCGAGCATCGCATTCGGACGGCTCGGCTTTTCCGCGACTTCCGCGTAATCGACGATCGACGCATTACCGCCGCTGCTCGCGGTAGCAATCTGCAACTGCTGTGCGTTGTTCATCAGGCCGACATACAACTGGTTTTCGACGTCGACATCGCGCGACAGACGCAGTAGCTCCTGCTGCAAGTTGGGCAGTTGCGCGATGCGGTCGGACAGCTTATGCGAAGCGGTGTCCAGTTCCTTCAGCTTGCCCAGCACCGCATCGAGCGGCGGCTGACCGAGCTGGTACTTGGAGCGCAGCTCCTGGTAAGTCAGGTTGGTTTCCAGTTTGGCCTTCTCGATCGCCGCGGACTGATCGAGCAAGCCTTTGATTTCGCCGCTTACGTCGATGCTGCCTTCACGCAGACGAAACGCGTTGAGCGCGTCTTCCGCTTTTTGCAGCCGCGCACGCACAATCGGGATCTGCGAGTTCAGGAATTTCAGACTGCGTTCCGAGTCCTGCGCGCGGCGCGTATCGTTGTTCTTCAGATACGCGTCGGCAATCGCGTTGACGAGGCGCGCGGCGTAGAACGGGCTGCTGTCGCCGAACTCCACCTCGAAGACGCCCGATTCGCGTTTGGTCTCGGCGACGTTGAGCTTCTTGATGATCCGGTCGACGGTCGACTGCGTGCCGTGCCGGGCGAGCGTGAATTCGGTGCCCGGGCGCGCGGTCACCGCCGTCAGCAGCATCCGGTAGTCGCCCGAGACAGCGAGTTCGCCGACCTTGCCCTTCAGCACTTCGGTACCGGTGCGGTCCAGCAACGTCCATTGGCCTTCGCCGTCGTACACGAGCTTGTACGGTTTGCCGGTCTGCGACGGAGGAACATCGAAGGAGCCGATCTTCAGATTTTCGCCACCCCATGCCCAGCTCGTGAGGCCGAGCGGCGCACTGGCGAGTCCATCCGGGTCACGCGGCAGCACCGTGGCGAGCCAGCGGCCCACCAGCGGGAACGTGTTCTTGACCGTGACGGTGGTTTGCGAGGCCGACGCTTCGACCGCCTGCGTGACGACGGTCCGCGAACGCGCGACGTCGATCTCGCCGAGAATCGGCGAGCCGTTCACATCCAGCGCGCGCGTGACCGTGGACAAAGAACCCAGCGCACTGCTTTTCTTGTCCTCGATCTGAATCAGCGCATTCGCCGAATACATCGGCGAAGCCAATAACACATATGCGCAGCCAAGCAATAGCCCTGACAAAAGTACGCTAACGAACAGATAGCGATAAGTCAGAACATTTTCCAATACGTCGAACATCGAGAATGTCGACACATCCTGAACAATAGTGGCGCTTGGCCCATGACCGACATCGTTGCGCATATGCAAACTCCGATTATTGAAAACGCTGAGCTGGCGTCGGGCGGAAACCGCCTGGCGGTACCTGGGACACCAGGGCTTGCGTGTCTATGCGTCCGGAAGATGAAACTGACGGTTAAAAAACCCTATTGGACTGGAATGCCAACGCCCCCGAATAACTCATAGAATGCAAACTTTCTAGCCACACTATCGGTTATGACTACAGTCAAATGGATACTGCCCGCGTTAACCCTCTGTTTCAGTGCGCTACCCCTCACTGCAAAATGTGAAGCGCTAATTCGAAATCTCGCGCCGGCCAATACATCGGCAAGTCATACCTTCGCGGCTACACGTAACGGTAATCTTGGCGGATCGACGTCGGTTTCAGACGTCAATATTCATACGCTTCTATATCCCGGTCACACGACCAAGGTGCTCGCGCATTATTTGCCGTGGTGGTTCAATCCCGAATCGCGAGGGGTCGCGGTCGGCTATCGCTCGGACGATCCGGAACAGGCATTTCGCACCTTCAAGGACATGCAAGCGCGTGGTGTCGATGGCGTGATCGTCGACTGGTACGGTCAGCACGATGGCAACGGCCAGCCCGAGCCGATCGACGTTGCATGGCGTAAATCGATGCCCGAGCTGGCGAAATTTCCCGCTATGTCGTTCTCGATCATGGTCGACGCCGGCACCTACAACTTCAATCATTGCAAGGGTTGCGACGTCACTCAAACGGTGCTGTCACAACTCGACTATCTGTCGCACACGTACTTTTCGTCGCCGCAATACCTGCGATATGACGGCCATCCGGTGGTGTACGAGTTTGGTCTCGACTGGTCCGGCAAGGTCGACTGGTCACGCATTCAGGCGGCGCACCCAGAGATATCCTGGGTTCACATCCACAAGCAGGGCTTCGATCGGGACAGCAGCGCGGGCGCTTTCGTGTGGATTGCGCCCGGCTTCGCCGCGCACAAGAAAAGCGTCGCGGATCTGGACCAGTTGAAGGAGTTCTACCGATACGCACGCACCGAGCCGACGAAGATCGCCACCGGCGGCGTGTTCAAAGGCTTCGACGACCTGCTGGCCGCATGGGCGAAGCCGAACGAAAAGCATTACATGCCACAAGCTTGCGGCGCCACGTGGCTGCAGACCTTCGATGTCATCAATCAGAACTACAGCACCACACGCCAGCTACCTTTCGTCCAGCTGATCACGTGGAACGATTACGAGGAAGGCACGGCACTCGAATCCGGAATCGACAACTGCGTCACACTGCAGACGCATCTTTCCGGTAATACGCTCGCCGTCGACATGTCGCACGCCGACACGGTCGATCATCTCGAGCTGTATCAGTCGGTCGAAGGCGGTGAATTTCGTCTGATCAAGAGCTATGCGCCAGCGACCGCTTCAATCGCGCTGCCGGCTGGTACTTCCGGCACGCTCTATCTGAAGGCGGTCGGTAAGCCATTCTTCAGGAATGTCGTGTCCGCGCCGATTAGCGTCGAGCTGCCGAAATAACGTTCGCGGCGATGTCCATGGCGGAGTCCGACGGACTCCGCGTGTCATGCAACGGCTCATGCATCGACTCATGCGTGAACCGGTCGAGCAATTCCGGTAGCCCGTCGATGCGCGTGCCGAGCGCCGCACTCAGTTCAAGGTCATACTCGCCCGCCGGTGCCAGCAGGAAACGCTGCGCGACGCCCGCTCGCGCCGCCGCCTGCAGATCCGACGGCTTGTCGCCGACCATCAGTGATCCTTGCATATCCAGATCGAAGTCGACGCGCGCCTGCTCGAACATGCCCGATTGCGGCTTACGGCAAGCACACGCCTGCCGATACTCGCCGAGCCCGAACTCCGGATGGTGCGGACAGTAATAGACCCGGTCGATGCGCGCGTGCCTGCATCGGAATTCGTCGAGCATCCAGTCGGTGAACGCGTGGAACTGATCGACGGTGAAATAGCCGCGCCCGATGCCCGCCTGGTTCGTGACGAGCACCACCACATAGCCCGCGTGATTCGCCGTTCTGACGAGTCCGAAGATGTCTTCGTTGAACACGCATTCGTCGGACGTGTGCAGGTAGCCGATATCGACGTTGACGACGCCGTCCCGATCGAGAAATAGCGCTTTACGAGTCATGGGCGGATCGTTCACACATCAGCGGCACCACCTGCTGGGCGCGCGCATAGTCCGACGGAATACCGATATCGATGAACTCCGTGATGTCTGGAAAGACCCGCATGTCGAGCGAGCCGATCTGCCGGCGCAGGAAATCGTCTTCAAACGAAAAGCGTTTGGGCAGATCGAAGCCGAGCAGACGCGCCGCGTCGACCGCGTACACGCCGGCATTGATGAAGCCCGGCGCCGCTACCGGCCGCTTTTCTTCGAACGCGATCAGGCGCTTCGAGCCGGTGTCGAATTCGAGTGTTCCGTACCGTGACGCATCGGGCACGCTGGTCGCCGCGATGGCGAGATCCGCACTCGTGGCGTTGAAAAAGCCGGCGAAAGCGGGCAAATCCAGATTCGTGATCGTGTCGCCGTTCAGCACGATCATCCGCGGCGCGCCATAGCTGCGCAGCGCATGCATGATCGCGCCGCCGGTCCCGAGCGGCTCGTCTTCCTCGATGATGGTCACGGACAATTCCAGCGATTGCCGCTGCAGCCAGTCGACGATCTCGCCACATCCATAACCGAGCGACAGCACGACATCGGTCACCCGTTGCTGTTCCAGCCAGCGCAACATCCACGCGAGAAACGGCTGGCCGCCGACGCTGGCCATCGCCTTAGGAAGACCTTCGCCGAGAACCGGCCGTAATCGCGTGCCCAGTCCGCCCGCCAGGATCATGCAAGGCAGCATGCTGCTCATGATCCGAAGATGTTCTGCTCGACGATACCGCAGACGATATGGCCGCACACCAGATGGCCCTCCTGGATCTTCGGCGTGGACTTCGACGGAATCTCGATGCACAGATCGGTCAGCGCGCGCATCTTCGCGGCGCCCTCTTCATGGCTGCCCGTGAAGCCGACTCTGAACATCTTGCGCTCCTTCGCGACTTCGAGCGCGCGCAGAATGTTCGGCGAGCGGCCGGACGTCGAGTACGCCCAGAAAACATCGTCCTGTTTGGCAACGGCTTCGAGCTGTCGCGCAAACAGCTTTTCATAGCCGTAGTCGTTGCCGATTGCCGTCATCACCGAGGTATCGACGGTCAGCGCGAATGCCGCGAGGCCCGGTCGATCGAAATTGAATCGGCTGACGAATTCGCCGGCAATATGCTGTGCATCCGCTGCGCTTCCGCCATTACCGGCGAGCAATATCTTGTTGCCATTGTTCAGCCTCGTCGTGATCTCGCGCGCCAACGCTTCGACCTGCTCGATGACGCGCGGGCTCCTTGCCAGCGTGCTCAGAACTTCAACGGTCTTTTCGATTTCTTCGATAACGGAAATGCTCACGATATTCTCCATGATTGGGCACCGTTTTCTGTGAACGTGCAGGACATGACCTGGCCATCGCGGCTGCCAAGCGCGCGTGTTACGGCCGGGCGATCGATCGGATCGACGAAGAACATCATGAAACCCCCGCCGCCGGCGCCCGACACCTTGCCGGCTTTCGCGCCGGCGTTAGTGGCAATCCGCCACAACTCGTCGATCGACGGATTGGAAATGCCTTTGGCCATGCGCTTTTTCGCTTCCCACGAGTCGCGCAGCGCGGCGGCAATGCCGCCGAAGTCGGCACGCAACACGGCCTCTTTCATCCGGGTCGCTTCAGCTTTGACTTCATGAAGAGCAGCAAGCGGATCGGTCTGGTTCTCGACCACGTTGTTGGTCTGCTCCTTGATGATGTTGGCCGATTCGCGCGAGACGCCGGTATAAAACAGCACCAGCGAAGCTTCCAGTTCGGCCTTCGTATCCTGCTTGATCCGCAGCGGATTCACGATCACCTTGTCGCCGTAGAACTCCATGAAGTTCAGGCCGCCGAACGTTGCCGCGTACTGGTCCTGCTTGCCGCCCGCGAGCGCCAGATCGATCCGCTCGATGTCGTGAGCGAGTTTCGCGACGTCGTATTCGCCGAGCGGTAGTGACAGCAGCTCGCAAAACGCCTGCACGAGCGCCACCACGACGGTCGACGACGAGCCCAGTCCGGATCCCGGAGGCGCTTCCGAATGCGTGGTGATCGATACGGCCAGCGGATGTCCGCCATTGAATTGCCTGACGATCCGGTTGTACACGCCGACATGCAAGCCCAGCCCCTTGATTTGCGGGAGTTCGGGCGTGATCTCTCCGATCCAGCGCACCTGCGTGTCCGCGGCGGTCAACTCGATCCTCGCGTCGTCGCGCGGCACGATCGACGCATAGGCAAACCTGTCGATGGTGACGTTGAGCGTCAGTCCGCCAAAGCGGTCGGAATAAGGCGAGACGTCGGTTCCGCCGCCAGCCAGTCCAAGCCGCAGGGGCGCGCGGGAGCGGGCGATAAAGTGCGTCATGATTTATCCTTCCTCGGCAATAGAGCGGCTGTCCGAAGCCGCCTGATTCATCGCGACCTTGATCGAGCGCGCGACTACGCTGCTAACGACTCGGCTTTCGCGTGCTGTCCGCTCAGGAACTCCCGCACCCGTTCGCAAATGAACGTGATGTCGTCGCGCGTTAGTGCGGGATAGCTCGGCAAGTTGATGCCCCGGCTCGCGATCTCGTCGGCCACCGGAAAATGCTGGCCCGGCGCCGCGTACATCGACATTTGATGGACCGGATAGAAGAGCGGACGGGTTTCGATACCGTCGTGCAGGAGCGCCGCGCGCAACGCGTCACGATCGGCGGCCTCTTCGACCAGGATCGATACCATCCAGTAGCTGTGCCGCGTGCGCGGGTTGACCGCGTGCACCTGTACGGGCAATCCGGCCAGACCCTCGCGATACCATTCGGCAATTTGCTGCTTCTTCGCGATCAGGTCGTCGATAGACTCCATCTGCGCGCAGCCGATCGCCGCGGCAATATTCGTCATTCGATAATTGAAGGCGATCGCATCGTGCCAGTACTCGCGCTCGCTACTCACACCCTGACTTCTCAGGTGCCGGATTTTGCGGTCCAGTTCGGCGTTGTTGGTGACGACCATGCCGCCTTCGCCGGTCGTAATCGTCTTGTTGCCGAAAAAACTGAAGCAGCCGACATCGCCGATCGTGCCCACATGGGTGCCGTCAAAGCGCGTGCCGATTGCTTCCGCGCAGTCTTCGATTACATACAACGAGTGTTTTTTCGCCAACGCCATCACGGCGTCCATCTCGGTCGCCTGACCGTACAGATGCACGACCATGATTGCCTTGGTCCTGCTGGTGATCTTGCGCTCGGCATCCTCGATGTCGATCTGCCAGTACGCGCGTTCGCTATCGACGAAAACCACATCCGCGCCGGTGTACTTCACCGCGTTCGCGGACGCGATGTAGGTCAAGGTCGGCACCAGTACTTCGTCGCCCGGGCCGATACCCAACGCGGCCAGCGCGACGTGCAGCGCGACTGTGCCGTTGCTGACCGTCACCGCATGACGCGCGCCGATCCACGATCCAAACGATTCCTCGAACTGGCCGACGTATTTGCCCTTCGAAGAGATCCACGTCGAGTCGAGACAGTCCATCACCAGAGCTTTCTCGCGACCATTGAGGTACGGAGCGTAGACCGGATATTTGAGGTTCATTGTTGTTTCCTATGATCAACGGCAAAACGCAACGATAGGAAAAAATGCTGAGCGGCCGGATTCGCCGTTATCACCGCTCACTCTCAACGCTCGTCGTCCCGTCTGTCCGGACTGCGAGTGCCGCCCCTGTCCTTGCGGACTCAAGTTATTGTTGTTGCCCCTGCCATAGCGGATTGGAAGATCAGTCGCGAGTGCATACTCGTCGGTGGCATGCGACCGCACTGATCGGTCAACCTTATGCAGAAGTTCTTTCATGCTTCGGCTCACGAGCCTATGCATGTATCGGCTTGCTACGGAACGCTACGCATCGCGAGCCCTCGTGCAGTGCCGTTGGTAGGTAGATTAAGGTTCGTTCTCCGCGCGATCCGTGCGCTGCACAACACAACATCCGTGACCGTGGCGCGCGGGTCTGCAAGCGAATCACGCCGTTTTCGCGCAGACGAAATGCCGCATCACCGAACACGGTCGGTGCTCTTTAGCGAAATTCCGAGAGCGTCTGGCGTGCGTGCGGACCGGCTCGATGCCGGATCCGATTTCGACGGGAAAAGACTGGGTAGAGGGTGACGCGCGGCGTTGTCGTTCTCATTTGCGCGTTCAAAGATTGGAGCGCGGGCTGACCGTCAGCAGCGCCGGCGGCAAGTCGGAACGGCGAAGAATGAACGCCTACGGGCCACGGAAAGTGTTATTCGGACCGACTGTCCGAATAGAAAGGAGCGGCGCAAGCGCGAGGTGGAATGGGTAGACGTATCACGTCAGGCAGTCGGTGCCGCCTGACGAACAGAAGGACGCGATGACACCACGACACGACAGACTGATCGCACGAAACGGATCGCAAGATCGCGTTTCGCGGAGTGGTTGAGAGCGGCTTGGTAGACGACTTAGTAGACGACTTAGTAGACGACTTAGTGAGCGACTTAATGAGCTGCGCCGCGCGGATAAACATACAGGCCGGCCACGTTCACCGCGCCGGTCAATCCTTCCTTCGGTACCGCCGACACGAGCCAGCGTGTGTGAGCGCTTTGTATTTGATCAGCCGTGCAACGCGCTGCGGGAGTAAACAACAGCTGCCAGTTTTGCGCGATACAAAACGGCACGCGGCCCTCGCGCTTCGCATACGCCTCTACACCCACCAACGTAGTCCACAGCTGTTCCCAGTTCGTGCTGTTATCGAGATCGAAAACCAGCACGCCGTTGCCCGCGTCGAGATCACGGATAGTGGTATAGGCGGCGGGAATCCGAGGGTCGTTGTATTGAGCAGCGTACTCAGGCGGTTGATGAATGCGAATCGCGGTGAACGCTCCAACGGCCACGCAAACGAGTACCGCAACAGGCAACGTCGTAATCACCACGTTGTCGATCAAACGCTTCAACAGCAAGCTCAGCGCGAGCGCGGGAACCGCGTAATAGAAGATGCCGACATAGGTCAACGAAAGGTCGTCGACGCCGACAACGGCATAAAAGACAAAGGCCACCGTCGCACTCGCCAGTGCCAACGACAACGCGCGCTCGGGTGCGATACGCCCTTCATTGTCCCGTGCCGGGTGATTGGTCACGAGCACCGCGCAGGCCACCGCGCCGAACAGAATACCGAAGATGCCATTGCTCCAGAAAAGACCGGCAAAGCGCACGGCATCCGCGAGACGATTGGCTTTGTGCGCGTGTCCGAAAGCCGCGTATTCGGCGAGCGGTCCTGGAAAATGAAGGATCGTCTGGAGCGCGAGAGGCACGAGAAAAAGCACGACGATCGCCACTGCCGCAACGATCGTTCGACGATTGCTTGCGAAGTACTGCCGGCTCAACACCCTGCTCTGGCTAGAACCCGAACGCGACGTGACCCATGTATTGGCTATCAGCGCGCACGCCAGCATGATCACGGTCATGCCGAGAAAAGACGCATGACCGTTGACGAGAAATCCGAGGCTCACGGCAAGCAATACGAGCCCATCCGCGCGCCCCATGATCAATGCACCGATGGCCACCGTGAACGCCGCAAACGCGAAGTAGTACAGATGCGGGAACCACGGTCCCACAAACGCCTGGTAGTTGATATAGGCAGTCACGCCGACGAATAGCGCCGTGGTGACGATCGCCGTCGCGGCGGCGCCTTTGGCCGCGCGCTGCATTCGGAGCAGAAGCGCGCCGATCGTCGCGATCCAGAAACCGGACAGCAGTGCGACCGCGTGAAGCTGACCGGAAAACGGCGACGCGACCCAGTGCGTCAGTTTGAAAAAGAAGACCTCACCCGCGGCAAGTACATAGAGAAACGCGGGACCCGGATGATTGAAACCGACGCGCGAGTAGTTTCCAACCAGCAGCTTCAGATGTGCCGCGTCGGTGATCAACAATGAGTTCGCCGCAAAGTCACCGACTTCGTGCAACGAGACGGACGCGAAAGTCTGACCGAAGCCGATGATGAACAAGCCGACGCAGATCGTCGCAACAACAAATACCGCCAACCCTTTGAACATCGAGCACCTGTTTTCGTTTTATCCAGCACGTTGCTCCGATCCGGCGCGGCACGGCACGGCGCCGCGCAGCACAGCGCGTCGATCCATCACTTGACGAAGAACGCGCAAGACGCCGGCGACAGGAGCAACGTGATGATCGAAAACGGGATTCTAAGGTAGCCGGCAACGCGCGATGAAAGCGGATGCAAGCGGCGGCCACGCATGTCCGCCGCTTGCGTGCTAAGCCGGCACGCCCGACTCTTCGAGCCGGAACACGGCAATCGCCTCTTTCAGAACGATCGCCTGCTCTTCGAGCGACTTCGCCGCAGCCGCCGCCTGCTCGACGAGCGCCGCGTTGTGCTGCGTGACCTCGTCGATCTGCGACACCGCTTTGTTGACCTGCTCGATGCCGTCGCTCTGTTCGAGCGCCGATGCTTCGATCTCGCTCATCACACCGGTCACGCGCTCGACCGCCTTCATCGCTTCCTGAATCGTCTTCTGCGCATCGGACACGAGCGACGCGCCCTGTTCGACCTTGGCCGCCGATTCACCGATCAGCTCCTTGATCTCCTTGGCCGCCGAGCCCGAGCGCTGCGCGAGGCTGCGCACTTCCGAGGCCACCACCGCGAAGCCGCGCCCCTGCTCGCCCGCGCGCGCTGCTTCGACCGCCGCGTTCAATGCAAGGATATTGGTCTGGAACGCGATCCCCTCGATCATGCCAATGATCTCGGTGACCTTGCGCGACGACTCGCTGATGCCGTCCATCGTCTCGGTGACGCGCGACACCACCGTGCCGCCACGCGTGACCGTATCGAGCGCGCCGTGCGCGAGACGGTTCGCCTGCTTCGCGTTGTCCGCGTTCTGCTTCACGGTCGCCGACAGTTGCTCCATGCTCGCCGCGGTCTCTTGCAAAGCGGCCGCCTGCTGCTCGGTACGCGCCGACAGATCGGCGTTGCCGGCCGCGATTTCGTTCGCCCCCTGCGTGATCGCGCTCGTGCTGCCGCGCACCTTCGCAACGGTGTCGACGAGGCCGTCGCGCATGCGCGTCAGCGCCCCGAGCAACTGGCCCATCTCGTTGCGCGAGCGGACCTTGATCGCGCCGCTCAGATCGCCGGCCGCCATCCGCTCGAAGTGCTGGACCGTTGCGTTGACCGGCTTGATCAGCGCCGCCGACAACGCGACGCGTGCCGCCACGCCGATTACCAGCGCGATCACCGCGATCGCGCCGAACAGCAGCGTCGCGAGCTGGAAGCGTCGCGCGCCGGTGGCCGCCTGTTGCTGCTGGTTGTCGAGCTGCGCGTTTTCCAGCGCGTCGATCGCCTTCGAGTAAGTCGAGTAGAGGTTGTTGGCCGTGTCGCCCTGCAGGTTGCGGAACGTGTTGAAGTCGTAATCGGTCAGCGCCTTGAATTCCGGTTCGAGCGCCTTGTCGACCAGCGCCGCGCGCGCGTCGCCGACGCTCTGCGCGAGCTTGCGCTCGGCATCGCTCTCGAACGGTCCGGCCATGTAATTGCGGAAGTCGTTGTTCGAGTCCGCCAGCACCTTATGCGCTGCCGGCAGCATGCCGTCGGTCTGCTTGCCGACGCTGAACAGCGTCTGAAACGTGCCCAACGCGAGCTGCACCTGCAGAAGCTTTTCCGAACTCGCCTTCAGATGCGACAGCGCGACGGCACTATGCTGCGCTTCATCGAGGCTATTGTTGGCGAGCTTCAATGCGCCGTAACCGACTGCGATCACCGTCAGAAGGAAGGCGACGAATACGCTGACGACCAGCGTGAGCCCGCCACGAATTGTGATGTTGTTTAGCATTGGATCTCCGGTACGTCCTGCCTGGGTCTTGCATGATTGCGGCGACACATTGGCCAAGCGCGCGAACGGATCGTCAGCCGCCGGGCAACCGCCAGTCGTCACGCGAGCCGAAGGTAGGCTCGACGGATCTGATACGGCGGTTTGGTTCGGCGGTTCATTCAGCGATGCATGACCGAATCACATCGCGAATCGCCTGAATGAACGCTGAGCGGTCGTTGCGCGATTACACTTCGCCGCATCCAGGTTTACGGCCATTGCAAACGTTTTCCGCATCAGGGAAATCCATAGGAAGCCCATACTGGCTTGGCTTTGCGGCCGGTTTTTGCATCACTATCTGGGATTTTTCGCACCCTGGCGGTGAAAGCTTCGTCCCGCGACGCACGCCGGTCGCGATGCGTTTCGTTTGTATAATTCCGCGTCTTCGCTCAGGCCCACTTTCATGCTCAGTTTTGCGCTCGGCTTTCTGGTTTCTCTGCTGATCACGCTGTTGATCGTGCGCTACGCGCATCTGCATGAAAAATTCTCGACCGATACCGATCTCGCAGGCGTACAGAAATTTCACGTGCACCCGGTGCCGCGCATCGGCGGCACCGGCATTCTGATCGGCCTGATCGTCTCCGCGGTGCAGCTGCATCACGCGTATCCGGCCGTGTCGGGCAGCATTCTCGGCTTGATCGCGTGCGGGATGCCGGCCTTCGGCTCGGGCCTCATCGAGGATCTGACCAAGCGCGTATCGCCGCTAGCGCGCCTGCTCTGCACGATGGCCGCCGCCGCGCTCGCGTTTTTTCTGCTCGATATCGCGGTCACGCGCATCAGCGTGCCGCCGCTCGATTTCCTGCTGTCCTACGCGGCAATTTCGTTCGCGGTCACGGTGCTCGCGGTCGCGGCGCTCGCCAATGCGATCAATATCATCGACGGCTTCAACGGGCTCGCGTCGATGGTCGCGTTCATGATGTTCGCGTCGCTCGCCTACGTCGCGTTCCAGGTTCACGACCCGGTCGTGCTGTCCGCGTCGTTCATGATGATGGGCGCGGTGCTCGGCTTCTTCATCTGGAATTTCCCGGCCGGGCTGATCTTTCTCGGCGATGGCGGCGCTTACTTCATCGGCTTCATGCTCGCCGAACTGTCGATCATGCTGGTGATGCGCAATCGCGACGTGTCCGCGTGGTATCCGGTGCTGCTGTTCATGTATCCGATCTTCGAGACCTGCTTCTCGATCTATCGCAAGAAGTTCATTCGCGGGATGTCGCCGGGCATTCCGGACGGCGTGCATCTGCATATGCTGGTCTATAAGCGGCTAATGCGCTGGGCGGTCGGCACACGTACCGCGCGCGAGCTGACGCGCCGCAATTCGCTGACTTCGCCGTATCTATGGCTGCTGTGCCTGATCGCCGTGGTGCCGGCGACGCTGTTCTGGCGGCACACGCTGCATCTGTTCTGCTTCGTGGTGGTGTTCGCGGCGACCTATGTGTGGCTGTACGTGAGCATCGTGCGCTTCAAGTCGCCGCGCTGGATGGTGGTGAGAAAGACGAAGCATTAGCGGCAGCAGGCTGCTGCGACCACGCAAGACCATGGAAAAAGGCGCCCGAGGCGCCTTTTTTCTTGCTGTTTCACCACCTGTTCCGGCCTCGCATGGCGGCATCCAGGCGATGCCTTCCGATACCTGCGGCACCGTCGTTGCGCCACGCAACCTGACGCAATCTTAGCGAAGCCGACAAGCCCCAAAGGCATCCGAGAGCGGAATTTAAAGTTGCGCAGTAGAGATTGCCAGCCGCTCAAAACCAACAAAACTTGCAGTAAAAAATGCCGTGCGGAAACAGACACTAGAACGTGTAGCGCGACCATGAGGTCGTGCTACCCTGCGTGGCATTACTCCAATTAAATGACAGAATGATGAACATCTTCGATTCATCCATCGAAACGTATCTGTCCCACATTCACTTCGGCCCGTTTGTCACCAAATCCATCGAGGTCGTCGCCGACCTCTACTCATTCAAGGGATTAATACTCGTTCCTATTCTCTTGTGGATCTGGTTTCAGCCGCATCCGCGCCTCGCGTGGCGGCGGCAAATCGTTCTCGCCACGTTTGCGAGCGGCCTCGTGGCGCTCTTCGTCGGAAGGCTGTTGACTCACGTGCTGCCGTTCAGAGTGCGGCCGATCTATAACCCCGAACTGCATCTGCAGTTTGCGACGACGTCGACCCACGACGCCGCGCTGACCAACTGGAGTTCTTTCCCGAGCGACCACGCGATGCTATGGATGGCGATCGCGACTGGCATCTTCATCGTGTGGCGCGGCATCGGTGCGCTGGCAATCATCTATACGCTGCTCGTGGTTTGCCTGCCGCGCGCCTATCTCGGCTTTCACTATCCGACCGACTTGCTGGTGGGCGCCGCGGTCGGCGTCGTGATCACCGTGTTGATGACGCGCGACGCGATCCGCGTGCGCTACTCGGTTCCGCTGCTTCGATGGATCGAACGCTGCCCCGCGCCCGCCGCGACGCTTGGCTTCATTCTGTGCGTTGAACTGGTCACGCAGTTCGACGAACTGCGCAAGGTGGCGGGCGGTCTGCTCAAGCATCTGTAAAACGCGCGTTGCGCGCGGATGCTTACGCGCGGATGCCGGATTCAAGGTCCGAGAGGCAAGCGCGTTATCAGCGCTTGCCATTACCCTTTACGACGCCCTTGGCACCGGGCTCACGCTGCGCAGCGTGGTTGCGGTCGCCGGCTGATACTCGGACACCCAGCGCCGCAGGTCGCGGCGCACTTCATCGTCGGACGGTACGCGATGCTGCATCAGCCACGGCAGCAGATTGTCGATCAGGCTGTCGGGGACCTCGCGCGCCTGTGCGATACGCAGCTTCGGATGCGGCGTGCGCGTGGTCGTTTCGTCGTCCGCGAGTAGCTCTTCGTAGAGTTTTTCGCCGGGCCGCAGGCCGGTGAACACAACGCGAATCTGTTCCTCGGTAAAGCCGTACAGGCGAATCAGATCGTGCGCGAGATCGGCGATACGCACCGGCTTGCCCATGTCGAGAATGAAGATCTCGCCGCCGCGCCCCATGCTCGATGCCTGCAACACCAATTGCGAGGCCTCCGGAATCGTCATGAAAAAGCGCGTGATCTCAGGATGCGTGACCGTGACCGGCCCGCCGCGCGCAATCTGCTCCTGGAACTTCGGAATCACGCTGCCGGCGCTGCCGAGCACGTTGCCGAAGCGCACCGTCTCGAACTGCGTGCGCCGCGCGCCCTGCTGCTGCAGCGCCGAGCACGCCATCTCGGCGAGCCGCTTGCTCGCGCCCATCACGTTGGTCGGGTTGACGGCCTTGTCGGTCGAGATCAGCACGAAGTGCGCGACCTCGTGACGGATCGCCGAGCGCGCGACGCGGTACGTGCCGAGCACGTTGTTGCGCACCGCCTGCCACGTGTTGATCTCTTCCATCAGCGGCACGTGCTTGTAGGCCGCCGCATGAAACACGATGTGCGGGCAATAGCGCGCCATCACCTGATCGAGCAGCAGCGAATCCTTCACGTCGCCGATGATCGGCACCACCGACACTTCCGGATACTTGTCGCGCAACTCTTCGTTGAGCCGGTAGATCGAGAACTCGGAGATATCGAATGCGACCAGTTGCACCGGGCCGAAGCGCAAGATCTGCCGGCACAGCTCCGAGCCGATCGAGCCGCCCGCGCCCGTCACCATCACGACGCGGTTCTTTAGCAGCGCCTCGACGTGTTCGGTATCGATCGTGACCGGGTCGCGGCCGAGCAGGTCTTCGAGATCGATCTGGCGAACCCGCGACAGGAACGCCTGGCCTTGTGTGAGCTGCGTGAGCGCGGGCAGCGTCATCGCCCGGACGCCGGCGCGCACGCATAGCGTCGCGATCCGCCGATGCGCTTCGACCGACGCCGACGGCACCGCGATGATCGCGTGCTCGACCTTCAGATCGGCGCTGATTTTCTGCAGATCGCTGATCGAGCCGAGTACGCGGTAGCCGTAGATTTCGCGGCCCTGCTTGATCGGATCGTCGTCGAGCAGGCCGACGAGACGCCATTGGCCCGAACGTTTCAGCTCGCGCACGAGGTTCGCGCCGGCATTGCCGGCGCCGAGCACCAGCACCGGCTTGCCTTGCCCGACCAGACCGCCATAGCGATAGAACTCCTTGGCCGCGCGATAGAGCGCACGCGAACCGCCCATCGTCAGGAACAGCAGCATCGGCGACACGATCAGCACCGAGCGCGGCACGATCGGCGCGGGCTGCAACAGCGCCGACGCAATCATCACGACGAGCGCGCCGACGGCGATCGCCTTCGCGATGCGCACGAGATCGGGCAGGCTCGCGAACACCCACATGCCGCGGTAGAGCCCGTAGCTGCGGAACATCACCGCGTAGATCACCAGCACCCAGACGAGCGCATGCAAGCCGCTCGACCAGAACGGCGCGGGCACCGGCCCGTTGAAGCGGATCACGTAGGCCAGCAGCCAGGCCAAGGCTACCGCGCATAGGTCGAACGCAAACGCACTAAACGAAAGCCATCTGGCTTTGAATGTTTTCATTGCGCAGAACCTCAGGTTTGCCCGGAATGGGACATATGGCGCCGCCAGCGGCGGTCAATGCACAGCCCTGCGACGACCAGCACGGCAGCCCATCCCGCGACCGCCAGCCATTGATACAGGAGAGCGAACTGTAGCGCGCAAATAGCAAGCATTATGCCTACCGCCATGAACAAATACCAAATCCACGCGGTCGATGCGTGTCCCAATCCGGACTGCACCAGTCTTTGATAGTAGTGTTCCCGGTGCGCCTGCCAAAATTTTTCGCCACGCAGCAAGCGCTTAACAAGCGTCACCGAGGCATCGCCGATAAATGGCGCGAAGCACAGCGCCGGAAACCACACCGGCCAGACGCCCTCGCGCCAGCCCCAATAGCCGAGCGCACCAGCGAGAAAACCGAGCGGAATCGAGCCGGCATCACCGAGAAAAATGCGCGCTGGATGAAAGTTGAACAGCAGAAAGCCCGCCGCCGCGCCCGCGACGATCAGGCTCGCTGCCGCGAGCGCCGCATCCGGACGGAGCGACACCGACGCGGCCAGCGCATAGCCGCCGAAACCGAACAGCGCCATGCCGCCCGCGAGGCCGTCCGAACCATCCATGAAGTTGTAGAGATTGACCAGCCACACGAGTAAAACCGCCATGCACGGGAGCGCCCACCACGGGACGTCGGCCGGATAGACCGCGACGAGCGCCGCGACCGCCGCCGCGTGACCGCCGAAGCGCACGCGCGCCGGCAAGCCGCGGCGGTCGTCGATCTGCGACAGCGCGGCGAGCAGCGCGGCGGCCAGCGCGGGCAGCCACAGCGACGGCGCCGCGAGCCCGATCAGCACCACCGTGACCGGCACGATGCCCCAGCCGCCGACGCGCGGCGTCGGGCGGGTGTGCAGCGAGCGGTCGTTGGGGATATCGGTCGCGAGGCGCCACGCGAGACCGCTGCGCAGCAGCGCCCACAGGATCGCGGCGCATGCGGCCAGCGCGGCGACGCCCCATGGCAGCAGGGCAACGATGGAAAAGTCGGAATGCGAAGCGGGTGGCATCGATAGGTTTTATGAGTTAGCTGCGAGGTTTGCTGCTTTCCAACGGCGATTCAATGCGGCTCCAACGCAAATTCAGATCGGGTTCGAGCCAAGGCTCAATGCGTGGCGCGATACCACGCGGCGGTCTCGAGCAAGCCATGCTCGACCGTGTATGGCGGCACCCAGCCGAGACGTTCGCGAATACGCGAACTGTCGACGCGCAACTCGCCGATCAGCCGGTCGATCTGCGCCGAGCGCCCGCTCAGGCGGCCGGCCATCCGCAGCACGCCGGCCGGCACCGGCACGAGCCGCGCCGGCGCATGCAGTTGCATGGCAAGCGCGCGCACGAGTTCCGGCAAGCTGAGATCGCGCCCATCCGTCACGTGAAAGGTCTCGCCAGCCGCGCGCGGATCGGTCGCGCAATGCACGAGCGCATCGGCAAGGTTGTCGACGAACACAAGGCTGCGGCGCGCCTTGATCGCGCCGAGCGGCAGCGGAACACCCTTGGCGATCGCGTTCATCAACTGCAGAAAATTCGCGCGCACGCCCGGCCCGTAGACGAGCGGCGGGCGCACCACCACGATCTCGAGACCCGACGCGCGGCCATAGTCGAACAACGCGCGCTCCGCTTCCAGTTTCGAGATGCCGTACGGATCGACCGGCGCCGGCGTGTCCGCTTCGCCGATCGGACGACCCGGGCCCGCCTCCGCCATCGCCTTGATGCTGCTCACGAACACGAAGCGGCGCGCGCCCGCGCCGCGTGCCGCGGCGGCGACGCGCAATGCGCCGTCGACGTTGGTTGCGCGATAGGCGGCAAGCGGATCGCTGACGCTCTCATGCATCACGTGGACCCGCGCGGCGAGGTGGATCGCCGCATCGCAACCGACGCCGACCGGCCAGCGTTGCTCGATGCCCGCGAAGTCGTCGACATCGAGCAGCCATTCGCGCACGCCCTCGGCGGCGCTATGCACTTGCCGCACCGCGCCGAGCACGCTGTCGCCGCGCCGCAGCAGCGCGCGCGACACCGCTTTGCCGACGAAGCCATTGGCGCCGGTGACCAGAACCTGCAGGCTCATCGGCGTGCTCCAGAACACGCGGCGAGGTCCGCGCGATGCGATTGGATCGACGAACCGATACTGGCACCGCCAGGACCAACCCTACCCGGACAGGGCGGGAAAGGCGGATGAGACACGATACAATCTGGCATCGACGGTGCTTTCTCGGGAAGTCTGGCTGGGACCGTATTGTATGCGGGCGCCAACCCGTCGCGGCCCTATTCGCGGGCCGGCAGCCGGGCGCTAGAATAAATGGCATCGGCCACTGGGCGGCACCGCACACGCGGCTCACGCCCGGGCCGTGATAATAAAACGGACGTGCCCTCGCTGGCGCGCAATTCGTACACTTCGTAACAACTCAAACATTTTCGCGCATGTGGAATTCGTGGTATCGATCCAAACGTGCTCGACAACAGCACGATCAGGCCTGTCCCAAGGCCGCGCGAACAGGCAATCGCCCGCGCGCCGACGAACCAACGCCTGATCGCCGCGCGACGGCGCGGCACACCTCCATGTGAATGCTCCGCCCTCGCTGCACCGGCCGCCCCCTGGGCGGCTCGCGCAGCGCCGGTTCATTCGGCCTGGATCACGGAGACAGGGTGTCCGAAACCGTCGATATGTGGAATAAAACGTGCTGGTCTGGAGAAAACAATTTGTCTGAGCCATTAGGGCCCCGCCTATGAAAGTGCTGTTCGCCACTTACCCGATGGCTTTCCATACGCCCGGCGGCGGAGAGATCCAGCTGCTGGCTTATCACAGGCATCTGCCCGCGCATGGCGTGGACGTCACGCTGTTCGATCCATGGAAGCCGCGCTTTCTGGAACACGATGTCGTGCATTTCTTCTCGTGCGTCGGCGGCTCGGTGCACCTGTGCAACTTCGTCAAGCAACTAGGCTTGCCGCTCGTCGTGTCGTCGAGCCTGTGGGTCACCGAAGAAACCAGGCATCTCTATCCGATCGGCGAAATCCATCATCAGTTTTCGCTGGCCGACCGCGTGGTCGCCAACTCGGAGATCGAGTGCGATACGCTCGCGCGCGTCTTCGATCTGCCGCGCGAGAAATTCGTCAGCGTGCTCAATGGCGTCGAACAGAGCTTCTACGAGCCGGTCGCGCCTGAACTGTTCCGCCGCGAATTCGGCATCGCGGATCGCTTCATCCTGAACGTCGGCAATATCGAGCCGCGCAAGAACCAGCTCGCGCTCGTGAAGGCAATGAAGTCGTTCCCGGAACTCAAGCTCGTGCTGATCGGCCATCAGCGCGATCCCGAATATGCGAAGGCATGCTTCGCCGAAGGCGGCGAACAGGTCGTCTACGCAGGCACGCTCGCTCACGATTCGCCGCTGCTGCGCTCGGCCTACGCCGCCTGCGAAGCGTTCGTGCTGCCAAGCACGCTGGAGACACCCGGCCTTGCCGCGCTCGAAGCGCATGCGGCGGGCGCGCGCATCGCCGTGACCCGGGTCGGCTCGACCGAAGAGTACTTCGCGCGGCATGTCGCGTACCTCGATCCGTTCGATGTCGACAGCATCGTCCACGCGATTCGCGAAGCGCTCGCGCAACCGCGCGGCAGCGCCGATGGCAACGCGCGCGACCTGAGCTGGCAAGCCGTGCTGTCTCCGCTGAAAGCGCTCTACGATTCCCTGCTGAATAAATGACGAACCCCGTGAAGAAACCTGTGACGAAATCCGTGAAGAACCCCGTGAAGCGCTTCGAACTTCGTCCGCTGAACAACGTCGAGGCGTCCTCGAATCCTGAGTTTGCGTGGAAGGCGATCAATGGCGATCCACAGTTCGAACTCACCGGTTGGGAAGAACTCTCGGGGCGCGCCGCGCGCATTTCGTTCGAACTGTTGAAGGAGGACATGCCGGCATCGCCATGCATGATCTATTTCGACGCGGGCGCGGGCATGTCGGAGCACGCGACGATCGGGCTCACGGTCGGCGCTGAAGGCAAAGTGGATCAGGTGGTCGCGTTTCCGCCGCTCGTCGGGCCGTTGCGGGTCGACCCGATCGCCCGCTCGGGGTTGTTCTCGGTGAACGGCTTCAACGTCGAACTGATCGCGGACAGCGACTGTCCGCAGGAACTGCTCGAACGCGCGCGCCGCATGGCGTCGTGGCGCGGCGGTGCGCAACCCGCGCCGGTGCCGAGTGCCGGCCACACGTACCAGGAATGGATCGAGCGGCACGAACCGCCCGCGGCGCTGTACCCCGAATTGCGCGCGCGCTCGCAGCAGTGGGCGCTGCAGCCGCTGATCAGCATCGTCATGCCGACCTACAACACGCCGGCGAAATGGCTGCGCATCGCGATCGATTCGGTCGTCGCGCAGGTCTACGAGAACTGGGAATTCTGTATCGCCGACGACTGCTCGACGAACCCCGAAGTGAAAGAGGTGCTCGATAGCTACGCCGCGAAAGATCCGCGCATCAAGGTCGCGTACCGCACGACGAACGGCCATATCAGCGCATCGAGCAACACGGCATTGGAACTGGCCATCGGCGAATTCATCGGCCTGCTCGATCACGACGACGAGTTGCATCCGCTCGCGCTGTACTGCGTCGCCGAAATGATCAACGCGCATCCCGACGCGGCGGTGATCTATAGCGACGAAGACAAGATTTCGATCGACGGCGTGCGCTCGGACCCGTACTTCAAATGCGACTTCAACTACGACCTGTTCCTGAGCCAGAACATGATTTCGCATTTCGGCGTGTACCGCACGTCGACTGTGAAAGAAGTCGGCGGCTTCCGAGCCAGCTTTGAAGGCTCGCAGGATTACGACCTCGCGTTGCGCGTGATCGACCGCGCCGGTCATCACACCGTGTATCACGTGCCGCGCGCGCTGTACCACTGGCGCATGATCCCGGAAAGCACCGCGGCCGGCCACGAGGCAAAGCCGTATGCGCATACCGCGGCGATGCGCGCGCTAGACGAACACCTCGCGCGCAACCGGATCAACGCGCATACCGAACACGCACCCGGCACCGATGCGTTCAACAAGGTCGTGTACGAGCTACCCGAAGTGCTGCCGTCGGTCGAGATCATCATTCCGACGCGCGATTCCGCCGGCCTCGTCGAGCAATGCGTGGAATCGGTGCTGCGCAAATCGAGCTACCCGAACTTTCGCATCACGATCATCGACAACGGCTCGGTCGAGCAGGCCACCCACGAGCTATTCGAGCGGCTGCAAAAAGACCGGCGCATCCGCGTCGTGCGTGACGATTCGCCGTTCAACTACTCGGCGCTGAACAATGGCGTCGCGCTCGCGAGCACGGCGGACTTCGTCTGCCTGATGAACAACGACATCGAAGTGATCAACGCCGACTGGCTCGAAGAGATGGTGTCGGTCGCGCTGCAGCCGAACGTCGGCGCGGTGGGCGCGAAGCTGCTGTATCCGGACGACACGATCCAGCACGGCGGCGTGGTGCTCGGCGTCGGCGGCATCGCGAGCCATGCGCACAAGCATTTCCCGAACACCCATCCCGGCTACTTCGCGCGCGCGCGCCTGCGCAACGCGATGTGCGCGGTGACCGCCGCGTGCCTGCTGATCCGTCAGTCGATCTACAAGGAAGTCGGCGGCCTCGACGAACAATTACACGTTGCCTACAACGACATTGATTTTTGCCTTCGGGTCCGGCAAGCCGGGTACCGCAATGTGTGGACGCCATACGCCGAGCTTTATCATCACGAATCGGCAACCCGCGGCGCCGAGGACACGCCGGAAAAAATTAGCCGCTTCAACCAGGAATCCGAATTGGTCAGGCAACGCTGGGGGCATCTGTTGATGAACGATCCGTGCTATTCCCCCAATCTGACGCTGACTGCCGACGACTTTTCCTTCGCTTGGCCTTCAAGGATTGGAAATCTTGCTTAATCTGGGACCCAAAAAAACCAAGACCGGGTGGCTCGGGGAATACCGCCATCCATCGCCGGGGGAACTCTTCTGCCTGCCGAGCGCGATCTACTTTCTGATGAAATTCAGAGCCGATCTCGCGCGCTTCAATTCCAAAGCGCTCAATGACCGGGTCACGTTGTACTTCTGGTGGGAAATGTCGGCGCGCGACACGTATCCGGACTTCGACTGGGTACTGCGCCGCGAAGACCTCGAATACCTGCGCCAGCTCGATAACGACACGCTGATCGAGCGCCATCCGGATGCCGTCACGTATTGGCTGGGTTCGACCCGGCCGAGCGTGCTCGACGCGAAACATCTGAGCGAAACGCTGCTCGAGCCCGACACGGTGCTCGAAGAAGCCGGCCTGCAATTGCCGAAGCTGATGACGATGATCGTGCGCAATCGCGGCGATCTGACGCGCGCCTTCAACCTGAACACGCTGACCGGCTATCTGAACTGCCTCGACTGGTGGGACGAGCACGGCCAGATCACCTGTCCGCGCGTAACGTGGCGCCCGCCGATCGCGTGGACCACGCTGATGGAGCCGATCGACGCGCCCGATTCCAGCGCGATGCCGTTTCCGCGCTTTCTCGCGCTGATCACTACCGAGCGGCCCGATCTGCGCGCCGCTTTCGACCTCGCCAGCTTCACGTCGCGGGTCACCGCGCTGAGCTGGTGGGAAGACCACGGCCAGCGCGAATATCCGCGCATCAAGTGGTCGCAGCCGCCGATCGGCGGCTTCATGCTCGAACCCGAAGTGCCGCCCGCCGACGGCGGCCCGTATGTGCCGCGCTTCCTTTGCGAGATTTTCAAGGAGCGCGCGGACCTGCAGGCGACTTTCGATCTGCACTCGCTCAACGGGCGCCTGAGCTGCCTGTCGTGGTGGATCGAACATGGCCAGCATCAGTACCGCTCGATCCGATGGGTGCCGCCCACGACGCCCGCGCAGATGTTCGAACCGGAATGGGGCACGCATCCCGACTGGCTGCCGGTGCCGCGCTTCCTGCGCATGCTGCACGACGAGCGCCGCGATATGCAGGAGCTCTGCTCGCTCGACAGTTTCACTGGCCGGCTGAAGTGCCTGTCGTGGTGGGTGGAGAGCGGCGAGCCCCAGTATCCGGCGCTGCACTGGACCATCCCGCCGCTGCCCGACGAACTGTTCAACATGCAAGCCGGCGAGCAAGGTGTATTGCCGCTGCTGCCGCGCTTTTTGCTGCTGATCTGGAACGAGCGGCCCGACCTGCAGGCATCGTTCAATCTGAACAGCTTCAGCGCGCGGCTTGGCTTCATTTCGTGGTGGGACAAGCACGGACACGACGAATACTCCGCGATCAAATGGTCGCCGACGCATCTGGCCGAAGAACTCGCGAGGATCGACGACCAGCAGCCGGCCGACGCCACATTGCTGCCGCGCTTCCTGATGATGATTGCGAGCGACCGCCCCGACCTGCGCGAGGCCTACGACCTGGCCACCGCGGCGGGCCGCGATCAGCTCGTGAACTGGTGGAACGAATGGGCGTCGACCGAGTATCCGCTCGTCGGCTCGCTGAAGGTACGCTGGGCCGATTCGGCCGAGGTTGCCGACAGCGCCGACGACGACACCGATGACGACGAGCGCGAACCGGCTCGCTATCACGCGCGCGTCGAAGGTGGCGGCTACGGCTTCGGCGTCAACGTGATCGGCTTCCCGCAAGGCGTGCTCGGTCTCGGCGAAGACGCGCGGATGGCCGCGCGCGTGCTGCAAATGTCGTCCACGCCGGTCACGCTGCTCAATGCGCCGATGGCGGGACCCGCGAAGCTCGAACACTCGGTCGATCATCTGATCAGCGAGGAGCTCAAGTACAACATCAGCCTGATCTGTCTGCCGGCGCCCGAGATGGTGCGTCTCGCGATCGAGGGCGGCCGCCATCTGATCGACGCGCCGACTCACAAGATCGGCGCGTGGCCGTGGGAACTGCCTCATTGGCCCGACGCGTTCGGCAACGTGCATCAGATGGTCGACGAGATCTGGGCGCAAAGCCGCTTCGTGCAGAGCGTCTACAGCCGTCTTGGCAACACGCCGGTTTATCGGATGCCGATGGCGGTCGAGGTGCCCGCGCCGGTCGAGCCGAAACGCGAGCGGTTCGGTTTGCCCGCCAACGAGTTCCTGTTCTACCTGATGTTCGACGGCAACTCGTGGCTAAGCCGCAAGAATCCGCTCGCCGGCGTGCAGGCTTTCAAGCAGGCATTCGGCGCGAGCTCGCCAGGCGTCGGCCTCGTGATCAAGGCGATGAACGTGCGCGACGACGATCCGGTGTGGCGCGCAGTGCTCGATCTGACCGCAGGCGACAGCCGCATCCATATCGTGTCCGAGCGCCTGAGCCGGCAGGATTCGACCGACTTCATGGCCTGCTGCGACGCCTACATTTCGCTCCATCGCAGCGAAGGCTTCGGCCGCGTGATCGCCGAGGCGATGGTGCTGGGGCAGCCGGTCGTGGTCACGAACTTCTCGGGTAACGTCGACTTCTGCGAAGCCGACACCGCGTTCCTCGTGGACGGCGAGCTCATACCGCTGCGGCCCGGCGACTATCTGTTCGCCGAAGGCCAGTACTGGTGCGATCCGGAAGTGTCGATCGCGGCCGAACAGCTCAAACGCATGATCGACGATGCGCCTCTGCGTGAGCGCATCGCCCAGGCAGGCAAGGCACGCATCGAGCGCGACTACTCGGTTCAGGCGGTCGCGCGCGCCTATGCTCAACGGTTGACGGACATTGCGGAGGCGAAAGCAAAATGACGCTGCGGGTATGTGCTCCGGACATTTTCTCGGGCGATGCGGTCGGTAATCACTGCATCGGTTTCGTTCGAATGGCTGAACGTCTCGGCATGAAGGCCGAGTTGTATGCAAGCGGATTCGATGAGGGAACGAACGGGGTCCGCCCGCTTGAAGCGTTATTCGACGACGTCCGCCGGGACGACGTCGTGCTGTTGAGTTATTCGATCTTCGATCCGCATCTCGAGCGCATTCTCGCGCTCGACTGCAAGAAGATCTGCTACTTCCACGGCGTGACCGACCCGCAACTGCTGCGCGCGCTCGAACCGCGCACCGCGCAGTTGTGCGACAAGGCGCTCGCGCAACTGCCGCTGCTCGCGGGCTTCGACGCGCTCGTCGCAAACTCGCGCGGCACCGCGCAGAGCCTCGCCGGCATCGTCGATGTCGATGCTGATGCCATCACGATCGTGCCGCCGGTGTTTCCGGACATGTACGTATTCCGGCGCGAGACGCCACGTAAAGGCCGCAAGCGGCAGGAGCCGAATCTGCTGATGGTCGGCCGCGTGGTGCCGCATAAACGCGTCGAAGACGGCATCGAGATTCTGGCGCTGCTGAAACAGCGCGACTTCAACGCAACGCTCAGTATCGTCGGCAGCACGCCGAATTACGATTACCTGAAGTTCCTGATCAACCACGCGCGCCGCCTCGGCGTGCTCGAACGGGTCGACTTCAAGGGCATGCTCGACGACGCCGACCTGTTCGAGTGTTACGAGTCGACCAGCGGCCTGCTCGCGATGAGCCGGCATGAAGGCTTCTGCGTGCCGGTGCTCGAGGCGATGCACTACGGCAAGCCGGTATTCGTGCGCGGCGGCACGGCCGCTCAGGAGATCTGTCCGCGCGACTGTGTATTCGACGCGAATGCCGAACTCGCCGCATGGGTGCCGGTCGTGATGCAGCGGCTGGGGCAATCCGTCGGCCGCAGCCCGATCGATCTCGCTTACGTGCGGCATGCCGACGGCGTGCTGCAACGTTCCAGCGACGACGTGTGGCGCACGCTATTCACCGGCGTGGGCGTGGTGATGAACGGCCCTTCGCGCGCGCGTGCAAGCGCGCCGGCCGCATCGGTGGAGAAAAGAAGATAACGAGTGACGGCGCGCATCTACTGGATCGCGCTGTCGACGCGTTACTTGCCGCCGCGCTCGAAGTCGATCGGTTGCCCGGTATGCGGATGCGGCGTAAACGAAAAGTGCGCGCGCACGTACTTCTGCGACAGCGTGCACAGCAGGTCCATCAACGCTATCTGCTCGGGCGGAAAGACCGGTGCGCGATCCGCGGCATCGATCGGCTTTTGCATATACCGCACGATGTCCTTTTCGAAATCGCTGACACAGTAGTCCAGCACCTCGTCGCCCTCGATCGGATACGCGGCCACCTTCACTTGCGGATGCAGCGACAGATACGTGCTGAACAGACGCTCGGCGACGAACGGCAAAAACGGTGCATCGTCGGAATGAATCGTAGGCTCCAGCACGCCACGCGCGGCTTCGCTATCGCTTTGCGTTTCGAGGAACGTGGCGATCGGCTCCAGCACCTTGCCGACATAGTTTTCCCAGAACGACTGCGAGCCGACCCAGAAATTGCAATAGCACAGCGTATGCGCGGACTGACGCGGCGCCTCGCGCAGATTCCAGTCGATACCGACCGCGTCGAGCAGATTCTGGCTGCGTTCGACGAGTCCCGGATGCGCATGCTCGCCTTGCATCCATGCAGTGTGCGAGACATACGCGAGTTGCGGAAATGGATTGATCATGCAGACGTCGGCATCGGTATTCGCTTCGACGAACTCGATGAACCGGCTGCCGTCCATACGCGCCTTCAACGCGAATTTCGGCGAGAACAGCGCGGTGAAGTCCTGCTCAAGGTGCATGCCCTTGCGGTACATGTCGACGATGATGTAGAACTCGCGCCACGCAGCGTGAGCATTGTTGTGCAGTACCAGCGGGTGAAAGACCTTCTCGGAGAGCACCTGCCCCGGCGCGTAAAGCGGCTCGAAAATCCTGATCGATGCACTCATGACAGCCCCGCGATCTGCAAATAGAAGTTTCCGGTATGCACGTTCTGCCGGAACAGCGTGATGGATGCATTCGGCACCAGCACGTTGGGAAATTTCGACAACGGGATATTCAGCAGATACTGAGAGATCACCGAGATCGGCCCCGCGTGACATACGGCGGCGATCAGGCCCGGCTGGTCAGCGTGCCGCAGCACCTCCTCCTCGACCCAGTTCACCGATCGCGCGGCCAGCTCGAGATGCGATTCGCCACCGTCGTAACGGTCCGACAGATGTTTGCCCCAGTCGGGAAACGCGAGCCGGAAGTCTTCGGCTTTCCATGTCGCGAACCGGCCCGCATTGGTTTCGCCGAGACGGCTGTCGACCGTCCAGTCGCACTTGCCGTTGAACAGCACCTCGGTGGTTTGCAGGGCGCGCCGCCACGGGCTCGAAAAAACGCGGTCCGGCACGAGGCCGCGGCTTTCCATCAGCACGCGCAGCTGCGCGGCCTGCTGCATCCCGTGTTCGGTCAACTCGTCCTGCTCGGTCGAGTTGAGCAGACCGGCCACGTTGGCAAACGATTGGCCGTGGCGAATGAGAAGAAGATCCATAAGAGTCGGTTGCGTGGGTGCGTGGGTACGCTTGGGTGTATCTCGGTGTATGCGAGTGCCTGGCGTCAGCTCAGTCGGACTTCGGGCCGGGTAAGGCTTTCATGAACATCGCCGCAATGCGCCGGACACTGAAACGATCGAACACGTCGGCATAGGCCTGCTCGCGGATCGACTGCCGCAACTTCGCGTCGGTGAACATGTCCTCCAGCGCCTGAGCCCAGCTGTCCGCCGTGTTCGCTGCAATGTACCCGGTCTGCCGATGCCTGACGTTCTCGCGGTAAGTCGGACAGTCCGAATAGATGCTCGGGATGCCGAGACTGCCGTAGTCCGCGTATTTGATCGGCGACTTGCATGAGTTGAAGAACAGCGTGTCGGGGTCTTCTTCCGCGCCGAGCGGGACGATCGCAAACGTGTACCCTTCGTCGCGGAGCGCTTTCTTGTACTCGAGATTGCCGCGGCTACCGCGATACGTCATGTGCGGGATCGTATTGAGTTCGGGAAACAGATCGCCCCAGAAGTCGATCGATACGTTTTCGTGGCGCGTCAGGAAAGCGCGCAAGGTCGCGAAGAAATCCTTGCGGAAGCTCACGAGCTTGATGCCGTCGAGATTGGAGAAGATGATCTTCGGCGGCTGCTGTTCCTGCCACAGCCCGGGCGACAGATCGAAAGCCTCGCCGTCGAAGCCGTTCGGGATGATCAGCACGTCCGAGCGCCGCACCTTGCGCATGCGTTCCTGCAGCAGCTGATTCGACGCGGTGGCCGCGCTCGCCTCGCGAATCATTGCGAGCACGTTGTAGAGCACGTCCTCGTTCATTTCGAGCACGCTCCACGACGGCAGATCGAGCAGCCAGTCGTCGAGATCGTAAATCGTATGGAGGCCGAGTTCGTTCGCCATCCGCATGATCTTCAGCGACAGGTTCGACACGTGCTTGTTGAACAGCACCACGTCGAAGCGATGCAGATGACTGACGCCGACTTCGGCCTCGGAGATCTGCTCCCATTCGATCAGCTGGTGCCGCTGCATATACGACAGCAACGGCGCGAAGCGCGCGCCGATGGTGCGCGAATTCATTCGCCCGTCAGTCATCGAGCGCCGCTGGACGACGAGCAGGCGCGGGATCTTAGTAGTTTGTGAGGCCGGCATCGGTCAGGTGTTTGATTAAGTCTGCTGCTACCGTGCCCGACGAGTGCCGTGCATAGACGCGTTCATAGTTGTTTGCGATCTTTTCTTCTCTGTCCGTGTCGGCAAGCGCGGCCGCAATCGCCGGAACGATGTCCGGCGCATCGGTGGAAGCCGCGTACCAGACATCATCGCCGAAGTGCTCGCGCTGCCAGGCCCCATCGACCATGACGAGCGGCTTCTTCACGAATGCGCCTTCGAGACAGGAGCGGCCAGGCGGATCGAAGCTCGGCTCCGCCACGACCAGTGCGTTGGCAAGCGCGGAGCGCAACAGCGCGCTGCAAGGCTGGATGAAGGGCAGGAAATGAATCCCGCGATGCGCGTCGCGCACGCACTGCCGGTAGTACGCCTCGTCCCGGAAACCGCCCACCATCAGACCGTTGATCTGCAACTGGTTGAGCGCCTTGATCAGTTCGAGCTGATTCTTGATCGGCTCGATCAGGCCGAGGCACAACACGTAATCGGATACGTCACAGACCGTAGGCAGTAAATCTTTATCGGCGGGCAGAAGGAACCGGTCAGATATACCGGAGCCCACCACCACGCAACGGGCCGGATCGACGTTGATGTAGCGCCTGAAATGCTCGAGTTCCGTCGACGATTTGAACAGCAGCCGCTCGGCACGCGCGACGAACGCTTCGATCCGGCTGATTTCCACCGGGTCCGGCGCGCTTAGCCACCAGACGTTGGGCCACAGAAAGACCTTTTTGCCCTGATTGACCGTTTCGCGAACGATCGCCTCGCCGTCCGCGTGAACGGAGAAATGCATGACGGCGTCGTAAAAGCGCAGCGGCCGGCTGCGGATCCCGTAGATGTCGGCCTGTACGTCCGACTCGTTCAGGAGTTCGGCGACCTGCACGAGTTCCGACTCACCACCACCGCTCGTCATGAACGCAGTACTGTGAGTGGTCAGGAGAATTTTGAAATGCATAAGCGGGCTCCGTCCCGAATCGTCCGGTATCGTAGGTGCCGCCGCGCAGGACGGTGCGCAATCCAGGCATTCCAGGTGTTAGCGACCACCCGCGAAACCGCCCCGGACCGTTATCGGCAGGGGCCTGATTTTACGTCAAATCGTAGCGCAAACAGCCGTCTGGGCGGGAGCGAAACGCACGTTGTCGCGCGCGCCAGTACCGGGGCGGATTGCTACGACGAATATTTTGTAAGCAACGGTAAGTGCGCGCTGCATCGTTACCCTGCTCGCGATAATTGATGCTAGGAATACTTGGGTGCGCGGGCCTCGGTACGTTAGACTTCATCAGTTCAGTACGCTACGGGCAGCCGGGCTATCACACCGGATTCGCCCTTCATAAACTGCCTCCACGAAATCCACCGCGCGGGAGACGCAAGATGTCGGCATCGACCGAACTTCTCAGTTCACTGGCAGCAACACATCCTGAAGTCGCAGAACTGATTGCTGAACGCGACAAGTATCGAGACTCGCTTCAGACCAACATTCCGCACTTTTCGAATCTCGGCGACGTGCCGCCCGGTCACTACTATTCGCCGATCCCGTCGATTACTGATATCCAGAAAGACGAGGCGCGCCTGTTCGGCAACGTTCAGCGCACGCTGCCCGGCATCGAATTCAACGAAGCGGCCCAGTTGCGGCTCGTCGAGGAATTCGCCGACAAGTACTACGGCGAGATGCCGTTCGAGCCGCACAAGAAAGACGGCTTGCGCTTCTACTTCGAAAACGTGATGTTCTCGTACGGCGATGCGACGTCGCTGTACTGCATGATTCGTCATTTGCGGCCGCGCCGCATCGTTGAAATCGGCTCGGGCTTTTCGTCCGCTGTGTCGCTCGATACCAACGACCTGTTCTTCGACGGGCAGATCAAGTGCACGTTCGTCGAACCCAACAACGAACGGTTGCTGTCGCTGCTGACCGACAAAGACAAGACCACTTCGAAGATCGTGAAGTCGCTCGCCCAGGACGTCGATCTGTCGGTATTCGCGGAGCTGCAAGCGAACGACATCCTGTTCGTCGATTCCTCGCATGTGAGCAAGATCGGCAGCGACGTCAACCGCATCGTCTTCGATATCCTGCCGATGCTGGCGCCCGGCGTGCACATCCATTTCCATGACGTGTTTCTGCCGCTCGAATATCCGCCGCAGTGGATCTACGAGGGCCGCGCATGGAACGAAGCGTATCTGCTGCGTGCGTTCCTGCAGTACAACAGCGCGTTCGAGGTGGTGCTGATGAACACCTTCATGGGCCACTTCCACGCCGATCTGATGAACGCGCGCATGCCGCTTTTCATGCGCAATCCCGGCGCCAGCTTCTGGATCAGGAAGAACCGCTAACCGGCGCTAGCGCAGCGAGCCACGTCTTTACCGAACCGAGGAGATTCACCGATGACTGCAACGAACGCGCTCGAGCATCGCACCGAAGGCGCGTCCATGCGGGCTGGCTTGCAGGACGGCATGCGCACGATGAAGATCGGCCGCATGCCGATACCTGAATTGCTGCCCGGCACCGTGATCGTCAAGGTCGCGAGTGTCGGCATCTGCGGCAGCGATCTGCATGCGTATCGCAACGCCGACGCCCATCAAAGCTTTCCGAACGGCCATGAATTGAGCGGCACGGTGGTCGAAATCGGCGCTGGCGTGACGAGCGTGCGTGTCGGGCAGCGGGTCACGATCGACATGGTGATGGGCACCGCATGCGGCAAGTGTGAATACTGCAAGCTCGGCACGCCGATCCACTGCCGCGCGCGCGAATTTCCGTTCGGCGGCGGCTTTGCCGAATATGTCCGCACGAAAGAAGCCGGCGTGTTCCCGCTGCCCGATGCAGTCGACGACCGGCTCGGCGCGATCGTCGAGCCGATTGCCGTCGGTGTGCATGCCTGCCGCAAGATGCGTATCGCGGCGGGCACGGTCGGCGTGGTGGTCGGCGCGGGCACGATCGGTCTCGCGGCACTGGCTGCCGCACTGGATGCGGGAAGCGAAAAGGTTTACGTGGTCGCCAAACACGCGGCCCAGGCGCGCGCGGCGCTGGCGATGGGCGCCACCGCGATCCTGCCGGCCGATCGCGCCGAGGCACTGGCCATCGTCCAGCAGGCAACCGATGGGCTAGGCGCGCACTACGCGATCGAAGCCGTCGGCGGCACAGGCGACACACTCGACTACGCGTGCCAGTTCGTGCGCCCATTGGGCCAGGTGGCGGTGCTCGGCGCGTTCGACCATGGCTTCAAGGGCATCGAGATCATCGCGCCGCACATCAAGGAACTGACGATTCATCTGCCGAACTGCTACGGCTATATCGACGGTCAACACGATTTCGCCGTGGCAATCGATCTGCTCGCGCGCAAGGGCGACACGCTGCGCGCGATGATCACGCACGACCTGAGTCTCGACCAGATTCAGGAAGCTTTTCAACTGGCTTGTGACAAGAGTTCGGACTCGATCAAGGTCCAGGTTCATACGTGAGGAAACAAAAAAATCTGATGTAACGCGGGGGACATTAGTCAACTTAGTGCTGTGCCGTCCACTACGAGGAGGCAACATGGCGAAGGAAGACAATAGTCTCGGCATCAATGAAATTCGTGACAACAGGCGCTGCCGTCTGCTGAAAGGCCTGGACGTCAAGGGCAGCGTCGGCGTCGAAATAGGCCCGCTTTGCTGGCCGCTCGTACGCCGCTGCGATGGTGGTGAAGTCATCTATGTGGACCACACGGATACGCCCCACCTTCGTCAGAAGTACAAGGACGACCCTCATCTGAACATCGATGAGATCGTCGACGTCGACGCGGTGTGGGGGCGCAATACGCTGCATGAGGCGATCAACGGCCGGTATGTCGACTATGTCGTCGCGTCGCACGTCGTCGAGCATGTCCCCGATCTCGTCACATGGCTCAGAGAACTGGCCGCTGTTCTGAAACCCACCGGCGAGGTGCGTCTCGTCGTACCCGACAGACGCTTCACGTTCGACTACTTCCGCCGCGAAAGCCGTCTGCCTGAAGTTCTGGCGAGCTATATCGCGCGGGCGCGGATACCGCAGCCTTATTCGCTGCTCGATCACTGTCTGTCCGCTGCCGAAGTCTCCGCTCTGGACGCATGGCAACGACGGATCAACGTGGATTCAGCGAGGCGGCATCATACATGGCAAGGCGCGTTGCATCTCGCACGCGACGCGTTCGAAAACGGCACCTATCACGACATTCACTGCTGGGTTTTCACGCCGCACTCGTTTGCGAAGCTGATCGCCGATCTCAGCGAAATGGAGTTGATCGATTTCGCCTGCGAGCAATTCTGCGACACGCTTTATAACGACATCGAGTTTTCTGTCGTGATGCGGCGCTCACGGGATCGTGCCTATATCGCCGATAGCTGGCGGCGGATGGAGCGGCTGGCTAGCGATGCGACGCCGACGGTACCGTTCTGGCGTGCGCACCGCAAGTTGAAGGAACTGCACGCGATACACGATACAGACAAGAGCGCGGCGCGCGTTTGTGGACAGCGCAGCGAACTCGATCCCGATGAACCGGTTGCGCTACCGCCCGGCTTCGATGCACACGACTATCTCGCCGCCAATCCCGACGTGGCCGCGGCCGGCGTAGACGCGCACGAGCATTATCAGCATTTCGGCTGGCGGGAAGGACGCTTGCTTCAGCCTTTATCGCTCACCCATTGCCGCACGCCGGCGATACTCGACGTTCACTGATAACACGTGCGTGCCGGTTGGGGCGGCCAGCGGCACGCCGCCCCAACCAATCAAGACTGGACGGGAACTACCCGATTTGTTATGTTCGCCCCAACTTTTTGGGCCAGGAGTATCGATTGCAGCGCATCTATTCTCTGTGGGGCGCGCTACTGGGCATCTTTATCGTAGCGACCTCCATCTATGGGGGATTTCACTATTTTTCGCCGATCCCTTTCTGGGATCAGTGGAATGGCTATATCGGCTTCTACCAGGCCATAGTGAATGGTGACTACGGGTTCTTCTGGTCGCAGCATATGGACCACCGCATCGTCATTCCACGGATTCTGTTTTTCCTCGATATCTACGTGTTCGGCGGCTGGAACGTATTTAATATCGTCGCCATTTATTTGCTGGTCGTGTGCCTCGGTGTGACGATCTGGCTTGAACATAAAAAGTGGCACACGGTTCGATATTCGCCGTTCCTCATCATCGGTATCATTTTTTCGTTCATCTTTTCGTGGACACAGAACGACAACCTTAAATGGGGCTTTCAAAGCCAGTTCATCGCGATCTATCTGTTCGCGATGCTGGCTTTCGCTTTTTACTCGCGGCCGACCAACAGCGTAAGGCGGGTCGCGCTGGGGCTGTTCTTCTGCGTGTGCGCGGAACTCAGCATGGGCAACGGCGTCGCGACGTTCTTCGTGATGGCGGTGCAAGGGGTGCTGCTGCGTCGGTCGTGGCGCGAAATCGCGACAGTCCTGGTAGCAGGCGCTATCGCGAACGCGGTTTATTTTTATCACTTCGTCAAGCCGATTCTGCCGCTCGATCCCGCGGTCGCTCACGTCTCGCTGGCCCGGCCGAAGTTCTTCCTGATCTTTCTGGGTAACCCGGTCTTCTGGATCACGAATCGCCTCGAACTGGCTGGAATCGCCGGCTTTGGTCTGCTCGTTCTGGCCGCGGTTGCCACACTCCATCTGTACAGGAAGCGTCTTTTCACACCGTATCGCTCGTTTCTGATCGCGGGCTATGGTCTTGTCGTCGCGTCGGCCGTCGGCGCCACCCAGGGGCGCTGGATGATGGGTCTGCCGGCCGCGGTGGCGAGCCGCTATACGCTGCCCGCACTGCTGGGCTTTCTGGTGCTGTCGTTACTCGCCCTCGATCTCGCGTCGACGAAGCGCGCGCGCACGCTCGTGGTACTCATCCCGCTCGTCTTTCTCACGTTCCTCGCTAAATTCCAGCACAACGTGAACGGCGATATCGAGGTTCTGTACCGCTGGAAACTGGCGGTGCTGTCGCAAAAGATCGGCCTCGACCATCAGGAACTGGACGGTCTGATCTTCCCGCTCAGCGCTCACTCCGTCTATGTGGACGACGCGAAGTTCGCCGCGGAATACGAAATTGGACCTTATTCGCGCGGCTGGCTCCACGACGCCGGCCTCGTCAGGTTCAGTAAAGACTTCGTCGATGACTCGCGCTGCACCGGCTTTCTCGATACGGTCACGCCCGACAGCGTCGGCATCACCGCGTCCGGTTGGGTCGTCGCGCCCACTCATCGCCGTAGTTCGTTGCTGATTGTTCTCGTGAACCCCGCCGGCGAAACGGTCGGATACGGCGTGTCCGGCAAAAGACGTGATGACGTGAAGGCCAACGTGAAGAACGCGCCCAGGGACGCAGGCTGGGTCGGCTTCGCGAAGCCCGGCGAGAAAGACCTGCGCGCTTACGCGCTGGTCGGCGACCGCTTCTGCACTCTGCAGAAATGACAAAGTGGCCGTACGTCGCCTCAAGCTGGCGGCGCACGGCCACTTCATATCAGACTCACTAAGCGTTACTTGAACGTCAGCTTCTTATGGCCGATGTAGCTCGTAAACACCGGCACGACAACGCCGACGAAGTGAGCAATCTCCTTCGGATGCCACGTGATATTCAGCCACGGCAGCACGTAGTACGCGAGCGCCACGCTAACTGCCCACGTCTGCAGCACCGCAACCACATTCACGAGCGTGAAGAACACCGCCGACTGCCATGTCGGGCGCTCGCTTTCGGTAAACACGAACAGCTTCGTCAGCACGAACGCGGTGATCATGCCCGCGATATAAGCGACCACGATCGCGGCGGAAAACGGCATCCAGTGATTGAAAACAATCCGGCTGCCGAAATTCACCGCGGCCGCCACGCCGCCCGCGAGCAGAAACTTCAGGAATTGCGGCGACGCCAGTTTCCGCTTGATACCCATTGATTCAGCCGTCATAGCATTTTCGCCATCTTGCGAGCGAGGCCGATACTTTCCGAAATACCCCGATCTTCCGGATAGTAATAGGACGTATCGGCGACGAGCAGCCCCTTGACCGGCAACTGGATCGGCGGCAGGCGATCGAGGAAGCCCGGCTCGCAGATCGGCTGCGCGTAGCGGTAGCGGCTTGCCCGCACGTCGATGAAATCCTGCTCGCTCAGTGCCGGATTGATCCGCATCAGATAGCGCTTCACCTTGTCGATGAACACGCTGTCCGCGTCCTGATACTTCGCGTGCTCGCCAGGCATATAGAACGGTACGTACACGACGTGCTCGTCGAGCGGGCGCAGGTTCGTGTATTCGACGATGCCGGGGATATCCATATCCGGATCGTTCACGTTCAGCCAGAAGTTCTGCGTCACCGCTCTCTTCAGCTTCGCGATCACGCACACCACCGCGACATTCTTCACGCTCCTGAACGCGGTCGCGACATCGGCGGGCAAATCAGGCATCACGCGCGGCACATACGGCAACGGAATCGTGCTGATGACCTTGTCGAACGGCAGCAGTTCGCCATTCACCTGGACGCCCGCGACCGCGTCGTTTTCGATCGCCACCTTTTGCGCGGGCGAGCCGAGACGGAATTCACCGCCGTTCGCCTCGATGTAGCGCCGCATGCCTTCAAGCAGCGTATCCGAGCCGCCCTCCAGATAGCCGAGCTTTTCGCGGAACAGGTCGTAGCGCGAGCGGCCGATACGGCGAATCCGGCTCCAGATCCATGCGGCCGACAGGTTGTACGCGTAGTCGTAAAACTTGTAGTCGAACAGCTTGCGCCACAGCACTTCCCATGCTTCCTCGCCGATCCAGCGACGAATCCAGCCGGAGGCCTCGACATGGTCCAACGGGCGCCAGTCATTGCGCTTGGTGGACAGGAATGCGTGCAGCCCGTAGCGGAACTTGGCGCTGAAGCTGAGCCCCTTGAACTTGAGCAGCGCGATCGGGTTGCCCCATGCCTGCACATGCCCCTGGTAGTAATAGCCCATCTTCGTCTCGACCCATTTCAACTGGTCTTCGATGCCGAGTTCGCGCAGCACCTCGAAGAACGCGTGGTCGGAGATCGCATGAAAATGGTAGTAGCGCTCGATCGACAAGCCACCGAAATCGAAACACGCGGCCATGCCGCCGACGCGGTCGTCCGCCTCGAAAATGACCGGCTTGCGGCCGTCCTTCACGAGTTGATACGCGACGCCCAGTCCCATCGGGCCCGCGCCCAGCACCGCAATTTTTTCGTTGCTCATACTCACGTCCAGTTCAGAATTCGAGCGCGATGCTGCTGTACACCGGATCGTTGAAGGTTTCGTCGACGGCGTTGGCGAACGACGTCGCCTTGATGCCGAAAATGCCTTCCCAGTCGATCACTTCGAACTCGTCGCCCGCGGTCAGCGCCTTCAATTGCGACGCCGTAAACGGCGGGTTCTTGTCGAACAGCGCGTAGATCTTCAGCAACACGTAGAACAGTCCGTACGGGATGCGGATGATCGCGCAACGAGCTTTGGTCGCCCGCTTGATCTGCCGGATGATGTCGATGTAATCGACCTTTTCGCGGCCGCTGATATTGAATGCTGCACCGCTCTTGCGCGACTCGATGCAACTGATGATCACGTTGCAGAAATCGCCCGCATACAGCGGCTGACGCATATAACGGCCGCTGCCGGGAATCGGAAACACCGGCACGCGCTGCATGAAACGCGACAGCCAGCCCAGATGCTTGCGATCAAACCAGCCGAACATCAGCGTGGGACGCAGCACCACGCACTCGATGCCCGACGCAAGCACGATCTCTTCCTGTTTGCGCTTGGTGTCCGTATAGAAATCCTTCGCCACTGAGTTCACGACCGACGAACTGATGTGCACGGTGTACGGCACGTCGTAGCGCTTGATCGCTTCCAGCACCAGCTCGGTCGATGTGATGTTGTTGCGGATGAACGGCTCGATGGTCGGGGCGCCGATCTGCGCCTGCAGCATCACCACCACTTCGGCGCCGTCGAAATAGCGGACCCAGTCGCCCGGTTCCGCGAGATCGGCATATTCGATCGTGATGTCCGGATGCACGCCGCGCAGTACGTCGAGATTCGCGCGATGCTTGTCGAGCACGACGAGGTTCGTGTAGCCGCGCTGCTTGAGCCGCGCGACGAGGTTTTGGCCAACCAGACCCGCGCCGCCGGGAAGAATGATGCGTGTATTGTTCATTGATCTGTCGTTAAGCTAATCTTTGAAGAACCGGCAGCCAAAGGTCAACCGTACTTGAACCCGCCATTGTAAACGGTGCGGCACGCGCATCCTTCGCCGAACGAAGTTCCTTTGCCCGTACCGCGTGCGATCTACAGCGACGTCCGCTTGAACAGGAAGCCCGGCACCGAGCGGATGATCAGCATGATTCCCGACCAGAACCACGGCGTATAAATCGAATCTTTCTTGCGCTCGACCGCGCGCACGATATCGTTCGCGACCCGCTCCGGCGTCGCGACGAGCGGGCCGGGCAGCGGCAAGCCGGCGGTCATCGGCGTCGCGACGAAACCGGGCTTGATGGTCAGCACATGCACGCCGGATTTGAACAGGCGCGCGCGCAGACCTTCGCAGAACGTGCTCACCGCGGCTTTCGCGGTGCCGTACAGATAGTTCGACGGCCGTCCGCGGTCGCCGGCCACCGACGAAATCACCGCGATCACACCGGTCTTCGCGCCTTCCATCAGATTGGCGAGCGGCGTCAGCAGCGCAATCACCGACAGCCCATTGGTCGACAGCTCGCGCAGCGCAACCTTCACGTCCTGCTCGCAGGATTTCTGATCCGACAGCGTGCCGTGCGCGATCAACGCGACGTCGATACCGCCGAGTGCCGCCGTGCAGGCATCGAGCATCGCCTGGTGGCCGTCGAAATCGTTCATGTCGAGTACGTGGCTTGTTGCCGACGCGGCGCCCCGCGCGACCAGATCGGCGCCGATCTGGTCGAGGCGCTCGGCATGCCGCCCGACGATGAACAATGCCGCGCCTTCGGCCGCCCAACGGCGCGCGCAGGCGATGGCAATGGCGGAAGTCGCGCCGACTATCAGGACTTTTTTCATGTCTGTGTGGTTCGTTGCCAAAAACGGGACATCAGCGCCGGATCGCGCAGTGCCTCTAATTGATGCCATTGTGGATAGGCGCTCTGGAAATCGCGCGCCGACATATGCGCGTCCTTCGCCGGGTAGATGCGTCCGCCCGCTTCCCTGACGATCGCATCGAGCCGTTCGAACAGCACGCGGTTGCCTTCGTCATGCTGCGGAAAATCCAGTGCGAGCGACGCGCCTTCCATCGGAAAAGACAGCAGTCCCGGCGACACCAGATCGCCACAGCGCTTGAGCACCGCGAGAAACGAGCCGGTGCCGCTTTTGCCGATCGTCTCCAGAATCGCATGCATCGCATCGCGCGAACGCGCCTGCGGCAGCACGCACTGGTACTGCTGAAAACCGCGCTTGCCGTAGATGCGATGCCATTCGAGCAGGCTGTCGAGCGGATAGAAGTAGCTGTCGTAGTCGACTTCGCTATACACGGTTTTGCGCTGCTGACGCTGGTAGTACAGCGTGTTGAACGCGCGCAGCGTGAGCGGATTGATCAGCGACACGGGCGGCGTGATCGGCACGGTGCGCTTTTTCTTGACCGGCAATTCGAGGCTGCCCGTTTGCGCATGATCGCCGACCATGAAGATGCCGCGGCCGAGCGCGGCGCCGCGGCTCAAACAGTCGATCCACGCGACGCTGTATTCATGCTTGCTGTCGAGTTCTTCCGATAGCGAGAAGAACTCGTCGAGGTTATCGAAGCGGATGCTCGTCACCGCGATCTGGCTCGAACGGATCGGCATCAACTGGATTTCGACCCACGCGATCACGCCGGTGAGCCCGAGACCGCCGATCGTCGCGGCAAAGAATTCGGGATGCGAATCCGGCGTGCACTCGAGCCGCGTGCCGTCGCTGCGCAACAGGCAGAAACACCGCACGTGCCGGCCAAACGTACCTCGCACGTGATGGTTCTTGCCATGCACGTCGTTGGCGACCGCGCCGCCGAGCGTCACGTACTTGGTGCCGGGCGTGACCGGCAGCATCCAGCCGCGCGGCACCGCCACCTGCAGGATTTCGTCGAGCGTCGTGCCGGCTTCCGCCCGCAGCACACCGGTCTGCCAGTCGACGGCAATCAGCCGATCGAGCGGCCGAGTATGCACGACCTGATCGCTGGCCGCGAGGCAGCTGTCGCCATAGCTGCGTCCGTTCCCATAGGCGAGCGTGGTGCCGTTCGCGCTCGCTACACGGCTCCACACCGCTTGCAGATCGTCGCGCCACTGCGCCGGGTGGCCCGCTTGCGGGCAATCCGGATAGCGTCCCCAGGATCTGAGCGCCTTCGTCATATGGCGAGCCAGAACACGAGACCCATCAGCGCGACGACGAGCAGACTGGTCCGGTCTTTGGCCGCGAACACGACCGGGTCGTCATGCATCAGGCCGCGGTGCGTGATCAGCCACGTGCGGCTGATCCAGTACAGCAGCAACGGGCACGCGAGCCAGATCACCTGCGGATGCCGGTACAGATGCGTGGTTTGCGAGTCCTGGATATAGAGCGCGAGCACCAGCACGGCCAGATAGCCGGATGCCGCGCCGAGCGACGAGATCATCGACAGGTCATCGGCCACATAGCCGCGCCCGCGTGCCTTCGCCTTGCCCGCCGCACGCGTCGCATGCAATTCGGCGTAGCGCTTCACGAGCGCGAGACTCAGGAACAGAAACATCGAGAAGGCCAGCAGCCAGAACGTCAGCGTCATTCTGAACGCAGCCGTGCCGGCGATAATGCGGGCGGTATAAAGCATCGCCAGCACCACGACGTCGAGCATCACGCGCCGCTTGAGCAGGAACGAATACGCCATCGTCAGCACGTAGTAGGCGGCCAGCACCGCGGCAAAGCGCCAGGGCAGCCAGATCAGCGCACCGGCAAATGCGCCGACCGCAAACACCGGAAACGCGACGAGGCCCCAGACGATCGACAGCGCCCCCGATGCGAACGGCCGCCGCCGCTTGGTCGGATGGTGCCGGTCGTCATCGAGATCGAGCAGATCGTTCAACAGATACACGCTCGACGCGCACAGCCCGAACAGCACGAAGGCCAGCACGCCGCGCAGATCGAGTTCGAGCGACGACACCTGATGCGAAGCCAGCAGCGGAATGAAGATCAACAGATTCTTCAGCCACTGATGCATGCGCAACGCTCGCAGCCATACGCGCAGCGGATTCTTGCGGGTTTGCAGCACGCTCTCGACGTTGCCGATTTTTTGCGCGCGCCGTTCGACGCCGAACGCCGGGTTCACCACGTATGCACGCTCCGCGGCCTCCCATACTGCGATGTCGTCATGCGAGTTGCCCGCGTAGTCGAAGCCTTTATCACCGAACTCGCGCACCAGCGCATCGCGCTTGCGGCCCGACGACAGATTGACCTTGCCGTCCGTCGCGAGCGTTTTGTCGAACAGGCCGAGATGGCCCGAGATTGCCTCCGCGTAGCGCGCGTCGCTAGCGGTGGCGAGCACCAGCGAGCGGCCCGCCGAGCGTTCGTGCTTCAGCCATTCGATCACCTTCGGGTCATATGGCAACGTCGTCACGTCGACGTGAGTCGCGTCCGCGAGTTTGGCCTTCAGATGCGCCTTGCCGCCTTGCGCGAGCCACAGCAACGGTCGATAGAAATGCAACGGATTGGCCTTCAGAAAAGCGAATGCCGTCTCGATCAGCATGTCCGATCGTATCAACGTGCCGTCCAGATCGACGGCCAGTGTCTTCCATTGCATTCCGTTAACCTTTCCCCATGTGGTTTTGCGCGACTTCCTGGTACAGCGCACTATAAGCCTTGCCGAGCGCCTCGCCGGAAAACAGCTTTTCATAGCGGGCACGCGCGGCGCGCCCCATCGTGGCTGCCAGCGTGTCGTCGTCGAGCAGCGCATTCATCGCGCGAGCCAGCTCTTGTGCCTGTTCCTTCGCGACGACAAACCCCGTCACCCCGTTCTCGTTGACGAACGATGTCCCCGAGCCCACCTCGCAGCACACCATCGGCTTGTCGAACATCGCCGCTTCGACGAGCACCATGCCGAATGCCTCGGAGCGCAGGTGAGACGGCAACACCATCGCGCGGCAATCCTTCAGCAGCGCGACCTTTTCGTCATGCGTGACCTGGCCGGCAAACACGACGTTGCTCGCGCCGTGCTGCTGCGCCAACGCGGCCAAACGATCGCGCTCCGGCCCGGACCCGGCAATCACGATGCGCGCCTTCACATGCCGCGCCGCCTCGACGAGCGTATGCAGGCCCTTGTAATAGCGCAGCACGCCGAGCGCCAGAAAATAAGGTTCGCCAGGCGCGAGACCGAGCCGCGTTTGTACTTTGTGTTGCGCGTCAGCCGGCTGCGGCGCGTCGCGGTAATCAATGATGCCGAGCGGAATCGTCTTCAGGCGGTCCTTCGATACATTCGCGGCCAGCGTCTCGCTGGTGCGCGCATAGGCCGGCGACGTCGCGACCACCGCGGACATGCTGCGCAGCGTGCGCCGCATCAGCGGTCCATAGACGGCGCCGAGCGCCTTCTGCCGCACGATGTCCGAGTGATACGTCATCACCGTGGGCTTGTTCGTGCGCCCAAGCAGATGCAGCACATCGGCGAACGGCCACGGAAAATGGAAATGCACGACATCGGCCCATTCGACCATCTGCCGATAGCGGATCACCGAGCCCGGTCCGCCGAGATCGCACGAAGCCGGCGCGGCCCACGATTTCTCGCGGATCACCTGCCCTTCCGGATAGTCGACGACGGTCGGACGCGGTGTCGGCGACAGCGTCAGGATGCGCGGCTCGACGCCACGCTCGCGCGTCGACAACGCAATCTGCCGGATCGCTTCCTGCAAGCCGCCGGGCGGATCGGGAAAGTACGTGCGGTACACATGAACGACCCTCACGTGCGCACCTCCGCGCCGCATGGCCGCGCACTGCCGCCATCTGCCTGGGAGCCCTGAAACGTGATCGCCAGCATCTTGTCCAGTCGCGCTTCCCAAGTATTCTCGCCGACCGCCGCGCGCGCTTCGTCCGCGCTCAGCTTGCCGCGCGCGAGCTGCTTTTCAAGCGCCGCGATGAACGCATCGGCATCGCCACCCACCTCGAGCCCCGTGCGCGATTCTCTCGCGAAATCGAGCGGCGTCGACACGACAGGCAGACCCGCTGACAGATATTCATAAAACTTCATCGGAAACATCGAGTGCGTGTACTCGTTGATCAACGTCGGCAGCACGCCAACCCGCATCCCGCGCAGGTATTGCGGCAGCGCCTGATACGGCCGGTAGCCGAGCAGATGCACGTTCGGCAGGCGCGCGAGTTGCGCGAACAGTTCGCTGCGCTGCCCTTCGCGCTCCTCGCCGATGATCACCCACTGCCATTGCGGCCGCGCCTGCGCGGTCTTCAGCAGCAACGGGAAGTCGACCTTGAAGTCCGACAGCACGCCGTGATAGACGAGCCGCGGCTCGGCGATCGCGGCCAGCTCGGCGGGCAGCGGCCCGTCGGTGCGCGCTTCGCCGAAGTGCTTGTCGTCCACCACGTTGCCGAAGAAATGCGTGTTGCGGTTAAACGGCAAACACACGTCCTTCAGCGATTGCGCGGTCGTAAACACCGCTTCGCAGCGCCCGAGCAGATCCTGCTGCGCGCTGCGAAACGCGTCGACGTCGACGCCCGGAATCGCCGCGATATCGTCGACGCAGTGATAGACGAGCGGCCCGCGCGGCAGCGTCGCGATCGCATCGAGCATGTACGGGTGATACGTCCACACGACCGGTTTGTCGAAGCGGTGCGAACGGGCAAAGCGGTTCACGGAAAAGCGCAGCATCGCCTGATTCAGCGAGCGCACGAACGGCACGTGATGCCCGGCCGGCACCATCAGCGGCGACAGTACCCAGACGTTGTCCGCGCGGCGTGGCGGCCCCAGCACCAGCGACTGCACACCGCGCCACAGCCGCCGCCACAGCCGCGACCAGTCGCGGCCGCTGCCGACCTTCGGCGCGCGAAAGCCGACGCTCTCCACGTACAGGATCCGCCAGCCGCGCGCGGCGAGGATGCTCGCCGTGTGCTGCTTGTTGGTCCAGTACGGTTCGTCCCAATCCGCGGTCGAAAACAGCACGCAGTCCTGCGCCGGAACCAGCGGAAGCGCGCCGCGCTTGCCGTCAGCCAACGAACACCTCGACCGGCCGGCCGCGCAGGCTCTCGACGATGCGCTGCGACGCGTGGCCGTCGCCATACGGATTCGCGCGATTGCGCAGCGCCGCGCGCCGCGCCGGATCGTCGAGCCAGCCGCACACCGCGCTTTCGATACTGGCCGCGCTCTGGCCGGCGAGCGTCGCGAAGCCCGCGTCGACGCCTTCGCGCCGCTCGGTGTGATTGCGCATCACGACGACCGGCACGCCGAAGGTCGGCGCTTCCTCCTGAATGCCGCCCGAGTCGCTGACCACGACCGCGCTGCCGCTGATCAGATGCAGGCTGGTCGGATAGTCGACCGGCTCGATCAGCGCGAGGTTCGCAATGCCATCGAGTTCGCGATGCACGGGCCCGCGCACGGCCGGATTCAGATGCACCGGGAACACCCAGCGGTAATCGCTATAGCGCTCGCACAGATCGCGCAACACGCGGCAGATGTCCTGCAGCACGTCGCCGAAATTTTCGCGCCGATGGCAGGTGACGAGCACGTGCTGCTTCTGCGCGCCGTGCCACTCAGGCAGCGGGCTCGCCGGCGGCGTCACGTTCCAACTATCGCGCACTTCGGCGATTGCATCGACGACGGTATTGCCGGTGACGATGATCTTCTCCGCCGCCACGCCTTCGGCGAGCAGGCTGCCGCGCGCGCGCGAGGTCGGCGCGAAATGCAGCGTCGCGATGCGGCCGAGCAGGCTGCGATTCGCCTCTTCCGGAAACGGACTCGCGAGGTCGCCGGTACGCAGCCCCGCCTCGACGTGGCCGACGCGGATGCCGCGCTGAAACGCCGCGAAGCCCGCACAAAACGCGGTCGTCGTATCGCCCTGCACGATCACCCAGTCGGGACGCACTTCATCGAGCGCCCGATCGAGCGCGGCGATCAGACGCGACGCGAGTGCGTTCAGCGACTGCCCCGGATGCATCGTCTCGAGCGTCAGGTCCGGCTCGATGCCGAAGAATTCGAGCGCCTGCGCGGCCATGTCCTTGTGCTGCCCGCTCGCGCAGACGATCGTCTCGCACTCGCGGCGCAACGCGCGCACCAGCGGCGCGAGCTTGATGACCTCGGGCCGCGTGCCCATCACCACCATCACTTTCATTGCAGTGCTTTCCCCGCTTCGACCTGCGTATGTGTACCCCGGAACTCGACGCCTAGCGTGAGCGGCGTCGTATCCGCGAACGGCGTGACGACGCTGAACGCGCCGTCCTGTTCGACGATCCGCGCGAGCGACCTGAAACGCAGGAAATCGAGCGCAGCCTCTTCGTGCAGGAACAGCGGCCGGCGCGCGACACCGCGTATGTACGCGATCAGCCGCTCGTGCGCGTCGATGCGCGCCGCTTCATCGGACCAGCCGTATGCGTAGCGCTCGGAGAACGGATGGTCGAGATAGCCGAACAGCGTGTTGGTTGCGTACGCGTTATCGAATGCCTGCTTGAAGATCGCGAGCGGATCGCCCTTTTTCAGCATGCAGTCGCCGTGCAGCATGCACTGCTGGCTATGGCCGATAAAGCCTTCGGGCAAACCCGCCAGCGCGCCGCCGCGCGCGCTCAGAAACTCGGGATCGTTGCGAATGATGCCGCCGACGCAACCCGAATAGCCCGCGTCGATCAGCCCGCGCATCGCATACGGCGGCGACTGGTGAAACGGCGATACCGCGTAGCGCACCGGCACGCCGGTCGCCCGTTCGAGCAGTTCAGCCGATTGCGCGCCCTCGGCGAACGCGGTGTCGTAGCTGCCGCCCCAGTTCGGCGAATGCGTGGCAGTGTGCGACAGCACCGCGCCCTGCTGTCGGTCGGCGAGCAGTTCGCGCAGGATCTCGTGCTGATCGCCGCGCTGCAGATTGTGCGTGTGCACCGCGAGCGAGAACGGTACGCGGAGGCGTTGATAGGCCTGCCACAGCGGCCGCGCCGATTCGACGTCTTCATCGCAATCGAGCCGCGACGTGATCGCCGCGTCGTAGCCCCACGGCAACTCGCTCAAGACCGGCTGACACGGCAGTGCGTCGGCGCGATAGCCCGACAGAAATTGCTCGACGAGGCGCCATTCGAACGAATCGCACGGGCCGACCGGGCGGTTGAACCACAGCACGCCCGCCGCGCCGGCATCCCATAGCGCTGCGTACGCGAACTGGCGCTCACCGTTGACGACGACCGCGGCCAGCTCGGCCTCGGCGGGCACTTCGGGCGCTTCGGCGAGCGCCCAGATCGAGCCGTCCGCGCGGATCGCACCGTAGCCGAGGTTGTTCCATTCGTCGGTGAAGTCGAAGCGCTCGAACGGGCGATGCCACGGCTGGCCGCCGAGCGTTTGCGCCAATGCGCTATAGCGCACCGCGGCCGCGCTTTCGCGCGACTCGTATGCAGGCGCCGGCTCGCTGCGGCTCGCTGGCGCGAATTCGGGCGACAGGCTCGTCGGCCGATAGCGCAGATAGTCAGCGAGGGCGATCGGCATATGGCCGAACACGATCAGCTTGCGCGGGCGCGGGCTGGTTTGGCCGCTTGTATGGCTGCCTGTTTTCCCTTCTACGAATGCGATCAGATCCGCACTCCACGCATCCGGCGCATCGACGGCGACCACGATATCCGGTGCGATCTCATGCAGCATGCCGCGTGTGATCGCCTGTGCCTGGGTCGCGCTGACCGAGCGCCGCAGCGCCGCCAGCACGTACTGGCCGGCGTCCGCGCGCGCATCCGCAAACGCGACGCCGATCATGCGGTCACCACGTGACGGAATTTGGCGCGGCTGCCCACGCGCACGAAATCGTCGTGACCGACGTACGCGATCGTGAACGCGTCCTGCCAGAAGTGGCGCAGCTTCGCCGTCGTGTCGTCCGCGTTCGCATGCGGTTCGAGCACGATGCGCAACGTCGGCGGGCTCGTGCGCAGATCGATCTGGAATTCCTGGATGCCGCCGACCCGATGATCGAGCATGTCCTGGATATGGTGGGTCGGATGCGCGACGCCATTGATCGGCACGACGTCGTGAATCCGCCCGACCACGTCGGTCAGGAAAAAGCCCTTGTGCGTTTCCTGCACGCGCGCGAGGTCGCCCGTGGTGTAGCGAATCAGCGGCATCAGGCGATTGCGGAAACCGGTGAACACGAGCTCATGCGCGCCGTCGGGGTTATCGGGCGCGACGCGGCTTTCCGGCCAGCCTTCGGATTCGAGGATCTGGAAGCCGCCTTCGTGACCGTCGAGTTCGTACGCCATCACGCCGAGTTCCGCGAGACCGTAGCGGTCGATCACGCGGCAACGCAGCGCCTTCGCGATCATCTCGCGCGCATGCGGTTCGAGCAGCTCGCCGCTCGACTCGAACACCTGGAATGCTTTGCCGCCACCGTACTTGCGCTCGACGTAGCACGCGAGCGCGTACATCGTCGACGGATGCGAATGCGCGAGATACGGCCGGCGGCGCTTCAGCATGCGCCACATTTCCTCGAGACCCTGGTCGTCGATGCGGTCGAAGAAGATGTTGCTGCGATTCATCGCGAAGCATTTGAAGTCTTCACGCGACGGCCATTGCGGCACGGCCTGATCCGGAAAGCGGCACGCGAAGTGCAGCTCCGAGCGATGACGCAGCTTGCCGATGCGCTCGCGGCAATAGTTGGTGACCGCCGACGAATAATCGGCGCCTTGCTGGTCGTAGTAGATCGTCGTCGACAGCCCGGTCGAACCGCCGGTCTTGCACGCGTGGTGCTTGCCCGCTTCGAGCGGCCCCGACAGCAGACGCGGCCCCTGCTCGCGGATGATGTCCTTGGTCAGATATGGCAGTTCTTCGAGGTAGCACGGATCGTTGCGGACCTTCGCCGGATCGAACCGCTTCGCCAGAAACAGGTCGCGGTAGTAAGGCACCTTCGCGCCGGCGAATTCGAGCGTCGCGACGAGCCGTTCGAGCGCGATGCGACGGCGGTGCGGAACCGGCAGTCGATAGTGCTCGCGCAACTCGCGGATTTTCGATCGCACGTTGCGTTTTTCGGCGTTCTCCGCAATCGGATACGCGATATAGCCGCCCGCAAAACCCTTCAGTGTGCGAAACGGCTGACGCACCAGCAGGGATTCGGAGTAGCGCAGAAATGGGTGATTAGCTCGCATGAAATTCGAACCTTGTTGCGCCTCGGGGCTCGGCCCCGCGGGTGTTTCTGGACTGCGCTTCTAAACTGCGCCGCTGGGCTGCACTGATGATGTCCAGCCAGCTCTCGAAGAACTCGATACTTCAAAGCGTGAAGAGCCGGCCACGGCCAGGCTCGCACGGCACATCTCGCGCATCACGTGCAGCACGCCGCGGTCAGCGCGACGCATCGCACCGTTCGCGCCGCGCGCTCGCGCCATCAATGCGGCAACTGCGCGGTGTGGCTGACGAGCGGCTCGTCGGTTTTTTCTTCCGGCGGCAGCACCGGCTCGTCGGCGACCATCTTGCCGTGCTCCATCGAGATCTTGCGGTTGCACACGCGCGCGACCAGCGACGGATCGTGCGACGCGACCACCAGCAGCGCCGCCTTGCCGACGAGACCTTCCAGACGCTCGGCCGCCTTCACGCTGAACTCGGCGTCGCCGACGCTCAGCCACTCGTCCATGATCAGGATGTCGGCTTCGACGCTCGTCGAGATCGCGAACGCGAGGCGCAGCATCATCCCGCTCGAATAGGTGCGCACCGGCAGATTCAGGTAGTCGCCGAGTTCGCTGAAGTCGGCGATCTCGTCGATCTTGCTGCGGATGCGCGCGGGCTTCAGGCCATCCAGAATGCCGCGCAGATAGATGTTTTCGAAGCCGGTCGCGTCGGGGTCGAGGCCCATCGACACGTCGAGCAGCGACGCGATCTTGCCCTGCACTTTGAGTTCGCCGCGCACCGGCGCATAGACGCCCGACAGCGTGCGCAGCAGCGTCGTCTTGCCCGAGCCGTTGTGGCCGATCAGGCCGATGCGCTCGCCTTCCGTGAAGGTGAAGCTCAAATCGTCGATCGCGCGGACGATCGCATGGCGACCCGCGTCCTGGCCGATCCGGCCACCCGTCGTCAGATTGAGCACCGCTTTTTTCAGCGAGCGATGCGAGTTCTCGTAAATCGGAAATTCGACGGAGATGTTACGAGCGACAATCGATGAAGAACTCACAATATCAAAGCCAGTAAGGAACGCGATTACGGAAACGCTTCATCAGGATCTGCGCGAACGCAAAGCCGACGATCAGGAGGCCAATCGACCACGCCCACGATTCCCAGTGGGTCGGACGGCCGGTGAGCGGCGCGCGCACCGTTTCGATCAGGTGATACAGCGGGTTGTATTCGGCGACCCATGCGCGGTCCTTCAGGATTTCCGGCGACCACATGACCGGCGTGAAGAAGAACACCACTTGAATCAGATTCGTGACGATCGGCGGAATGTCGCGAAAGCGTGCGCACAGCACGCCGAGCGTGACGCCGAGCCACACGCCGTGCAGCAGCAGGATCGCGAGCGCGAACGGCACCAGCACGAACTCCCAACCTGGCCAGTGACCGAAGATCACCAGCAGCACAATGACCACCGGCAGGCTGTGCAGCAGAATCACGAAGTTGCGCCACGCGATGCGGCACACGTGCACCGTGAGCGGCAGCCTGATCTGCTTGATCAGATAGGCCGAGCCGATAAAGGCCATGCACCCTTCGTTGGCGACCGAGGCGAGATATGCCCACACGACGAGACCGACCGCGAGATACGGTAGGTAGTCGGAGATTTCCTGATGCAGCAGCGTCGAATACAGCGCGCCGAGCACGACCACCATGATGATCGTGCTGAGCGTGAACCAGAACGGCCCGAGCACCGAGCGGCGATAGCGCTGCCGGATGTCGTGCCAGCCGAGCGTGCCCCACACGCGCACGGCCTTCATGCCGACCAGCAGATCGTCGTTCTGGTTGTGACGCGTCAGATCTTCCGCGTCGTTGGTAAAACTGATATCCATCTTCAGGTACGTCCGTAAATGTCGTCGAAGCGAACGATATCGTCTTCGCCGAGATATTCGCCGCTTTGCACTTCGATCATCACGAGCTCGACGACGCCCGGATTTTCGAGGCGGTGTTTGTGGCCCGCCGGAATATAGGTCGACTCGTTGGTCGACACGAAAAACGCCTTCTCGCCGTTGACGACCTTCGCCATGCCGCTCACCACGACCCAATGCTCGTTGCGGTGATGATGCATCTGCAGGCTCAGGCTCGCACCCGGCTTCACCTCGATGCGCTTGATCTTGAAGCGCGGCCCTTCTTCGAGCACCGAGTACGTGCCCCACGGCCGATGCACGGTGCGATGCACCTTGTACGTCTCATGACCGCGCGACTTCAGCTCCGCGAAAATCTGCTTCACGTCCTGCGCGCGCTCCTTGTTCGCGACGAGCAGCGCATCGGGCGTGTCGATCACGATCAGGTTGTCGACGCCGACCGCGCCGATCAGCCGGCCGCTGCTGCGCAGATATGAGTTCTTCACGTCGACCAGCAGCGCCTCGCCTTCGACGCGATTGCCGCTCGCATCCGCCGGCGACAGATCGGACAGCGCGGTCCACGAACCGACGTCGGTCCAGCCGAGATCGCAGCACACGACGGCCGCGTGCTGGCATTTCTCCATCACCGCGTAGTCGAACGACAGCTCCGGCACCGCGCCGAAGCAGCCCGGTTCGAGGCGCACCTGCGCACCGGTCTTGCCCTCGGCCGATGGCGACTTGTCCATGCATTCGGCCGAGGCATCGAGAATGTCCGGGCAATGCGCGCGCATCTCCTTCAGGATCGTGCCCGCGGTAAAGCAGAACATGCCCGAGTTCCACACGAACCTGCCCGACGCCAGATATTCGCGGGCCTTGTCCAGCGACGGCTTCTCGACGAAGCGCACCACGTTCTCGCCGTCGGCTTCGATATAGCCGTAGCCGGTTTCAGGCGTATCCGGATGCATGCCGAAGGTCACCACCTTGCCGGTCTGCGCGAGCGTGCGAGCCCGCTCGACCGCCGCGGCGAACGCGGCCTGATCGGCGATCAGATGATCGGCGGCGAGCACCAGCATCACCGTGTCTTCACCGTGCGCCTTGGCCGTATGCAAGGCCGCTGTCGCGACCGCCGCGGCCGTATTGCGGCCGAACGGTTCGAGGATGAACGACGTCACAATGCCGTTCGCGTTCACTTCGCGGAAATCGTCTTCGGTTTTGAAGAACAGCTCACGGTTGGTGACCGTCAGCACTTCCGTCACGCCAGGCAACGCCACCGCACGCAGGAAGGCTTTCTGCAGCAGGCTCTCGCCGTCCGCGAGACGGATGAACGGCTTCGGATGCGATTCGCGCGACACAGGCCAGAGCCGCGACCCTGCTCCGCCGCACAGAATGATCGGTAACAAACTCACAGCTCCCTCTCAGTACCGTATTTATTACGCGGTTGCACCGATTTAAATGAATCGGCATAACCCGCGAAAATCAGCGGGTCATGCGGTATGCGTACGCTTTATCTGCATATTGCGAAGCCGGCTACGCGAATCGCATCGGCGGGCACCGTACCGCGATCCCGCCGAGCCATATTCTACCGCCGCACCCTTTCGCCATTGTCAGGCACCGTCAGTACCGCTCGCACCGTCAAGCACCGTTTTGCACTATTTGGCACAACAGGGCGACGCGGCGAACGCATCGCAACGTATTACGGTCAAGGTCGCGCCACGACAGATGCGGGCACGACAACACGTATGAGCGCCGGGCTCAGGAGCGCGCCGCCGGCGACTTCGGAAAACCGTCCGTCAGACACAGCTTCAGCGCGTCGCGCCAGTGCGGCGCGGCGAGCCCGAACACACGCGCCAGCTTGTCGTTCGACATTCTGGAGTTGGCCGGACGCGTGGCTGGCGTTGGGTAGTCCGCGGCGGGAATCGGCAGCGTATTCGGCTTGTTCGGCAGGTCCGCGAGTTCGAAGATCGCCGAGGCGAAACCGTGCCACGACGTCGAATCGCCCGCGCACAGGTGATAGATGCCCGAGCGCTCGGCCCACCACTTTGCGTTGTCTTCGGCGGCGAACGATTGCGCGCACAGATGCGCGGTCAGCGTCGCGATCGTGTTGCACCAGGTGGGCGCGCCAAACTGGTCGGCGACCACCTTTAGCTCCGGACGATCGGCGCCGAGACGCAGCATCGTCAGCAGAAAGTTCTTGCCGCGCGTGCCATACACCCAGCTCGTACGCAGGATCAGGTGATTCACGCCGGTGGCCGCGATGGCCTGCTCGCCGGCTAGCTTCGTGCGCCCGTACGCGTTTTGCGGGTCGGTCGGATCGTCTTCGACGTACGCGCCTTGCCTGGTGCCGTTGAACACGTAGTCGGTCGAATAGTGGATCAGCGCGGCGCCGAGCTTCTTCGCTTCCTCGGCGAGCACGCCCGGTGCTTCGCCATTGATGCGCAGCGCCAGCTCGCTTTCCTGTTCGGCCTTATCCACCGCCGTGTAGGCGGCCGGATTGACGATCAGCGTCGGACGCACGTCGCGCACCACCGCGCGAATCTGGTCGAGGTTCGACAGATCGAGCCGCGAGCGGTCGACCGCGACCACGTTGCCGAGCCCTTGCAGCGTGCGCGCAAGCTCATAGCCGACCTGGCCGTTTACGCCGGTGACGAGGATCGTCCGCGTGGCATCCTGTGCGCTCATGCGATCCCCTTATGCGAAGACTTCGGCGTCGGCGAGGCGCTTGCCCGCCGCATCCTTGGCAGCCAGCAGCGGCTCGAAGTCGATCGGCCATTCGATGCCGATCGCCGGGTCGTTCCACACGATGCTGCGCTCGTGTTCGGGAAACCAGTAATCGGTGGTCTTGTAGAGGAACTGCGCGGACTCCGACAGCACGACGAAACCGTGCGCAAAACCGGGCGGCACCCACAGTTGCCGATGGTTTTCGACCGACAGCGTGACGCCGACCCACTTGCCGAAATTCGGCGAGCTTTTACGGATGTCGACGGCGACGTCGAACACTTCCCCCTCGACCACCCGCACCAGCTTGCCCTGCGCGTGCTGGATCTGATAGTGCAGCCCACGCAGCACGCCCCTCGCCGAGCGCGAATGATTGTCCTGCACGAACTCGACGCCCGCCTCGACCTTCTCGGTGAATTCGAGCGCATTGAAGCTTTCGAAGAAAAACCCGCGCGCATCGCCGAACACCTTCGGCTCGATGATCTTGACTTCGGGCAGCGCGGTTGCGGTTACCTGGATGGCCATGCGACGTGATCCGTAAGAATGTTTTGCAGGTATTGTCCGTAGGCGTTCTTCGCGAGCGGTCTCGCCAGCGCGAGCAGTTGTTCGCCGTCGATCCACTGACGCCGATACGCGATCTCTTCCGGACACGCAACCACCAGACCCTGGCGCTTCTGCAGCGTCGCGATGAAGGTCGCGGCTTCGATCAGCGAATCGTGCGTGCCGGTGTCGAGCCACGCATAACCGCGGCCCATGATCTCGACGTTCAGCGCCGAGTTCGCGAGGTAGCGCGAATTGACGTCGGTGATTTCGAGCTCGCCGCGCGGCGACGGCTTGATGTCCGCGGCGATATCGCAAACCTGCTTGTCGTAGAAGTAAAGACCCGTCACCGCGTAGTTCGAGCGCGGTTTCGCCGGCTTTTCCTCGATCGACAGCGCGCGGAAGTCCTTATCGAATTCGACCACGCCATAGCGCTCGGGATCGTGCACGTGATACGCGAACACGGTGGCGCCGTCCGGCTGACGATTGGCATGTTCAAGCTGCTTCGCCAGATCGTGGCCGTAGAAAATGTTGTCGCCGAGAATCAGCGCCGACGGATCGTTGTTCACGAACTCGCGGCCGATGATGAACGCCTGCGCGAGCCCGTCCGGCGACGGCTGCACCGCGTACTGGATGTTCATCCCCCACTGGCTGCCGTCGCCGAGCATCGCCTCGAAGCGCGGCGTATCTTGCGGCGTGGAGATGATCAGCACGTCGCGAATGCCCGCCACCATCAGCGTGGACAGCGGGTAGTAGATCATCGGCTTGTCGTAGACCGGCAGCAACTGCTTGGAGACGACATGCGTGATCGGATACAGGCGGGTGCCGGAGCCGCCCGCGAGAATGATGCCTTTGCGCGCCATTGCCGTGCCTTTATGCGCGTTGCGCGTAGTTGGTCTCAACCCACTTCCGGTATTCGCCCGAAGCGACTTCGTCAACCCATTGCTGGTTGTCCAGGTACCACTGAACCGTCTTCGCCAGACCGGTTTCGAACGTTTCCGCCGGCTTCCAGCCGAGTTCGCGCTCGAGCTTGCGGGCATCGATCGCGTAGCGGCGGTCGTGGCCGGGGCGATCCTTCACGTAGGTGATCTGGTCGCGATACGAGCCGGCCGATTTCGACCGTTGCTGGTCGAGCAGATCGCACAGCGTGTGCACGACCTCGAGATTCTTCTTCTCGTTCCAGCCGCCGACGTTGTACGTCTCGCCCGGCGTGCCGCGCGCGAGCACTTCGCGAATCGCGCTGCAGTGATCGCCGACATACAGCCAGTCGCGCACGTTCTGACCGTCGCCGTACACCGGCAGCGGCTTGCCGTTGAGCGCGTTGGCGATCATCAGCGGAATCAGCTTTTCGGGGAACTGGTACGGACCGTAGTTGTTCGAGCAGTTGGTGGTGAGCACCGGCAAGCCGTACGTGTGATGGTAGGCGCGCACGAGGTGGTCGGAACCCGCCTTGGTCGCCGAATAAGGGCTATTCGGCGCGTATGGCGTAGTTTCGGAGAATTGCGGATCGGTTGCGGACAGCGAGCCGAACACTTCGTCGGTCGATACGTGCAGGAATCGGAACGCGGCGCGCTCGGCTTCGCCCAGCGTGTTCCAGTAGCTGCGGGTGGCTTCGAGCAGCGTGAAGGTGCCGACGACGTTGGTCTGCACGAAATCGGCCGGACCGTGAATCGAGCGATCCACATGGCTTTCGGCGGCGAAATGCAGAACGGCGCGCGGCTTGTGCTCGGCGAACAGCGCATCGAGCGCGGCGCGGTCGCAAATGTCGACGCGCGCGAAGATGTGGTTGGGATTGCCCTGGAGCGACTTAAGCGTGCCCAGATTGCCCGCGTAGGTCAGCTTGTCCACGTTGAGCACCGCTTCGTCCGATGCATCGAGCCAGTCGAGCACGAAATTGGCGCCGATAAAGCCGGCACCGCCCGTTACCAGGATCATAAATTCCCTTCTAGATATAAGTGACGGGCCGCAGTGACTCTGCCGGTCCGCGCTCCCCGCGTGGTAGTGTCCGCTTCCGTTGGCGGCCGTCGCGCTGCTGCGTACAATCGGCAGACACTCGGACACCAATTCTATGAAAGGCACAATTATAAAGCGGCCCGGGTTAAAAACGAGAACCCTAACAACTTGAAACAGCTAGACAAGTTTCGTATCGACCCAGCTGGATAGCGTTTTCTGGTCACTTTCCGCCAGGTTAGCGGACGCGGCTGGCGACAGGTTGGCGGACGCCTTACAACGGATAACGAAAAGAAAGCCGTCACGCATATGCGCCTATGAGCAGACGTATGCGTACAACAAGGGACGAGCGATAAATGGGAAGCCGACGCAGCCAGCGCACCGCCACTCAGGCGGCGAGCATCCAGCGCAAGGTCTCGATAAACGGAATGGACTCCACGGCCGGCACCATTGCGCGCAATTTGGCCGGCGATCCGATGAGCGTCTTCACGTCGGTTTGCCGGACGAAGGCGGGATTCGCGCGGATGTCCAGTTCGTGCCCGGTCAACTCGCTCGCCGTCGACAGAATGTCGCGCAGCGTATAGGGCGTGCCCGTGCAGACGTTGACGGTCTCGGCTTCAGCCTCGGCGTCGAGCAACGCTTCGTACACGCTCGCCACGTAGCGCACGTCGGAAAAATCGCGCGCCACGTCGATATTGCCCAGTTCGATCGACGGCTCGCGGCGCGCAAAATGCTCGACGATCTTCGGCACGAGAAAGTTCGAAGTCTGCCCACGGCCGGTGTAGTTGAACGGCCGCGCGATCAGGATCGGCAGGCGGTCGAACCAGGTGCGCACCATCGTTTCCATCGCCGCTTTGCTGGCCGCGTAGTGATTGACCGGATGAAGCGGAAAGGTTTCGTCGATCGCGTCGCTGGCCACGTTGCCGTAAACGTTCGCGCTGCTTGCAATCAGCAGCTTGCGCGGCGTGTGGCCGACGTGTGCGCAGGCTTCCAGCAGATTCAGCGTGCCCATCACGTTCACGCGATAGAAATCCAGAGGATCCTGATGCCCGACGAAGCTGATAGCCGCCAGATGCACGATGTAATCGGGCTGCGTGCGCTCGATGACCCGCTGGCACGCATCCGGCGACGTGACGTCGAGCCACAGCCGCGTGGATGTTTCCGGCTCGTCGCGCTCGCCGACCGTCTCGATGACGGCGTGGCCGCGGGCGAGCAATCTCTCGACCAGATAGCGGCCAGTGAAACCGCTCGCACCGGTAACGAGTGTGCGAACGGGTCGCGTGGCCTGAGAAAACGGCATGCTTTCCTGCTCTCCTGTTTGTAGCGCAATATCGCCAGGCATACGTGCTCGCGCCAGCTCCGGGGCCTTCAACGATATCGGTACTTCAAAACCTATATTATGTCAGGCTAGCTTGTTGCACCGCAGAACGCCGACCTCTGTCTCTTACCGCGAATTACGAACCACTCGATTCATCAGATGATCCCCTCCTCCGCTCCCAGCGCCCCGTCTTCTTCCGTGCCCCTCGCGTTCGGCGACCTGCAAGGTTGCCGCAAGCCCTTCCAGCAACTGCTGGCAAAGGCCGCGCCGCCGGACGGAACGCCGCTGTGGTTCGCGGGCGATCTGATCAACCGAGGCGCCGAATCGCTGGCCACGTTGCGCGACGTCATCGCACTCGGCGAACGCGCGGTGCCGGTGCTGGGCAATCACGATCTGCATCTGTTGTCGGTGTCGGCGGGAATTCGCAAATCGAAAAGGGGCGACACGATCGACGATATCCTCGCCGCCCCCGATGCCGCCGATCTGCTCGACTGGATCCGTCACCGTCCGCTTGCGCACTTCGAAAACGGCATGCTGATGGTGCATGCCGGCGTGCTGCCGCAATGGGACGCGGCGCTGACGATGGAACTCGCCGAAGAGCTGCAGCGCGCACTGCGCGCGCCGAACTGGAAGGAAACGCTGGCGGGCCTGTACGGCAACCAGCCGAATCGCTGGACGCCCGACCTGAAGGGCATCGACCGGCTGCGCGTGACCTGCAGCGCGTTGACGCGAATCCGCTTCTGTACGGCGGACGGCACGATGGATTTCAGCAGCAGCGGCACGCTCAGTTCGGCGCCGCGCGGCTGCATGCCGTGGTTCGACGTGCCGTCGCGCCAAACCGAGCACGTGACCGTCGTGTTCGGCCATTGGGCCGCGCTCGGTCTGACCTTGCGCGACAACCTGATCGGTCTCGACTCGGGTTGCGTATGGGGCGAACAGCTATCCGCTGTGCGGCTCGCGCAGAATCCCGCGGAACGCACGCTGACGCAGGTGGATTGCGAATCGTGCCGGGTGGAAAACGGCGGCAACTAGGCGCACGCAGCCAGGCTCGTTCGAATAAGCCGCCGCTTACCAAAACGGATAGCGTCGCATCAAGCGACGCCGGGGCCATCTTGCGATGGCCGTCAGGCCGAATGACTCGAACCGTCAACCGGCGCGATCAGCTTGCCGGCCGGCTCGTCGGACGATACGGGCTGCTCCGACTCCTCAGGCTCCTGCCATACAGCTTCGCCTGTTTTCGCGGTGCCGTGCTGCATCTCCCGCAACGCGGCGCCGACCATGTCCTGCGCTTGTGCGGCCAGCGTGCGCCGATCGGCACCAGGCGCAAGCGGCTCGCCGACGTACACGTGCGCGGTCAGCGGAGCGCCGCGTAACAGCATATCGAGCGAATCGGATAGCGACAGGTCGTCGATATACGCGGGCGCGGTCGACTGCCGGCCCTCGGCGTCTTCATACATCAGGCACACCGGCTGCACCGGCACGCCGGCCGATACCGCGGCCTGGAACATATTCGCGTGAAACGGCAGCAGCGTGAGCCCGTTCGACGTCGTGCCTTCCGGAAACACGCACATCAGCTCGCCCGCGCTCAACCGCTCCGACAGCTCGTGCATGATCCGCTTCGCGTCGCTGCGCTTTTCGCGCTGGATAAACACGGTATCCAGTTGCTGCGCGAGCCAGCCGACCACCGGCCACTGCCGGATCTCCGCTTTCGATACGAACGGCGTGGGCCGCCACGCATTGATCACGTAGATGTCGATCCACGAAATGTGATTGGCGACCACCAGCGCGCCGCGATCGAGCCGCGCTGCGTCGTTATGCACGACGAGCCGCATGCCGCACAGCCGCAGCATCTTCAGCGACCATGCGCGATTGAGCGCGTGACGCCGGTCGGCGCTCGCGTTCGGGAAGCGCGTCGCGACGGTCCACATGCCGTGCAGCAGATGCGCGATGAGACGAATCTTGCGTAACGCGAGCTTCATGACCGTGGCTTTCCTTGACTGGACCCTAACGATACCGCTCAGCGCGCTTCGTATGCGAGCCGACCGGACACGACGGTCGCCCGCACGCGCGCCGGCAGTTCATAGCCGAGGAACGGCGTGTTGTGCCCCTGACTCTTCAGCGCGCGCGGCTCGACGTGCCAGTGCGCGTTGCGGTCGAACACGCACAGGTCGGCTGCCTCGCCGGGCGCGATGCGGCCGGCCGTTTCGAGGCCGAGCACGCGTGCCGGCGACGCGGTGATGCGGTTCAGCGCGGTAGCGAGCGGCACACCTGCTTCGTCGGCCCATTTGATCGTTAGCGACAGGAACAGCTCGAGGCCCGTCGCGCCCGGCGTCGCTTCGTCGAACGGCAGCAGCTTTTCGTCGTCGTCGACCGGCGTGTGGGCCGAGCAGATCGCGTCGATCGTGCCGTCGACGAGACCCGCGCGAATCGCTTCGCGATCGCGCTGCTGACGCAGCGGCGGATCGAGCCGGAACTGCGCGTCGAAGTAGCCGATATCGAGGTCGATCAGATGCACGTGGTTGACGGTCACGTCGCACGACACCGGCAGGCCCTCGGCCTTTGCGGCGCGCACGAGCGCGATGCCCGCCGCCGACGACACGTGCGACAGATGCACGCGCGCGCCCGTCACGCGCACCAGTTCGAAGATCGTATGCAGCGCGATCGTTTCAGCGGAGACCGGCACGCCCGACAGACCGAGCCGCGACGCCAGCGCGCCGCTCGCGGCCACGCCGCTCTTGCCGAGGTACGCATCGACCGGACGCAGCCACGTGGTATAGCCATACGTTTTCGCGTACTGCAGCGCGCGCATCAGCACTTGGGTGTCGACGATCGGCGAGTCGGCCTGCGAAAAACCGACGCAACCCGCCTCGGTCAGCTGGACCATTTCGGTGATCACCTGGCCCTTCAGGCCGACTGTCAGCGCACCCAACGGATACACGTGCGCCTGGTTCAGATTGCGCGCGCGAAACTTCAGCATTTCGACGAGGCCGGGTTCATCGAGCGTCGGATCGGTGTCCGGCGGACAGACGAGACTCGTCACGCCGCCCGCCAGCGCGGCGGCCATTTCGGACTCGAGCGTCGCCTTGTGCTCGTAGCCCGGCTCGCGCAGACGCGCGCACAGGTCGACGAGACCGGGCGCGACCGTGAGGCCGCGCGCATCGATCGTGCGTTCCGCCTGGAAACCGGCCGGCGCGCCGCCGAGCGCGGCGATCTTGCCCGCGTCGATAAAAATGTCCTGCTGCTGTTCGGTGCCCGCTACCGGATCGATCAGCGTGCCGCCTTGAATATGAATCTTCATGCGCTGCCTTTGTTAAACCCGTGGTCCAGCTATTGATCAGTCGTTGCGTGGTGGTTGCTTAGTCGTGATTGCCCGCGACGATTCCCATCACGGCCATGCGCACCGCGATGCCGAACGTCACCTGATTCAGGATCACCGATTGCGGACCGTCCGCGACCTGCGAGTCGATCTCGACGCCACGGTTCATCGGACCGGGGTGCATCACGATCGCATCGGGCGCCGCGAGCGCGAGACGCTCGGGCGTCAGGCCCCAGCTCTTGAAGTACTCCTGCGCCGACGGCAGCAGCGCGCCGCTCATGCGCTCGTTCTGCAGACGCAGCATGATGATCACGTCGACGTCCTTCAGCCCTTCGTCGAGGTTGTGATACACGCGCACGCCCATCTGTTCGAGGCCGCCGGGCAGCAGCGTGCGCGGACCGATCGCGCGCACTTCGGGCACGCCGAGCGTGGTCAACGCATGAATGTCCGAGCGCGCGACGCGCGAATGCAGGATGTCGCCGACGATCGCCACGCGCAGCTTCGTGAAGTCCTTCTTGTAGTGGCGGATCGTGTACATGTCGAGCAGACCCTGAGTCGGATGCGCGTGCCGGCCATCGCCGGCATTGATCACGTGCACGTGCGGCGCACAGTGCTGCGCGATCAGGTACGGCGCGCCGCTCGATGCATGGCGCACGACGAACAGGTCCGCGTGCATCGCCGACAGATTGTTGATCGTGTCGAGCAGCGATTCGCCCTTGCTCGTCGACGACGCGTTGATGTTCAGATTCAGCACGTCGGCTGACAGGCGCGTCGCGGCGATTTCGAACGTGGTGCGGGTGCGCGTCGAGTTTTCGAAGAACAGGTTGAATACCGATTTGCCGCGCAACAGCGGCACCTTCTTCACCTCGCGATCGGTCACGCTGACGAACTGATCGGCGGTATCGAGAATGTGATTGACGATGGCCTTCGGCAGGCCGTCGATCGACAACAGATGCTTGAGCTCGCCGTTTTTCGTGAGCTGCGGGTTGCCCTTCAGGAAGCCGTAGCGGAAGCGCTCGGACGCGCTAGCGGAGGAATTCTGCGGAGCCTGGGTGGCGGTGTTCATGGTGTACCTGCTTCAAATACGGGCTTCAACTTGATCGGTGTCGCGGCGCAGGGCCGCGCGGCGATGCGGGTGACGACGATCCGAAACGACTTCGCGGGAGCCTGCGTGCTGACCGCACCGATAACGTGCGGGCGGCGCGCGACTTTCAATCGACGCGCGCTTCAGTGTGAAAAGAAAACCGCTGAGCGCCGGCGCTACCGTCTTCACGCGCCAGCACGAGCGTCGCGTTCGTGGGCACATCCACCGTGCCGCCGACGAAGCGCGCCGCCACTGGCAGCTCGCGCCCGCCGCGATCGGCGAGCACCGCGAGTTCGACCGACGCCGGCCGGCCATAGTCGTACAGCTCGTTGAGCGCCGCGCGGATCGTGCGGCCGGTGTACAGCACGTCGTCGACCAGCACGATGCGGCTGCCGTCGACCGCGAACGGCAGCGAGGTCGGGCTGGCCTGCGCGTGCAGCCCCTTCTTCGCGTAGTCGTCCCGATGCAATGCGACGTTGACCACGCCGAAGCTCGGCAGCTTCAGATCGCGCGCGAGCCGCTCGGCGAGCCATGCGCCGCCGCTATGGATACCGGCCAGCACCACCGCATCGGCACTACCTGGCGTAGCGGCGAGCCGGTCGCCATACGCCGCGCGAATCTGGTCGAGCAACGCGCGATAAAGCGCTTCGGCGTCAATGGAACTCATGATCGTCGGAAAGTCCGTCTAGATATTGCTGGAGGATGATGCGGGCGGCCTCGGCGTCGAGCATGTCGGCGCGGCCGTTGCCTTCGCGAATTTGTGCCTCGGCCTCGACCGACGAGTAGCGCTCGTCGACCCATGTGACCGGTAGCCTGAAGCGGCCGTTCAGCTGATTGCCGAAGCGCTTCGCGAGCTGGGTGCGTTCGTGCGGGGCGCCGTCCGGATGCATCGGCAGGCCGACCACCAGCGCGTCGGGCTTCCATTCGGTGATCAGCTTGCCGACCGCGTCGAAGCAGTAATCCTTGCTGAGGTTCTGCACGATGACGAGCGGCTGCGCGCGACGCGTCAGCGAATTGCCGACCGCCACGCCGATGCGTTTTTTGCCATAGTCGAACGCAAGCAGCGTCGCCTCACGTCCGGCGGGCAGGCTCATGCGTGCCCAGCCTCGCCCGACAGCATCGACAGCGAAATGCCGAGCAGCGCGAGCGCCGCTTCGAGACGCTCTTCGGCGGGTACGTCGAAGACGATCTTCGGATCGGCCTCGACCGTCAGCCAGCCGTTCTTCGAGATTTCGTCCTCGAGCTGGCCGGCACCCCAGCCTGCGTGGCCGAGCGTGAGCAGGAAACGTTCCGGGCCGGTGCCGCTCGCGACCGCTTCGAGCACGTCTTTCGAGGTGGTCATTTCGAGCCCGCCGGGCACCGACATCGACGACGTATACGCGCTGCCGCCTTTCGGATCGTGCAGCACGAAACCGCGCTCGGTTTGTACCGGGCCGCCGAAGTACACGGGAACATGAAGGAGGGGTTCGATCTCGAGCTTCAGATCGATGCGATTGAAGAGCGCTTGCAGGTCGATATCGGTCGGCCGGTTGATCACGAGGCCGAGCGCGCCGCGCTCACTGTGATCGCAAAGGTAGACCACCGTTCCTGAAAACGTCGGATCCGCCATGTTGGGCATGGCGATCAGGAACTGGTTGGTCAGATTGATGCGATCGGAACTCTTGGACATAGTTGGGATTTTAGCAAAGACGATGCGGGATGGCGGGCTTTGAGCGTGGCGCCACGCTGCGTTTCGCCATCGCGTTTGGCTACCGGGTTGGCGACCGCGTTCGGCCACCGGGTTGGCCAAATGCGCCGCGCGCCATCGACGCCGGATCAAGTTGCACTCTATCACGCGCGACGGCCGCGTCATGCGGCGATCAGGCGGTGCGCGGCAGGGCGGAGCGGCATGCGTGCCGTAGGCAGTGCGGGTCGCACGGATCGTGCAGCTCGTGCAATAAACGGCGCGATTGTGTCTTATCGTGATGAATTCGTGACGGAGCTGGCCGCGTCATCTGGAACGATATGAATCAAAGCAACGCGATGACGCGTTGCCCGCTTCACGCGCTGCCCTGCTCGATCGCGTGCGTAAGCGCGGCGAGGGCCGCCTGCGTGTGGCTGGCGGCGGCCGGCCCGACACCCGCGGCGACTTTGTGCAGCGTCGCGCGCAATGCTTCGGCCGCCTGTTCGAGCGTATCCGCCGCCGGCGCGCTGACGATCACGTGAGCGCGCACCGCCGGCGTCGAGACCCCGGCATGCGCGCGCCGCCGCCACGCCAGCCCGAGCGCATCGGCGAGCAGCGCCACATGGCCGAGGCCGAGCGCGCAGGCCGCCGCGCCGAGCCGGTAGGCGGCGTCGCCCGCCTGCAGCGCCTCGCTCGGATCGGCTTTTTCCGGTTGATTCGCCGCGCGGGCGTGCGCGGCAAGCGCCTCGATCGACGCGTCGGCGGTCTGCAGGAAATCTTCGTACGCATGCGCGTTGACGGTCAGCACGCCGAGATCGCGAGTCAGCGTGCTGAGGCCGCCGCCAGACGACTGCGCGTCGCGCGCGCCCGCCTCCCACAGCATTTCCGACGGCTGCGAGCCGGCGACGTGCCAGTCGACGGTCAGCCCGTAGTCGTGCAGCAGCTCGACCTGCTCGGCATCTTCCGCGGCCGCGCCGAACAACGCGTAGTCGCGCCACAACAGCGCGAGCGTCGCGCGCACCAGCGAGCGCGGCGCCCGCTCGATACCGCGCGCGTGATCGGCGAGCGCGAGGTTGCAGCGCGCATAGAAACGCCGCGCGTCGGTTTCGCGAAGCGCGTGGCCGCCGGTGCGCAGCGCTTTCGCACAGGCCCGCGCGAGCCGCCAGAAGTCATAGGGATCGGGACCGGCGAGTTCGGCGAAAACGGTGTCGAGTTCATCGAGCGCGGCATTGGTGACCGCGAGCGCGACCGCGCTGCCGGTACCGGCCTGCGAGCGCAGCACCGGCAACAGCGCGCGCTCGTAGCGTGCCCGCAGATGCGCGAGCTGATCGGCGGATTGTGCGTGCAGCGAAGTCGGCGGCACCGGCCGTGAGCACAATGCGAGGTCTTCGAATGCGACCGTGGAACCCGACATGTGCTCGGCCAGTTGCGCGCACAACGCGCTGTAGTGATTGAACAGCGCCGGCGAGCAGCACAGCTCGCGCAGATTGTGACGCTCGAGCGCCGCGCGGAAATCGCCCAGCGCCGCGCCGAATACCGGCCGCGCGCCTTCCGCCTCGCCCGGCTCGCCGCTTGCGAGCGGCGACAGACGTACGAGCGCGTCGGCGAAACGCTGCGCGCTGAGCCACCCGGCCGTACGCAGCGCGTGCGATGCGCGCAACAGCGCCGCGCCAGTTTCGCGGCGCTGCTCGAACGCGAGCGTTGCCTCGGCAAGCGCGAGTTCCGCGGGACGGACCGCACCGCCGCGCGGATTGGGCAGGGCGTCGAAGGAAACGGGTGCAGTGGATCGAGTGCTCATGGGCAGGCAACATGAAGCTGGCGGGTCGTCGCTTCGCGCCGTATGCAGAGTTCCACGGCAACGTGCGAACCGGCGACAGAACAATGACAGACTACTGTTGCGACACAACGCGCGCGGCAATATGGCGTGCCGACGCGGTGAGACTGAATGCCGGGCGTGCCGGCGGATCAAGCAGTTGCGCGGCGGACTGGCACCGCGCCTTGTCGTGAACGATCTCTTCGGCACGCCCTGCCGGATCGGCCCTTGCGAGACCAGCCTTTGAGAGACTGTGTCGGTGGGCTCGCTTGAGTGTGCCGCCTCCCGGCAAGCGATGATGCTCGAAGCAACCTCGCACGAGACGCTTTCGCGCTGCTAGCAGACGCCGTGCCGCGCAAGCCGGTGTGACCTACTTCCGGCGCCGTGCCCCGACCATCGAGCCGCCGATGCAGGCAAGCACCGGAACGATCCAGCAGACAAGCCCTCGGAAAAACTAGCCGCCCGTTACCGACCGCTTGCCAGACTTCAGATCTGGACCATCTCGAAATCTTCCTTGCGCGCCCCGCACTCCGGACAGGTCCAGTTGATGGGCACGTCTTCCCAGCGCGTGCCCGGCAAAATGCCTTCGTCCGGCAGGCCGGCTTCCTCGTCGTAAATCCAGCCGCAAATCAGGCACATCCAGCTTTGATATTCCATTCTTGTGTCGCGTCGTTGAGTCCGTGGAAACGGGAGCCATGATGGTACCGTGTTGCCGCCCCCATGCCTAGCAATCGGAAACGCGCAATCGTAGCGTGCGCCGGCCTGCTGGCGGGCTCGTCGGCAAGCGGCTGGGAGCGGCCCGGCAGCCGTTGCGGCCTAACGCCGCGCGATGCTGCCGACGTCCCGGCGATCGATCCGTGGGCTCCTCGCGGCGACGTGGTGTGCTCGTGCCGTCGCGGGCCGGGGCGTGCGAAAAAACGGCCTCCAGCGAGGTTTAGGCCGCATAATTGAGCCAATTCGCGCAGTGCGCGCCAGAAATCCCGCTTCCTTCTATCCATTTCATGCCCAGCGACACGCCTCCGATCGTCCTCACCTTCGGCCTTTCCGATCCCACTGGCGGCTCCGGCCTGCAAGCCGACCTGATGACTCTTGCCAGCATGGGCTGCCACGGCGTCTCCGTGCTCACCGGCTACACCGTGCGCGACTCGGCCAACTGCGATGAAGTCACCGGGCTCGATCCGGAAGTCGTCGCGACCCAGGCGCGCATGCTGCTCGAAGACATGCCGGTCGCCGCGTTCAAAGTCGGCGCGTGCACGCGCGCGGAAGTGGTGAGCGCGATCGCGGAAGTGGTCGCCGATTACGACGACGTCCCGCTGATTCTCGCCCCCGACTTCACGCTCGACGACGAGCACGTGCTGGCCGCCGACGAACTGCGCGAAGCGATCGCCGATCTGCTCGCGCCGCAAACCACGCTGCTGGTCGCCGATTCATCCACGTTGCTCGCGCTGGCGCAGCCTGATGGCGACGCCGAAGCGCCGAGTCTCGACGCGGCGATCTCGCACCTGCTGTCGCAGGGTTGCGAGTACATCTTGTCGACGGAGACGGGCACGCACCGGCTCGTCAATACGCTGTTCAGCGAAGATGGCCAGTTGCGCCAGGACATGTGGGACCGTGGCAGCCAGCGGCTGTCGGGCATCACCGACACGCTCGGCTCGGCGATCGCCGCCTTGCTGGCCAATGGTCAGGAACCCGCGGAAGCGGTGCGCGAAGGGCAGGAATATCTGTACCAGGCGATCCGCAATGCATTTCGGCCCGGCATGGGCGCCTATATGCCCGACCGCTTCTTCTGGGCGCGCAGCAGCGAGGACGAAGAAACGCCGCCCGCTCCCGGTCAGGGCGCGGCCCCGGGCGAAGCGCGGCACTAAAGTCCCGAGCCGCGTTACGCGGCCAGTCGATACCGGAAACCCGCATTTACGCGGGTTTTTCCGTTTCTGGAACCTGTCTTTTGCGATAGCCGGAAATTTTTCCACGCATTAAATCCGAATTGCATCGATTGGCATCGATTAATACGGTTAATGCTGCAACGAGTCCCTTATGGGGCAAGTAGTTTATTAATTCTATTTCGCATGACAACATAAAATTCATCTTGAATCGCGTAACCGGATGTTGTATGGCGTAATTAAACGTTACAACGATGCCGCCCCCATCAGGCTAGACTTTACGAATCACAAAACTGTCATATGACCCCATATGTCTTTTCCTGTTTTCTTCATCCATCTACCGAAATGCGGCGGTTCGACCGTTATTTCGTTCTTTGATTTGAATAAAGGTAAAGACCAATTCATCAGCTTCGTCTGGGATCAGGCTGGCTGGGAACACTGCCGCGCGAAGCTGCTGGCCACCCGCGTTGGCGGCGGGCATCAGCCATACGGCATTCATCGCACGCTCAAACATCCGCTCAGCTATTGCACGATGGTGCGCGATCCGCTCGCGCGTCAGATCTCGCACTACTGGTATGCCGCGAGCGGCAAGAATGGTGAAGTCAACCGGGGCGTCAGCGTGTCGACGCCCGAAGCGCTCGCGCAGCAAGGGGTACTGTCGCTCGACGAATGGGTCGGCGAATCGCTCGGCGGCAGGAATCTGTTCGTCCAGATGCTGAGCGGCGAAGCCACGGTGAATGAAGCGAGTCTCGCGATTGCGCAAACTCATCTGCATGAGCAGATTGGCACAGTCGGCGTTTGCGAGAACATGAGCGAATTTCTGCTGCGGCTTTGCGGCACGAACGGCTTTAAATTACCGTTCTATTTCGAAACCAACAGGACCAATGGCTCGCCGAAAGGAAAGAGTCATCTGAGCGAAGCGGCGAAGCAAAGGTTTATCGACGACAACAGTTTCGATTACCAAATCTTCAATGACGCAACCCGCATAGTCGAAAGCTATTCCGAGCAAACCGGCAGTGTGTTTTCAAATGCACTTGAACTGGTTCAGGTCATTCAGGCGGAAATAAATAAGCTCGATAATCCGCATGTCTATACTTCGCCGGTTTTCGGCTTCGATGGCTCTTTCCTCACGAAAGTCCACGAGGTAATCGACCGCTTCGATCTCGCGCCGATCGACACCTATCTGGAATTCGCGCAAAGCCAGCGGTGTCCGCCGGTCGACCTGTTCGATGGTTTCGTCGACACGATACAAAACGGCGTCGTGTACGGCTGGGCCGTCAATCTCAGCCGGCCCGAGCAACGCGTCGCGCTCGAGGTCCGGGTCGGCGCGCAGACCGTCGCGACCGGCTGGAGCGGCGAGCATCGCCCGGATGTCGCCGGCGCCGGTTATCCTACGTCGAACAGCGGATTTTCGATTCCGCTGCCCGAAGGCATTCCGGAGGGCTTTCACGTTGCGATCGCCAATTCCACGGAAAGCCTGCACAATGCCGGCGCCTGGCGGCAAGGTTGGCATTGTGAATAAGCGTCAGGAGAGTCAGGAGAATCCACCCATGAAAGAGCCGCCCAACTTCCTGCAACGCTTTCACGGCACGATCGCCGTGCAGGATCGCATGCGCATGTTTCACCATAAGCCGGCCACGATCTGGCTGACCGGCCTGTCTGGCTCCGGCAAATCGACGCTCGCGTTCGCGCTCGAGGAGCAACTGATCGCGCTCGGCCACGCGTGCTACGTGCTCGACGGCGACAACATCCGCCACGGCCTTGCCAGCGACCTCGGTTTCGCACCTGAAGACCGGCGCGAAAACATCCGCCGCGTCGCGCACGTCGCGCAATTGATGAACGACGCCGGCCTGATCGTGATCACCGCGCTGATCTCGCCGATACGCGAAGACCGGGCGATGGCGCGCGAGATCATCGGCCACGACAAATTCATCGAGACCTATCTGGCCGCGTCGCTTGCCACCTGCGCAAGCCGCGATCCGAAAGGGCTGTACGCGAAAGCGAGAACGGGCGAAATCAGTTCGTTTACCGGTGTGTCGGCGCCCTACGAAGCGCCGAGCGCTCCCGAGCTTCACGTCGACACCGGAACGTTGAGCCCCGCCGAAAGCGTTGCGAAAATCTTCAGCTATCTGCGCGACAAATGTCTCGATACCACTGCGCACCGCGCCACTCACGAAGCGGGCGACTGACTGGCTCTCGAATCATCGGCCCCAAAAGAAAAAACCCGCTTGTAAGCGGGTTTTTTCTTTTGGGAAGCGCGCGTTGCGGCGCACTCCCCTGATGGACATCCAACCGGGCCTCATCGTGTGATCCAGCCACGAGGCTGAACCACGAGACCCGAGCGGAATTACATGTCCATGCCCATGCCGCCCATGCCGCCGGGCATGCCGCCAGGCATCGGTGCATCTTCCTTCGGCAGTTCGCAGACAGCTGCGTCGGTCGTCAGCAGCAGACCAGCAACCGAAGCTGCGTTTTGCAGCGCCGTGCGCGTGACCTTCGTCGGGTCCACGACACCTGCGTCGACCAGGTCGACGTACTCGCCGGTCGCTGCGTTGTAGCCGTAGTTACCGTTGCCAGCAGCAACCGCTGCCACGACGACGCTCGCTTCTTCGCCACCGTTGGTGACGATCTGGCGCAGCGGCTCTTCCATTGCGCGCAGAACGATCTTGATACCTGCGTCCTGATCGGCGTTAGCGCCCTTCAGGCCGGCGATCGCCGTGCGTGCGCGGATCAGCGCGACGCCGCCACCAGCCACGATGCCTTCTTCCACAGCTGCGCGCGTAGCGTGCAGTGCGTCTTCGACACGTGCCTTCTTTTCCTTCATTTCGACTTCGGTCGCAGCACCGACCTTGATCACTGCAACGCCGCCTGCCAGCTTGGCAACGCGCTCTTGCAGCTTTTCACGGTCGTAGTCCGACGTCGCTTCTTCGATCTGCTTGCGCACTTGCTTGACGCGAGCTTCGATGTTCGCTGCTTCGCCAGCGCCGTCGATGATCGTGGTGTTTTCCTTGCCCACCTCGATGCGCTTCGCCTGGCCCAGTTCAGCCAGCGTTGCCTTCTCGAGCGTCAGGCCGGTTTCTTCAGCGACGACCTGACCGCCGGTCAGGATCGCGATGTCTTCCAGCATCGCCTTACGACGATCGCCGAAGCCCGGAGCCTTGACAGCAACAGTCTTCAGGATGCCGCGGATGTTGTTGACGACCAGCGTTGCCAGAGCTTCGCCTTCGACGTCTTCAGCGATGATCAGCAGCGGACGGCCAGCCTTCGCAACCTGTTCCAGCACCGGCAGCAGATCACGGATGTTCGACACCTTCTTGTCGTGCAGCAGCACGAACGGGTTGTCCAGAACGGCGACTTGCTTGTCCGGGTTGTTGATGAAGTACGGCGACAGGTAGCCGCGGTCGAATTGCATACCTTCAACGACGTCCAGCTCGTCTTGCAGCGACTTGCCGTCTTCGACGGTGATCACGCCTTCCTTGCCGACCTTGTCCATTGCTTCAGCGATGCGATCGCCGATCGACGAATCGCTGTTCGCCGAGATCGCGCCGACCTGTGCGATTTCCTTGTTGGTCGTGCACGGCTTGCTGATCTTGCGCAGTTCTTCGATTGCGGCTGCAACAGCCTTGTCGATACCGCGCTTCAGGTCCATCGGGTTCATGCCCGATGCAACGTACTTCATGCCTTCGCGGACGATCGATTGCGCGAGAACCGTAGCGGTCGTCGTGCCGTCGCCTGCGTTGTCGCTGGTCTTGGAAGCGACTTCCTTGACCATTTGCGCGCCCATGTTCTGGAGCTTGTCTTTCAGTTCGATCTCTTTCGCGACCGACACACCGTCCTTGGTGACCGTCGGGCCGCCGAAGCTACGCTCGAGGACCACGTTGCGGCCCTTCGGACCCAGCGTGACCTTCACTGCGTTGGCGAGAATGTTCACGCCTTCGACCATCTTGGCACGGGCGGAATCACCGAATACGACGTCTTTAGCTGCCATCTTCTAACTCCTTGAATTCTTTGGATATGACCGGGAAAAGTAGCGGCGTTGCGCTTACTTCTGCACCACGGCCATGATGTCTTCTTCGCGCATCACGAGCAGTTCGTTGCCGTCGACCTTGACGGTCTGGCCTGCGTACTTGCCGAACAGAACGCGGTCGCCGACTTTCACGTCGAGCGCAATAGCCGCACCCTTGTCGTCACGCTTGCCCGGGCCGACTGCGAGGATTTCGCCCTGATCCGGCTTTTCTGCCGCGGCTTCGGGGATCACGATGCCCGACGCGGTCTTGGTTTCTTGATCCAGACGCTTGACGATCACGCGATCATGCAAAGGACGAAGGTTCATACATACTCCTCTCTTGATTGAGACTGAAGAACGCTGGGAAAACCCGGCTGGCTGGGCCAGCCGGCGATGTTGTTAGCACTCTCGTGCAGCGAGTGCTAATTATATGGACGGGTGGTGACAAATTCAAGAAGTGGGGGATGAGGCAATGGCGTGTCGATGTCGAAATCCGCTGCCGAGATTCGCTTAACCGGGCAGCCTGTTTACTTAAGCCGGAAACTTCGCGCGGTATCGAAACCGGAAATCGCAAACTTTTTCTCAGTAAAAACAGTCATTTATCATCGCGTCGCAGGACAAGCCCACTGCTCCGCTCCATGCTCGGCAGAAGCGTGCGACGCTGGCTTGAGCGCGTCGGCGTGACTGAAGCCGTCCCAGGGAAATCCCCGAGCCTGGGCGCAGACGCGTGCTCTCGACGATTCGGTCCGCCGACTGTGGGTGAATCAAAGGGACAGCGAAATGCGCTCGCCCGAATACAAGGACAGCCCGTACTGTTCGATCGCGCCCAGGACTCGCTGTTTGCCTAACTGGAAAGCGAGCTGGATCTGATGCTCACTGCTATCGCGTGCCCCTAGCTGTTCGCAGACTACTTCATGCGGTAGACGGAAAGCGCGGTAGCCCCAGCCAAAGGCGTACGCCGAGAAGCAGATTGCAGCGTCGTCGCACGGAGTGAGCGCGATCATCTGGATCGACAGGGTGGTCATCATGCATATCCGGTCAGAAGGGTTGGCTGCTGCTGAACCGATTATAGAGCTTCGCTTTTACAGCCCGGTCACGAGGCGAAGATGACCTGGAGATATTGCTGCAAAGGAAACGACCGCCTATGTTCGGGAGCGGATATTGGGGCGGGCGTGACTGACTCAGCCGCTCAGCAACTCAGTGCCAAAGCCAACAGATCAACTGGCGCCCAGCAAATATCATCAGATCATCAGCACTTCGGTTTTGGCGAGTATCCGCCGCATACAGATCTGGCGCACTGATCGTGCCGCCGCGCTACCTGATGTCGCGGGCGCGAAGCGATACTCCCGGCAAAAGTCAGGAATATGCGCGGCGAGATAATCCTGAAGCACCCAGCAGACACATTGCTGATCGATCGATAACTGGCGTACTTTGCATGTCCGGGGAAACGTCAGACAGCGGTCCCGCGGCTATGCATTGACCGCATTTACCGGGACTCACTTCGTGACGACGCAAGTTGAATTGCATCCCTGTCAACAGATCACCACGTTCTGCCCGGCTCATTTCAACCAACGCAATGCGGAGTTGGATTCCCGCAAGTTGGATTCCCGCAAGTTGGCATTTCACGGATACGGGTCCTCGACCTGGCTATTTCGATGAAACCGCGATCGACCGACTGCACGGGTTTTCTGATAATCGCGGCGTGCATCGCTGTCATCATGCATCCCTCACCGGCAGCGGCGCAGGCATGGCGTGACCTGGCACCGCAACCCGCGCCACCGGTACCGCGAAGCGCATCGTCACCATCGTCATCAGAAACGCAGATCGAGTCCGCACGGATCGCGGTCGACCGGCTGGCCGGGCTCGTCTTCGAACCCGCCGGCGCGTCGATGCCTTCATCGCCGACGCCGGCCGCACCCATCATCGCGCGAGGACTGCCAGTACTCGACGACGCCTTCCTGCAGAGCTTCGCGACGGGCCTCGGCAAGCCGCTGACGTTCGGTCGCCTCGCCGAAATACGCCGCGCGGTGGTCGCGCACTACCGGGCGGCGGGAAAGCCGCTCGTCGACGTCTACGTGCCGGAACAGGACGTCAGTTCGGGCGTCGTGCATATCGCCATTGCCGAATTCAGGCTGGGTCGGGTTCATGCAAGCGGCAACACCCACTTTTCGAACAGTCTGCTGGAACGTGAAATGCCGCTCGAGCCCGGCGCACCGATCCCGCAAGCGTCGGTGTCGAAGGGGCTCGCCGTGCTGAACGCGAACCCTTATCGACGGGTCGATGCTGTTTTCACGCCCGGCGATGCGGCGGGCACCACCGACGTCGTGTTGCAAACCGAAGACCGTCTGCCGCTTCGGGTCAGCGCGGGTTACGACAATCAAGGTGTGCCGGATCTCGGCCGCGATCGTTTTTTTGCAGGCGTAGGCTACGGCAACCTGTTTGGTCTCGATCAGCAGATCGCCTATCAATTCACGGCCAGCAACGATTTCTTCAGCGGCAATCCGGATATCGAAGGCCGCCCCAACCGCGCCCGCTTCACCGCGCACGCGCTGAACTACACAGCGCCACTGCCATGGCTCGACAGCATCGAGTTGTTCGGCGTCTACGCGCAAAGCACGCCACGCTTGCCCGACGCGTATGGGCAAACGGGCATTTCCGCGCAGTTGAGCTTTCGCTACGACTTGCGTTTGCCGACCATCACGGACACGGCACAGTTGATCCAGATCGGATACGACTTCAAGCGCAGCAACAACGATCTGGAATTCGGCGGCTCGCAGGTCTTCAACTCGAATACGCACATCCACCAGTTCGTGCTGGCTTACGACATCAGCAAGCCGACCGAGGCCGGCACCGCGCACGCCGCGGCGACACTCGTCGCCAGTCCGGGCGGACTGGACGGCAGCAACCAGGACGCGGCATTCAATGCCGCGCGGCAGGGCGCGACGGCCCGGTACATTTATATGCAGTTGACGGCGTCCCGCGCCACCGCGCTTGGCGCCGGCTTCACGCTGATCGCGAACGGAACGTTTCAGTGGACTCCGAACACGTTATTGCCGAGCGAGGAGATGGGGCTTGGCGGGGAGTCCAGCGTGCGAGGCTACGAACCCTATGTCACGCAGGGCGATCGCGGCTGGAACATTCAGACGGAGGTGCGCACGCCTGCGATCCCGCTCGGCGCGAGCAATGCGGCTGTGCAGCCCTTCGTGTTTTTCGACGCCGGCCGGCTATGGAACACGATCGACCAGCCAGCGGAAAATAACCCCGGTCTGCTCGCGGGCGTCGGTGCGGGCGTGCGTTTCCAATGGTCACGGTTCGTGGATTTGCGCTGCACGTATGGCGCACCGTTACGCCCGGCGACGCCAAATGGCTCGAAGGCGCCGATCGTGCTGTTATATGTGTCGATCGGAACGTGAAGCGTCGGTTGTCGACGTCTGGCCGCGGACACCTAGCGGCCTATCGGAAAGCAGCCCGACTGACTGACTCCGCGCGTGGTTATTGCGTCAGTTGCCAGCGCAGCACCGGATGCGTCGCGCCGGCAGGCATCGCCCACACGCCCGTCGAGCTGAAGTCATACCCGACGAAAGACGTCGGCGTGCTCATCTGAGCGGTGGTCAGCCCGTTCGCCGCGGGAATCGGCGTACCGTACACGACGCCGATTGTGGCGCCCGTGGTGTCGGTGTTCCAGTACACATCGTTCGCAATCGTGCCTACATTGGACCGCGCGATGCCGATCGGTCCATAAAACACCGGCTGGTTCACCGGACCGGTTGCGAATGACTGGGTGATTGTTCCCGAGTTATAAGCGACGAGGCCGGCCCCCCCGCATTGACTGGAGCGGCAGCCCGGAAACGTCGTAGAGCCGGTTGCATAAGACTGGCTGATCGTGCCAGTGTTGGAGCCGGCGAGGCCACCACCGCCCTTGGCGTTGTAACCCGACGACACGACAGGACCCGTGGCGAACGACTGGCTGATCAGGCCGTCATTCTCGCCCACCAGACCACCGACCCAAGCCCCCCCCGAGCTGACGGCGGCGCTGCTCGAAGAACGCAGGATCGAGCCGGCGTTGACGCCCACGAGCCCACCGGCTGACGAAAAGTCGATCGGAAGCCCCGAGCTGGGATTCAGGGTCGCCACCGTACCGGCCGTGTTCACGCGCAGGACAGTACCGTTGTTCAGGCCGGCAAGTATGCCCATATAGAAGCTCGGGTATCCGATAAGCCCACTCACGTTAGTCGAATTCGCCGTGCCCGAAATGCCGAGGTTGCGTACGACACCCTGGGTACCGATTGCACCGAACATGCCCACTAGTGGCTGTGGCGGTTCGTCCCCGCCGTAAATCAGAAACCCGCCCAGCGTGAGCGAGGTGATCGTATTGCCTTGTCCGTCGAACTGCCCCGTGAACGGTGCGCTAACGTTGCCGATTGGAGCGAAGGGGCTGCTGCTCGTCGCGCTCGCATCGATGTTCCTGCCGAGCGCGTAGTTACCGTTGAGATCGTTGGCGACATTCGACAGATCGGTCAGCGAGTTCACAAGCCTGTACGGGGTGATCTGCGTAACGAGGCCGCTGAATGCGGCGGGCATCCATGCCGGATTGCTCAGTTGGGTACCGGCAACGTATGTGCCGTTCATGTCGTAGAAAGCACTCAGCGCACCGGTGCTCTTCGACCAGTCGAGCGTGCCTTTGTTGGTGATGCCGCCGCCGTTGTCGATGCCGGTTGCGTCGGCGCGCAAGCTGAGATTGCCCGCGCCCTGGTTCGCGATCGTCGCACCGCTCCTGATCGACACGTCGCGGTACGCGGCGAGCGTCAGCGAAGCGGGACCGCTCCAGTTCAGTTTCGATGCGACGTCGATGTCGCCCGTCGCGCCTGTCGTGCCTGTCGTGGCCACATGGACGGAAGTGCCTGAATTCAGGCTGCCGCCCAGTGCGCGTGCAGCGGATTGGTCGATCGTGAAGCTGGGCGTCGAGAGATTCCATTCGCCCGCATGCACGGCTGCCGTGGCGCCGAACGCCATGCGCGCCGCGTCGGTGTCGACCGTTCCACCGCTGCCGTTTGCGTTGGTGGCCGTGATCACGCCCGACTGCTCGACACGGCCGCCGTCGGCGACGAGCCACACATGGCCGTCGCGATTCGCCGTGCCCGTCGCGCGGATGCGCGTGCCACCGCCGGCGAGCGCAAACACGTTGCCATCGGCGCCCTGCAGGCTGATCTGCGCGGCCGCGATGCTTCCGCTGTTGAGAACCGTACCCTGGCTACCGGTCTGCACGAGCACCTGTTTGCTGCTGGCCGAGTCCTGCAACAGCACCTGTTCGCCGACGGCCAGTTCGGCCGTGCCGTTCGGCGCTGTGATAGTGCCGGCGTTGGTCACGGCGTGTCGCGCGATCAGGAAGATGTCGCCGCCGGTCGAACTGATCTTGCCGAGGTTGATCACGCTCGCGTCCGAATTGCCCGACAGAACAAGCGCGCCGCCGTTCATGAACGCGCTGTCGCTTGCGTCCAGCGTGGATGCTACGAAGCGTCCGCCCGTCGTCACCGTTCCGGATGGCCCCACGACGACGCCCTGCGGATTGATCACATACAGGCTGCCCGTTGCGCTGAGCCTGCCGAGGATCGCGGAGGGCGAACCACCCGTCACCCGGTTCAGCGTCGCGCCATTGCCGTTATTGAACGTGACGCTGTTGTTCGCGCCGATCGAGAAGCTGTTCCAGTCGATCACACCGTGTGTCGAACCGGGTTGTGTGATCACGAGTCCGTTGCTCGTGCCCGCTATCGTGCCGGTGCCGGCGACATACCGGCCGCCGTTGGGTAGGACGCCCGCCGCGCACGCGGTGTGCGTCAGGTAGAGTTCTGCGAATGAAATGCCGATCACGAGCCAGATGCGTCCGGCTGATTTCTGACGATGCGTTATGCATCGCGCAAGCGGAGATCGTCCTGAACGTGTCATACATCCCTCTTTCAGCGTGGGCGCGGATTACTTGCCAATAGCTCGCAGCGCCGCCCGGAACCGCGCAAGCCCGAGCGTCTGGGCACGTGTTTTCCGTCCAGGATCTGGACCGGGCTGTAACGGGTGACATCCGTGGCGTCTCCGTTAGAAGCCCGTCCTCAAGCATATTGTTCATTCGCTAGAAGAAAGCCGACGCATCGTCGCGTACGTGGGGAAGCGCACATATGGTGCGTATTCGTCGTCAGCGGACACGATGATGCTGAGCCTTCGTGTTCGGACTTGTCTTCCGCATCGCTGACAATCGACGCGTCGAGACCATGGTTCAGACAGTGAAGGTTCTAACTTCGACGAAGAATCCATGTTCATGCTTCAACAACGCACCGGTGACCGTTACCGACGCGCCTTCGCGCATCGGGTCACTCAGAAGCTGTCTCAGTCTCTCGTAGGCGGTTGCTTCGTCCGGTTCCAGCGGCCAGTTTGATTTCGTAGCGAAATTCCATTGCACTTTAGCGCTGGCCTCGAGCGGTGCCAGCCAGACCGTTGGCCTTGTTTGATTGCCGAGCAATATCAGCAATCCATCTTTCTCCTCGATCGTGCCGCTCAGGCTCATCTCGATCCCGCGCAATGAGTACGATGCATTGGCGATGCGCCCAAATTCCTGGCGCCAGATGTCGAGATCCGGCAGTCTGTCATCCTTCAGGAAGACCGAAGCAGTCGACGTATAGGCATTGGCCTCCTCGAGAACGCTTTCGACTCCTGTCAGCCGGCGCAACGCGCCCTTCGCGCCGCCCCAGCAACCCGCCAGTCCATACAGGCAGGTCGGCGTGATCCCCACGGTGACGAGCGGCGTTGTCGCCGTTCGACGCGTCTCCACGTCTTTTTCGACGGGACCGGGCCGCGCTTCGTTGAAAACGACGCCCCTCGGCACGAACGCCGCCGGCGCGGCCTGACGCGCTGCGATGCGCACAATATGGCCCACGGAAGGCGTTCCTTCGGCGTCCACCACGAACAACATGTAGTGACCCGGCGGACAGACGTTTGGGTTCGCTGGTGCCGTGACCTTCAACGTAGCGGCGCCCTTTTCGAAGGTGAGCTTGCTTAACCGCTGGTTCTGATCGCATGAGTGCGTGACCGACGCAAGCCGTATCAAGGTTATTGTCGTGATTGTGATTGCGTTTGCAACTTGCAGCGTGACTGCGTCGCCATAGAAGATCTCGTCCGGCGCGCCCGAGAAAGTCGGACGCTGACGAAACATGTACGGCGGAGAGAATAGTTGCGCGTTCGAGTGCGTGTCCTTCGCCGGATTTGCCACGTTGTTTTCGGGAGCGTATTCGCCACCGCCGGCACTGAATACGCGTCCGTCGGGAAGCAGCACCGCGGTCGAGTGATAGCAACGATCAACCGCTTCTTCCGCCATGATGGTCCACGTTCCGGTTGCCGGATCCCAGATTTCCGCCGCGTGGATCGGGGAACCGATATCCACATCGTTGAAGTTCGGCCCTTGGGTTCCACCGGTGACAAGCACGGTGCCGTTCGGAAGGATCGTCGCGTTGTGCTGGCGCCGCCGAAAATGCATTGGTGAGGTTGGGTGCCACGCCGGATTCGGGGAACCCAGATCTATCGTTTCGGCACCGCTCGCGGGCAGGTTCGTACCGGCGTCAAGACCGCCACCGATGTAAATCACCTTGCCCGTGTCGTACATCACTGATGGTGCGTAATCCCGAAGACCCAGCGCGCGAGACGGGCCACGTATCCAGGCGCCTCCACCGCTCGTATCCAGAAAGAAACTTTCTCCTTGTGCGCCCGACATGAAAACATGTCCCTGCTTTGGCTCGATGTGGAGCCGCGGAAACAGCGTCAACCCATCATCGAAGTCGTGCAGCGATTGCCATCCGGTCCCTCGCCAGACCTGCGGCGTTGGGTTGACGACGGTATTGTTCGGTGGCGGTTGCAACGGACCTGATGCAAAGGACCCGGACAACACCAGCGCTCCGCCGTCGGGCAGCGTCACGGCAGAGGGGTACCACCGGCCGTTGTTCATCGGTTCTTCGGCTGTCCACAGATCCGTCGCGGGATCATAGATGCAGCTCTGGTTGACGCCCTGGCTGTCGAACAGATGCCCTCCCGCGACCATCAATCTTCCGTCCGCGAGGAACGTGTGACCGGAGCAGAACAGGTTGACGGTGGTGCCGTCTTTCAATGTCGGCTGGTTCTTCGTCTCGGTGCTGGTCCCGGTTTCCGGATCCCATAAGTAGGTTTGGGAGACGTGGTCGTTGAGCGTGGCAAAGACATCGGAGCCGAACTCTTTTCGACGGCCCCAGTAAAGAATTTTGCCCGTCGGCAGCAGATGCGCGTGGATCGCGACGTTTTTAAGGTCGATCGGCGTCGACCAACGTCCCAGTCTGGCCGGATCGGGCTCGGGAGCGGTCGTCTCCAGTCCCAGTTTCAAGGGGGCCTTAAAGCTGGCCGAGACCTTGTACTGGTGATCCGCGTTCGACGCAGGCAACCCAGCCGCGGTCACTCGAAGCGTGTAAAAACCTTCCTTGCCCGCAGTCGTTGTCAGCGTCGGCGCATTCGCGCTCGTCAGCGTGATCGTTTCCTTTTGAATGTTGTCGGGAGCCAGCAGCTCCAGGCTTACTCTGGACGAAGCGTTCCAACCCGAACGATCGAGCGTCAATGTCGCCGTGACGGGCGAGCCTTGCGCACACCATATCCTGCCTGCGTCGACTGTCGTGCCGTTCCTGCAAGGCAGGATGTCGAGGTCGGCCGCACCTTCGAAATCCTGGCTCACGCCATGCGATGCCGGGGCCAACGCCCTATCCTGACCACTGCGGCTATAGCAGACGTATCCCAATCCGTTCGAGTTCACGGGCACGCTCACCGTCACCGCGCCGGTCTCGTCCGTCATCAGGTCAGCCCCATGTCCCGTGTAGTCGTGCAACAGGACGTTGGAACCGAACCCGGTGTCCACCCGGATCGTTCGCATGCCGCCGGGATCGTTGTTCAGCGCCACCAGGAGATGCGGACCGCCCTTTCTTTCATAGGCAAAGACATCGAAGTCCTTCCATCTCTGCACCGTCGTGCCAGCGGCCAACACCTCGTGGATCCAGATGAGGTTATCGATTTGCGGCTTGAGCCCGTAGCATTCGGGGCTGGTGCTGTAGTCCTTGTAGAACACGCACGGATACCCCTCCGAGGTCAGGATGTAGGCATAGGCCAACATCTTGTTCGCGACGATCTTCTGCGCGCTCTGGAGGTCCGTATCGTGGTTCTCGACGAACGTGACCGCGTTCATCGGCGAGATGCCGGCCAGCCCCGCATGATCGAGGTCGGCCATGTTGAAGCGACCGGGATTGTTGCACATGCCATTGAGCAGGAACTTCAATGGAAAGTCGAACGCGCTCGGGCGCCCCGCCATCCCTTTTGGATTGAATATCCACTGGTTGATCAGCGCACGGTTCCCATCGAAGAATTCTCCGACAGCGAACTTTCCCGCCATCGCTTTGCTATTCAGAAACGGGAGCAGAAAGTCTGTCGAAAGCCCTTTCACGTCGTCGATCCGATAACCCTGCGCGTCGAGTGCGCGCGTCATCCAGTCAGCGGCAGCGATGAGATTGTTGAAAACATAGCGCGACGGTTTCGCGTTGATCGGCGCCAGTTCGCGTCCGAACGGAAAATCATCGGCGACCGGTCCGCCGAGGTTGGGGTCGCGAGGCACCTGAGGCGCGTGTGCTCCAACGAAATTGGACGGATCCTTTGGGAAGCGTCCGCGATTCGGCGAACCGTCTGCCCCGGGATAGCGAAACACGAAAGGCGTCGTGTCGCCTGATCTTTGATGTTCCACCATGTCCAGGTACACATCGAGTCCGTTGGCACGCAGAACAGCGACGCAGCGTTGCAACTGCTCGCGTGATCCGTAGCGCGTCTGCACCGATCCCTTTTGCCGCCTGGAGCCGATGTCGTAGTCGTCAAATGCACCGTAGCCATCCGCGCCCTGGTTGGCCCCCGATGCCGTCTTGAGCACGGGCGGCAGCCAGACAGCAGTGAAGCCGGCAAGGCCCAGGTCGTGAGCCTCCGCGGCCAATCGGTCCCACCACCAGGTCCTTTGACTGCCATCCGCTGGCGACGGCAACGCACGGTTCGGCGGCAACTTGAAAAAGCCCTGCAGAAGTACGCCCATCTGACGACCCCTACCAATCGGTATCCGAAACAAATGTCTCGAATATTTCTCTCTCAGCGCACCGTCAAGTATTCACGGGCAGGTCGAAGCCAGGAAAGAGCGGCCACGCGACCCCATCCCGGACAGCAGGTTAATCAGCTATGTTTGCCCGCGCCGATGTCTTGCAATGCAGCGATTGACGGAGCAAGGAAATAAGCACCGCCGTCGGTTCTGACGAAGTGCTTCACGGTTATCGCAGCCGCGCTTTTTCCTACCTGAAACGAACCTTTAGCATTTTGAGCAATGATCGGATCGACACCAGGTGTGGGGCGGCTCGACGGAAATAGAGGGAAAGTCTCTTCGTTGACCCAATGTGTCTGGATGAACTCGAACTGATCCTTGATGCTTCGCTGATAACAAACGAACACCAGCCCACGGGGGTCGCTCACCTTTCCGTTGACCTTATCTCCGATCGAACCTCCATACGCGATGCCGCGCCGCAAAATCCTGTGGGTCTGCGTGATACTTTCGCTGTCCGCGGCCTTGCTCGTCGTCTGCTCATCGCGCGGATAAGCCTTGCGAATGTGCGCGGCAAGTGGACAAATTTCTCCGTCCGCGTCCTCACCGAACTCGAAGTTGTTGTTGAAGTTGTCATTGTCGGTGAGTTGCGGGTTGGCAAGGCCAGGATCGCCCCCGGACCCGGTGGCGAGATCGGGTGCGAAGCTGCGCATTTCGAGTGGGCATCCGCTCTTGTAGCGCCCCACCAGTCTCGCTCCCATTAGTTCGGCTGAAATGTTATTGGCAAGTGCCAACTCGCGTACGTGACTTTCGAAGTTCGGCACGTCCTGCTCGAGTCGTCGGAAAACAAGGTATGAACCGTTTGACGTCCAGGCCGGCTTCGCAACACTAAGTGGGCCGGCGTTCGGATTGGGACCGTCAACGTTGGGATCGGCATGATCGATTTGCGTCGGATATCCCAGCACGAATTCCCCGGGCCAGAGCAAGTCTTGACCCGGCTGCCCCTGGTTTGGGTTGCCGATGGGGTCGCTCGGTGGCGTCACGCCTCGTATTCCCGGCTGCGATACACCATCCTTGAAGCCGAAGTGTTCGTGACCGCTGGCCTCGCCGAGACGTGCCCGTCCGCATACCACGCCAAGAATATCCACGCCCGGTGCAAAAGTGCTGTCGTCTTTAATCGCATCGACTCGCGCTTTTAGCAAGGCATCGGAATCGGCCGCGACAATAAGCAACGCATGCACGTCGTCGAGATTCTTGAAAGGCACATTCCACTTGTCGGGCGCGCTGGAGTCGCGGTCGCCAAGCAAGTCGGCCCGTGCTGCCATACCCTCCTTGAATTCTTCCGGGAAGAGATCCAGGTCGGCGGACTTGATGCCGAGTGCTTTGAGACCAGCGAATGTCAGCCCAACGTTCGCCCAGGATGCGGCAAGATATTTTTCCGGCTCGAGGCCCTGCGCCAGCAGAGCCTTGAATTGACCGTTGAAATTGAGCACTTCCGCGCTGTTGCTTCCGGCGACGCCAGGATCGAAGTCATCCGATGCGAGCCGCGCAATCCACGCCCGCCCCGCAGAAGCCGACTTGAACTTCAGAAAGATAAAATCCTGAAAGTCCTTATTGAATCCGCCGAATATGTTCCCTTGTATCAGGTGCAAGTTGTTTGCCAGGTTGCTCATCTTAGGCTCCTTCGAGAATCGGGATCTCTTCCTTCGACTAGCTACGCAAAGCGCTTCCTGCGCATGCGAGGTGGCATCGCACTCAATTCATGGCGATGAAGCTGTAACCAGATAAATACCAACGATATGGCGCTTGTTCGCCACTCATTGTCTTTTCATAGATTCGCATTTCGAATCTATTCGGAAAATCCTGGAAGTTCACATCTCGCGGGGCGATAGGCGTTCGGCGACCATCTTTCCCGTTCGCACAACGTCGCCTCGATGAGCTTCCGCTTGCGCGCCAATGTGGTATAGGTCCGCCCCATCGGTTCTGCAAACGCAGAAACGGGCGTGCTCCGTGCGGAACCGAACACTTGCAGGGACGTTATGCGCCCCGCATTCGCACGCGCTTATACGTTGGTGGAAGTGACGCGCGAGGCATTTCGCGGCAAGCGGCTACTGTTTTCAGACATCAATGGCGGGAATTGCGAAACGGCAAATCGATTGGAGTCAATTACTTCGCCGGGATGCTGCTGACCTTGAGCGACATGGCACTCTAACGTCGTGTACGGTCAATCCGAATTGGCGGGATGGAGTGGCCGTTGTGCATTGAACGCGGCCGCATGCAAGCGCCCAGCAAACCGCATTGGAGACCGCGCCCGACGCGTCGACTGGAAATATCCAGACCGGCTCGCGTCGGGTCGCCTGTGGAAATGACGGGCAATTTCGAGTGCCGCAACATTCACCCAAGTAAACGGGCACCCAGTTCGCCGACATATTCGTTGACGTCATATTGCAGAATTTCGACCCCGCACTGCAGCCAATACGCGTGATGATCGCTTTTGAGCGTAACTGCCCAGGACTTTGCCTCGGGCCGGCCCAGGTGGGTATACCGCACGAGTGCCTCGACATCCTGCGCGGCGAGACCGTGCCCAAGAAATAGCAATCGACTGGAAGAAAGCTGCTTCCTGACGATTGCCGGCAAGACCTGAGGGATGCGTGCGGCAAGATCCCAGTAGTCGAGCCTCGTCGTCACGAAAGTCGTCGGGATCTGATTGCGGAAATCCATCCCTCCGTTCAATTTCACAACGATAAAGCCGGGCTCTTCAAGCGCCGTGACATTCTTGGGGCGCTCGATAACACGCAATTCGCCGCCCGGCGTGCGGTGATAAAACAGCCCTTTATGAGCACCCGTCGCCTGGTAAGAGAACAGGTGATAAGGAACATTCGACGCACTGAGCGTCTGCTCAAGAATGTCGTCGTAGTTTGTCGTGATGACGGTCGGATATGGCAGCGGCTTGCCGCGCTTCGCGTTATAGAGGTTCCAGTTCGCAAACACCTCGTGCGTCACGCGAGGCATCAAATCGGTTTGCTCGAAGAATCGGCAGATCTGCGCGTCGAGTGTGTCTCGGCCATGCCGGTCGGCGATAAATTGCGCTACCGCGAAATTGTCGGTGTCGAGCGCGGTGCAATCGAACAGAATCGCCAATCTCTTATAAAACTCGTTGGCCATCAATCGGGTCGGCGTGTGGATCGCCGAGCCAAGAAAGAATGTCACCGCGCCTCTTTCAATGTCGCCAACCAGTCTCTCGAAATGGACATCAAGGTTCTCGGCGACCGACGTGCGCTGCGGTTGCGTGAATGGCACCGGCTTTACGGCAGCCGACGTCGGAGCCGTCGTGGCACCCGCCGCAGCAGGCTTCGGCAACTCGACATTCCTGACCGACATCCGCTCGATAATTTCTCGCAGCAGTTTGTCGACCTGACGGTTATGGTCCCCATCGTGATCGACCTGGTACCACAACGGCAGTACTCCGCAATCTCGCAGTTGAGCTTCGCGAGTCTCCAGGTTGTCCTCGCTGGGTGCGCTCAAAATCGCGAAGTGCCGAATGCCGGCGTAGGCGTTGTGCACCTCTTTCAGCATTTCCACGGTCCGATCCGCGTTCAGACTTGCGCCGAGAAATAACATCGACCTGCTGGAAAACAACAACCGCTCAAGACCATCCAGCAACTCACGTTTTTTGCCCGGTTGAGCCGTGCCGTAGTTAGCGTCGTAGTCCGACTTCGCAAAGGTCCTGCCGACGCGGTCCCGCCAATCGCCGTGAAGCTTGATCAGCGCGTGCCGGTTTTCCTGCAGCGCCACGATCGTCAGATCAGGCCGAGGTCCCGAAATCACGGACTCGAATGATGCGCCGGCTTCGTCGAACACCCGCTCGAGCACGCCATCGAAGTTGGTTGTAACGACCAGACCTTCCGCAATCAACGGCAGCAACGTGGCCGGTCCGGTGAGAACGTCAAACCCCGCGAGCTGCTGATCGCCCGACAGCGCCGTCACCATGCTTTGAAATCCATCCGCGCCGAGTTTTTCGAGCAGATGTTCGGCGGCGCCTTCGTAATCGTTCGCGCTGAGCGCCGCATCGACTGCCCCGATCGCGTAGGGCGGCGCGGCGGCACGCAGAATACTTTTCCAGTCTTTGAATCCATAGGCGCGCGATACCCCCGCTCCTATAAAAGGAACGAGACCGAGCGATGAGCGCGCCTGAGTCTGCAGCAACCGAAAATTGATGTCGTTGGACCGTTCGATCCATTCACTGAGTTGTTCCGCGGTCATGTCGTCTTCTGTCGTGTTTGCTGTTAGCGGCGCTGTTCTACGCGCGAGGAAATTTAACGATGAGCTACCGGAAACTGACTCTTCTTTATCGGCATCCCGCAAGCGTCCTGTAGATCCGCAGAAGGGATTTCGATCGAAGCGGCGCCAACACTCGCGTGCGCTATCCATTGGGCATAGCAACGACTTCAAGCTTTAATCGCGCGGATCGATTTGCGCCCCGTCACTTCTCCCCCGGCGCACGCAACGCATTGCGCGCCATCCACTTCAACCGCTCGCAATTGACCTTGATGCGCGACTCGAACTCCGCCGGGTCGCGCTCGCGCAGCGCGCTCATCTGCCGATCATTGCTTTGCCCGCGACGCCAGCCGGTATCCCAGTGCTGATCGAAATGAGTCGCTTCGGTCAATCTTTGTCTGAGTTGAGCTTTGTACGCATCGATGCGCTCGGGCGGCACCGCGCAAAACGCCTGCGCGAAGCTTGCGCGCTCGCCGGCCGCTTCGATCTTCAGGTTCGCGCTCTCCTCGCTCGCGTGACCGGTCAGCGGCATGACGAGCAACGGCAGCGACAAAAATACTGCTATGCATAACGGACGGCGGCAATACGGCAACTTTTTCATCTTCGACTCCTGACGGTCTGGCATTGCGCCCAGTGAATTGTCCCGCGCTCCCGCGCCGCGCCGACGCGATGTCCTCAATAGACAGCACGATGGCGTTTTCGCCCGTTATGCGGCGCGTTGCATCGCCGGTCCCCGGTGCTACGCTCGTAAAAGCAGCATTCGATAGCCTGCCCGGCCACGCATTGCCGGACAGCGACGTCGAGCACCGTGCACCGCGAAGTGCTTCGGCTCGACGAAGGACCGGACGCGACGCTCGAACCGGGCGCGCGGCATGTGGACAAACAGACATACATCGAAAGTCCACGCGGACAACACTAACAAACGGCGAAACATCGCTGCGGGAGTGACTGCGATGGCATTTAGAACATATACCGTACTGACGCTGCTGGTAACGAGCAGTGCCGCGTTCGCGTGGCAACCGCTCACTTACCCGATCCGCAGTCAGAGCCCCTACGAACGCGGCGTCGACACGGCGCTGTGCTACGCGGAAGCGAGCCGCGTCAGCAAGGTCAATATCGTGCGCGAGCCGCAGATCCCGCCGCGCCCGGCGCCGGCGGCAAAAGGCTCGTCGACCGGCGCGCCGGCCAAGCCGCCGCTGCCGCCGAGTTCGTTCTCCGCCACGCCGCTGCCCTATGCCGCGAGCATGCCGGACGCCGCCAGCGAGGCGCTCGCGGCAATCGCGGCCGGCCCCCTTGGGGCGTCGGCGGCGAAGCCGGCGAGCGGCGCGGTGACGGGTGCCGACGGTTCGCGCGGCGCGGCCACCGCCGCGGCGGGCGCTTCGGCAGCCTCGCCGACGATGGCTGCCGGCGCGAGCGCGCCCCTCGGCGCATCGGATGCAGCGAGCGCATCGTTGCAGGCGAGCGCGGCATCGGACGTCAAACTGCCGCCGCTGCCCGCGCCCGAGCCGCCGATGACGCGCTATTGGGCCGCCTACGGCGCATGCATGCAGGCGCGCGGGTACGTCGTTCAGTAGTTCACGCTTGCGAATCTCGTTGCCGTTATCTGTTCCCTTGACCGAGGCGTCGTCATAGAACGCCCGAGAGCGACCGGCCATGTCCAACTATCCGACTGTCAATCAGCCCGAGCCCCGCCGCTGCGAGAACTGCGGCGCGCCTATCAAGGGCCGCTTCTCTCCGTGTATCGCGTGTCATTCGCTCGGGCTGGACGGGTCGGCTGCGCAAGCCGCCCAGATGCCGGGTTTGTATGTCACGCGGCCGGGTACGCAACGCAGATTCTGGCAGCCGTCGCCGGACACGCTGGTCTATCCGTACGATTCGATCGACGAAGCCGAGTTGGCCGCGAAAACCCAAAAGCGTTCGCGCCGCCGCATCGTGATGGCGGCGTCGGTGCTGGCGGTGAGTTCGGCTGTGTATCTGGTCTGCATCCACGGCGATGATTGGCGCAGGGCGGCGTCGGCGGGGGCTGCGCGCGATGTGTCCGCGCAGAATGGCAAGCCGGCTGGTGCGGTTGCAGATGCGGGGGGAACTGGCGCGGCGGAAAAATCGCATGTCGATGTACGGCCTGGCGCTGTCGCGCAGCAGCAGCCGGGCGTCGTCGCGCAGAACGCTGCGTCGGTTCGGACTGTGCCGGCCACACCACCGGCTGCGTTGCCGGCCGAGCAGGACAAGGTCGCGCCGGCACTGCCTGATTCCGCGCACGTCGCCGCTGCCGCTCAGCCGACTAGTGCGGAGGAGAAATCGCGCGTCGATGTACGGCCTGGCGCCGTCGCGCAGCAGCAGCCGACTGTCGTCGCGCAGAACGCTGCTTCGGTCCGAGCTGCGCCGGCTACACCGTCGGCTACGTCGCCTGCCGAGCAGCACAAGGTCACGCCGGCACTCACTGACTCCGCTCGCGTTGCTGCCACTCAGCCGACTAGCGCAGGGGAAAAATCGCACGTCGATGTACAGCCAAGCGCCATTGCGCAGCAGCAGCCGAGCGTCGTCGCGCAGAACGCTGCGTCGCTGCGGCCTGCGCCGGCCACACCATCAGCTACATTGCCTGCCGAGCAGCACAAGGTCGCGCCGGCACTGCCTGACTCCGCTCGCGTCGCTGCCGCTCAGCCGACCAGCGCAGGGGGAAAATCGCACGTCGATGTGCGGCCGAACGCCATCGCGCAACAGCAGCCTGCCGTCACCGCGCAGAAGTTTGCGTCGGCCGCGCCTGCACCTGTCACGGCACCAGCTGCAGCGCCACTTGAGCAACGCCGCATCGTGTCGGCAGCGCCCGATTCCACGCACGTTGCTGCCGCTCAGCCGACCAGCGCGGGAGGAAAATTGCACGTCGATAGCCGATCAAGCGCCACCACACAACAACGCCCCGTCGTCGTCGCGCAAAACCTCGCATCGGCCCGGCCTGCGCCAACTACAGCATCGGCCTCGGCACCGATCGCGCCGTCGACTACACCACAGGCCGCTACGCTGCCCACGCAACACCGCATCGCATCTGCAACACCGGCTCCTGTACGCGCTGCTGCCCCTCAGCCGATCAGCGCGGAAGACAAACAGCGCGCCGAAGCGGCGCAGTCTCTGAGAGCGGCGCGTGCCAGTATGAAAGCGAACAATTTGTCGGCGGCGAAAGCGCACCTCGCCGCGGCCATCGCCGCGCAGCCCGACAACCGTGAGGCACGCCGTCTGCGCGCCACGGTACATACGCTAGAACAGCAACGCGATGCGCTGCTGAGCCTCGCGCGCAGCTGCGGCTCCATCGGGCACCTTGCCTGTACGTCGCGCGACGCCGGCATCGCGCTACAGATCGATTCCAGCAGCAAGGCGGCACGGCGTCTGGCAACGAACGCGATGCGCGAATCCGAACTGCAAATCGAGCCGCAAGCGGACTCCGTGACAGGCCCATTGCCCGCGATGCGTTATGTGAGCACGCATCACTAATCTGATGCCAGCACGCGTCCGGCGGAGCGCGAAGATATACGTCACGCGACAACCAAGCGCCGTAGTCGCGGCTCGCTGCAACGGTAGTAACTCACCTGCTCCGCCACCACCCGATCATCCGCTAGCGATATGACCAAGCGCGAGGCGCAATACACAAGCCAACGCGCCACACGTATCAACGCCCCAGCGCGATATCCAAGCCAACGGCACCGCATCGCACCGCATCGCACGGCAAATACCGACAGATTGAAAACAGAGCGATCGAATTGCAGCAACGAGCGATCCTTCCTCGCGATACGCGTTGATGCACAAATCGAGCCCCCGGCCTGCTTCGCATCGGCGGCTCGAATGCCACAACTTCACCCGCGAAAAAACACACGCCCGTAGCAGTAGCCGGCAAGCTACTGCTACGGGCGCGAGACGACGCGCAAAACGACACGCATCAAGTTAGCCCATCACAAAACCGCAAAACAAAAAACCCGCAAAGCCAGGAGCCACGAACACATCGCAGAGACTCGCCACTCTCCAAAGCCGCAGCGACTTAACCCGCCACCCTTACTCGTGATGCTCCAGCGCAGTAAACCCCGCCAACGTAACAAGCGCATCGCGACGTGCAATCTGATAGTCCGAACGCACCATTTCCTTGACCAGCTGATCGAACGTCGTCGTCGGTTTCCAGCCCAGCCGCGCGTGCGCCTTCGACGGATCGCCGAGCAGCGTTTCGACTTCCGCCGGACGGAAATAGCGCGGATCGACCCGCACGATCACATCGCCGGGCGACACCCTGATCTCCCGCCCCTCGACCTTTTCGACGATGCCGACTTCATCCACGCCGGTGCCCTCGAAGCGCACCGTGATGCCCAGCTCGGCAGCCGCATCCTGCACGAACTGACGCACGCTGTATTGCTCGCCGGTCGCGATCACGAAGTCTTCGGGCTGATCCTGTTGCAGCATCATCCATTGCATTTCCACGTAATCGCGAGCGTGGCCCCAGTCGCGCAATGCCGACAGATTGCCGAGATACAGCATCTTCTGCGTACCCACCGCGATGCGCGCGATCGCGCGCGTAATCTTGCGCGTGACGAAGGTCTCGCCGCGCACCGGCGATTCGTGATTGAACAGAATCCCGTTGCACGCGAAGAACCCATAGGCCTCGCGATAGTTGACCGTGGTCCAGTAAGCGAACAGCTTCGCGACCGCATACGGGCTGCGCGGATAGAACGGCGTGCTCTCGCTTTGCGGCACCTGCTGCACGAGCCCGTAGAGTTCCGACGTGGACGCCTGGTAAAAGCGCGTCTTCTGCTGCATGTCGAGAATCCGGATCGCTTCGAGCAGACGCAAGGTGCCGAGACCGTCGGCATTAGCCGTGTATTCCGGCTCCTCGAACGACACCGCCACATGGCTCTGCGCCGCGAGGTTATAGATTTCGTCCGGCTCGACGCGCTGGATCACGCGCAGCAGACTGGTCGAGTCGGTCAGATCGGCGTGGTGCAGAAAGAGCCGTTGTTCCGGTTCGTGCGGATCGCGGTACAGGTGATCGATCCGATCCGTATTGAACAGCGACACCCTGCGTTTGATGCCATGTACGATGTAGTCCTTGGCGAGCAGCAACTCAGCCAGGTATGAGCCGTCCTGTCCAGTAATCCCGGTGATCAGCGCAACCTTGCGTTTCATGGAAACTTCTCCCGATTAATGTTTCGCGATGCTTGTACGAACCCCTGGTTTCGTCTGAACTCGATGCGCACACAGCCGCCGCACGGTCCGTCATTGCATCGGAAACCGCGCGTTCAACCGGCAATGCTGTCGTAGCCGTAATAGCCGCCCTGATATCCGGAACCCAGAAACGCAGCTTCTTGCGGCACATCGGTCAGCAGTACGCCGCGCATTGCCACGCCACCATTGCGCAAGCGTTTCGCCGTCTCGACGATCTCATGCAGCGGTTGGCGGCCGTGCCGCACCACCAGCAGCGTGGTGCCTGCGTATCTGCCGATCAGCGTCGAGTCGGTCACCGCCAACACCGGCGGTGTATCGACAATAACCAGGTCGTACCGCGGCTTCAGTTCGTCAAGCAACATTTCGAAGCGTTTGCTCATCAGCAGCTCGGCCGGATGCGTGGGCAGCGAACCCTTGGCCAGCACGTCCAGACCGGGCAGCACGTCGCGCTGGATCATCGCGTACGGATCGCCGCCATTCAAAACATCAGACAAACCCGGTTGATGGGAGATACCGAAATGCGAATGCACGTCCCCGCGTCGCATGTCGCCGTCGATGATCAGCACCCGTTTTTGCGCCGATGCGACCAGCGCCGACAGATTCACCGACAGAAACGACTTGCCGGCATCGGGCCGCGAGCCGGTGATCATCACGACGTTGTTGGTCGCATGATCGAGCGATAGCTGCAGCGACGTGCGCAGGTTGCGCACGCCCTCCACCGCGAGATCGCCGGGCGCCTGATGCGCGAGCACGTGCTGCCCGCGCCGCCGATGCTCGACGCTATTCTGCAGACGCAACTGCGTCTGGCTGCGCGGCACCGCCGCGAACACCGGCACACCGAGGATTGCTTCGAGGTCGTCGGGCCGCTCGACGCCGCCGCACAGCGCGCGCTTGAGCAACACCAGCACGATGCCGAGCCCGAGACCACCGCCAAACGCGATCAGGACCGCGAGCATCCGCCGCGGCCGCACCGGATCGTCCGGCGGCTCGGCGAGGTCGACGAGCCGCACGCCGCCCACCTGCCCCGCCTGCGTCACGCGCAGTTGCTGCACGTTATTCATCAGATTGTTGTACTGCTCGGTCTTGACCTGCAGATCCTGCTTGAGCCGCTGCGCGGTCTGCTCGATGTCGGGCGCGACCGTCACGCTGCGCTTCGAGGTGGCCTGCGCGTTTTGCAACGCGGCGATCTGCGCATCGAGCGCGGCGACCGACGGATAGCTCGCGGTGAAGCGCTGCAACAGCACCATGCGTTGCTGTTGCAGATCGAGCAGCCGCGCCTTGTTGTCGGCGGCCTGCTGCAGCATCAGCCGGTTTTCCTCGCCGATGTCGACGGTGCCGTGTTCGTTACGGAACTTGCTGTAGCGCTGCTCCGCGTCGTCGAGTTGCTGGCGCAGACCGGGCAGTTGCTGTTCGAGGAACGCGAGCGTGTGCTGCGTTTCGGTCGACTGGCTCGCGATGTCCTGACGCACGAACTGCTGCGCCATGTTGTTGACGACCGCCGCGACCAACCCGGCATCGCCGCCTTCGAGACTCACGCGGATCACACCGGATTGCGGCGCGGTCTCCTCTACGACCACCGTGTTCTGCAGATGATCGACCGTGCCGAGCGTCGACGCGCGCGCGAGCGTGAAACGCGAACCGGGCGCGCCGACCAGCCGGTCGACGTGCAACGCGATCGGGCCATCGGCGGTATCGGTTTGCACCGTCTCGCCGACCCGGCCCGACAGGATCGCGTTGCCGTTCGGATCGCGCAGCATGAAGGTGTTGTTGGCGCCCGCCACCAGCGTGAACTTTGCGTCGTACAGTTGCTTCGCGGTATCGAAACGCGACACCGCGATACTCTCGTCACCCCACGCGAAGCCCCGCACCTTGAGGAACGACGGCAGCCTGAATCCCCAATGCCCGTTCGCGAGACTGGCGAGCCTCGCGCCGATGACCGGCAGATAACGCGGCGTCGCCGTGATGTCGAGGTGCAGCGTGCGCACCGCTTCCTCGACGACGAGCCGCGATTTCAGCAATTCGATCTGCGCGGCCGTCGACGGCTTCGAATCGGACCCGTCGGCGGCCGGCAACGCGCCGCCGACGGCCCTGCTCGCATTGGCCGTCTTGTCCTCGACGTGAAACAGCACATCCGCGCGATACACGGGCGGCGCGAGAAACGCGTACGCGCCACCGAGCGCAAGCGCGATCAACGTGATCGCGATGATCGTGCGCCGGCCGCGCACGATCGCGCGCAGATAGTCCGCGACACGCAACCCTCCCGCTCTCGACACATCCACGTAACCGTTGTCAAAGCGGTTGTCATAGCGCCTTTCGTAGCGGTCGTCATAGTTAATCGCCATATTGTTCACCCCGACAAGGCCTGGCAAATCAGGTTACGTGTACCGCGGACGTCACTTCGAAACGACGACTCCCGTCACAGCCGCGTTGATCGCCGGCAACAGCAGGTTCAACACACGGTTGAAGCGGACCAGACCACCCTGGCCGACGTACACGATGTCCTTCGGCTGCAGCTCGAACTGGTTCGCGAGCAGCATCGCCACCGGCGACGTCGCGTCGAGGTGATAGATCTGCGGCGAGTCGCTGGTCGAGCCGCGGATCACGAACAGCTGCTGCGCCGCGGCCGTGTTCGAGTCGAAGCTGCCGCCATCGGAGATCGCCTGCGACAGCGTCAACGAGCCGTTACGCAACGGCAGCACCGTGGCCGGCTTGTTGACTTCGCCCATCACGTAGACGCCGCTGTCCTCGCGCGCCGGCACCCGCACCAGATCGCCCGGCTGCAGATAGATATCCGCCGGATTGTGGCCGTGCTTGATCAGCTCGTCAAAGTTCAGCGCATACGTCTGGCTGTTGCGGATCAGATCGACGCGGCTGCGGTCCGCGGTCGTCGTGAAGCCGCCGCTCAGGCCGATCGCATTGGTGAGCGACATCGGCACGTCGGTCACCGACTGGCTGCCGGGCGTGCGCACTTCGCCGTCGATCATCACCTGCGCGTTGCGGAACGACGCGACCCGCACCGTCACTTCGGGCTTCTGATAGACCTTGCTCAGACGCCGCAGCAGTTCGCGCTGAATCGTGCCGACGTCCTGGCCCGCGACGTGCAGATTGCCGGCATACGGAAACTGCACGTTGCCGCTGTCGTCGATCAGGAAGCCCGGGATCGCATCCGACGGACGCGAGGTCTGCGTCGGCTGCCCGAGCGCGGCGGCGAGTTCCGGGTGATCCCACACGACAATCTGCAGCACGTCGCCGGGGCCGACCCGATACGGGGCCGGCTTGCCGAACAGCGCCGAGATGTCCTGCGGCAGCGCCATGCCATCCTGGTCGGCCTTCAGCTTCTTGACCAGCGCGAGGTTGATGTCGGTGATCTGAATCTGCTTCTGCTGCGCAGCTTCGGTACTGAATTCCCCACCCGTGTCCTGAATCGAAGCCGGCACGATCATTCGTTGTCCCGGCACGCTTCCGCATCCGGAGAGCAGCGCCGCACTAGCGAAAACCACGAGACTTCCCGTGCGAAAACCAAGCGAGCTCATAATATTTCCTCCTAGCGCCCCGAGGCGTTTTTACCTACATGTCTTAGTAAGCGTTTCGATGTACCAGTCCGGCGACAATCGTCGCGCCGATGATCCGCATGTCGAGTGCGAACGACCAGTGACCCAGGTAATACAGATCATGTTCGACGCGCCGCTCCATCTTCTCGATGCGGTCGGTCTCGCCACGAAAGCCGTTGATTTGCGCCCAACCCGTAATACCCGGCTTGATCCGGTAGCGATTGATATAGCCCGCGACCACTTTCTGATAGAGGTCGTCGTGCTCGAGCGCATGGGGACGCGGTCCTACGACCGACATGTCGCCACGCAACACGTTGAAGAATTGCGGCAGCTCGTCGAGACTCGTGCGACGCAGGAACGCGCCGACTTTCGTCACGCGCTTGTCGTTGCGCGTCGCCTGGCTCAACGTGCCCTTCGCTTCGGTATGCACGCGCATCGAGCGGAACTTGTAGATCGTGAACACACGACCGTCCGCGCCCTTGCGCTTCTGTTTGAACAGCACCGGACCGCGCGAAGAAAGCTTCACCGCAATCGAGATCGCGAGCAGCAGCGGCGCGAGTGCACACAGCGCGGTTGCCGCAAACAGGCGATCGAAGATTTCCTTTTTCAGCATCGCATTCGCCGACAGCGGCGACGCCACCAGATTGATCGCCGGCACGCCGAGCAGATCGACCACGCCGCTGCCTTCGAAGAGCGCATGGCTGCGTACGTCCGGCATGAAGCGGATGTTGACGAGATCGTCGCGGAACTCGCCGATCAGCGAGCAGATCAGCGGCTCTTCCGACAGCGACAGCATCAGCCACAGCTCGTGCACATCATTAGTGCGGATGTATTCGGCGAATGCGTCGACACTGTCGAACACCGGCACGCGCGGATCCGCGACGCCGGACAGCTCGGACTTCGTGTTGTACACGGCAGTCGCGCGAAAGCCGGCGGTCGGCGTCGCTTCGATACGGCGAATGATCGCGTCGCACTGCGAGCCGCTGCCGACGATCGCGACCTGATGCAGGTTCATGCCGGCACCGCGCGCGCGAGCGAGCACCGCATGGGTAATCAGCCGGTACGCGATCAACATGCCGCCCGTCACCGCGGTCCAGTACGAGAACCACAGGCGCGACACGAAATCACTGCGATGCAGCGAGTACATCAGCACCAGCGCGCAGGCCTGCACGATCAGCCATGCGAGCGACACCTGCCCGGCGAGCGCGAGTTTCGAGCGGCCGCGCCACGATTCGTACACGCCGAACGCGGGAAAGATGGCCAGCGCGAACGCGGCCGAAAACATCACCAGCACCCAGTAAAAACCGGACTGGCCCAGATAGTCGAAGCGGATCTGCGACGCGACAGTCGCGCCTAGCAGCACCAGTAGCACATCGAAAATCCGCGCGAGCAGATCCTGAAACTTGCGCATTTTGCTTACCTCTTTCCCGCGGTTCCTGTTCGCAAATAAAGGCGTGGAAGTGCCGCTTACGGGCAGCGGCCGTAGTTGTCGTTGAACCTCACGATGTCGTCCTCACCGAGATACGTGCCGGACTGGACTTCGATGATTTCGAGCGGCACCTTGCCCGGGTTTTCGAGCCGGTGACGCGTGCCGAGCGGGATAAACGTCGATTCGTTTTCGCTCAGCAGAAACTGTTCTTCGCCGCGCGTGACGAGCGCAGTGCCGCGCACCACGACCCAGTGCTCGGCGCGGTGATGATGCAGTTGCAGCGACAGCTTCGCGCCCGGCGTGACGACGATACGCTTGACCTGGAAGCGCTCGCCGTGATCGATCGAATCGTAGAAGCCCCACGGGCGCCGTACCTTGCGATGCGCGTCGGCCTCGGGCGCGTTCTGCGCCTTGATGCGTGACACGAGCCCCTTGACGTCCTGCACGTGCGAGCGGTCGACCACCAGCACCGCGTCGGCGGTTTCCACGACGACCACGTTCGCGGTGCCGACACAGGCGACGAGCCGCCCTTCCGAATGCGCGTAGCACGACACCGCGCCTTCGAAGGTCACGCGCCCGCGTCCAGCGTTGCCGCTCGAGTCTTTTTCCATCGCGGCCCAGACGGCATCCCACGAGCCGAGGTCGGACCAGCCGGCTTCGAGCGGCACCACGACGCCGGGCGGAATACCATTCACCCCGCCGCCCGCCTCGCCGCTCGTCTGGCCGTCAGTGCTCGCGCCATCGCGTTGCGCAGCGCCGGCCGGTGAGTCGGTCAGACGCTCCATCACCGCGTAGTCGATCGAATCGGCGGGCACCTGGACAAACGCTTCGGTTGCCGGACGAAATACCGCGCCGTCCTTGCTGCCGCCGGCAAACGCGCTTTCGCACGGTGCGCGCATGTCGGGACGCAAGCGCGCGAGCGTATCGAGCCACACACTCGCGCGCACGATGAAGATGCCGCTGTTCCACCAGTACGTGCCGGCCGCTACGTATTGCGCGGCGATTTCCGCGGCAGGCTTCTCGACGAAGCCATCGATCGCATGACCGCCGTCGGGCAGCGCCGCGCCGATGCGGATATAGCCGAAGCCGGTATCGGGCCGCGTCGGCGGCACGCCGAGCGTTGCGATCGCGCCGGCTTGCGCATGGCGCGCCGCGCAGGCAAGCGCGCGCTGCAAAGCGGGCACGTCGGCGATCGCGTGATCGGCGGGCATCACGATCAGCACCGCGTCGCCGCCGGCTGCATCGGCACGCGCGAGCGAAGCCGCAAGCGTCAGCGCGGGGGCGGTATCGCGCCGCGCCGGTTCGACGATCAGACGCGCATCGACGCCGTTTTCATGAAGCTGTTCGGCAATCACGAAGCGATGTTCATCGCCGCAGACGACGATCGGCGACGCATCTACGCTCCAGCCGGAAGGAAAGCCGTCGAGCCGCCGCGCGGTCGCTTGCAGCAGCGAGTCGGAACCGACCACGTCGATCAGCTGCTTCGGAAAATTCTCGCGCGATACGGGCCACAGGCGCGTGCCCGAACCGCCCGCGAGAATCACCGGAACGATGCGCGTGCAAGCGGCACCCGCCGCCCCAGCGCTCGCTCCGCTCGGGTCGATATTTGCGGCGTTCACAGATCCGTGCGTCAACATTGGCGCGTCCTTATCTTTCTCGAATTAGAAAACGGTCCCGGCGCGGCGGCGATCGCGCGCCGCCGGGTTGATCCCGTCGTCGCTAGCCGCCGGTCATCCGGCGGCTTTGAATCCTGAATTCGGTGGGGGAAATCCTCATGCGCTTGCGGAACACTTTCGCAAGGCGGTCGCCGTTGCCCATGCCGGTGCGGCGGGCAATCTTGTCGACCGGCAATTCGGATTCGGTCAACAGGCTGCACGTGACCGCGAGACGCTCGTGCAGCAGAAAACTCGATGGCGTAATGCCCATTTCCATCTTGAAGCGGCGCAGAAAGTTGCGCTCGCTCATCGCCGCGACCTGCGCGGCGTCGGCAATCGAAATCGGCTGCTGGCAGTTTTCCTGCAGCCAGCGCGCGGCCGCGCGCACCTTGTCGCCGGGGCTCATGCCGCCGTCTTCGCCGAGCAGCGACGCGAGGTTCGTGCACGAATCGGACAGCAGCCTCTCGGCTGCCATGCGCGCGGTTGCGTTGCCCAGATCGCGCTTGATCATCGCGAGCGCGCTGCGCATCGATTCGAGCCGGTCGCTTACCTCGACCACGCCGTGCTCGGATGCAGGCGCGCCGTTCAGCGCAGCTGCGCCGTTTGCGCCGTTTGCGCCGTTCATACCGCTTGTGCCGTTCGCACCGTGCACGGTGCCGGTGCCGCCGGTGCCATTTGCACCATTCGCACCATTCGTGCCGTTCATCCCATTCGCGTGGTCATCGCCATTCACAGCACCGGCGAACGGCCGCACCTCGCTGCCTGGCGCGCCGCCCGGCACATAGGCGGCATCGAGCAACGCGCGGCCTTCGCCGACCGGCCGGATCATCGCGGTGTTACGGCGCACGCGGCGCAGCCATGCGATCAGCCGCTCATCGTTCGCGGCCGCTGCCGCTCCTCTGCCGCCCGCGACATACAGCGCATCGAAGCCGCCGTAATGACGCGCGTCGAGCCCGTCGGTCCACACGCGCAAACCGGACGACGACGTGATCATGCCGCCGTCGGCGGAAAGGAAAGACACGTCGTACAGCCATGCACCCGAACTCGCGGTGGTCAGTTCATTGGCCGCCTGGAAGACTTCGGCGATCACACCCGCGCCCTGCAGCGAGCAGTCGTTGAACATCAGGATCGCGATGCGGCGCACGCCCTTGTTCGGCGCATGCACCCAGCGCAGCATGGCGGATTCGAGACTCGCGCAGGTCATAGTCATCCTCTCGAAGAAACGGACTACCTTCACCTTTTACGGCCACAGGGGGCGCGCACTCTGTGCAGTGCATCATAGCCAGCGCATATCCAGCATTTAGCCGCCATGACCGAAAGTGCAGACATATTGGCGCGATGCCTACATGACCTCGCAGTGAAATTCGGACCAATGCCGGAACAACTGCCCTATCAATCGATTAAATAGCCAATTCGGCACATCATTGAATGTGCATTCCGGCGAATGTTAATGCAGCTTAAAAAATGGGTAGGTACGGCAGCGCACACTGCGGGCCACTCGCAATGTGCCCCGTGGATCCGTGCGTGAATGTGCGTGTTTAAAGTGGATTCTTGCGTGAGATGGGCCTTGCTGAGTCAGCCCGTCATTGCTGCCCTGCCGCTAGCCGCCAACGCCGGTGCGGCCAGTTTCGCCGCCGGAATGAATCACGGCACGCAATCATCTATCCATTGATCCAATATAAACGCTTTACGGATCCAAAGGATTAATTCGTTGATTGTTATTTTATATTTGCAAATTAAAACGACGATTAATGTTTCAATTCTGAAACATTAATAATTGAAAGCTCTGACGGCACCGCAATAGATGGACCACTGGCGGATTGTGTCTGAGGCGACCCGGTTCGATTCCGCCAGCGCGTGGCGTATCCGTGCTATGCCATTTCCGCAACAGCTGCGATGAAAGACGAATGTGGGCCGTTATCGCCTGGTCGGCCGGCATACCGGCGATTGCATCAATATATGCGTGTGGCACCGGCAGGTTCGCGAAAGCCATCGCGATACACAGGCATCACCCCGCACATTGCGCCATGCGGTGGCGCAATGTGCGGAGAGTTCGACGCACGCGGACAGAACTACGGCGGGCAACGTACATAAAATCGCCGCCGCGAGGACTAGCATGCGTTACGACATGCTGGAGTCGCATAGAGATGAATGGCCTCGTCTGGACCGTGCTGATATTAGCCGCGATGATCGGCGCGCTCCTGTTCGTGACGATCGGCGTGGTGGTGTTCGCGCTATTGCTCGCGAACGTATCGGGCCGGCTCGCGCGTAACGACGAGATTCATCGGGATCCCTAGCGAAGCCGGGAGCGCTTATATCGAGGCCTGCGCGTCGAGCTGGAACGCCCGCACTGCCGTATCGAGCTCGGTGCCCTGATCCTCGAGCGAACGCGCGGCGGCGGCAGCCTCTTCTACCAGTGCGGCATTGCGCTGCGTGACCTCGTCCATCTGAATGATGGCCCGGTTGATCTGCTCGATGCCGCGGCTCTGTTCTTCGGATGCGAGCGCGATTTCGTCGATTACGCCGGCGACCCGACCGACCGCGGCCGTGACGTGCGAAATCGCATCGCCCGCTTCGGTGGCGAGAGACGAGCCCGCGTGAATCTTCTGCACCGACTGGGAAATCAGGTCCTTGATCTCCTTGGCCGCGCTCGATGCCTTTTGCGCGAGGCTGCGGACTTCGCCGGCCACGACGGCAAAGCCGCGTCCCTGCTCGCCGGCGCGCGCGGCTTCCACCGCCGCGTTCAGCGCGAGGATGTTGGTCTGAAACGCAATACCTTCGATGATGCCGGTGATCTGCGCAATGCGGCCGGAACTCTGATCGATTTCGTTCATTGTGTCGACCACCCGCACGACCACTTCATGTCCGTTGTGCGCGAGCCGCGCCGCGTCGCCCGTCAGCGTGCTCACCTGCTTCGCGCTATCCGCGTTGCGCTGAACCGCGCTCGTCAGCTGCTCCATGCTCGAGGCCGTCTCTTCGAGCGATGCCGCCTGCTCTTCGGTGCGCGCCGAAAGATCGGCATTGCCCGCGGCGATCTGCGTCGCCGCGACCTGCACCGAATCGCTCGATTGACGCACCGTGTGCAGCACCGCGTTCACCCGTCCGACCAGCTGATTGAATGCCTCCGCAGTGCGGCCGATCTCGTCGCGGCGAGTCACCGGTGCGCGCAGCGACAGATCGAGCGAATGGCTGACCGCATCCAGCGTCTGCTGCAAGCTGCTCAAGCCCCGGCGGACCCGTTCGAACAGACGGAACGCGAGCACGCCGGTCAGGACGAACACGGCCGCGGCGGTCAGCGTGAGCGTCCATAGCGACGCGGTGGCGGCACGCTCGCCCTGCGCGCCGAGCGCGAGCGCCTGCGCGATGTTGTAGTCGGTCTGATCCTTCAGGCCTTTAGTGACCGCCGCGGTCGCGGGCGTCAGCGGCTGCAGCGCGGCCTCTCGTTGACTTTCGTCGAGCGCGCCGGACGCCTGTTCGATGAACGCCGCCTGGACCCGGCGGTATTCGGTGAGATTCGCGTTGTCGGCTGCCAGCAGCGTGCGGTCCCTGTCGTCGAGAACATGATCGCGCGCATAACGGGCGAGGATTTCATCAAGGTGCCGATGCGCGTCGGCGATGCGTGCATCTCTCTGCTCACGCATTTGTGGATTCGAGGTCATCACGCGCGACAGCGTGGCGGCACGCAGTTCGGACATCTGCGAGGTCGCTTCGGCGAGATCGATCAGCGCGGGGATCGTATTGGATTCGACGTACGCGTAGCGTGCTTCGGCGCGGGTCAATTGCCGGAAACCGTAGCCGGTGACAAAGAGCAACGCCAGTAGCGCGGCTGCCAGAGTCAAGGCCATATTCTTGATAATCGTCACGCCAATCACCGCCCTTTTTTTCTTCTGGATGCAAGTCATCTGTTCCACTGCGGCGATCGACCATGACCGGGCCCGGCCGATCGCGAACACACGACTATCCATGTAGAGCGAGCAACTGAAAATCAGCCGGCGCCGATTCTGATGTAGGGCATTCCTGACACCGGTGTCCACCGATGCCGACCCCGCCGATCCGATCGCCCGTCGTCAAGAATGCCCGGAAGGATCAATCGATCAGTCGGTGCGACACCGCGTAGCGCACGAGCTGCGCATTGTTGCGGCAGTTCAACTTGTCCATCAGCCGGGCCTTGTGCGTGCTGACCGTTTTATTGCTGATCGCGAACTCGGCGGCGATCTCGTTGACGCTGCGCCCGCGCGCAAGCAGCCGGAAGATCGCGAACTCGCGCGCGGACAGGCGCTCGTGAGGCAGGCCCTCGCGCGGTTCGACGGCATCGAAGACCATGTGCTCGGCGAGCAGCGGGTCGATGAAGCGGCCACCTGCCGCGACCCTGCGGATCGCGGCAAGCAACGTTTGCGGATCATTGTCCTTGGTCAGATAGCCGGCCGCGCCGGCCTTCAGCGTATAGCGCACGAAATGGATTTCACTGTGCATGCTCAGCACGAGGATCGGCAAAGCCGGCCGGTGGGCTCTGCTATGCGCGATCAGATCGACACCGCTGATACCCGACATGGACATGTCGAGCAGCAGCAGATCGATCGGCGTTTCGCGCAGCGCGGCGAGCACGTCGGCGCCATTCGCCGCTTCCGCGACGACTTCGATACCCGGCTCCAGTGCGAATAGCTGTTTGAGGCCTTCACGCATGATCGCGTGATCATCCGCGATAAGAATGCGGATCATGATGTCTCGGACGATACGGTTGCGGGAATGCGAATGCGGACGGTCGTTCCCGTACCGGGCGACGTGAACAGCTCGAACGTGCCGGCAAACATCAACACACGCTCGCGGATGCCCACGAGGCCGAACGACTGGGGCTTCGTTTTCGTCGCGTCGAAGCCCACGCCGTTGTCGTTGATTTCGAGCATGCAGCCGTCGTTCTCGCGCTTGAGCAGCACGTTCGCGTGCGTCGCGCCCGAGTGCCGGACGATGTTGCGCAAGGCCTCCTGCGCGATGCGGAACAGCGCGGTCGTGTCGGCTTCACGCAGCGCGATGGTCGACAGATCGGTCCAGAACCGGCACCGGATACCCGTGTCGGCGACGAATTCGTCCACCAGCCACTCGAGCGCCGACAGCACGCCAAGGTCGAGCGCGACCGGCCGCAGGCTGGTGATCGCGTTGCGTACCACCCTGATCGCGCAGTCGACATGAGAAACGATCGCGTCCGCGCGGGCCTTGAGCGCCGGGATATTTGCGCCGAATTCAAGGCCCAGTACGTTCACTTGCAACTTCAGCGCGAGAAGCGCTTGCGCAAGGCCGTCGTGCAGTTCCCGCGCCATATGCTTGCGCTCTTCCTCACGCGCCGCTTCGCTGCGGCCCGCCAGTTGCCGGATCAGGCGGCGCGACTCCTCGACGCGCATGTTGGCTTTTCTCGCCTCCGAGATGTCGCGGCTGATGGCCAGCGCGCTGACGATCTCGCCGTTGCCGTCGCGTTCCGCCGTGATGCGCACAGCGTAGTATTTGCTCTCGCCGCCGGGCAACGACCAGGCCCCGAATGCCTCGCCCGGTGTCCCGGTCTTCAACACGCGCCGGACGATCTGCTTGAACTCGTCGACGGAATTGTCGGACGCCCAGGCGATCTCGAGCCGGACGTTCAGCGCTTGCGACGCGGAAATACCGAAGTTGCGTTCGAAGGCCGGATTCACGTAAATCCGTTCGCACTCGAGGTTGTATCGAACCACACTGTCCGGCAGGTTCTCAGCCAGGGTTCGAAACGCTTTCTCGCTCTTGCGCAGCAGATCTTCGGTTCTTTTGCGGGCGGTAACGTCGACCGTCGTGCCGATGTATTCGCTAATGCGTCCGTCTTCGTACGACAGCGGGCGGCCAGTGCCGAGCACATGGCGGATCGAGCCGTCGGCAAGGACGATCCGATACTCGTGTTCGAATGCGCTGTTGGTTTCGATCGCCCGTTCCAGCATCTTGCGCATGTCGTCCCGGTCCTGCGGATGAATGCGCTCCCCGATTGCGTCCATGTCGGGAGGCGTGGCGGCAACCGGGTAGCCGAAGATCCGATAGTGCTCGTCCGACCACACGAGCGTGCGTAATCCGATGTTCCAGCGCCAGCAGCCGGTCTGACTGATCTTCTGGCCCTCCGCGAGAAACGCCTTGCTAAGCCGCAACTGTTCGGCAACCCGCAGGTGTTGCACGTTCTCTGCCTGCAGCGCCTGGTTCGTGCTGGTCAGCATCGCAACCGTCTGCGCGAGGCGACGGTGTGCATCGCGAAGCGAACGCGCGGTGCGGTTCTGCAATGCACCGAGGCCACCGATCGACGTGGCCGTGAACGAAAACATCAGCATGCGCGGCAGTTCGATCCGAGCCACGTGCAGCGAGTGCAGTGGCGACACGAAGCTGTAGTCGAACGCGAGAAGCGACAGCGCGACGGCCGACAGACCCGGACCCAGACCGCCGAGCCATGCACTCAGCGCAATGGCAATCAGAAACATCGACGCGGCGGCCGATTCGAAGTGCCGCGACAGCCATGCGGCGCAAGCGTAGGAGATGATCACGCAGCAAATCGCCCCGACGTAGCGGGCGGGCGTCGTGGTGAAGAGACGCGCTGGTTCGTTATCCATTGCTCTTTTCCCTGTAGAGAAAAGAACGTGACGGCACAGTGGAAAACCCAACGGCACCCAGAATCGGACCGGCTATCCCTGTTGAAAAAAACCCGCTACCCATATCGGACCTCAAGATGCGATGGCTTACGCGTCCGGGTCGGAAAATACGGAGAGGACGACAGCCGTCGTTTGAAACGCGACCGCGATGATAGCCCAAACATCTTGTGTCATCGTGCCTGAGGTGTGCCAGGCTTCGTCCGTGCAACGCACCGGGAACTGTCCGACAACCGGCGAGATCTCGCCTCACGCTCATCAGAACCGATACGTCATCCCCACCGCGGCGAGAACCTGCTTCGTCGCGAACTCGCTGACGACGATACCGGGCCAACTGACCACCGAGTCGCCATTGTTCTTGATATAGCCGGCACGCATGTAGAGACTCGTGCGCCGCGACAACGCATGCTCGGCACCGACTTCGAATCCCACTGCATTGTCGTGTGCGCCGCGCACGTCGCGCTGCGACGCGGCGAGCATGATCGCGTCGGCCGGTGTCACCTGGATCGTCGCGCCCAGTTGGACCATCCCGTACGAATGCGCGGTGCCGACCAGTGCAGCCAGCGACTTCGCGGGAGCATCGTCGGCGCGCACATACGTGTAGATGAATTGCAGATTCGTGATGCCGATCTGGTACGCCAGCGCGGCGACGAAATGCTCGGTGGCGAGCAGGTCCAGCGGTCCTCGCAGACCTGCGATCGTGGCCTGACCCGACTGCTGGTTGGTATAGGCAAGCCCCGCATAAAGACCGTAGCCCCGATAGCTTGCCGCGAGAGCCAACGCATTGCCGTTGGTCATCGGCACCGGCTGGGTCACCGTGCCCGAGAATGAGTACATGCCGTAGAGCCGCACGCCGCGCAGATCGGGCGATTGATAGAGGATCGCGTTGTTGGCCCGGCCGGAATCGGACTGCGTCGACAACGTATTGCGATCGACCGCGAGAACATTCGCGGAGGCCAACGAAAGATTTTCATTCAGGCGAAACGGATCGGCCGGATAGGCAATCACGAAACTCGGTTCGTACTGGCGTCCGAAGGTCAGTGAGCCGAGCTTTGCATCGATGAGGCCCATCCATGCCTGGCGATAAAAGAGCGCGGTCGTATTGGCGTAAAGCGAGCCGTTGTTGATATTGAACTCGCCTTCGAGATCGAACTTCGCGTTCAGCCCGCCACCGAGATCTTCGGTGCCCGTCAATCCGAATAGCGATCCCGTCGCCCCGCCGCTTCGCACAGAAGCCGAATGCGCGCCACCGTTATCGAGGTACTGGATAAAGCTATCGGCGACGCCGTACAACGTGACGCTCGAATCCGCCGCCGCGGCAACGCCGGCGGCTAAAAGCAGCGCAGCTCCACCGATACCCTGCGCAATCCATCGCATGCATTTCTCCTGTTCTTTCTTATATCGATCAAATACACGACTAACATGTCGATCGCTACCTCGCTATGAATCGATACGCTGATGGGTATTGCGTTATCGCTGTCAGCGCGGGGATGTCGAGATTGCGGGCCATCCCGATGGCGGGATCGAAAAATACGCTGTCCGTAGATACCGCGCGCATGATAAACGCCGCGCGCGTTATTCGCGACACCGAAGAAGCCGTGCATCAGCCGATGGATACCGGAGCAATGCCGACGAAGTTCGGTATTGCCGGCAAGCGTCTTTTTACTCATGCCGGTCACGCATTACCCTTGCCCGCGATTTTCTGTCTGGCTATGCTGGCGGCTTCGCCAGCATAGCCAGACCAGGCAGACCAACCGTTCGGGAATACTCCATGTCGACCACCAGTCTCTTTTTCACCGCCGCCGGCGTCGGCCTTGCGATCGCCGCGCCAGTCGGTCCGATGGGCATGCTGTGCATCCGCCGCACGCTGACCGGCGGTCCGCGCGCCGGGCTCGCGATCGGCTTCGGTATCGCAAGCGGCGACGCGGCCTATGGGCTGATCGCGGCGCTCGGCCTCGTCGGGATTTCGCAGTTCATGCTGGCGTACGACCGTCCGCTGCATCTGCTCGCGGGCCTGTTCCTGCTGTATCTGGGCGTGCGCACGCTGCTGCAGAAGCCGCCCGCCGAGAGCGCCGACGGCAACGGCAAGCTCGCCCAGGTCGGCAGTGCCGGCGCGCTGCGCGCATATGCGAGCGCGTTGCTGCTGACGCTGACCAACCCGCAAACCGTCATCATGTTCGCCGCGCTGTTCACGACGCTCGCGCCGCGCGGCGCGTTCTCGCCGGCCATCGCGCTGACCACGGTCGGCGGCGTGTTCGCCGGCTCGATCGCGTGGTGGTGTCTGCTCGTGACCGTGGTGTCGCTCGCGCGTCATGCGATCGGCAGCAAGCTGCGGCTCGCGATCGACCGCGTGGTCGGTCTGACGCTCGCGGCGTTCGGTGTCGTCGAGATCCGGCGCGCGCTGTGAGCGCGGCGCCTTAACGTAATTCGCGAGCCGCGAAGCGCGAACCGAAAAGCGCGCCGCGCGTGCCTTCGCGCGCTGCCTCACCCTCCTCACCGTCGCCCCCTCGCCCTGTCCCGCGCACGCGCGCCGAGCGCGTCGCGCACGCAGCAGCGGCAGTTTTGCGACAATAGCGCCTTTCGCCGTTCGGGCGGCGACCGCGCCAAGCCGTGCAATCCACGGCTGCGGCATGGCCCGCGGCGCTCGCCGGGCGTCCATACGACGTTCGCGCGGGCGCCGTACAGCGTCCGCGCGGCGGCCATTTATCGGCCGGCGGCGGCTCTGTTTTCTTCACGCCCCGCCGCGCGTCGCCCTGGCCTGCGCGCGCCGGCCAACCCATTCACCTCCGATCCGTCAGCTGTCCGTTCAATGGCTCTACCCCACATCGATCTGCTGTACTCCTTCTCCGGCCTGTTCGTCGGCTTTCTGGTCGGGCTGACGGGCGTCGGCGGCGGCTCGCTGATGACGCCGATCCTCGTCCTGCTGTTCAACGTTCATCCGGCCACCGCGGTCGGCACCGATCTGCTGTACGCGGCCGCCACCAAGGCGACCGGCACGCTCGTGCATGGGCTGAAGGGTTCGGTGGACTGGCAGATCACGCTGCGCCTCGCGGCCGGCAGCGTGCCCGCGGCGACGATCACGCTGATCCTGCTGCACCGCTATGGGATGGACACGCCGGGCACCGGCCGGCTGATCCAGGTCGTGCTCGGCGCGGCGCTGCTGATCACCGCGATCGCACTGGTGTTCCGTCCGCAACTCGCGGCGCTCGGCGCCCGCAAGCTGCGCGCGCCGAGCCAGGGACGCACGCTTGTGCTGACGATGCTCACCGGTGCAATCCTCGGCGTGCTGGTGTCGCTGACGTCGGTGGGCGCGGGCGCGATCGGCGTGACGGTGTTGCTGCTGCTGTATCCGCTGCTGCCGACTACGCGCATCGTCGGCTCCGACATCGCGCATGCGGTGCCGCTGACGCTGCTGGCCGGGGCCGGGCATTGGCTGCTCGGCTCGGTCGACTGGTCGATGCTGCTGTCGCTGCTGGTGGGATCGCTGCCGGGGATCGCGATCGGCAGCTACCTGTCGTCGCGCGCGCCGGACGCGCTGCTGCGCAACCTGCTCGCCGCGACGCTGACGCTGGTCGGCGTGCGGCTGGTGCTGGCCTGAGCGCGGCTCATCGAGCGGCGCTGATGCGCGCCGCCCTCACGCGATCTATTTGAAGAACCGGCAGGTCAGATCCGCTTCGAACTGCCGGATCCACTGTCCGTGGCCGTCACGATACGACTGCGCCCAGCCGCCCCGGCGCACCGTGACCAGGCGTTCGTGCTCGGGCTCTCCCGACGTCATGCTGGCGCTGATATCGAAATGGATCGGCGTAAAACCGTGCCGCGCGCACACCAGTTCAAAGGCCGCCCGGTCGCCGATCGGCAGGTCGATATAGCGGAAAAGTGTGGTTTCCATGGCGCTTGCTCCCATTGCCTGCCTTTACAGTACGCCTCCCAGCGCGTCGGCAATGTGTCGCAGCGCACCAACCCATGCGGACGGCATCAGTACACGGTGTGGCCCGCGCGGCAGCCGGCATTTTTTGCGGCGGACATGCAGGTCCCGCGACGAAAGAATGGAAAAATTTCGCGCCTGAAGCCGGCCAACCGCACCCGCACACGACACCACAACCCAGCGACGAAAAAAAAGCTCCGGCGATATGCCGGAGCCCCTTTACCGCCATGCGCAACCCGCTCCACACGGGCCGCGCTGCTGCCGCACGGCGCTTGCGGCGCCGCGCGACCAATATGCTGCTTACTGCTGCACGACGGTGAGCTTGTTGCTGACCGACGTCACGCCCGCGACGCCCTTGGCGGCCGTGCCGGCGGCTTCGATCTGGTCCTGATTCGGCACGGAGCCCGTCAGCGTCACGGCGCCGGCACGCGCGCGCACGGCGATGTTCGACACGTCGAGACCTTGCGTCTTGGTGAGCGCGGCGCGCACCTTGCGGCCGAGTTGATTGTTCGCGCGCTTGCCGGCCTTGACGCTGGCTGCGGTCGACGTCGAATCCGTTGCCGGACCGCTTGCCTGCGCGTACACGTTGCACGCCACCACCATCGCCACCACCGAGCCCAGCGTTTTCAGAATACCGACCGTCTTCATAGCTCTCTTCTCCTTGGTTTCACATTGGACCGCATATACAAGCGGTTTCGTTACGACTACATGCGGCCACGCTGGCGCAAACGCGCGCGGCAGCGATGACCGGCTACGGCTATGACACGGGATGCGAGAGGCGACAGAAGCCGGCTGCGATTCACTGTCCGTCATGCGCCTGTTGAAGGCGGCACCGCGGAGCGGCACGGCAACCAGCAGACCGCGAAATTCGCCGACGCCTCCGGTTCTTGTCTGTCGTGCCGGATCGCGCCGCGCAAACGTTGGTTCGCGGTAGCGATGCACAATTTAATCTAGCCGCGACAGAAGCGCAAAGGGTTTAGAGACCGGCGTGGCGCGCCGGCAGCGATTGCAGCATGCCGGCCGCAAGCGCCGCTCCGATCGCGCTCACCATTTGTTACGGGTTTGTCGGCGAAGCGGCATGCCGGGCGTTTCGCCGACGTATGAATCTCAGGTACCATCGGCGCGACATGCGCTGCCGTGCCAAAGACCGACCGTTCACATCGATACGCGGCAGCGCGTTGCACCACCCCGGGCGCGCCATCACACGCCCAGCCGTCCACTCGCGCGCTTTCCGGCGCATTCGAACCAACTCGACCGCCGCCATCAGATGATCCGATGAAGCCAGCTACCGGCCGCTCCCGCCCTCCCCGTCTCGTCGCCCGCTTTGTCGCGATCTCGTGGCGCGACCTGGCAGTGTCGTTCGGTCCGCTCGTGCTGCTCGGCATCGTCGCGATCTGGGCCGCCGTGCGGCTGATCCAGCCCGCGCCGCCGAACACGCTGACGATCAGCGCCGGCCCCGAGGGCAGCACCTTCTGGAACGCCGCGCAGAAGTACAAGACGATCCTCGCGCGCAATCGCATTACGGTGAACGTGCTGGCCTCGCAAGGCTCGCAGGACAATCTCAGCCGGCTGTCCGACTCGAAATCGAACGTCGATGTCGGCTTCGTGCAGAGCGGCATCGCGCCCGGCACGGTGGCGAAAGACAAAGGCCTGATGTCGCTCGGCAGCGTCGCCTACGTGCCGCTCGCGGTCTTCTATCACGGCTCGCCGGTTCAATGGCTGTCCGAATTCAAGGGCCAGCGGCTCGCGATCGGCGCCGAGGGCAGCGGCACGCGCGAACTGGCGCTCGCGCTGCTGAAGGCCAATGGCATCGTGCCGGGCGGCCCGACCAAACTGTTGCCGCTGTCGGGCGAAGAGGCGGCCAGCGCGCTGATCGACGGCAAGATCGACGCGGCCTTCCTCGCCGGCGACTCGGCGCAGCCGGCGGTGATGGGCAAGCTGTACCGCACGCAGAACATCCGCTTCTACGATTTCACGCAGGCCGAAGCCTATACGCGGCGCTTTCCGTACCTGACCGCGCTGAAGGTGCCAATGGGTGCCCTGGACCTCGGCAAGAACCTGCCGGCGGAATCGATCAGCATCGTCGCGCCGACCGCCGAGCTGGTCGCGCGCAATTCGCTGCACCCGGCGCTGTCGGATCTGCTGATCGAAGCCGCGCGCGAGGTGCACGGCGGCGCGACCGTGATGCAGCGCGCCGGCGAATTTCCGGCGCCGATTGCGCACGACTTCCCGCTCTCCGACGACGCCGCGCGTTACTACAAGTCCGGCAAGAGCTTCCTGTACCGCACGCTGCCGTTCTGGATCGCAAGTCTCGCCGACCGGATGCTGGTGGTGATCGTGCCGCTGATCGTGCTGCTGGTGCCGGCGCTGCGCGTCGTGCCGGGGTTGTATGCATGGCGCGTCAAGTCGCGCATCTACCGCTGGTACGGCTCGCTGATCGCAATCGAGCGCAGCGCGCTCAGCGAGCACTCGGCGGCCGAGCGCACGTCGCTGATCGAGCGGCTCGACGCGATCGAGGATTCGGTCAACGGGATGAAGATGCCGCTCGCGTACGCGGACCAGTTCTATGTGCTGCGCGAGCACATCGGCTTCGTGCGGCGGCGGCTCACCGAAGGCCGCGACGCGCTGAGCCCGCTGGAGGAGGCGAACGAGGCGGCCGAAGCGGATGACGGTCGCGAGGCCGGCGATGCAGCGGCGCGGCAAAGCCCGCCAGCAACTTCTGCAAAAGCGCCGGCCTCCGGCGAGCGCCAGAGCGGCGGAGATACCGCCTCCACGACGAACGAAGCCGCTGAAACCGGCGCCAAACGGGAATAAAGCGGCAATAAAGCGAAGGGACGAAGCTGGCCGCTAAATCGGGACTAAAACCGCATCAAAGGATGCAAACCCAGCGAGCAATAGCGCAGACAACAAAAACACGTAATGAAGCAGGTACTGAAACACCACCAAGCCCGCGCGACCAGGGGATATCGACCGGTGCAAGCGCCGGCCGCACCGCGTAAGATCATTACAATTTCGACGAGATAGCGGACGCACCGTCCGCGCAGTTCCAGAACAGGCAATCCGGAGACATTTATGACCGTTGGCATCGACGCCCAACAGCCGCTGTGGTTTTACGATTTCGTCTCGCCGTTCACCTACCTGTTGCTCGAGCAGCACGACAAATGGCCCGGCTTCGACTTCGGATTCACGCCGGTCGTGCTCAACGAGCTGTACCACCACTGGGGTCAGCGCTCGGCGTACAGCGTGCCCTCCAAGCGCACCTTCATGTACCGGCACGCGCTGTTTCGCGCCGAGCAATTAGGCATCCGCTACAAGATGCCGCCCGCACATCCGTTCGATTCGATGAAGCCGCTGCTGCTCGCGACCGCTGCGAACGGCGACGTGCAATTCGTGCGCGAGATTTTCCGCTTCATCTGGCGCGAGGGGCGCGATCCGTCGAGCGACGAAGCGTTTGCCGAGCTGTGCGAGCGCGTCGGCAAACCGGACGGCCCCGAGCTGATCAAAAGCGAAGAAGTCAAAGCGCAACTGCAGCGCAACACCGCCAATGCGATCAGTCTCGGCGTGTATGGCGTGCCGACCTTCCGTCTGAACGATCAGCTGTTCTGGGGCGAGGATGCGCTGCCGATGGTGCTGTACTGCGCGCGCACGCCGAACTGGCTCGAATCGGGGGAAGTGAAGCGGATCAGTTCGCTGCCGTGGGGCCTCGCGGACAAGCCGGCCTGAGCGAGCGCTTCAGCGAATCCGCGCGTGAATGCCTGAATTCGCACCTGGGCACAGTACAGCGCTGATCCCCGCCATACCGCGCGCGCTATGCCGTTCGCGCGCAAACGGGCCTAAGGTTATACCTTCGCACCCCACGCGCGCGCCGCGCGACGAGCGCTACATTCCGCTCGCGCCGCCGCGCCCCAATCATGGACGACATCGCCGCCTCCCTCGATATCTGGCTCGTGCGCGTGCTGCGCACGCTGCTGGTCGAGCGCAGCGTCACGCAGACCGCCTTGCGTCTGAACCAGACCCAGCCCGCGATCAGCACCGCGCTGCGCAAGCTGCGCGAAACGCTCGGCGATCCGATTCTGGTACGCGGCAAGTCGGGCATGGTGCCGACCGAATACGGCGAGTCGCTGCTCGCAACGGCGCAACGCATATTGCGCGATGTCGATTTCGTCGCGACGCCGCACGGCGATTTCGATGCGGGCCGCTCGCGCCGCACATTCCGTATCGCCGCGCCCGACTATCTGAACGATTTCTTCATGCCGACCGTGATCGCGCGTTTTCGCGAGGCGGCGCCGCATGCGCGGCTCGAAATCGAATCGCTCGGGCCGCTGTTCGATCATGCGGCCGCGCTCGACGCCGGCGAACTCGACCTCGTGATCGGCAACTGGCCGAAGCCCGATCCGTGTTTCGAGCGCAGCGATCTGTTCGCCGACACCGTCGTGTGCATGATGCGCGCCGATCATCCGCTCGCGCGCACGCCGATGACGCGCGATGCCTATCTGGCCGCGCCGCATCTGGCGCCGGCGCCATATAGCGGCGCGCGCGGCGGCGCGATCGATACCGGTTTCGCGCGCGCACAGGCGCAACGGCGCATCGTCGCGACGCTGCCGTATTTCGGGCTGGTGCCGCAGACGCTGCTGCAATCGGATCTGATCTTTACGACCACGCGCCGCTTCGCGTTGCATTACGCGAGCATGCTGCCGCTTGCGGTCGTCGATGTGCCGATCGCGTTTCCGCGCATCAAGTGCTATCAGATGTGGCATCCGCAGCCGGACCGGCCGAGCGATATCGGCTGGCTGCGCACGTTGATGTCCGACGTGTCGGATGAACTGGTCACGCGGAAAAAGCCGCGGGTGAAGGCGCGGTAGATACCGCCGCAAGCGCAACGAAGCACTCTGCACCGCGAAAAAAGAGGGGATCGGCGCACCAGCACCGTCCCCTCCAACGCTCTCGCAAGCTAACTGTCTGTTTGTGCCGTGTACTTTATGCGCTCGCCGGCACCACGTGCTGATCGATGTGCTGTCCGACATCACGCACGTGAAGCCGCGCGGACGCGCCGGCCAACGCACGGCCCGCAACCTGTTGCGTCCTCAACCGCAGCAACTGAGCGCACACCGCAATCGCAATCGCCGAAGGCGCCTTGTCGACGATCCCCTCGACGCCGATCGGACACGTCATCTCCGCAAGCCGATCGAGGTCGACCCCGCGTTCGAGCAAACGCCGCTCGAATTTCACGCGCTTGGTCTTCGAGCCGATCATGCCGAAGTAGCTGAAATCGCGTCGCCGCATGATGCGCGCGGCCAGCGAAAAATCGAGCGCGTGGTTGTGCGTCATCACGAGAAACCATGCGCCCGGCGGCGCCGCGTCGACGATCGCATCGGGCGTGTCGGTCGCTTCGACCTGCACGTTCGGCGGCGTTTCGTCGGGGAACAGTTCGTCGCGTTCGTCGACCCACTGCACCACGCACGGCAACATGCCGAGCAATTCGATCAGCGCGTGGCCGACGTGCCCCGCGCCGAACAGCACGATATGCATCGGCGCCGGGCGCGGCGGTTCGAACGCGCCGCGCCGGCCGATGCGAACCGCTGAGCGATCGCTCATCGCGACCATCCCGCTCAGAAAATCATTCACGCGTGTTTCCATGCTTCGCTCCGTTGGGTCCGCTCGCGCACCATCAAACGCACCGTCAGCCACACCATCACGCGCACCGTGCCGCCGTCGTCGCGGCGCGCACCGCGCCGACTGCCTTCAGAATTTCCTCGCTGGTCGCCGGCGCATTGAGCGGTGGATTGACCTTGTGAGCACCCACCGCTGACACCGCGTCGCGCACCGCGAAGAACACCGAGAACGGCAGCAGCAGCGGCGGCTCGCCGGTCGCCTTCGAACGATGGATGCTGTCCTCCGCGTTGCGGTTCTTGAACAGCTTCACGTTGAAGACCGGCGGCACATCGTTGACGGTCGGGATCTTGTAGGTGGACGGCGCGTGCGTCATCAGCTTGCCGCCCGCGTTCCACCACAACTCTTCCGTGGTGAGCCAGCCCATGCCCTGAATGAACGCGCCTTCGACCTGGCCGACGTCGAGCGCCGGATTCAGCGACGCGCCCACGTCATGCAATGCATCCGCGCGCAGCACGCGCATTTCGCCGGTCAGCGTATCGATGACGACTTCCGATACCGCCGCGCCATACGAGTAGTAGTAAAACGGCCGGCCTTGCAGCTTCGACTGATCCCAGTACAGCTTCGGCGTCGCGTAAAAGCCGTCGGACCACAACTGGACGCGCGCGAGATACGCCTTCGCGATCACTTCGCCGAACGGCACGATCGCGTCGCCGACCACCACGCAATCGTGCGCGAAGCGCACATCGGCGGCATTCACGTGGCCGTCGCCGAACTTTTCGGCGGCAAACGCGGCGAGCCGTTCGCGCAACTGCCGCGCGGCATCCTGCGCGGCCTTGCCGTTCAGATCGGAGCCGGTCGATGCGGCCGTCGCCGATGTATTGGCAACCTTGCTGGTATCGGTCGCGGTCACGCGGATGCGGTTAAAGCCAACACCCAGCTCATGCGCGACGACCTGCGCGACCTTCGTGTTCAAGCCCTGGCCCATTTCGGTGCCGCCGTGATTCACGAGCACCGAGCCATCGGTGTAGATATGCACCAGCGCGCCGGCCTGATTGAAGTGCGTGACGTTGAACGCGATGCCGAACTTGACCGGCGTCAGCGCCAGCCCCTTCTTCAGGATCTCGTTGTTCGCGTTGAATTCGTCGATTGCCTTGCGGCGCGCGCGATAGTCGCTGGTCGCTTCGAGTTCGTCGATCAGCTCGTGAATCACGTTGTCTTCGACCACCTGACCATACGGCGTCTGGTTGCGCTCGGTCTTGCCGTATAGATTGCGGCGCCGCACGTCGAGCGAATCCATGCCGACCGAGCGCGCGACGTTGTCGAGGATGTACTCGATCGCGAACGCACCCTGCGGACCACCGAAGCCGCGAAACGCGGTATTCGACTGCGTGTTGGTCTTGCCGCAAAAGCCGTCGATCGATACATCCGACAGCCAGTACGCGTTGTCGAAGTGGCACAGCGCGCGCGTCATCACCGGGCCGGACAGATCGGCGGAAAAACCGCAGCGCGACGTCATGTCGACCGCGACGCCGTCGATCACGCCCTGCTCGTCGTAGCCCACTTCGAACGTGTAGTGAAAGTCGTGGCGCTTGCCGGTCACCATCATGTCGTCGTCGCGATCCGGACGCAGCTTGACCGGGCACAGCAGCTTCCATGCGGCGAGCGCCGCGCAGCACGCGAACAGCGCCGATTGCGATTCCTTGCCGCCGAAGCCGCCGCCCATGCGCCGGCATTCGATCAGCACGTTATGCGAAGCCACACCCAATGCATGCGCAACCAGATGCTGCATTTCGGTCGGATGCTGGGTCGAGCAGTACACATGCATGCCGTCGTCGTCCTTCGGCACCGCGTACGAGATCTGCCCTTCCAGATAGAACTGCTCCTGACCACCGAGCAGCATTTCGCCGGCCTCGCGATGCGCGGCGCGCGCGATCTTCGTGCCGGCATCGCCGCGCGCGAGTTTCATCGGCGGCAGCACGAACTGGTTCGCGGCGCGCGCCTGCTGCGCGGTCAGCACCGCGGGCAATTCCTCGTAGACCACCTCGGCGCGCCGCGCGCCGAGACGCGCGACATCGTGCGACGTCGCGACCACGATAAACATCGGCTGACCGATGTATTGCACGACGCCATTGGCGAGAATCGGATCGTCGCCGTGGATGATCGGGCCGACGTCGTTGACGCCGGGGATATCGTCGGCGGTAAAGACCGCGACTACACCAGGCGTCGCGCGCACCTTGTCGAGCGAGATCGACACGATCTTCGCGTGCGCCTTCGACGACAAACCGAGCGCCGCGTGCAGCGTGCCGGCCACCTCGGGGATGTCGTCGGTGTAGGTCGCGCGGCCGCTCACGTGCAGATGCGCGGATTCGTGCGGCCGCGACACGTGCACCTGGGTGAAGTCGTCGAGCGCCTGAAGCTCTTTCAGGAACGGTTCGGCTTGCTGGTTCATTGTGATGTTCTCCGTATGCTCTGTGACCGTGCCGCGCTCAAACGCTCGCGCCGGCCGGCTCGACCGCGCGCACGTCGAGCAGATTTTTCGGCAGCGGGTTGTGCGGGCGCGTTTCGAGCCAGAAGCGGTACAGCGTGTTCTTTGCGCTTTCGAGCCGGTAGTCGCTGGTCGCGCGCATGTCGGACAGCGGCGCGTAGTCGTTGCCGAGCGCGAGCATCGCGGCCTGCGCGCTCGCCTCGTGCCATTCGGCGTCGCGCAGCACGGCTTCGGCATGCAGCGCGCGCTTCGGCGTCGCGGCCATGCCGCCGAACGCAATGCGCGGCTCGCGAATCGTGTTGCCGTCGGCGATAAACGAGAACGCCGCGCACACGGCCGAGATGTCCGAATCGAAACGCTTTGACAACTTGTAGGTGCGAAAGCGCAGATTCGCGCGCGCGCCGCTGCGCGTCGGCACCTTCAGGCCGACGACGAACTCGTGCTCGGCCATATCCTTCTTCTGATACGCGAGGTACAGGTCTTCGAGCGGCATCTCGCGCTCGATGTCGCCACCGCGCACGATCACGCGCGCGCCGAGCGCGATCAGCCCCGGCATCGAATCGCCGATCGGCGAGCCGTTGGCGATATTGCCGCCGAGCGTGCCGGCATTGCGGATCGGCAGCGATGCAAAGCGCTGCCACATCTCGGTGAGTTCCGGGTACTGCTTCGCGATCTCCGCGTAGGCTTTCTCGACGCTGACGCCCGCGCCGATCTCGATCCAGTCGTCATTCGTTACGAGCTTTTGCAACTCGGCGATCTGGCCGACATAGACGATGTTGCCGAGTTCGCGCATCTGCTTGGTGACCCACAGGCCGATGTCGGTGCTGCCTGCCAGAATCCGCGCGGCCGGCTCGGCTTCCTTCAGTTGCGCGAGTGCCGCGACCGTGCGCGGCGCGGCAAAGCGCTGGCCCGCGTGTTCGTAGTGGAATGTGTCGTTGCGCCCGAGCGATGCGAGCGACGCCGCCAGCGCCTTCACATCGACCGGCGCTTGCGGCGCGGGCGCCTCGAACATCTGCTCGGCCGCCTCGACGATCGGCCGGTAGCCGGTGCAGCGGCACAGGTTGCCGGTCAGCGCGTTGTTGATCGTGTCGCGCGACGGCACCGTACGGTTCGCGCAGCCATGCTCGTGGCCATGCTTTTCGTACAGCGCCCACATCGACATGATGAAGCCCGGCGTGCAGAAGCCGCATTGCGAGCCGTGGCAATCCACCATCGCCTGCTGCACCGGATGCAGCGAGCCGTCGGGCTGGCGCAGGTCTTCGACGGTGAACAGCGCGCGGCCGTCGAGCGTCGGAAGAAACTGGATGCACGCGTTGACCGCCTTGAAATCGACGCCGCCCGCCGCGTTGGGCTCGCCGATCACCACGGTGCACGCGCCGCAGTCGCCTTCGGCGCAGCCTTCCTTGGTGCCGGTGCAATGCGCGTCCTCGCGCAGATACTGCAGCACCGTGCGGGTGACGGGCGCGTCCTTGATTTCGCGGATCGCGTTGCGGTGATAGAAGCGAATCGGCTCAGTCATGTCTCATTGCTCTCGTCTGTTCTGTGTTCGCGCGGACGTGCCGCGTCGATGGTTCGAAAACTATCATCATCAATAAACACAACCCATAGCGGCAATTGCATGCAGGACATATCCGTAGAGCGATATCGGCAGGGATATGCACCGCGTTGCGCTTATGTTCAGAAGGAAATATTGCCGCCTTTTGCAAGTTTTTATGGCATTAAAGCCATCACAAACCATGGCGAACATGGCCGCGAGGCGTGCAAAGCAGCCCCAGACACCCCCAAAACGACCCTTTATAAGCGCGCCGAGGCCCACAAAACCGCCTTTAATCCGACGATTAATTAAGCAAATCCTGCAAGGGAATCGGTTCCATGGGACAATCACGCACTCCCGCCGATTTCAAGTCTCGTTTTCCCGATGTCCACCGACTCCGCGCCCGTTCGCAGCGAATTTGCGACGACCTTGCAGATCATTCCGGTCGTCTTTTTCACCTTTGTTTGCTACCTGACCATCGGCATTCCGCTCGCGGTGCTGCCCGGCTACGTGCATGGCGATCTCGGCTATAGCGCGGTGCTCGCGGGCGCCGCGATCAGCGTGCAATACGTCGCCACGCTTGCGTCGCGGGCGCTCGCGGGCCGCTCGGCCGATACGCTGGGGCCGAAGCGAACGGTGTCGATCGGTCTGATCGGCTGCGGTACGAGCGGCGTGTTTCTGCTGCTCGCCGCGCTCACCAGTCACTGGCCGGTGCTGAGCCTCGCGCTGCTCGTAGTGAGCCGCCTCGTGCTCGGCTTCGGCGAAAGCCTGTGTGGCACCGGCGCGATTCTGTGGGGCATCGGCCGGGTCGGCACCGCCAATAACGCACGGGTGATTTCGTGGAACGGCATCGCAACCTACGGCGCGCTCGCGATCGGCGCGCCGCTCGGCGTGCTGATTTCGCGCTCGATCGGCTTCACCGCGCTCGGCATTCTGGTGATGGTGCTCGCGGCGCTCGGCTACTACCTGGCGCGGCAGATCGCGGCGGTGCCGGTCGTTCACGGCGAGCGGATGTCGTATCGCAGCGTATTCACGCGCGTGCTGCCGCACGGCATGGGCCTCGCGCTCGGCTCGGCCGGCTTCGGCTCGATCGCAACCTTCATCACGCTGTTCTATGCGGCCAGGCACTGGCCGAACGCGGCGCTGTCGCTGACGCTGTTCGGCACGCTGTTCATCGGCTCGCGTCTGCTGTTCGCGAATACGATCAAAACGTATGGCGGATTTCGCGTCGCGATCGCGTCGTTCGCGTTCGAATGCGCGGGTCTGCTGATGCTGTGGCTCGCGCCCGAGCCGCATATCGCGCTGGCGGGCGCCGCGTTGACCGGCTTCGGCTTCGCGCTGGTGTTCCCGGCGCTCGGCGTCGAAGCGGTCGGCCTCGTACCGCCGGCGAGCCGCGGCGCGGCGCTGTCCGCGTATTCGGTGTTTCTCGATCTGTCGCTCGGCATTACCGGTCCGCTGGCCGGGTATATCGCCGGTGAATTCGGCTACGGCTCGGTGTTTCTGTTTGCCGCGCTCGCGGCAGCGGCGGCGGGGGTCTTGTCCACGGTGCTGTATCTGCGTCACGCCAGGGTGCGCAATCTGTCCGCCGCGCAATGAACGCGGACAATGCGTACGCGCGATGAAAATCCGCTGATCGCACGATCAAGCCGCAACACGCGCGGCGCCGGAACGTGAAGCCTGCGCGCGAATTCGTGAAACCTTGTACGGTAAAATCCAATTCTTGCCGTAATGGGTTCCCGCGTACCGCGGGAAGTGCTTATCCGGGCTCGACCGGGCCGGGAATAACGAACGACGCACGAATAACTCACGAACGATGCCGGCTCAATTCGTTGGTATAACGGGCTTGCCGCGCGCAGGCTCGACACTGCTGTGCCAGTTGCTGGCGCAGCATCCCGAGATCCACTGCGAAAGCCATAGCTCGCCGCTGTGCAACGCGCTGCTGGGCATTCGCCGCATGGTCAGCGACGACACCTTTTTCCTGGCCCAGCTCGACCACTCTTTCGAGCGCAGCTATGAGCACCTCGCATCGTCGATGCAAGGCTTCCTGCGCGGCTGGTATCACGACTGCGAGCGGCCCGTGGTGGTGGACAAGAACCGCGCGTGGCTGCACTCGATCGAATTCCTGCTGCGCATCGAGCCCGAAGCGCGGCTGATCGTCTGCCTGCGGGAACTCGGCCAGATTTACGGCTCGATCGAAGCGCAGCATCAGCGCACGATCCTCGTCGACTTCGCCGACCGTCTGGCCGATTACGACCGCTTCGGCCGCGCCGACATGCTGTTCGCGAAGGACAAGGCCGTCGGCGCGCCGCTGATCTCGCTGCACGCGGTACTGGATCTGCCCAAGGCCGTGCAGGAGCGTCTGTACTTCCTGCGCTTCGAGGATCTGATGGCGCAACCGGTGGCCTGCATGTCGCATCTGTATGCGTGGCTCGGCGTCGAGCCGCTCGACATCGATCCCGAGAATCTGACGGTCAGCCCTCACGAAAGCGACAGCCACTACCGGATGAAGTATCTGCATCGGCAAGGACCCCGCATCGCGACGCCGGCGCGGCATGCGGTGCCGCCGCGCATCCAGAAGCAGATCGAATCCGCTTGCGCGTGGTATTACGACCTTTACTATCCGCACCTCGTCAAGCCGCCGGCAAGCGGCGGTGGTGGTGGCGGCAGCGGAAGCTGAACGCGCGGCCCGGTTTGCGCCGCCGCATCGAGCGGTGGCGCTGAACTGCAAAAGGGGTGGTTGGGTCATTCCCAACCGCCCCTTTTTCGTGAGTACGCACAGCGCTTCGTGCCGGCATGGCCAGATGGCTAGCCGGATCGAAAGATTCCGCTCAGAAGGCCTTGCTCAATTGCAGCCACGCGCGCACCGACGCCGTATTGCCCGCCTGCTCCGGCCGGCCGCCGATCGGCGCCGCCAGCGAAGCGCTCGCATTGGTCTGATACGGCCCTGCCCAGTTCAAGCCGACGCCCACACCGGCCATATTCGCGATGTTCGAGCCCGCTTCGAACGTATCGCGGTTGATCCGCACGTGCGCGGCGTCGAGGAACGCAATCGCCTGCCACTGTCCGTACCACGCATGCGCCATCGTGTGACGCAATTCCATCGTGAAGAGCGCACCGGTGTCGCCGGCCACCGCATTGACGTCGTACGCGCGCACCGAACCCGGCCCGCCGGCGATCACCTGCTGCGACGAATCGAGGTTGCCCGACGCGAGCTGCCCCGACGCCGACAGGAACAGCGCATTGCCGCCGCCCAGATCCTGCAGCCGCATCGCGCTCAGATTCCACTTCGAGAAGCCGCCCTGGGTATCGCGCCCCATCGCGTCCTCGGCCTGCGCCGCGGCATTGCTGAAGCTCGTGTGGCCGTAGGTCCAGCTCAGGCTCCAGCCACTGACCGCGCCGGCGAGCAGGCCGTCGCGCACGTCACCTGACAGCGTCGCCGTGACGTTGTCCAGATGCCGGTCGTTCGCGCTGCCGGTGGCATCGATGTTGTCGTCGAGCGACAGGTGGTCGTACTGGAGCTGGCCATACAGATTCAGCGTGCGGCCGCGCAGCAGCGGCTGCTTGACCCACGTGCTCGCGACCTGCGCGGTGCCATGCGCGCCGATCGGCGACAGATCGCCGGCGAGGCGATAGTCGAGCGCCGAGAACGACGCGCCGACGCGCGTGCCGAGGCCGTTGAGCAGCGCGTCATAACCGACGCGGCCGTAGTTCATGTCGGCGCCGCTGGTGAGACCCGACACGCTGAACTCGTCGCCCTGATGCAGCGGATTGAACACGCTGACCGTGGCCGAGAGCCGTGGGCGGCCGCTGTAGCGCTCGCCCCAGTTGTCGACGGTGACGTTGCCCGCGACCATCGGCGCGGCCGCCGCGACCACCTGCAGGTCCGACGTGCCGACCGCGGCACCGGGCTTCAGCGTCGCGTTGACCTGCACGCCGGGGATATCGGACAGCAGCAGCAGGCTGCGATCCATCTGCGCATCCGTGACGACGGCACCGCTTTGCAGGCCGCCGAGCGTCGCGAGCAGCAGGCCGTCGCGCACGCGGCTCTGGTTGTCGAGGCCGATCTTGCCGAAGCGCGCCTCGATCACCTCGATGCGCACCACGCCGTTTTGCATCGTCTGCGCCGGCACGATTGCGCGCGCGAGCGGATAGCCGTGCGCGTGATAGTAGTCGGTGATGCGCGCCGCGAGTACGCCGAGATCCGTGAGCGTCAGATCCTTGCCCTCGGAGCCGGCAACCAGCGCGTGCAGCGTCGCCGTATCGATCTGCGTATTGCCGGTGATCTCGATACGCTCGACCCGGAACGCGACGCTCGACGGCAGTGTTTCGCTCGGCGGCCGGACGATGTTCAGGCCGGGGTTGTTCGAACTCGGCGTCGGCGGCTCGACCGGCTGGGTTTGCTGAAGCAGCGTGCCGGCATTCGGAATCGCCGGCGTGGCGGCATGAGCGGCAAGGCAAGGCAGTACGCCCAGCAGGGCGATAACGGCCGGCCGCTTCGTCAGGCGGCCGTGCAGGAGACATGTCATGGATGGTCTACGAATTAGTTCTTGCCGATCAGCGTGTCGGAGGGAAGATTCACGCCGAGACTCTGGATGTTCAGCGTGCCGGTGCCGCCGATACTCAACGTGACCGTCGGTATCGGCGTCGACGAAGACGCTTGCGTGGTGGACCCGGCGTTATTCGGCGTGCCCGGCGCGTTCGACGCCGGCAACGCCGAAATCGTCGACGACGTGTTCAGCCCCGGCGCAGTGCCGCCCATGCCAAAGAACGAGGTTTGCACGCTCGCGAGGATGTTGGGGAGCGTGTTCAACGGCGCCGCGGTGATCGTCAGCGCGCCCGCATTGCCGGGCGCGTCGGTGAACACATAGTTCGCCGCCGTGAGACCCGCGCCGTCGATCGCGTAGCTGCCCGCGCCCGACGAACTGTTCGCGCTGGTCGTCCATGTGAGCGTTCCGGAGGTCGAGTTCGCGAGCGTGTCGCCGCCGACGAAGCCGCTGACCGTGCCGCTCAAGTCGGGCAACGGACGGCCCGACTGGCCGGAGGCCGGCGCCGCCGTGTAGGTCAGCGTGGCCGGGGTGATGTTGGCGCTGAGGCTCGTGGGCTGCGCGATCACGTAGTTGCCGGCGTCCGCGCCGGTCAACGCGTCCGATGCGGTGATGCCGATGCCGTTGCCGACGTTCTTCGTTGCGAACGTGCCTGATTGCGTCAATGTCACCGAGTCGGAGCCGATCAGGCCAGATAGCGTGCCGCCGCTCAGCGTCGCCGCTGTCGTGCCGTCGTAGACCTTGTTGCTTGCGCTCGTGCCGGTCACCGTCAGCGTGGCCGGCGTGATATCCGCGGTAACGCTGGTCGGTTGCGCGATCACGTAGTTGCCGGCGTCCGCACCGCCCAACGTGTCCGCGGTGTTCACACTGATGCCGCTGCCGGCGTTCTTCGATGCGAACGTGCCCGACTGCGTCAGCGTCACCGAGTCCGAGCCGATCAGGCCCGACAGCGTGCCGCCGCTCAGCGTCGCCGCTGTCGTGCCGTCGTACACCTTGTTGTTCGCGCTCGTGCCTGTCACCGTCAACGTGGCTGGCGTGATGTCGGCGCTGAGGGCGGCCGTGGGTTGCGTGAGCACGTAGTTGCCCGCGTCGGTACCGCTAAGCGTGTCCACCGCGGTTACGCCGATGCCGTTGCCGACGTTCTTCGATGCGAACGTACCCGACTGCGTCAGCGTCACCGAGTCCGAGCCGAACAGGCCAGTCAACGTGCCACCCGACAGCGTCGCTGTCGTTGTGCCGTCGTAGACCTTGTTGTTCGCGCTCGTGCCCGTTACGGTCAAGGAGGCCGGGGTGATGTTGGCGCTGAGAGACGTGGGCTGCGCGATCACGTAGTTGCCTGCGTCGGTGCCGGTTAACGCGTCCGATGCGGTTATGTCGATGCCGTTGCCGACGTTCTTCGATGCGAACGTGCCTGATTGCGTCAATGTCACCGAGTCGGAGCCGATCAGGCCCGACAGCGTGCCGCCACTCAGCGTCGCCGATGTCGTGCCGTCATACACCTTGTTGCTTGCGCTCGTGCCCGTCACCGTCAGCGTGGCCGGCGTGATGTCAGCGGTCACGCCGGTCGGTTGCGCGATCACGTAGTTGCCCGCGTCCGTGCCGGCCAGCGTATCCGCTGTGTTCACACTGATACCGTTGCCCGCGTTCTTCGATGCAAACGTACCCGCTTGCGTCAATGTCACCGAGTCCGAGCCGATCAGGCCCGACAGCGTGCCGCCACTCAGTGTCGCCGCTGTCGTGCCGTCATAGACCTTGTTGCTCGCGCTCGTACCCGTCACCGTCAACGTAGCCGGCGTGATGTCGGCGCTGAGGGCACCCGTAGGCTGCGTGAGCACATAGTTGCCCGCGTCCCCGCCGCCGAGAGTGTCCGCCGCGGTCACGCCAATGCCGTTACCGACGTTCTTCGATGCGAACGTGCCCGACTGCGTCAGCGTCACCGAGTCCGAACCGATCACGCCGGATAGCGTGCCGCCGCTCAGCGTTGCAGCCGTCGTGCCGTCATAGACCTTGTTGCTCGCACTCGAGCCTGTCACCGTCAGCGTGGCCGGCGTGATATTCGCGCTGAGAGACGTGGGCTGCGCGATCACGTAGTTGCCGGCGTCCGTGCCGGTCAGCGCGTCCGATGCAGTAATGTCGATGCCCGCGCCGACGTTCTTCGTTGCGAACGTACCCGCCTGCGTCAATGTCACCGAATCCGAACCGATCAGGCCCGACAGCGTGCCGCCGCTCAGCGTTGCCGTGGTCGTGCCGTCGTACACCTTGTTGCTCGCGCTCGTGCCGGTCACCGTCAGCGTGGCCGGCGTGATGTCGGCGGTAACGCCGGTCGGTTGCGCGATCACGTAGTTGCCGGCATCGGTGCCACCGAGCGAGTCCGCCGCAGTTACGCCGATGCCCGTGCCGACGTTCTTCGATGCGAACGTGCCCGATTGCGTCAGCGTCACCGAGTCCGAACCGATCAGGCCCGACAGCGTGCCGCCGCTCAATGTGGCCGCCGTCGTACCGTCGTAGACCTTGTTGCTCGCGCTCGTGCCGGTCACGGTCAGCGTGGCCGGCGTGATGTTGGCGCTCAGCGACGTGGGCTGCGCGATCACGTAATTGCCGGCGTCGGTGCCGGCCAGCGCATCCGTCGCGGTCACGCCGATGCCGTTACCCACGTTCTTCGACGCGAACGTTCCCGACTCCGTCAGCGTCACCGAGTCCGAACCGAACAGGCCCGACAGCGTGCCACCGCTCAGCGTTGCAGCCGTCGTGCCGTCGTACACCTTGTTGCTCGCGCTCGTGCCCGTCACAGTCAAGGTCGCCGGCGTGATGTCGGCGCTCAGAAACGTGGGCTGCGTAATCACGTAGTTGCCTGCGTCAGTGCCGGCCAGCGAGTCCGCCGCGGTCACGCCGATGCCGTTGCCGACGTTCTTCGATGCGAACGTGCCCGACTGCGTCAACGTCACCGAGTCCGAGCCGATCAGGCCCGACAGCGTGCCGCCCGTCAGCGTGGCCGTCGTCGTGCCGTCGTACACCTTGTTGTTCGCGCTCGTGCCCGTCACGGTCAACGTGGCGGGCGTGATGTTGGCGCTAAGAACACCCGTGGGCTGCGCGATCACGTAGTTGCCGGCATCGGTGCCACCGAGCGAGTCCGCCGCGGTCACGCTGATACCCGTGCCGACGTTCTTCGATGCGAACGTGCCCGACTGCGTCAGCGTCACCGAGTCCAAACCGATCAGACCCGACAGCGTGCCGCCACTCAGCGTCGCCGAGGTCGTGCCGTCGTACACCTTGTCGCTCGCGGTGGTCGTGCCCGTCACCGTCAAGGTGGCCGGCGTGATGTTGGCACTGAGAGACGTGGGCTGCGCGATCACGTAGTTGCTCGCGTCGGTGCCGCCCAGCGAATCCGCCGCGGTCACACCGATACCTGTGCCGACGTTCTTCGATGCGAACGTGCCCGACTGCGTCAATGTCACCGAGTCCGAGCCGAACAGGCCCGACAGCGTGCCTCCCGTCAGCGTGGCTGTCGTCGTACCGTCGTACACCTTGTCGCTCGCGCTCGTGCCCGTCACGGTCAGCGTGGCCGGCGTGATGTTGGCGCTGAAAGACGTGGGCTGCACGATCACGTAGTTGCCCGCGTCGGTGCCGGCGAGCGTATCCGCCGCAGTTACGCCGATGCCCGTGCCCACGTTCTTCGACGCGAACGTGCCCGACTGCGTCAGCGACACCGAGTCCGAACCGAGCACGCCGACCAGTGTGCCGCCCGTAAACGTCGCGTCTGTCGTACCGTCGTAGACCTTGTTGTTTGCGCTCGCGCCCGTCACGGTCAGCGTGGCCGGCGTGATGTTCGCGGTAAGGCCGGTCTGCTCCACCACCACATAGTTGCTCGCATTCGTGCCGCTCAACAGTCCCGACAGCGTCACGCCGATGCCGGTGCCGACGTCCTTCGACGCAAACGTGCCCGACTGCGTCAGCGTCACCGTGCCCGCATCGGCGCCGATCAGGCCGGAGATCGCGCCGCCACTCACCGTTGCCGCGGTCGTGCTGTCGTACACCTTGTCGCCGACGGTCGTGCCCGTGACCGTCACCGTGGCCGGCGTGATGGTCGCGGTGACGCCGGTCGGCTGCGTGATCACATAATTGCTGGCCCCGGTGCCGCTCAGCGCATCCGTCATGGTCACGCCGACGTTCGTGCCGGCGTTCGGCGACACGAACGTGCCCGATTGCGTCAGTACCACCGTGCCCGCATCGGCTCCGATCAGGCCCGACACCGTGCCGCCGGAGACCTGCGCGGTCGTGGTGCCGTCGTACACCTTGCCGCTCGCGCTCGTGCCCGTCACCGTCACGGCCTTCGGGTTGATGGTCAGCGTGCCGCTCGCATACACGATCGTGAATTCAGGGTCGATCGTGCTGAGCCCGCTCATCGTGATCGCGTAGTTGCCCGCGTTGGTCGCACTTTGCGTGGCGGCCCCGGCGTAGGTGGCCGTGCCGCTCAGCGGGCTGCCGCCGAACGAGCTCGTATAGGTGAAGCCGCCGGAATAGGCGCTGCCGTTGTACGTGACGTTCGAGCTGCTGGCGGTGGGCGTCACCGTTACGACGGTCGCGAGCCGCGTCAGGATCGGGCCGTTGCTGCCCATTTCCCATGTATTCGGAAAATCCCAGCTGGCGAAGCTGCTCTGGCTTCGCGCCTGCGTCGAGGTCAGCCCGCCACCGCCGGATGCCGTGGCCGATGACGTCAGGCCGGTCGTCGTGGTGTTCCAGTAGCTGTTCGTGATCAGTCCGGGAGGAAGGGACGAACTCGTCGAGGTAATTCCGCCCGAATCGGACCCTCCGGTGACTCTGCCGGCGGCGTAGCTATTCGAGATGGTGGCGCCGCTGTTGCCGCCAACCAGTCCGCCGACATACGCCGCCCCGGTGACGCTGCCGAGCGCGAAACTGTTGGTAACGGTCGCGCCGGAAGATAAAGACGAATAGTTGTAGCCGACCAGCCCGCCAACGAACCCCATGTCGCTGGCCTGCGCCGAACCCACGTTGCCGATCGCGTAGCTTTCCGAAATCGTACTGGTCGGTCCGGAGCCGCCGCCGAACGATTGGCTGCCGTTGAAGCCGACCAGCCCGCCGACGTTGGAAGCCTCATCGTCGGCGGCATCGATGTTCACGTTGCCGGTTGCGAAGCTCCGCGAGATGGTGCCTGCATTGATGCCGACCAGTCCGCCGATATTGAAACCAGGCGAACTCACCGCGCCGAGCGCATGGCTGTTGGTGATCGTGCCGTAATTCAATCCGGCCAGCCCGCCGACATCCGAGGTAAATCCATTACCGCCGCCGACCGTACCACCGGCATAGCTGTTGTCGATGCTGCCGGTCTTATAGCTGTACGTCCCGTTCGCGCCGACCAGTCCGCCTATGACGCCCCCGCCGCTCGGCCCGCCGCTCGTCGCCACATTGGCCGTCGCATAGCTATGACTGATCGTGCCGTAGTTCTGCCCGACCAGCCCGCCCACATAGCTCTCCCCGACGATGGACCCGTTCACGAGCCCGACGTTGCGGATCACGCTGCCGGTGACGACACCGGCGCCGTTCGGCGCCCCCACCTGCCCGAAAAGGCCGATGTACATGTCGTTCGGCCGCGCGATGGTCAGGTTGCTGATCGTGTGCCCGAGCCCGTCGAACACGCCGGTGAACGGCGAGATATACGACCCGATCGGCACGAACCCCTGCCCGCTGTTCCAGCCCGACGTCGCACTCGCGTCGATATTGGCGCCCAGCACGAAATTGCCGCCCAGATTGCCGTTGACGCCCTGCAGGTCCGTGCCGGTTGTGCTGCCCGCGTTGCCGAGGCTCGTAATCACCTTGAACTGGGTGACCGCGCCGTTGCTGCCGAGCTGCGTGCTGAAGTTGTTGCCCGCCTGCAGGTTCACCGGCGCATTGACGTTGTAGGTCGCGGTATTACCCGCGTTCACCGCGCCCATGCCGTACTGCAGCGCCAGCTTGCCGTTCGCGTTCGTCGCGGTGATGCTCTGGTTGATGTTGATGTTGGCGAGCGCGGTCAGCGTTAGCGTCGTTGCCGCGCCCCAGCTCACCGTGTCGTCGATGTTGATGTTGCCGCTGCCGGCGCTGCCGCCCGACGTGCTCTGCAGTTGCACGCTGTTGTTGTTGAGCGCCGTGCTCAGTGCCGCTCCGGTCATGTCGCCGCCGCTCGCAGCCACCGTGAAGTCGGTCGGGTCGATCAGCCATGAGCCGGTCAGTCCGTCCGGCGCCCGCGTCGTGATCGTCGCGTCCGGCGCCACCTTCACCGTCGCGGCGCTCGTCTCGATCGAGCCGCCGTTGCCGCCGTTCGGCGCACTCGCGTCGAGCGTGCCACCGACGTTCACCTGCCCCGCCGCCATGCCGCCCAGCAGCGTGATCTTGCCGTCGTGGTTCTCGACCGTGCGCGCCTCGATCACTCCGGTGCTGTTCACCACGCTCGCCAGCAGCGCATCCTTGGCGCCCGCCGTCATCAGCACGATGCCGCCGTCGGCCTGGATCAGCCCGCCGTTCTCCGCGAGATTGTTCAGCGTGCTCTGGTCCACCTGCATGCTGACGAGGCTGCTGCCGCCGAAAGTGAGTGTCACCGCGCTGCCCGCGCCCAATGCGACGGTGCCCAGCTTCGCGACGATCGTCCCTTCGTTGCCGACGTGATTGCCGAGCAGCGCCACGTAGCCGCCGTTGGCCGCGGTGATCGCGCCTTGGTTGATCACGCTGCCGGTGCCGTTGCCGCTGAAGCTCAGCTTGCCGCTGCCGAGGCTCGCGTCATTCACGTCGAGCGTCGATGCGACCAGCCCGCCGACGTTGACCTGCGCGCCCTTGCCGAACAGGATCCCGTTCGGGTTGATCAGGAACACCTGGCCGTTGGCGTTCAGCTTGCCGAGAATGCGCGTGCCGCTCGTGTCGAAGATGCGGTTCACCGCGATCGACGACGCCGTCGGCTGCACGAACGTGACCGTCTCTTTCGGCGCGATGTTGAAGCTGTTCCAGTTCACCGACAGCGTCGAACTCGACTGCGTGATCGTGGTCGTCGCTCCGTTACGGCTGATACTGCCGCTTCCCGACACGACCTGGCCGCCACCCGGCGCGGCATGCGCACCGACCGCCGACAGCGACAGTGCCGCCATCACCAGCTTGCGCCCCGAGCCCTTGCTTCGACCCCGGGCAACCTCCGAAACCGCCACCCAGCTCTGATAAACCTGATTCCAGATCAGCCGATATGCGTGATTCATAAATAACAACCTCGAATTATTCTTTGAATGCTTTGGCGCGAGACAGTAAAAACGGGAAAATATACCGCATTAAAAATCTCACCCCTCCGGATGAGGTATTTTTGAATACGTGGAGAGGGAGATTGGCTCAGGAAGCGGATTATGACGCATCGTCGCGTTGGCAGTCATCACTAACAACTCTATATTTCACCGTATTACGGCAGCCGGCCAAAAGACTTTAGCGGTATTAATACTGATATTTAGATCGTGCACTATTTAACAGTGCCGCATTCCCGTTGAAATGATTCTGAAAATCCGGAATGAATAATAAACTGCGTGAATAAAGCGGATATCTGGCGCTAGAAGGCCCTTAGCAAACGTTTGGCATACGCCAACGCACGAAGCAGAAGCGAGACGCCCGGCGATAACCTCAATTACAGGGTGCTTGCATCGCGCGTTGCATGACGCGTTATCCGTCACCACCAGCGCGTAGCAGCCGGCACCGCAACCCCGCGAGGGTCGGCCGGTGCCGGCCGGTTCCTCTACTTGCCTTCCGACAAGCCGCGTTCGAGTGCCGCGACGCCCGCCGGCAGATCGACCTTCACGCCCAGATCGACCATCGTGCGGCCGAGCGCGTGCACGGTGCGAAACAGGTTGTGCTCGCGGCACTGCTCGCCCATCTGGCCGATCCGCACGATCGGCAAACCGAACGAGCCGGAAATCTCCACCTGATGCTGCCGCGAGATATGCGCGCAGACATCGGCGGGACTCAGGCCGCCCGGCACCTCGATGCCGACCACCGAATTGAGCCGGCAGTTCTCCGGCGCATACAGTTGCAGGCCCATTGCGCTGACGCCTTGCTGCAGCGCGAGCGAACACTTCAGATGGCGCGCGAAGCGCTTTTCCAGCGTCTCGGCGCACACGAGCCGCAGCGCCTCGTGCAGCGCGAGCACGCCCGACACCGGCGCCGTGTAGTGATAGCCGGCGTTGTGCCAGAAGTTTTCGGCGAGTGACGCATCGAGACACCAGTGCGTATTCGGCACCGTACGGCCCTTGACGCGCGCCCACGCCGCATCGGAAAACGCGATCAGCGACACGCCCGGAATCGACGACAAGCCCTTCTGCCCACCGGTAATCACCGCGTCGATGCCCCACGCGTCCATTTCGAGCGGCATCGTGCTCAGCGTGCAGACCGCATCGACGATCACGAGCGCGCCCGCTTCCTTCGCGAGCGCGGCGATATCTTTCAGATGATGGTTCCACACGGTGTTCGAGGTCTCGCCCTGCACGACGGTGACGACCTCGGGACGCTCGCGGCGAATCGCCTCGGCCACCTGGTCGAGACTCGCGACGGTACGGTCCGCGACTTCGAGCATGCTCACGCTTGCGCCGACGCGCCGGCCCATCTCGCCCATGCGGTCGCTGAAGAAGCCGTTCTTGATGCACAGCATGCGCGTGCCTTGCCACGCGAGATTGGAGATCGCCATCTCCATCGCGCCCGATCCCGGTCCCGCGACGCCGAGCACCCATTTCGACTGCGTCTGGAACACGTAGCGCGCCATCGTCTTCACCTGATTGACCACCTTCGCCATCGTGCCGCCCAGATGGTTGATCACGATCGCATTGGCCTTCGCGACCGCGGCGGGGATCGGCACGGGACCGGCGCCCATCATCAGCAGCGGTTCTTCGGGAAGGATGGCGTCGAGCGATTCGACAACCGGACAGGGCACGGAGGAAGCGACGGAATGAGCAGTGGAAATCGGCATGATGGGTACGTGAAGATTCGGGCGCAAAGGAAAGAACGGCCTCGTGGCGGTTAAGCCAGCGAGGCCGTCGTCCGATCATTCACCGAACCGCGCGATTGCGCAAGACTTTGCGCGCCGCGCGTCGCACATGACCGTACCGCCCGACGTACCGGTACAGTTACTTCACGCGGGTCTTGTCGAGCTTCTTGCCGGTCGCCGCGTTGAAGCGCTCGACGTACTCCTCGATCAGCTTGCGCATCGCGCGGCCGATCTTGCGATAGTCGGACTCGTTCAGATTGGCGAGCGACACGCGCCCCGACGGATGCTGCGTGCCGAAACCGCGCCCCGGCAGCAGCACGACGCGCGCCTCGCGCGCGAGCCGGAACAGCAGCTCGGACGGCTCGGTGTTCACCAGCAGCCAGTCGACGAACTCGCGCCCATACGCCCTCTCGCCGAGGAACTCGATATCGACGATCGTGTAGTAGTCGACCTGGTTCGGATCGTCGTCGTCGAACGAGATGCCGACCTCTTCGTAGAGCGCCTGCTTGCGCTTGCGGATCAGCCGCTTCAACGCGCACTTGTATGCGTCGGGCGTGTCCATCAGCGAGAACAGCGAAAACAGGACCATCTGCACCTGCTGCGGCGTCGATAGTCCGGCTGTGTGATTCAACGCGACCGTGCGGCTGTCGGCCACCAGCCGGTCGATGAACTTGAGCTTGTCGGGCTCGGTCGTGATCGACTCGTAGCGGTGATGCAGCTGCTTCTTCGCGTCGGCCGGCAACGCGCCGATCAGCCGGTCGAGCACGTTGTCGCGATGCGTGGCGACCACGCCGAGACGCCAGCCGGTCGCGCCGAAATACTTCGAGTACGAGTACACGAGGATCGTGTTCTTCGGCGCGAGCGCGAACAGCGACACGAAGTTATCGGCGAACGTGCCGTACACGTCGTCCGTCAGCAGGATCAGATCGGGCCGTTCTTCGACGATCGCGGCGATGTGTTCGAGGCTCGCGTCGTCGATCTTCACCGACGGCGGATTGCTCGGATTGACGAGGAAGAACGCCTTCACCTTCGGATCGCGCAGCTTGTCGAGTTCCTTCTTCGAGTACTGCCAGCCGCTCGCGACATCGGCTTCGAGATTCACGACGTTCAACTGATAGTCGTTCAGGCGCGGAATCTCGATGTACGGCGTAAAGATCGGCATGCCGAGCGCGATCGTATCGCCCGGCTTGATCAGATGATTCTCGCGCATCGTGTTGAAGATGTACGTCATCGCCGCGGTGCCGCCTTCCACCGCGAAGATGTCGAACTCGCCGACGAACGGATGCTTGCCGATCATCTCGCGGCGCAGATACTGCCCGACGATGATCTCCGACAGCTTCAGCATGCGGTCGGGCACCGGGTAGTTCGACGCCAGAATGCCTTCGCACATTTCATACAGGAAGTCGCCGGCCGACAGCCCCAACTGGTCGCGCACGTACGACACCGCGCCGCGCAGAAAGTCGATGCCGGGCACGCCGCGGTTTTCGCGCAGGAACAGATCGAAGCGCTCCTCCAGACCGTCGCGGCGCGGAAAGCCGCCGACGCCTTCGGGCATATACGCGAACGAGCGCTCGGACTCGCGCATTGCAAACAGGCCGAGCTGCCAGAAGCCGTGACGCGGAATCGTCGCGAGAAAGTTCGGATTGCCGCGGCCCGCGTTGAGCATCGCGGCATTCGCCGGGCGCTCGACCGCGCCGCCGCCGGCGGCCTTGATCAGTTCGTCCTTCAGTTCGAACGGGCTCAGCACGGCTTGCGCTGCCTGTGCCTCCGAGCGCTTTTTGTCGCCCTTCTCTTTTGCCATGATGCGTTCTCCAGTGAGCAGGTGAAAGACGCCGGCATGGCGAGTGGTCGCCCGGTTGCGGCCGGCATGAGAGAGCCGATGAAATGCCCGCTAAATGCGTGATAAGCGCGTGATAGACGCTTGATAAGCGCACACGCCCGGCACGCGACGAAACTTCGCCGCGCGCTACACCAGTCCGACCACCAGCGGCCCGAGCAGCGTCAGCGCGACGTTCGCGATCGCATACGTGATCGCGAACGGCACAGTCGGCACCGCGCTCTCGGCCTTGTCGAGCACGCCGCCGAACGCCGGGTTCGCGCTGCGCGAGCCGGACAGCGCACCGGCCAGAATCGCCGCGTTGTTGTAGCGCAGCACGTAGCGGCCAAACAGCATCGTCAGCAGCAGCGGGAACAGCGTGACGAACACGCCGAGCAGAAAGATCGTCAAGCCGCTTTGCCTGACCGTCACGACCGCCTGCAAACCGGAGTTCAACCCGACCACCGCGACGAACGCGGCGAGACCGAAATCCTTCAGCAGTTGCGACGCGGCCGACGGCATCACGCCGTACATCGGATGCTTGCCGCGCATCCAGCCGAACAGCAGGCCCGCGAGCAGGCAGCCGCCGCCCGAGCCGAGCGTCAGCGGCACGCCGCCGACATTGACGACGATCAGGCCGATCAATAGACCGATCACGAGCCCGACGCCCATGTAGATGAAGTCGGTCTTGTTGCTATACGGCAGCTCGTAGCCGGCGGTATCGACCGCGCGCTTGGTGTCTTTCGGCGAGCCGTAGAAGGTGATCACGTCGCCGTGCTGCAACTCGGTGTCCGGCAGCACCGGCAGCGGCTGCCCGGCGCGCGACACCGCCTGCAGATACACGCCGTGCCGCATGTCGCGATCGATCATCTGACGCGCCGCGGCGATCGTCGTGTGATTCATGCCCTTGCGCGTGAACACGGCCTCGCGCGTCTGCATCACGACGCTGATGTCCTCGGCGTCGGCCACCTCGTTGCCGTTCGCGCCGAACGCGACCACCGCCTCGCGGCGGCCCACGACGAGCACAACGTCGCCGTCCCGCAGCGTGAAATCGGGTGTCGGTTCGATTGCGTGGCCGTCGCGTTTGATGCGCTCGACCGTCAGCATGTCCTCGTGCAGCGACTCGACTGCCTTCACGGTTTTGCCCGCGCTGTAGTCGATCTTGTACGTACGTCCCACGAGTTCGGGCAACGCCAGCACCTGCCCCGGTCCATGCGACGGCGCGCCGGACGACAGCTCGCGCTCCGCTTCGATCGACGCCTCGCGCAAGCCCTGCCCCATGAATTTCGGCAGGATGTTCACGCACACGATGATCGCGCCGAGCGAGCCGAACACATAGGTCACCGCATACGCGATCGCGACGTCCGATTGCAGCGACTTGACCTCGTCGGCGGGCAGACCGAGCCGCGCGATCGCATCGCCCGCGGTGCCGATGATCGCCGACTGCGTGAGCGCGCCGCCCGCGAGCCCGGCCGCCAGCCCCTTGTTCAGATGGAACAGCTTTGCGCACACCACCACGGTAATCAGCGCGCTGACCGCGAGAAACACCGCCATCGCGATTTCGCGCAGCGTCTTGCGGTTCAGCGAATTGAAGAAGCCCGGCCCCGAGTCGTAACCGACCGCGTAGATGAACACAGCGAACATCACCGCCTTCACGCCGTTGTCGATCGTCACGCCCGCCTGGCTGATCACGACCGCCGCGAGCAGCGAACCGCCCACGCCCCCAAGCTGGAACTTGCCGAAGTTGATCTGACCGATGAAGTAGCCGGCCGCGAGCGACAGGAACAGCGCCATTTCGGGTGATTTGTGAAAGATGCTGTGTAGCCAGTCCATCATGCCCTCGCTGGTTGGTTGGCAATACGGTTACTGGATGCGGCGCGGGCTCGTGGCGCGCGCCGTTTCACGCGGGTTCATCTTTCGCGCGCGATGCGATGCGATGCGGTGCAATGCGAGGCGGGCAACGCTGCCCCGGCAAATCTGCAAAGCGGTGAATTGGGCTATGCGGCCACCCTGCTATCCAAGCTTGCCCGCAAGCCCGACCACCACCGGCCCCATCAAAGGCAACAGGATGTTCGACAGCGCGTAGGTGATCGTGTAGCCGATCACCGGTGTCGAATTGCCGGTCACGCCGACCAGCGCGCTGATCGCCGGCGTGCTGCACTGCTGGCCCGCGATCGCGCCGAGCAGCATCGGCGCTTCGAGCTTCAGCAGCGCATGACCGATCCACAGCGACAGCAGCCCCGGCACCAGCACCATCAGAATGCCGGCTACAGGCAGCGCGAGCCCGTATTCGCGCACCAGCTTGATCGCGTCCGGTCCAGCCGACAGACCGACCGCCGCGATAAAGGTGGCGAGTCCGAAGTCCTTGATGATCTGCGCGGCCGCCGACGGCAGCGAGCCGATCAGCGGATGGCGCGAGCGGACCCAGCCGAACAGCAGCCCCGACAGCAGACAGCCGCCGCCGGTGCCGAGCGCGAGCGTCACGCCGCCGATCGTGCCGCCGAGCCGGCCGATCGCCATGCCGATCAGCACGCCGAGGCCGAGATAAACGAAGTCGGTTTTCTGCGTCGCGGGCAGGATGTAGCCGAGCCGCTTCGCGCCGCGCTCGACATCGGCTTTCGCGCCGACGATCGTCAGCACGTCGCCGCGATTGAGTTCGGTGCCGGGCAGCGCGGGGATCGTCGATTCGAGCCGCGTGACCGCCGCGATATAGACGCCGCGCGCGTTTTCCGGCTTCGCCTGCGCGCGTAGCTGCGCGACCGTCATGCCGTGCGCGTCACGCCGCGTCAGCACGACATCGAGCCGTTCGACGACGAACTGCGCGAAATCCGCGCCGGCCACTTCGTCGCCGAGACCGGCCGCCGCTTCGACGATCGCACCCCGCCGACCGGCCACCAGCACCAGATCGCCGGCCGCGAGCCGCAGCTCCGGTTCGACCGGCAGCTTCGCGCCGCCGCGCTCGATCTGTTCGACCGTCAGGTTGTAGCCGTGGCGCTCTTCGAGCGCGCGCACAGTAACGCCATCGGCCGCGCCGATGCGAAACACCCGGCCGACGAGCGCCGGTGCCGCCGCCCGTTGCCCTTCGCTAAAGGCACCCGCGCCGCCGAGCTGGCGCCATACGCGCTCGGCTTCGTCGCGCAGATTGACACGCAGCAGAAGCGGCGCGAACTGGCTCGTGAACAGCACGATCGTGATCAACCCAAACAGGTAGCTGACGCTGTACGCGGTCACGATATTGGCCTGCAGACGCAGCGTTTCCGCGTCGCCGAGTCCGAGTCTCGCGATCGCTTCGGAGGCGGTGCCGATCACCGCCGATTCGGTCGCCGCGCCCGCGAGCAGGCCGGCCGCGGTGCCGATGTCGAGCCGCATCACGCTGACCGCGATCATGATCAGCGCGAGCACTGAGACGATCTCGACCAGCGACAGCACGCCATAACGCCAGCCGCGTCCGATGTTCGCGAAGAACTGCGGGCCGCCGGTGAAGCCGAGCGCGAAGATGAACAGCGCGAACGCGATGTTCTTCAGATCGGGAGAAATGCGCGCGCCGCTCTGGCCGAGCACGAGCGCAACGATCAGCGTGCCGCACACGCCGCCGAGCCGGATCGGGCCGATGCGAAATGAACCGATGAAATAGCCGATCGCGAGACAGGCAAAAAGCGCGATTTCCGGCTGCGATCTCAGCAATTCACCGATCATGTTGGCTCGCCGATTAACAGGTTATTAGCAGAAAGCAGAACACCGACTGCTGCAAAACCGGATCAACCCGTCTGACACACCCACGGATTCCATCCATGCCGTTTCAGACAGCGTGCATTGGATGACCTGCAACGGACCAGCAGAAAAATGCCGTGATGAAAGAAGAACCGCGCGGCGGTTTGATTTGCCGCAAACGCAAATGCGAGCGCCACCGCTTCGTCGCGAAAACGCCTGATATCGTCAAAGATAATCCACGCGTGGCTGCGTTCTCGCAGCATGATTAACCGTGCATCGTCAGCAATACCTGTCAAGCAATATTGCAGTTCAGCACCTCTGTCAATATCCTTTTCATTGCTGAAAACCGAGTTCGCACGACACCTCTGAAACATGCTTCAAGCGATGCCTTTCCGGGAGCCCGATATGCGCATGATCCTGTTCAGCAGCCGCCAGTACGACAGCGAGACCTTCACCGAAGCCAATGCCGCGCACGGCTACGAACTGCACTTTCAGGAATCCCATCTCGACAGCGAAACCGCGATCCTCGCGCACGGTTACGACGTGGTCTGCCCGTTCGTCAACGACCTGGTCGACGCGGCCACGCTCGAACAGCTTCACGCGGGCGGCACGCGCATGATCGCGCTGCGCTCGGCGGGCTTCAATCACGTCGATCTCGCGGCGGCCGAGCGGCTCGGCATGCTGGTCGCTCGTGTGCCCGCGTACTCGCCGCACGCGGTCGCCGAACATGCGGTCGGTTTGATTCTCGCGCTGAACCGGCGCTTGCCGCGCGCGGTCGCGCGCACCCGCGAGGGCGATTTCTCGCTACATGGGCTGCTCGGTTTCGATCTGCATGGCAAAACGGGCGGCGGGTTAGACGGCAGCCACGCGGGTGACCGCGCGGCCTGCCGTCGCGCCGCATTGCGCCGACGGACGACTAGACGCTGCCGCCGTCGCCGCCCTGCTGGATCGCGCGAATCGCGGTGCGGGCGTCATCGGCCGCGCCGCACAGTTCGCGCAGCAACGCCGCCTCGCGCTCGTGCACTTCGACCGGACACCAGCGCGCGCCCGCGTCGGCCAGGTAGCGCGCGCGATGCTGGCCGTTGCGAAACGCGACCACGCCCTCGCGCTCGACACCGAGCCAGCCGAGCAGCCCCGGCGCGCGACGCGTCGAGATCGTCACGTACGGCATCTGCGGAATGCGGGGGCTGTCGGGATCGAGAAATTCGCGAATGCCGCGCACTTTACCGGCATGCCATTCGGCGACCGGCTTCAGCACATAGTCGGTGTCGTCGCGATCCGCGCACATGAGCAGCTTGCGCAGATCGACGAGCACGACCTGATGGCGGGTGCCGTCGGTCACGAACACGCGCTTCAGGCGCACATGGTCGTACCATGAATGCTCGTGCAACGGCACGAGCCACACCGTTCCGGCGCAACCCGGCGCGGCGGCCGGCGATGAATCAGGCAAGGGCAAGGACAAAGGCAGGCTCGGCAGGCTAGCGAAAAGCCGCCAGCGCGTAAATAAAGCGCTAACGCTACGAGTCCGATATGAAAGAAACATGACGGCCTGATGAATTAGTTACGCTGCATAGCGTGCCGCAGCGCCACCTGCATAACGGCAGGAAAACGCCGATCTTCAAGGTACAAACGATGACGAGCACCGAACATTTCAATCGCGCCGTGCGCATCGAGTCGAATGACGGCAACGGCGTCGCAACAATCGTGCTCGATCGGCCGGCGCGGCGAAATGCGGTCGATCGCGAGGTTGCCGATGCGCTCTGTGCCGCGTTCCAGCGCTTCGAGGCGGAGCCCGCGTGGCGCGCGGCGGTGCTGTTCGGCGCGGGCGGCACGTTTTGCGCGGGCGCGGACCTGAGCGCGCTCGCCGACGACACGCGCCGCAACGAGCTGCACGCGGACGGCAGCGGCCCCGGTCCGATGGGCCCGACACGCATGCACTTCAGCAAGCCGGTGATCGCCGCGATCGCCGGCTATGCGGTGGCCGGCGGGCTGGAATTGGCGGCGATGTGCGACCTGCGCGTCGTCGAGGAAGACGCGGTGCTCGGCGTGTTCTGCCGGCGCGTCGGCATTCCGCTGATCGATGGCGGCACGATCCGGCTGCCGCGTCTGATCGGGCTATCGCGTGCGCTCGATCTGATTCTCACGGGCCGCGCAATCAATGCGCGCGAAGCGCTCGCGTTCGGACTCGCCAATCGCGTCGTGCCGAACGGCAACGCACGCGCCGCAGCCGAACAACTGGCCGCCGAACTCGCCGCGTTTGCCCAGGCCGCGCTGCTCGCCGATCGCCGCTCGGCGCTGGAAAACAGCACGCTCGACGATCTCGCCGAGGCGCTGCGGCGCGAAGGCGCGGGCGGTTACGACGCGGTATTTGCAGAAGGCGTGGCCGGCGCGGCGCGATTTGCTTCAGGCGCGGGGCGGCACGGTCATACGTTGACACCGGACGGCGGCGCGCCGCGCGATGGTTGACGCGCGGGTACGCGCATTGCGCGGCACGCAATGGCGAAGGAACGCGCCGGTCGCTTACGCGAACACCGTACTGCGCGGCGCCGGAGCCGATTCAAACGGAGCGTCTCTGCCAGCGTGGGCGTCGCCGACCCGGAAGGCCGCAGCCGCGCGTTGCAGGCTGATCGCCTGCTCGTTCAATGACTGCGCCGCGGCCGCCGCCTGCTCGACGAGTGCCGCGTTCTGTTGCGTCATGCCGTCCATCTGCGTGACTGCCAGATTCACCTGCTCGATGCCGGCGCTCTGCTCGGCCGCGGCCACCGCTATTTCCTGTACGAAGCCGGTCACGCGCGTGATCTCGTTGCGAGCCTGGAAGATCGTCGAGCCAGTGTTTTCGACCAACGTCGCACCACTGCCGACACTGTCGACCGCATGACTGATCAACTCGCGAATTTCCTTGGCCGCCGTCGCACTACGTTGCGCCAGGCTGCGCACCTCGCTCGCGACAACCGCGAAGCCCCGCCCCGCCTCGCCCGCGCGTGCCGCTTCGACCGCCGCATTCAGCGCGAGGATGTTGGTCTGGAACGCGATGCCCTCGATCGTCGAGATGATCTCGACCATGCGGCCCGATTCGCTCGATATATCCTTCATCGCCGCGACGGCCTGCGCGATCATGTCGCCGCCGCGGTTCGCGATCGTCGCGGCGCCGGCCGACAGCTCGCTCGCGGTGCGTGCGTTGTCCGCGGTCCGGCGGACCATCACCGTCATCTGCTCCATGCTCGACGCCGTTTCCTGCAGCGCAGCGGCCTGCCGCTCGGTGCGCGACGACAGGTCCGTATTGCCGTTCGCGATTTCGCTCGCGCCCGACGCGACGTTGCCGGACGCCTGCTTGATCTGGCCGATCGTGGCCGTCAGCGCATCACGCATGCGCTGCATCGCACGGAGCAGGCTTGAGTTATCGCCGTCGCGCGTGCGAATCGCCACTGTCAGGTCACCCGATGCGATGACGCTCGCCACGCGCGCCGCGTAGCCCGGATCGCCGCCGACCGTGCGCAGGATGCTGCGGTTCGTCAACACGACGAGCATGACGAGTACCGCGGACACCGCGAGGAAAATCGCCGCGATCCACCGCAGCGACGCCATGAACGCGGTGTTGATGTCATCGACATAGGCGCCGGTCGCGATGATCCAGTCCCATGGCGCGTAGCGCACCACGTAGCCGATCTTGCCGACCGCCTGCGCGGGCGCCGCGCCCGGATGCGGGAATACGTAGTCGACGAAGCCGCCGGCCGGCGCCTGCGCGACCGATGCGAAGGTCACGTAATGGTGGCGGCCATCGGCATCGGCGTTGCCCGCGAGATCGTGGCCTTCGAGTGCCGGCTTGATCGCGTGCATCACCATCTGCGGCTTCGAGTTGATCACGAGGAAGTAGCCGTCTTCGCCATAGCGGACACCGCGTAGACGTTCGAGCGCCTGTTTGCGGGCCTCCGCCTCCGACAGCGCGCCGCTTTGCGCGAGCGCCGCATACTCCGTCACGATGCTGAGTCCGACGTGCGCGATGTTCGTCAGATCGTTCTTGCGCTCCTCGATGCGCATCTCGCGCGACTGCCACGCCGCCGATACCGAGACGGCAAGCAAGGCAACGAGACTGATGATCAGCGGCAGCCAGAGCTTTTGGGCAAAGCTGAGTTTGTGCATCGGGAATCCTATTTCGAACGAACGGAAATCGCGAGGGGTCGCCATGCGAAGCCGCAGATGAATGGGAACGCCCGGTGCGCAAGGGCGGTTGAAGTTCAAGGAGAGTCATCTGCGCTATCGGCGGATCGGGAAGAAGGCCCTATCCTGTAAAACCCCTAGGCGCCAATGCCATCATCCAGAGCGCGCCAAGTCGGTTAGCCGGGCCCCAACTTCATTTCGCAACAGATTCTTAGGTAGAATTCCCTACTGTTTTGCCCTTACCCGCTGCGGGCGTCGCTGCCACGACAACGCCCGCGCGTCGCTCCCGGCGCGGCTTCACGCGCCACATCCCGTCATCACCATGCCTTTGCCCCTGCTTGCCCTTGCCGTTGCCGCATTTGGAATCGGTACCACCGAGTTCGTCATCATGGGGCTGCTGCCCGATGTCGCGCGCGATCTGTCCGTGTCGATTCCGGCCGCCGGCATGCTGGTATCCGCGTACGCGCTCGGCGTCACGATCGGCGCGCCGATCGTCGCGATCGCGGTCGCCAATATGCCGCGCAAGAAGGCGCTGATGAGCCTGATCGGCGTGTTTATCGTCGGCAATCTGCTGTGCGCGATCGCACCGGGCTACGCGGTGCTGATGGCCGCGCGCATCGTCACCGCGTTCTGTCATGGCGCATTCTTCGGCATCGGCTCGGTGGTCGCGGCGGGGCTCGTCGCGCCGAATCGCCGCGCGCAGGCCATCGCGCTGATGTTCACCGGCCTCACGCTCGCCAACGTGCTCGGCGTGCCGCTCGGCACCGCGCTCGGCCAGGCGGTCGGCTGGCGCGCGACCTTCTGGGCGGTGACCGGCATCGGCGTGATCGCGGCGGCCGCGCTCGCCGTGTGCCTGCCCGCGAAGATCGAGATGCACAAGGCGAGCCTCGTGCGCGAATTCAGCGTGCTGAAAAACCCGCAGGTGCTGATGGTGCTGGGCATCAGCGTGCTCGCGTCGGCGAGTCTCTTTTCGACCTTCACCTACATCACGCCGATTCTCGAAGACGTGACCGGCTTCACGCCGCACGCGGTCACGCTGGTGCTGCTGCTGTTCGGCCTTGGCCTGACCGTCGGCAGCACGCTCGGCGGCAAGCTCGCGGATTGGCGTCTGATGCCGTCGCTGCTCGCGTTTCTGCTCGCGATCGTGATGATCCTGTGCGTGTTCGCGGGCACGATGCACGCGCGCATCCCGGCGATGCTGACGGTGTTCGTGTGGGGCGTACTGGCGTTCGCGATCGTGCCGCCGCTGCAGATGCTGATCGTCGATCGCGCGAGCCATGCGCCGAATCTGGCGTCGACGCTGAACCAGGGCGCGTTCAATCTCGGCAACGCGACCGGCGCGTGGCTCGGCGGCATGGCGATCGGCGCGGGCGCGCCGCTGACAACATTGCCGTGGGTCGGCGTCGTGACCGCGCTCGGTGCGTTGCTGCTGACGCTGTGGTCGGTGTCGATCGACCGGCGCGTCGCGATGACGGGGTGAGTTTGCCGGCCATTGTGACGATTCGCGGTTTGACGTATCTCATTGCTGCCCGCGACAGCCGCTGTCTGGCACCGGCGCGCCAGTGCGCGATGTCCCGCCGCAACGACGAACACAACCAAGGGTAAGGCTTCGTTCGACGGCAGTTCACCCAACAACTGGAAACGATCTGCAACAAATCTCGAACCGGGTATCAAGGCCAATACGCGCGTCCACTCCCGCTTTCCAGCAAATGTGGCATTTGCGACGAGCAGTGGCATGTTTTGCGAGCGGACCGTAATGCTAGGTTGTCGGTCCCTCAACTTTCAAGACTCACCGGCTCGACGGCGAGACGCGACAGCGTCCGGCGGTAATGAAAAATCCGTTACTGCCTGTCATCCCTGTCGGGCCAGACGGTCTATCCGCACATGGCTACGACATTGCCTAACACCGCCTCCGAACCGTCCTTCGCCTGGAACGGGAAAAAGCCGGGAGGCACGGCAGTCTTCGACGCCCGCCCTCCCACCGTTCCACGTAGCGCAAAGTCCATCTACGACGAAGATCTCGGCTGCATCATTGGATACAAGCAGGAAGCAGCGGGCGTATTCCGTATCTATACGTTGGACGGTGCGGTCTCCTGGAGCGAAAAACCGCTGGAAGCCCCGCTGATCGATCCGCTCGACCTGCTGTTCGTGGTCGGCGGCGTCTGGACGGCCGGCGCTCGAGGCATAACGCGAGCGGGGATAAGAGCAGTCGGCTCCGCAATCGACCGGGCGACGCTTCTTGGTTTGCGAACGCGGTACGATGCGCTCATGCAGCGACCTTTGCGTTTTGCCGCCGCGCCGCTCGCGCATATGGGTAATCCCGCTCGCTATGTACCCGTTCACATCCTTCGACTTACGCTGAAATACGGCAAACGCACCGCTGACCCAGCAGGGCATGCGGGTGTGTTCCAATACACCTATCCCATCACACGCAACGGCACGGCCTATAGGCTCGAAGTGGTGGTTCGAGAAGCTGATTACACCGTTCTGCACTTTGCCTATAAACCTCTTCGATGAAGCATCCCACCGTCTACACGACTCCCCCTGCCACCGGCGGTTCCGCCATCGTGCGCTGGGATGAACAAAGCTCCACGCTGATTTGTGAGGTCAAGTATCCACCTTCGGCTTCGCCGCGGGCACAGCAAAGCGAACTCGGCGACCTGCTAGATGCACGCTTCGGCATTGGTGCGCCCTCTTATGTCCTCACGGCGGGCACATTGTCGATGCTCGTCGATCAGCATCACCGGATAACCGGATTGGACTTTTACACCAACCCCGAGCGATGGACCGTCCGCACGTCCGAACTCGCAGACCCAAGCGACGAAACTCCGCACATCGAGTCAGAATTCGACGCGCACGGACATGCGGAAGACATGGGAGAGCCGGATGTCTTTTACGAGCCTGGTGGCGGCACCCTTTATCTGTCGTGGGGTAACGTGTCTCACTGGTACGGTGTTGCGTCAACGCTCGCGATCGGCGTCGATGACGAGCAGCGTCTGACGCAGATCCGCCTGCGCGGCCTGACGATACCGCCGCGACCCGAGAAATCCGCCGATATCGGATGAAGATCGTCACAGCGAAAGCCTTTCCCGCATCGAATCGCCGGCAAAATATCGAACCGCACACGAAATCGAGCAGTTCTCACGGCCAGGATGCGCGCGACTCCCGCCCGTAGTAGCATCCCGGCCGATGAAAGTCATCTTCACACGCGATTTCCTCGCGCTCATTCTCAGCGTCGCCGTCGTCGGACTCGGCAGCGGCGCAACCCTCCCGCTCACCTCCCTCGCGCTCGCGCAAGCCGGCTACGGCACCGACGTGGTCGGCCTGCTGACCGCCGCGCAGGCCGGCGGCGGCCTCGCGATCGTGCCGCTCGCCGGCTGGATCGCCGCGCGCTTCGGCGGCCGTCAGGTGATCGTCGGCGCGGAGCTGGTCGTCGCGTGCGCGACCGCGCTGATGCAGTTCACCGCGAATCTATGGCTGTGGGCGCTGTTGCGCGTGCTGTGCGGCGCCGCGCTGATGCTGCTGTTCACGATCGGCGAAGCGTGGGTCAACCAGCTGGCCGACGACGCATCGCGTGGCCGTGTGATCGCCATCTACGCGACCAATTTCACGCTGTTCCAGATGTCGGGCCCGGTGCTCGTCAGTCAGATCGCCGGCTTCACGCAGGGACGCTTCCTGCTGTGCGGCGCGATCTTCCTGCTGGCGCTGCCGATGCTCGCGACGATCCGCGCGACGCCGCACGCGTCGAGCGAGGAGCACGCCGAGCATGGCGGCTGGCGCCGTGTGCTGCCGCAGATGCCCGCGCTCGTGATCGGCACCGGCTTTTTCGCGCTGTTCGATACGATCGCACTGTCGCTGCTGCCGCTGTTCGCGATCGCGCACGGGATGACGACCGAGGTCGCGGTGCTGTTCGCATCGGCGTTGCTGCTCGGCGATACGACGATGCAGTTTCCGATCGGCTGGCTCGCCGACCGGCTCGGGCGCGAACGCGTGCATATCGGCTGCGGGGTCGTGGTCGTCGCGTTGTTGCCGCTGCTGCCGTGGGCCGTGGGCTCGCCGTGGCTGCGCTGGCCGCTGCTGTATGTGCTCGGCGCCGCGGCGGGGGCGATCTACACGCTGTCGCTGGTCGCCTGCGGCGAGCGTTTTCGCGGCGTGGCGCTGGTGTCGGCGAGTTCGCTGGTCGGCGCGTCGTGGAGCGCGGCGAGCTTCGGCGGCCCGCTGATCGCCGGCGCGCTGATGAAGACCATCGGCAACGATGCGGTGGTCGGCGTGCTGCTGGCCGCGGCGCTCGCGTTTTTGCTGGCGGTGTGGTGGGAGCGAAGGCGGATCACCGCGCAGGCGGCCGGATGACGCGCGCACGCTAATTGCTGGCGTCGAAACGCTAGCGCCGGGTGCTATCTTCAACGCACGTTGCGCGGCATTTCGCCGGGCGGCCCATGACGGATGGCGCCGCTGCAAGCGACAAGGAGTGCGTGATGGAAACTGTGCGCGTATTGCGTCGTGCCTGCTTCGTCGGCGCGGCGGTCGTGGCGGCCGCGCTCGCGGCCGCGAACTGCGGCGGTGGCAACAGCAGCGTCAGCCTGACGGGCGGCTCGGGCGGCGGCTCCGGCAACCCGAGCGGCTCAGGCGGCTCGGGCGGCAGCAACACCGGCAGTCCAGGCAACAGCGGCGGCATCGGCATGTCGTCGGGTGGCACCGCGATGACCGCCGTGCACGACGTGCTCACCTATCACGCCGACATCGCCCGCACCGGCCAGGCGCTCAACGAAACCGCATTGACACCCGCCAATGTCGGCGCGTCGACGTTCGGCAAGGTCGGTTTTTTCACCGTCGACGGCAAGGTCGACGCGCAGCCGCTGTACGTCGGCTCGCTCGCGATCGCGGGCGGCACGCACAACGTGCTGTATGTCGCGACCGAACACGACAGCGTGTTCGCGCTCGACGCCGACAGCGGCGCGACCTTGTGGCAGACCCGCACGCTGAAGAGCGGCGAAACGCCGAGCGACGATCTCGGCTGCGGTCAGATCACCCAGGAAATCGGCATCACGTCGACACCGGTGATCGACCGCACGCGCGGCGCGAACGGCACGATCTACGTCGTCGCGATGTCGAAGGACGCGAGCGGCGCCTACCATCACCGCATTCACGCACTCGACCTCGCGACCGGCGCGGAGCTGCTGAACGGTCCTACTGAAATTGCCGCGACGTATCCGGCGGCAAACGGACACGTCGTGTTCGCGCCCTCGCTGTACGCGGAACGCGCGGGTCTGCTGCTGCTCGGCGGCGTGGTCTACACCGCGTGGACCTCGCACTGCGACGCCGGTGCGTATACCGGCTGGATCATGGGCTACGGCGCCGACACGCTGCAACAGACCACCGTGCTCAACGTCACGCCGAACGGTTCGGGCGGCGCGATCTGGATGGCCGGCGCCGGGCCGGCATCGGACGGCTCATCGATCTATCTGCTCGACGGCAACGGCGCGTTCGATACCGCGCTCGATTCGAACGGCTTTCCGAATCTGCGCAATTTCGGCAATGGTTTCCTGAAGCTGGGCACGGCGGGCGGCCTCGCGGTCGCGGACTACTTCGCGATGTCGAACGTCGCCGAGGAAGCGCGCGACGATATCGACCTCGGCTCCGGCGGCGCGCTCGTGCTGCCCGATCTGACGGACGCGAACGGCAACGTGCAGCACCTGACGCTCGGCGCCGGCAAGGACAACACCATCTATGTGCTGAACCGCGACTCGATGGGCAAGTTCAATGCGTCGACCAACAACATCTACCAGGCGATTCCGTCGCAACTGGTGGGCGGCGAATTCGGCATGCCCGCGTACTTCAACGGCCGGGTGTATTTCGGCTCGGTCGGCGATCATCTGAAAGCCTTCACGGTGACCCACGCAAAGCTGTCGACGACGCCGACCGCGCAAACCACGATGACATTCGATTATCCCGGCACGACGCCGAGCGTTTCGGCCAACGGCAGCGCGAACGGCATCGTGTGGGCCGCCGAAAACGGCAGCGTCGCCGCGCTGCATGCGTTCGATCCGGTCAGTCTGAGCGAGCTGTACAACAGCAACCAGATGGGCCCGCGCGATCAGTTCGGCGCGGGCAACAAGTTCATCACGCCGATGATCGCGAACGGCAAGGTGTATGTCGGCACGACGAACGGGGTGGCGGTGTTCGGCTTGCTGAAGGGATGATCAGCACGGCGCAAGCAGTTCGTATAAACAACGAGGGCCGGCATCGCGATGCCGGCCCTCGCTCGTCGCTTTCGCCTGGCGCTTACCCGCGCGCCGGCACAATCTCGCCGGCACACGCGCCGAAGCCGACGCGATACCCTTCGCCCTGGCACCAGCCGGTCAGCGTCAATTCATCGCCATCCTCGATGAACGCGCGCGTGCCGCCCTCCTTCAGTTCGAGCGGCTTCTTGCCGTTCCACGTCAGTTCGAGCAGGCTGCCGAACGAATCTTCGGTCGCGCCGCTGATCGTGCCCGAGCCCATCAGATCGCCAACCCGCGTGTTGCAGCCCGACACCGTGTGATGCGCGAGCTGCTGCGCCATCGTCCAGTACATGTATTTGAAGTTCGTGCGCGCGATCGTGCTCGCCTGCCCCGCGTGTTTCGCACGCAGCGCGACTTCGAGGTGGATATCGAACGCATGCTCGCCGTCGTGCCGCAGATAGGCGAGCGGCTGCGGCTCCTGCGCCGGCTGCGCGACGCGAAACGGTTCGAGCGCATCGAGCGTGACGATCCACGGCGAGATCGTCGTCGCGAAGGTCTTCGCGTTGAACGGGCCGAGCGGCACGTATTCCCATTGCTGGATGTCGCGCGCGCTCCAGTCGTTGAGCAGCACCATCCCGAAGATATGCGCTTCGGCATCAGCACACGCGATCGGCTCGCCCAGCGCATTGCCGGCGCCGATGATAAAGCCCGTCTCCAGTTCGATATCGAGCTTGCGGCAGGCACCGAACACCGGCCGCTCCTGATCCGGCAGCTTCAACTGGCCGTTCGGCCGCCGCACCGGCGTGCCGCTCACCACCACCGACGACGCGCGTCCGTTGTAGCCGATCGGCATCTCTGACCAGTTCGGCAGCAGCGCATTCTTCGGATCACGGAACATCGAGCCGACATTGGTCGCGTGCTCTTTCGACGAATAGAAATCGGTGTAGCCGGGAATCTGCACCGGCAGATGCAGCCGCGCATCGGCCTGGCTGACCAGCGCCTTTGCGCGCAAGGCGGCGTCATCGCGTAACGTCGCGGACTCGCGCGCGAGCAGCTGGCTCAGCTGGATGCGCACGCCGCGCCACGCGTTGCGTCCGAGCGCGATGAAATCGTTCAGCGCGTCGCGCGCAAATACCTGCTGCACCGGCGCGCTCAGCAAACCGGCCGCCTGCAGCGCGGCGAGGTCGACGATCTGGTCGCCGATCGCGACGCCGACCCGACGCGCATCGTTACCGCGATCGCTGAAGATGCCGAACGGCAAATTCTGGATCGGGAAGTCGCTGGCCGGATCGTTGGCCGATTCGACCCAGCTCTTGCGCGACGGATCGAGCGTCGCCTGAAGATCGTTCACTGCGTTCATCGTTGCTCCGGATTGAAGTGTTTCTCGAGGCCTTGCCAGCATTCGTAGTAATTCGCCTGCAGTTGCGCGGTGTCGAGCGCGAAGCGGGTCGGTTTGATCAACGTGCGGGTTTCGAACATGAAGGCCATCGTGTCGCCGACCTTCTTCGGCGTCGACGTATCGGCGTGCGACGCTTTCTCGAACGTATCGGCATCGGGGCCGTGGCCCGTCATGCAGTTGTGCAGGCTCGCGCCGCCCGGCACGAAGCCTTCGGCCTTCGCGTCGTACACGCCATGCACGAGCCCCATGAATTCGCTCGCGACGTTGCGGTGAAACCAGGGCGGACGGAACGTGTCTTCGGCGGCGAGCCAGCGTGGCGGGAAGATCACGAAGTCGAGCGTATCGACGCCCGGCGTGTCGCTTTGCGCTTGCAGCACGAGGAAGATCGACGGGTCCGGATGGTCGAAGCTGATCGAGCCGATCGTGTTGAAGCGGCGCAGATCGTATTTGTACGGCGCGTAATTGCCGTGCCATGCGACGACATCGAGCGGCGAATGGCTGATGTCCGCGCGCCACAGATGGCCGTTCATCTTCGCGACGAGTTCGAATGTGCCTTCGCGGTCTTCATACGCCGCATGCGGCGTCAGGAAATCGCGCGGATTGGCAAGGCCGTTCGAGCCGATCGGCCCGAGTTCCGGCAAACGCAATAGCGCGCCGAAGTTCTCGCAGATATAGCCGCGCGCGTCGCCGTCCGGCAGGCTCACCGCGAAGCGCACGCCGCGCGGAATCACCGCGATCTCGAACGGCTCGATATCGAGTCGGCCCATTTCGGTCGCGATCTGCAGACGCCCTTGCTGCGGCACGATCAGCAGTTCGCCGTCGGCGCTGTAGAAGAAGCGGTCCTGCATCGAGCGGTTCGCCGCGTACAGATGGATCGCGCAGCCCGTCATCGCTTCGGCCGAGCCGTTGCCCGCCATCGTCACCCAGCCGTCGACGAAATCGGTCGGCGTGGTCGGCAGCGGCAGCGGATCCCAGCGCAACTGGTTCGGCGGCGTCGGCGGCACATCGGCGGACGTCGCCGCGAAGTTCGCGACGAGCCGGTTCGACGGCAGCAGCGTGAACGGCTTGTGCATGGCCGCCGGACGAATCCGGTACAGCCATGAGCGGCGGTTATGACCGCGCGGCGCCGTGAACGCGGTGCCGGACATCTGCTCCGCGTAGAGGCCGTAGGCCGCGCGCTGCGGCGAATTGCGGCCGCTCGGCAGGGCGCCCGGCAACGCCTCGGTCGCGAATTCGTTGGCGAATCCCGACTGATAGCCGGGCTCGATTTCAGGCCGTAGGCAAGCGGCGGGCGGCGTACGTGTTGAGGTATCCATGCAGGGTTCTCCGCTAGGTTTCTGTCGATTCTGTGCCAATAGCCGGTCTTTCCAGCCGGGCCGGGCGGCATGCGAGGTCATGGGCGGCACGCGCAAGCGCTCCCGCCCAGCGCGACGCGCTGAGTTTTACTTATAGTAAAACCGATTACGAATAGTGAAATTAACGTATACCCTGGAGCCGGCGCGCGAATCGGCTTGAACACGCCGCGAGGCCCGTCGCCACGGGCTTACAGCCCAATATCGTTATGCATATTTTGTTGATGTCCGCGCGGCGCGGACTGCTACCATCAAGGCAATGCGGCAATCCGCCGCGTCGTCATGCGCCCCGCGCGCCCCAACGCCGCTATTCATTCGCCTTCATGATTCCGCCCACCATCCCCGATCTGATCGCTCGCGCCGCCAATCACCCGTTTCTCGGCCAGCATCTGATGATGGGACAGGGCGCGCACGGCGGCATCGCGCTCGCGCGCTTCGACGGCGTCGAACTCGCCAGCGCCTACGAACCGATTTTCGACATCAGCGTGCATGGGCTCGCGCAGTCGCTGTCATCGGGCGCGGAGGGTGTGGACCGGTTCGGCGACGAACTCGGTTTTCAGGCGATCGCGCATCGGCTCGACGCGCCGCCGTTCGACGCGTTCGATCCGTTCGACCGGATCGCCGACGATCAGCAACTGGTCGCGCTGGACCGCATGTCGCGCGCGCTGCACGCGATCAATTTCTTCGGCTCGCAGCGGCATGGCCTGCTGTTTCTGCGCGTCCACGAGAGACTGCTGAAAAGCGTGAAGTACGACCACGGGCTGCATTTTTCGAACGTGCTGACGTCGTTCGGCTTGAGCCCGGCGCGGATCGTCATCGAGTTGCCGGCGGCGGCGGTCGCGCACAAGACCTTCCTCGGCTATCTGACGAGGAGCTATCAGCACTATGGATTCAAGGTGGCGGGCAATCTGTCGAACGCGGGGCAGATTCTGTCGGTGTCGGAGACAGCGCGGCTCGACTTCATCAAGATGGATGCCGCGATCGCGTTGCGCGATGCGACGGTGAAGCCGCTGGTCGGCTATGCGAACCGGCTGCGCGTACCGCTGATTTTCAATCGGGTGATGGACGAAGCGCAGTTTGTCGCGCTACAGCAGTACGACGTGAGGTTCGTGCAGGGGCCGCTGTTTACCGCGCATTATCACGATAGCGCGGCGTAGTGGTTGTGGGTGGCGCCGCATAGCCTGGCTGGCCGCGAGCGAGCCTGGCTGGCCTTCACATCGCGCCGGTTTTGACGAGGTTCGCCGGCACGTCGCAAAGTCCGCTCAGTCCGTGCTGCCCAGGCGCCGCGCGAGCACCTTCAATCGCGGCGCGACATTCTCGCGAAACACATCTTCCCCCATCGACGATGCCGGTCCGCTACAGCTCAGCACGAGCCAGCGCCCGTCACGCGGTTCGCGGAACGGCACCGCGACCGCGTTGACATCGTCGTGCCACGCGCGAAACGAGTAGCAGCAGCCCTCGGTCGCAAACGCGGCGATCTCCTGCTCGGCCTCGGCGACGAGCATCGCGCCCGCCTTGCCGGCTGCTTTCCTGAGTTCGGCCAGCAACGCGATGCGCGCGTCGAGCGGCTGCACCGCGAGGTAGGCGCGGCCCATCGAGCTGGTCAGCATCGACAGTTTCGAGCCAGATGCGAGACCCAGCGTCAGCGCCGTTTCGCTGCGGATCGTCTCCAGATACACCATGTCGAGCCCGTCGCGGCAACCGAGCGACACCGCCGCGCCGACCTCGCGCGCGAAGCTGCGCAAATGAGGACGCGCGAGCTCGAGCGTATCGGTGCCCGACAGCAGCGCGAAGCCGAGCGACAGCACGCCCGCGTCGAGCGCATATTTGCCGTGCGTTTCGTCGAGCCGCAGATAACCGAGCACGCTCAGCGTATAGGCGAGGCGGTTGACGGTCGCCTTCGGCAAGCCGGTGCGCTCGACGAAATCGCGATTACCGAGCAGCGTTTCGCCCGGCCTGAACGCGCGCAGCAGGTCGAGCCCGCGAGCGAGCGCGACCACGAATTTGCGTTCGTCGAGCGGCGCGGAGAAAGTGGAAGGCGGCGTCATATCGGTGTACACTCTGTCGTCGTTTGCAAAACATTGTTTCGCACGGCGGAACTCAAGTCAAGCTCGTTCTGGGCAGGAAATCAGGAGACACGTCATGGCCGTAGCCGCGCAGTTCCACTGGGAAGACCCGTTGCTGCTGGATCAGCAGCTCACCGAAGACGAACGTATGGTGCGCGACGCCGCCGCGGCTTACTCGCAGGACAAGCTGCTGCCGCGCGTGCTCGAAGCGTTCCGTCACGAGAAGACCGATATCGAGATCTTTCGCGAAATGGGCGAACTCGGTCTGCTCGGCCCGACGATCCCCGAACAATACGGCGGCCCCGGTCTGAACTATGTCGCGTACGGCCTGATCGCGCGCGAAGTGGAGCGCGTCGATTCCGGCTATCGCTCGATGATGTCGGTGCAGTCGTCGCTCGTGATGGTGCCGATCTACGAATTCGGCTCGGACGCACAGAAGGAAAAATATCTGCCGAAGTTGGCGAGCGGCGAGTGGATCGGCTGCTTCGGGTTGACCGAGCCGAACCACGGCTCCGATCCGGGCAGCATGGTCACGCGCGCGAAGAAGGTCGATGGCGGCTACTCGCTGTCGGGCTCGAAGATGTGGATCACCAATTCGCCGATCGCCGACGTGTTCGTCGTGTGGGCGAAGCTCGAGGAAGACGGCAAGGACAACATCCGCGGCTTTATTCTCGAGAAAGGCTGGAAGGGTCTGTCGGCGCCGGCGATCCACGGCAAGGTGGGGCTGCGTGCGTCGATCACCGGCGAAATCGTGCTCGACGAAGTGTTCGTGCCGGAAGAAAACATGATGCCGGGCGTCAGCGGCCTGCGCGGGCCGTTCACGTGTCTGAATTCGGCGCGCTACGGCATCGCGTGGGGCGCGCTTGGTGCCGCCGAGGCATGCTGGCATACCGCGCGTCAGTACGTGCTCGATCGCAAGCAGTTCGGCCGGCCGCTCGCCGCGAACCAGTTGATCCAGAAGAAGCTCGCCGACATGCAGACTGAAATCACGCTCGGTCTGCAAGGCGTGCTGCGCCTCGGCCGGATGAAGGACGAAGGCACCGCGGCGGTCGAAATCACGTCGATCATGAAGCGCAATTCGTGCGGCAAGGCGCTCGACATCGCCCGCCTCGCGCGCGACATGCTCGGCGGCAATGGCATCTCGGATGAGTTCGGCATCGCGCGCCATCTGGTGAATCTCGAAGTCGTGAACACGTACGAAGGCACGCACGACGTGCACGCGCTGATTCTCGGCCGCGCGCAGACGGGGATTCAGGCGTTCTTTTGAGGCTCGATGTTTGATGCTTGGCTGATGTGCCCGGTGCATGGCGCGTGTAGATAGAGGCTGACGATTTTCGTCACGAGACGCAAGAACGGCCGCAAGCACCGGCTCCACGCTTCATCTACGCTTCAGACTGCGGACAACATCACAAAGCCCGGCCATGTGCCGGGCTTTGTCGTTTCTTTGCTGTCGGTGTGCAACGAACGTGTTGTCGTCATGCTCAAGCATTGCTGCCGGCGGCGCACGCTGCCTCTGCCGTCGCGTGCCTCACGTTGCAAGCCTTCACGAGAAGCAAGCTCGTGTGCTCAGGCGGCTCGGCCCTTCGCCCGTGCCGCGCTCCGGTAGGCGTTCGGCGATTTGCCGGTGACGCGCTTGAACGCGTTGCTGAATGCGCTTTCGGACGTATAGCCAAGCGACTCGGCGACCCCACCCACGGGGGTGTTTTCTTCCCGCAATGCGCGTTCGGCAAGACGCATGCGCCAGCCGGTCAGATAGGCGAGCGGCGTCACGCCCGCGATGGTTCTGAAGTGGAAAGCGAACGTCGTTCGGGACATTGCGCAAGCGCGCGCGAGTTCATCGAGATGCCACGCGCGGCCTGGGGCGCCGTGCATCAATCGCAAGGCTGGCGCGATACGCGGATCGCCTAGCGCTCGCAGCCAGCCGGCCGGCATCGGGCTGGACTTCTTCAGATGCGCGCGCAGGATCTGGATGAACAGAAGCTGCGCCAGATGCGCCGACGCGAGTTGCGTTCCCGGCTGTTCGACCGTTCGTTCCTCGACCAGTTGATCGAGCAGCCCGCGGAACACGGCGGCCTGCGGCGATGCCGCCGGGATATGGATCCACGGCGGCAGAACATCCTCCAGCAGTCGTCCGCTCGCCGGATCGAGCAGAACGTGGCCACCGATGTGCGCGAAATCCTCGCCGTCTCCGAGTTGCGCGCCCGTCTTATCGGCGCCGGAAAACACGCTCATCGCGTCGACGGGCTCGACATCGGGATCGCTCGCCAGCACGAAAGAGCGCGGTGCGGCCAGCAGCCCGACATCTCCGGTATCGAAACGAATCGCTTGCTCGCCGTCGAGCATGACCCAGCAACGGCCCTTCACAACCGCAAAAAATTTGATCTTGTCCGGTGCCGGGAAACGCAGCGCCCATGCGCCACCGGCCGTGAAGCCGCCCGTCACGAGCGATACGGCATTGGTGAACCTGAGGATGTCCGAGAAAGGATCGCTGTTCATATTCGTACTATTGCGCAAATAAATCGCACTTTAAAGCATTCACCGTTCGGGGGACGCGCTTTACGCTTGCGAGCTGTTCGTGGCGACGGGAGTGATCTCCGGAAATCGCTATCAGGATTGAGCACGGCGACGATCGACCGCTAGCCGCTGCCCCATTTCCGTGCCGCTCGACACTGTTCAACAAGCTCTCAGGACATTCACATGAACGACCAAACGGTACTGGTGACCGGCGGGACCGGCTTCATCGCGCAGCATTGCATTCTGGCGTTATTGAGCCGCGGCTACCGTGTTCGAACCACGGTCCGCTCGCTGGCTCGCGAAGCGGAGGTACGCAGCAATCTCAAAACAGGTGGCGCCGAGCCCGGCGAGCGCCTGTCGTTCGTCGCGGCCGAACTCGGCGACGACCGGGGTTGGGCCGAAGCCGCCGCCGGATGCGTGTACGTGCTGCACGGCGCGTCACCGACACCATCGGGTAATCAGGCTTCCGAAGAGGAATGGGTCAAACCGGCCGTCGACGGCAATCTGCGAGTGCTGCGCGCCGCGCGGGACGCAGGCGTCAGACGCGTTGTGCTGACCTCCGCGTTCGGCGCGATCTGCGCCGGACATAAATCGATGAACCGGCCGTTCGACGAGACCGACTGGAGCGACCTGACGGGCGACGTGTGGCTCTATCAGAAGTCGAAGACGCTGTCCGAGCGCGCGGCATGGGATTTCATCGCGCGCGAGGGACGTGGGCTCGAACTCGCGGCGATCAATCCGGTCGGCGTGCTGGGCCCGGTGCTCGGCCCCGACTATTCACACTCGATCCGGATCATCAAGAATCTGCTGGACGGTCAGCCGGGCTGCCCGAAGATCAATTGCGGGTTCGTCGACGTACGGGACGTGGCCGACCTGCATCTGCGCGCGATGATCGATCCCGCCGCGCGCGGCGAGCGTTTTCTCGCGACCGGCGGGCCCAGCATGTGGCTCATCGACGTTGCTAACGTGTTGAGGCAGCGTATCGGCGAAGCCGCGAGCAAGGTGCCGACGCGGGTGTTGCCGAACTGGCTGGTGCGCATTGCCGCGCGGCGCGATCCGATGATGAAGGGCATCGTGCCGCTGCTCGGCGTGAAGATGGACTCCACGAGTGAAAAGGCGATACGGATGCTGGGCTGGACGCCGCGGCCGCAGGAGGAAGCCATCGCCGCGACCGCGGAGAGTCTGATCCGCCTTGGGCTTCTGCGTGATTCGCAAGCGGCTGCATAGTCGTGCTTCGCGGTGCGTCGTGGGCCGTGCGCCGTCGGTGAACTCGAACGCTGGGTGGCTGGTGTCGATTCGGGGCTTCGCGGTCCGATGCGACGTGCCGTGCCGGCTCACTCGCATCGCAATCACATCGCATCGCATGAAAAACAAAAACCCACGCTCGGGCGAACGTGGGGTTGGCCGGCCGCGACTCGCGTCGCGCGCCGCACGTCTTCAGCCGCTTACTTGTTCGGCTGCGGCGTCATGCGCAGATACGGACGCAGTGCCTTGTAGCCCTTCGGGAATTTCTGTTTGATCACTTCTTCGTCCTTCAGCGACGGCACGATCACCACGTCATCGCCCTGCTTCCAGTTGCCCGGCGTCGCGACCGAGTGACTATCGGTCAGTTGCAGCGAGTCGATCACGCGAAGCACTTCGTCGAAATTGCGGCCGGTGCTCGCCGGATACGTGATGATCAGACGCACCTTCTTCTTCGGGTCGACCACGAACAGCGAGCGAACCGTCAGGGTCTCGTTCGCGTTCGGGTGAATCATGTCGTACAGCTCGGAGACCTTGCGGTCGCTGTCCGCGAGAATCGGAAAGCCGACACTGGCCGCCTGCGTCTCGTTGATGTCCTTGATCCACTCGTTATGCGACTCGGCGCTATCGACCGACAACGCGATCGTCTTCACATTGCGCTTGTCGAATTCGCCGGCCAGTTTGGCGGTCAGGCCGAGTTCGGTCGTGCAGACCGGCGTGAAGTCGGCGGGGTGCGAGAACAGTACGCCCCAGTTGTCACCGAGCCACTCGTGAAACCTGATACGGCCAACATTCGACTCCTGCTCGAAATCCGGCGCAATGTCGCCAAGACGTAGACTCATGTGCATCTCCTTTTAATGTCCGGAACGTCTCCGGATGTTGCATGCGGGTGCTTACCCAGCGAAACCCGCAAAGATAAAGCATACGGCAGCGGTGGTACATGACGAACGAACATCGCGTCAGTACTTTATGTGTTTTTGTAATTTTCTCCCGCCTGCGGGAAACTTTGCGGGACAGATCAACTCCATCTAACACCAATGTGGAGCAATCTGCTCTCAAACGGCTTCGCCGAAGTCTCACGATCATCGGGAATGGTTCGTGCGTTGGCTGCAGGCAACCGGTACTGCGCTCGCCAGCGGCCGTTTCTTTGGTTACGATTTACGCGTAGCTTGAGACCAAGGGGAGCTGTCAATGTCGGAAGTCAACAAGGAGAGATTGATGTCGGATATCAAAACCGTCCTCGCGGACGCTGAAGACCTGCTGAAACAGGCCGCGAGCGCAACCGGCGAGCGCGCATCGGAGCTGCGGGAAACCGCGCTGACGCGCCTGAAGCAGGCCAAGGAAAAGGCTGCCGACGTGCAGGTGGTCGTGGTCGAGAAAGGCAAGAAGGCAGCCCGCGCCACCGACGACTACGTGCACGAGCATCCGTGGGCATCCATCGGTATCGCCGCTGGTGTCGGCGTGCTGGTCGGCCTGCTGATCAATCGCAAGTAATGCCGGCGCAAACGCCGGAACAGCAGGTCCGGCGTTTGCATCAGCAAGTCGGGCAGACCGGTGCTTATCTCACTGGTCCGCTTCTGCCGACGCGCTTGCGCGCCGGTTAGGTCCTCACGCGCAACGCCCACAGCCATGACAACCGAAACACAATCGCAGCGTGCAGAACACAGTCCGTTGCGCCGGATTCTCAGTTCCGTGTTTGCCATTCTGCAGACGCGGCTCGAACTGGTGGGCATCGAACTCGCCGAAGAAAAAGACCGTCTGCTAGGCGTGCTGTTTCTCGGCCTCGCGGCAATGATGCTCGCCACGATGGCGCTGATCGCGCTCACCGCGCTGATCGCCATTGCATTCTGGGACACTTACCGCTGGCAGTCGCTCGCCGGCATCACGGCGGTCTATGCGATTGCCGGCCTCGCTTGCGCGCTGAAAGCACGCAGCGGTTTGCGCAATGCGCCGATGGTGTTCGACGCGACCATTGCCGAGTTCCAGAAAGATCGCGAAGCATTTCGCAGCCGCGATTGATATGCAAGGCGGCCGGCGCGCATCGCGCGTTGAAAGCCCGGTTTGATTTCATTGAAGTTTGCGGATGGACGGTCGTGCTGGGTTGTGCTGTCGACTCGTTGCCCGCCCAGAACATTCGCCGCAAATCGCATTAGATTGTGTTTGATCGTATTTGATCGCCTCATCTTCATTGCCGCCGACACGCCATGAGCCAGCCCCGTCCCGATACCGCATTTCGCCAGCATCGCCATCCATCGAAGGAGCTGAGCACGCCGCACCTGCGCGCGTTGCGCAAGGAGCTGCTGCTCGTGCGCGCGGAAGTCGAGCGCATGGAACTCGCGCAGGCCACGCTGGATCTGCGTCAGGCCGTTACGCATTTCAGCTGGCTCAAGTTCCTCATTCCGGGCTTTGGCGGCGTACGCATGGGCACAGGCGCGAAAGCGCGCATGATCAACGCCGGGAGCCTCGGCGCGTTGCTCAAGCAGTATCCGTTCGCCAGTTCGATTGTTTCGATGCTGCTCGCCAAGCCGCTGCGCGCCACCGTCGTGGCCGGCGCCAAGCCCGCACTCAAGTGGGGCGGTCTTGCACTCGCCGGCTGGGAAGCGCTGCGAATCTGGCAACAGATGAAGCGCGATTCCAGAACTGCCGCGGCTGCCGCGGCGTCCGCGTCCATGGCTGCGGACGCCGTTGCTGAAAAGGCCGAGTCGAGCGACAGCGGTTATTAACGATCCAGCCACGACGCCCCCTGCCCTTATGCCGTGTTCCAGCATTCGCTGGTCGCCGGCGCCGAACCGCCTGTCTCGTTTCTATTGCCGCGTAAGCCGGTCGCATCGAGCGTGAACGTGCCGCACGGATCGTCACGCATCGGGCCGGCTTGCACCGGCGTCGCTTCGATCGCATAGCCACCGTTAGTATCGTCAGCGGGCAGCACGCGAAGGCTGTAAATCGGCGTGCCAAATTGCGGCGCCTGGTCGAGACCCGCTGGCAAGGCCGGCGTATCGTCGCTCGCCGCGCCCTCGACAAACTGCGCGGCGCGATACAGCGCGGACGCCGCATCGATACGATGCGTTCGCGCAATGTGGCCGCGATACGAAGGAACCGCAAAGACGGCCAATGTTGCCGCGATTGCCAACGCGATCATCAATTCGATCAGCGTGAATGCGGACGTGGACGTGAATGTGGTTGTATTCGGGCTCGCCATGTTCCTCCCATCGGAATGCATTTCAGAATGGCCTCGCGGCAACACGCCGCCAATGACGTTCGATCGCGCCGCCGTCGATCACCAGTTCCATCTGCAACCAGACCTGCGACTCGCGGGTCCGGCCAAAGCCGCGCGCGCTCAGTAGATAAGCGATTGCGTTGTCGCGATTCGGCAGCCGCCACGGCTCGATCAGGCATTGGGGCGCACGCTCCGATCCGGGCCATTGCACGACAGGCGTGAGAGCGCCGGCCTCGAACGCGGTTTCGAGCATCCATTGAACGGGCTCGCCGGCTGCGAGCGGCGGTGCGGGCGATGCGGGTGCGTCGCTGCCCGTTGCGAGAACGCTGCGCTCGCATAGGGTGAGCGCGGAATCCGCTGCGTGAAATGCCTGCAAATAGTCACGCACGTTGGTCGCCGCGCGCGTGGCTGCCAGCGAGGTTTCGAACCACACCGCCGATGTCGCCAGCATCATCGCCGAGATCAACAGTACGATCGGCAAAACCACGCCACGCTGGCGAAAGCGTGCGGTGGCGGTGGGGTAACGTGGCCTGATCGAATTACTCGAATTGAGCGCTTTGTCGCGATGCCAGCTCCATCGACTACACGGGCGACGGCATTGGGATGTTCCTGTTCGAGTCGTCACGACGAAACCTCCATGCGATTACGCAACGCAACACGACGCGAAAACGCCTGCCTCGGTCGCAAGTCGGTACCGAACGTACTCACGCCATCGCAGTCGATATAGCGCGAACGCTGTCCTTGCGGTGCACCGCGCACGATCACGCAAAGATCGACTGCGACGATGTTCGTCCACTGATCCGTCGGCACCGCCGATGCGTCGATCGCAGCGGCAGCACCGGCCAACCAGTATCGCAAGCGCAACCGCTCGACACCTTCGACCAGCGGCTGCGCGGTCCCCGCGTTACCGTTGCCGTCGCAGTAAAGCTCCGGCTCGCCGGTCGAATCGCTGACGTTGGCGAAGTAGCGGTTGACCACTGGCACGCCTTCGCTGCCAAGCGTGGCGTCGCCGCTCTTGATGCCCTGACCGACACAATCGGTTATCTGCCCGCTCGACGATGGCCACGTGGATACGCCGTCTCCAACGTAGCGAATTGCAACGCCGTCCGAACCGCTACTCAATGAGCTGCAGCCGGGGTTATCGTCGGCACCGATCGGCCGCCCGCGCGAACAGCCGAACAGTGGAGCCGGCGCGTTGTAGCCGACAACCCCGGCGGGGACGAAGCCCGCCATTTGCAATTGCTGACCGATCAGCAGCAGCGCGGTGAGACCGGCTTCGCGAATTTGCGTCGCATTGCTCGCGCGTTCGAATGCACTGCGCTGCGTCGCATAGAGCGATATCGCGCCCGCCGTGACGATCAATCCCAGCGCCATCGCGATCACGAATTCGACCAGCGTATGGCCGTTTGCACCATGTGATCGCCTCATTTCGCGAACGCCAATGCGACACAGGAGGAGCCGGCGGGAGTATCAACGCCGCCGCAACGTTCCGGCTTGTCGATCACGTCACCCGAGCCGGAGCCTGATCCGGGTCTGTCCCGCACGGCGGCCCAGGTGACGCGCGCGGTCGCGACCCCGCCACTTTCGGCAATCGATGCTTCGCCGTGAGGCAAAAGCACGCCCGCCTGCGCGCTCAACTGATTGAGCGCGGCATCGCCTAGAGACGGCACGCTCATCGCTTCGGCAACCGAGTCGGCTATCCACGCGGCGCTTTCGCGCATCGCCATCGCGCGGGCTTCGCGTGCGATCCACACTTGAGCTGCGATCAAACCCAGCGCCGTCACCGCGACCAACGCAACAGCCAGCATCACTTCGATCAGTGAGCTACCGCCGCAGGCTGGCGCGCACCGCCGCGAGGGAGCAAGCGACGAAACCCGCGTCACGAAGCCGTTGTGCATGCGCCCTCCGAAATTCGCGCGCGGCCACCCGACGCAATACGAATGCAACGCCGCCACGGGTTCCCTTGCATTGCTTTAGACGGATTTCGCGGCGCGATGTCGAAATTGCGGAATGCGCCGAACAGCTGCCCCGCGGGCGGAGTGAATGTCATATCTGTTTGCACACCGGTGATGCTCACCGCCGCGAGCAGCGGTTGCGCGCGAAGCAGCGATAGCGTGCCGCCCTGCTCTACGAGCACAGCCCAGCCGCAGGCCCAGTCCGCGATGCCATCGCCGCATGATTGGCCCGCGGCAAGACAAACGCGCGCGGCGTCGATGCGGCACACGGTGACGCGCGCGCCTCGGCGCAGCGCTTCGCTGCGTGCATAGGCGAACGTCGACAGCAACGTCCTTGCACGCGCATCGACCTGATCGCGCATGTGCCACGCCACGAACGACGGCGTCGCCATCACGGCAATCACGACGAGCAACGCGACAACAGCCAATGTCTCGACAAGCGTGAAGCCGGCGCCTGGTGGCCGGCGAATCGCATGGTGTTTCATCTGCATCTCTGAACGTATCGAACGGATGCAGCCAATCTAGCGATTTGCGAACGGCCCAACAATCGGCCGAATGGCCAGGTAGTATTCAGATGCTATCGCGCGCAAAAATACACGTGACGAACTTCAGGTAAGCGGGGGTGGCAATGCGGCGGAAAACGCGTGGAATGCTCGACACGTTCAATGTGAACACGCACCGACAAGGCGTGGCTTGTTGCCGGCGTTCAGCGCTTGCGGGAAGGCTTCGGAGGAGAAGAAGCGCGGCGGAATTCCTCGATCACGTCCTCGAATTCGGAGACGTCTTCGAAGCGCCGGTACACGGAGGCGAATCGGACATAGGCGATCGTGTCGAGCGCTCGCAACTCGTTCATCACGAGTTCGCCGAGGCGCTCGCTGCGCACCTCGCGCTCGCCACTGCCAAGCAGTTGATACTCGATACGGGCGACCGCCGCGTCGATCGCGTCCGCTGCAACCGGACGCTTGCGCAGCGCCAGTTGCATGCTCGCGAGGATCTTGCGGCGATCGAATTCCGTGCGAGTGCCATCCTTCTTGACGACCGACGGCAGCGCCAGTTCGACCCGCTCATACGTCGTAAAACGTTTGTCGCAGGCCGCACAGCGGCGGCGCCGGCGAATCGTCGCGCCGTCTTCGGATACGCGCGAGTCGACGACCTGCGTATCGGCGTGGCGGCAGAAGGGGCAATGCATGACGGCTTAGCGGTAGACCGGGAAGCGCTGGGTCAGCTCGGCGACCTGCGCGCGCACGCGCTCGATCGTCGCGGCATCTTCCGGGTTGTCCAGCACGTCGGCGATCAGGTTGCCGACCTGCTCGGCTTCCTTCACGCCGAAGCCGCGCGTGGTCATGGCCGGCGAGCCGAGACGCACGCCCGAAGTCACGAACGGCTTTTCCGGATCGTTCGGAATCGCGTTCTTGTTGACCGTGATGTGCGCCGCGCCGAGCGCAGCCTCAGCTGCCTTGCCGGTGATCTTCTTCGCGCGCAGATCGACCAGCATCACGTGGCTTTCCGTGCGGCCCGAAACGATGCGCAGACCGCGCTTGACCAGCGTCTCGGCGAGCACGCGCGCGTTGTCGGCGACCTGCTGCTGATAGACCTTGAATTCCGGCGACAGCGCTTCCTTGAATGCCACGGCCTTGGCAGCGATCACATGCATCAGCGGACCGCCCTGGATGCCCGGGAAAATCGCCGAATTGATCTGCTTTTCGAACTCGGCCTTCATCAGGATCACGCCGCCGCGCGGGCCGCGCAGGCTCTTGTGAGTGGTGGTGGTGACGAAGTCGGCGTGCGGCACCGGGTTCGGATAGACACCGGCGGCAACGAGGCCCGCGTAGTGCGCCATATCGACCATGAAGTAAGCACCGACCGATTTCGCGATCTTCGACAGGCGTTCGAAGTCGATGCGCAACGCAAACGCCGACGCGCCGGCCACGATCAGCTTCGGCTTGTGCTCCTGAGCGAGCTTTTCAGCAGCGTCGTAGTCGATGTCTTCGGCTTCGTTCAGGCCGTAGCTGACGACGTTGAACCACTTGCCCGACATGTTGACCGGCGAGCCGTGCGTCAGGTGACCGCCGTGCGCGAGGCTCATGCCCATGATCGTGTCGCCCGGCTTGAGCATCGCGAAAAAGACGCCCTGGTTCGCCTGCGAGCCCGAGTTCGGCTGCACGTTGGCGGCTTCCGCGCCGAACAGCTGCTTCACGCGGTCGATCGCCAGTTGCTCCGCGACGTCGACGTATTCGCAGCCGCCGTAGTAACGCTTGCCCGGATACCCTTCCGCGTACTTGTTCGTGAGTTGCGAACCCTGCGCGGCCATCACGGCCGGGCTCGTGTAGTTTTCCGACGCGATCAGTTCGATGTGCTCTTCCTGACGGCGGTTTTCCTGCTCGATGACCTTCCAGAGTTCAGGATCGACGTTGGCGATGGTGCTTTGGGCTCTGTCAAACATACAGGTTCCGTTGAGTGTGTTCAGGTTGACCGGATCGTGCGCCGAATCTTGCGTAGGGGATACGCAGCGTTGCTGGCGGCCAGGCTAGCCCTGACGCGGCGGGTAGAGGAGTCGCCGCACACGCGAGGCAGGCCAACCACCGGCAACGCAGATTTCTGCGCGCGGATCACGGCTGCCCAGGCGAACGGCAAAACGGCACCCTGCGCTTCACGGTGGGTTGTTCCACCTTGAACCCGATCGGTTGAATCGGCTGAGTCGGACGACTCGGTTCTATCGCCAGTCACGCAGGGTCGAGCGCGTTAGTGTATTGGAAGAGGATCGAATAGGCAACCGGCCCGGCGGCGCCCAAGCGCCGGCTGGCCGGGCCTTCGGGCGAGCCGGGCCGCCTGCCGCGAACACGTCTGACGAAAGCCAACCGCCAGTCTCTAAGGGCCGCTGTGTGTCCGTGCCGCAGCGTCGGATACGGCTGGTTCATTCTTGCCGCAGCGCGGCATTGCAAGTAGGCTTTCGGCCTTCGTTACATACCGACCAGGGAACCACTGCAATGATCGTATTCGTCACTGGAGCGTCGGCAGGCTTCGGCGCCGCCATCGCCCGTGCATTCGTCAAGGGCGGCCATCGCGTCGTCGCCACCGCTCGCCGCAAGGACCGGCTCCACGCACTCGCCGACGAACTCGGCGACGCGTTGCTGCCGTACGAACTCGACGTGCGCGATCGCGCCGCGGTCGAGGCCCTGCCGCAGTCACTGCCGGCCGAATTCGCCGCCCTCGACGTGCTCGTCAACAATGCCGGCCTCGCGCTCGGCGTCGAACCCGCGCACAAGGGCCGCCTCGACGAATGGAACACGATGATCGACACGAACTGCAAAGGGCTGGTGCAGGTCACGCGCGCGCTGCTGCCCGGCATGGTCGAGCGCAACCGCGGACACATCTTCAATCTGGGCTCGGTGGCCGGCGCCTGGCCGTACGCGGGTGGCAATGTCTATGGCGCGACCAAGGCGTTCGTGCGCCAGTTCAGCCTGAACCTGCGCGTCGACCTCGCCGGCACCGCGCTGCGCGTGACCGACATCGAGCCGGGCCTGTGCGGCGGCACCGAATTCTCTAACGTGCGTTTTCGCGGCGACGACGACAAGGCCGCCAGGGTCTACGAAAACTTCCAGCCGCTAACGGCCGAGGACATCGCGGATTCGATCTACTGGATCGCCACGCGCCCCGCCCACGTGAATATCAACACGATCGAGCTGATGCCGGTTGCCCAGTCGTTTGCCGGGCTGAGCGTTCATCGCGGCTGAGCGGGAAGGCGGCGAGGCGTGACAGCCGCTCACGGCATCCGGGCAGGGCCGCTGCCGCGCACACGGCCCGGAAACGGCTTGCGCAACCACCCGATATCGCCGCTGACGTCCGCCGGACGGGATGCACACTTTGAAACAGACCCGCGGGTATGCGTTCCGGTAGAATGCGCCGCATGAATATGTCGACCAGCCAGCCAGGCACGGAAAGCGGGTACACGTGGTCAATCCGCGTGTACTACGAAGATACCGACGCCGGCGGCATCGTGTTTTACGCCAATTACCTGAAATTTTTCGAACGGGCGCGCACCGAATGGCTGCGTGCGTGCGGTGTCGACCAGCATCGGCTCGCGGAAGAAACCGGCGCGATTTTCATCGTGCGCAGTACCGCGGTCGATTATCGGGCTCCGGCCCGGCTCGACGATATCGTGAAAATTGTCAGCAGGATCGAGCGGCTTGGCAGAGCTTCGGTTGATTTTGCGCAGGAGGCTTGGCGCGAAGGCACGTTGCTTGCTACTGGCACGATCCGGGTAGGCTGCGTCGATCGAGTCGCGTTGCGGCCCGCTGCAATTCCCGCGCCGGTTCTCGCTGCATTGCAGCACGGACCGGGCGTGAGCCAGGACGTGAATTGAAAAGCGGCGGCATGTCAACGAACGATACCTGCGCGCCGTTGTTACGGGGCCAGTGAACTCATACCGGTCAGGCAACACAAAGCATGGTTCGGCTTCAACACCGCCGAAGCTTCCGTTTTGCCCACGGCGAGCTTGAAGCGGCCTTGCAGCCGGACGCCCCCTTCCCGGGACGCTAAAACGAACCTATATGAACACTACTCAAGATCTGTCGATCGTTTCACTAGTACTTAACGCGAGCCTGCTAGCTCAGGCCGTGATGGCCCTGCTGCTGTTGCTGTCCCTGTTGTCGTGGACTTTCATCTTCCGCAAGTGGTTTGCGATTCGCCGGGCGCGCGCGCAAACTGAGCGCTTCGAGCGTGATTTCTGGTCGGGCGGCGACCTGCAGGCGTTGTATCAGAGCGCCGCGAATAACCGCCACACGATCGGCGCGCTCGAGCGCATTTTCGAGTCCGGCATGCGCGAATTCCTGAAGGGCAAGGAAAAACGCCTGAACGATCCGGGCGCGATTCTCGACGGCGCGCGGCGCGCGATGCGCGCGGCCTTCCAGCGTGAAATGGATGTGCTCGAAGCAAACCTCGCCTTCCTCGCGTCGGTCGGTTCGGTCAGCCCGTATATCGGTCTGTTCGGTACGGTGTGGGGGATCATGAATGCGTTCCGCGGCCTGGCCAACGTGCAGCAGGCCACGCTCGCGAACGTGGCGCCCGGCATCGCCGAAGCGCTGACCGCCACCGCGATCGGCCTGTTCGCCGCGATTCCGGCCGTGGTCGCGTACAACCGCTACGCACACGACATCGACCGTCTGGCAATCCGCTTCGAGACCTTCATCGAGGAATTCTCGAACATCCTGCAGCGCCAGGCACAGTAAGGAGGCCACGATGGCAGGCTCCCGTTCCTCCAGCATGCGCGGTTCGCGTTCACGCCGCGCGATGGCCGACATCAACGTCGTGCCGTACATCGACGTGATGCTCGTGCTGCTCGTGATCTTCATGGTCACCGCGCCGCTCGTCGCTCCGTCGATCGTCAATCTGCCTACCGTCGGCGGTGCCGCTCCGCAGCAGCAGACCCCGCCGGTGATCGTCAACATCCGCGCGGACGGCAATATGAGCGTCAAGTACAAGGACGACGCCGGCACGCAGCAACAGGAAGACATGACGAACGCCGACCTGAAGGGCTTCATCGCCGATCGTGCGCAATCGCATCCGGATCAGCCCGTCGTGATCGCCGCCGACAAAACCGTGAAGTACGAAGCCGTGATGAATGTGATGTCCGAGCTGAAGGCCGAGGGCGTCAAGCGCGTTGGATTGCTCGTCAAATCGCAATGATCCGCAAGAACTCCGAATATCCGCTTCAGCCACCGCGTGAACGCGGCACCGGGCGCGCATTTCTGTTCGCGCTGGTGATGCATGCGCTGCTCGGGTTCTTCCTGTACCACGGCATCCAGTGGCAAAACAGCACGCCCGAGGGCGAGGAGGCGGAACTGTGGACCGAGGTGCCGAACGCGGCGATTCCTCGTCCCGTCCCGCCGCCAGCGCCGCCGGTGCCGGTCGCTCCTGCGCCGCCGGTGCGGGACGAACAGGCCGACATCGCGTTGCAGGAAAAGAAACGTCAGCAGCAGGAAGCGGCCCGCGAAGCGCAACTGGCCGAGCAGCAGCGTCAGCAAAAGCTGAAAGAGCAGCAGGAAGCGCAACGTCAGCAGCAGTTGGCGGCCGAGCAGGCGGCTCAGCTCGCCGCGCAGAAGGCCGCGAAACTGAAACAGCAACAACAGCAACAGCAGCAGGCTGAGAAGCTCAAGCAGCAGCAACTGGCCGAGCAGCAGAAACAGCAGCAGCTAGCCGAGCAAAAACAGCAGCAATTGAAAGAACAGCAGGAGCAGCAACAGAAGCAGGCGCAGGCGGACGCGCAGAAAAAGGCTGATGCGGAGAAAGCCGCGAAAGCCAAGGCGCAAGCGGATGCCGCGGCGCAGGCGAAGAAGCAGCTCGACGCCGAACGTCGCGCGCGCCTCGCGCAGATGCAGGGCATGGCCGGTGCTCCGGGTTCAACGGGCAACGGGCTTGGCAAGAGCGGCACGGGCAGTGGTTCCGGCGGCACGGCGGCATCGCCGGGTTACGCGGACAAGGTACGCCGGGCCGTGCGGCCGAACATCTCGTGGGGCGGCGAAACGGAAGGTCTCGAGACTGTGATCGCCGTGCGTTGTTCGCCGACCGGCACGTTGCTGAGCGCGAGCGTGTCGCACAGCAGCGGCAACGCCGCGTGGGATGCGGCCGCGTTGACCGCTGTGCGGCGTTCCGATCCGATGCCGCTCGATGTCAACGGCAAAGCACCGGAAAGTTTCTATATCACGCTACGTCCGGCTGGTTGAGGCAGCAGACTGACAGCCGGCTAACGGCGACGCCGCGCCCCGTCCGACAGGGCATCGCGCGGGAACGAATTAGCTGTTTTCCGGTCTGTTTGCTGTTGTGAAGTGTTAAGTAAAACCGTTTTGAGGAATCCATACAGCATGAGTTTGATGACCAAGCTAGGCCTGCGGACACTCGTGGCAACGTGCCTGATCGCTGTTGGCGGCGCCGCCAACGCACAACTCAACGTCCTCGTGACGGGCGTCGGATCTACGCAGTTTCCGATCGCAACGGCGAATTTCGCCAACGAAGCAAACTCGCCGCAGCAGATCAGCGCGATCGTGCGCCAGGATCTGCAACGCAGCGGCAAATTTACCAATATCGACGCAGGCTCGACGCCGGTGTCCGAGACCGACTCGGTCGACCTCGGCGCATGGAAGGCGAAGGGCGCCAACGCGTTCGTCGCCGGCAGCGTGAACCACTTGCCGAACGGCCAGTACGAAGTGCGCTTCAAGTTGTACGACACGGTCAAGGGCGAAAGCCTCGGCGGCCTCGTGCTCGTCAGCCCGGAAAGCGGCCTGCGCATGAGCGCGCACAAGGTCGCGGACTACATCTACGCGAAACTGATGGGCACCCGCGGCGTGTTCGCGACGCGTCTGTCGTACGTGATCCGCACGGGCGGACGCTACCAGTTGCAGGTTTCCGATTCGGACGGTCAGAACGCGCATATCGCGCTGTCGAGCCCCGAGCCGATCATCTCGCCGGCCTGGTCGCCTGACGGCACCAAGGTCGCGTACGTTTCGTTCGAGAAGAAGAAGCCGATCGTCTACATCCACGATCTGCCCACGGGCCGGCGCACCGTCGTGTCCGACCAGAAGGGCAACAACAGCGCACCGGCCTGGTCGCCGGACGGCCGCACGCTCGCCGTCGCGCTGTCACGCACCGGCAATACGCAAATCTTCGCGGTCAACGCGGACGGCAGCGGCCTGCGTCGCCTCACGCAAGGCAGCTCCATCGACACCGAACCGGCCTACTCTCCCGATGGTCAGTGGATCTATTTCACGAGCGACCGCGGCGGCGCGCCGCAGATCTACAAGATGCCGGCGCAAGGCGAAAGCGCGGGCCCCGCGCAACGCGTCACCTTTACGGGCAGCTACAACACCAGCCCGCGTGTGAGTCCTGACGGCAAGCAGCTTGCCTATATCTCGCGCGTCGGCGGTGCATTCAAGCTGTATCTCCAGGACCTGCAAGGCGGAACCGCCACGGGCCTGACGGACACGACACATGACGAATCGCCGAGCTTCGCGGCGAACGGTCAGTACATTCTTTACGCCACTGAGGTGAACGGCCGTGGCGTGTTGGCCGCAGTATCGACCGACGGTCGCACTCGGCAGGTCCTGTCCGTTCAGGGCGGCAGCGTACGCGAGCCGTCCTGGGGCCCGTTTATGCAATAACACAAGGAGAGTAAACAAATGATGTCCAAACTTCGTTTCGCATTCGCGGTCGTAATGGTCGGCACGCTGGCCGCGTGTCACTCGGGCGTCAAGCTCGACGAAAACGCCAACAAGGGTGCAGGCGGCGGCGTGCAGCCGAACCCGAACGACGTCGCAACGGTCAACGTCGATCCGCTGAACGATCCGAACAGCCCGCTCGCGAAGCGCAGCATCTACTTCGACTTCGACAGCTACTCGGTCAAGGACGACTATCAGCCGCTGCTGCAGCAACACGCGCAATATCTGAAGAGCCATCCGCAGCGTCACGTGCTGATCCAGGGCAACACCGACGAGCGCGGCACCAGCGAATACAACCTCGCACTCGGCCAGAAGCGTGCTGAAGCCGTGCGTCGTTCGCTGTCGCTGATGGGCGTCACGGATTCGCAAATGGAAGCCGTCAGCCTCGGCAAGGAAAAGCCGCAGGCAACGGGTCATGACGAAGCGTCGTGGGCACAGAACCGCCGCGCCGACCTCGTGTATCAACAGTAAGTCAACAGGTGATGAGCCGAATGACGCATCGTTTCTCCTGGCTGCGGCTTGCCGCAGCGGCCTGCGTCGCAGGCACGGCCCTCGCGGCCGTGCCCGCCCATGCGGGCATCTTCGACGACGATCAGGCCCGTCAGGCCATTCTCGATCTGCGTTCGAAGACCGATAGTCTGTCGAGCCAACTGTCGGCCGCGCAGCGCACGATCCTCGACCAGTCCAACCGTCTCGACCAGCTCAACCAGCAGGTCGCGACGCTACGCGGACAGAACGAGGACATGGCGAATCAGCTCGCCACGCTGCAGAAGCAGCAGAAGGATTACTACACCGATCTCGACACGCGCCTGAAGAAATTCGAGCCGCAGCAGCAGACGGTGGACGGCGTCCAGGGCGAGGTGCAGCCGGGTGAAACCGACGCGTTCAACGCGGCTTCACAGCAGTTCCGCAGCGGCGACTTCAAAAACGCCGCGGCATCGTTCCGCAGCTTCATCTCCAAGTATCCGGACAGCCCCTATCAGCCAACCGCGCAGTACTGGCTCGGCAACGCGCTGTATGCGTTGCGCGACTACAAGGGCTCGACGGCGATCTGGCAAGGCATCGTCGCCAAGTACCCGCAGCATCCGCGCGCACCGGAAGCACTGCTGGCGATTGCGAACAATCAGATCGAGCAAGGCCAGAAGGCGGCCGCGAAGAAAACGCTCGAGCAGATCGTCTCGCAATACGGTGGCTCGGACGTCGCGCAATCGGCGCAAAGCAAGCTGTCGCAGATCAAGTAGTGAGCAGTAACGCGCAGTGTCCGACGTCATAGTCACGCGCGCCTCTCGCTGAAAAGCCCGGGTAGCAATGCCCGGGTTTTTCATTTCAGGCGGACGTTTTGTGACGTGCTGAATGCGGCGAAATGCCGATAGCTCGACGGCCGCCCGCGGTTGACAGGCAATGGGTCGGTCTATATACTTTCGCTTCTCTTTTGGGTCGTTAGCTCAGCTGGTAGAGCAGCGGACTTTTAATCCGTTGGTCACAGGTTCGAATCCCGTACGGCCTACCAAAAGATTCAAGGGCTTAGCTTCGGCTAGGCCCTTTTTCTTGCTCCGCAAAACCCGCATTGCTCCGCAATCCCCTCAAGGTGCGGGAACCCACGACGCACGGTTAAACGCCGGCTCGCCCTCCAAACAACGTCGCCCGCACCCCGAGTCGGACAACGCCTCCTCGACAGCCGTATTCAATTCATATCACCTGTTGTCCAACTGATTCGACTTCATCGCTTGCCCTAGTCCTTTCATACAGCCAAGTGCAACCGCTTTGGCAATAGCATTCTCCGGCTTCGTAACCTTCACCGAGAGATCATCGAATCCCTTTTCGCACCACGCTACGTCAAGCGACGTCTCGGAGCGACAAGCGTGCATATTCAACTCAAGCAAGTTGTCTCGTCGCGTTCGACACAATCTCGTGGGCAGAACCTCTCGCGTGTATCGTTCCGTTGCATATCGGAAAGTTGCCAGGCCCGAATACCTGTCTCAGTCCTCACCTCGGGGGCAATCAAAGTGTCTTACTCGGGCGCGACCAAATACACTCACGCAACATCCGCTTCGATGGCGGCAATCGCAAGCGACGCGCGACCCAATAACTCCACGTTCCGAGTCGCACTTGCTGCACGCACGCTAGTGCGGTAGTAATGCCTGACCCACAAGGATTAACTACATCATGAATGCAGCCCCCCTCCCAAGCTTCATTTCCGAAAGTGATTCAAAGACGGTGGATGCGATGCTCGCATTCTTTTTGTATGAGTGCCCGTCGAGCATGATCCCATCGCGCGAGGAAGTGGCTGCATGGGCGCTCGCCCTGGCAGAGCGGGGCGATGAGTTTGCTCCGTACGCCGAGGCGTGCAAAAAATGGGCGGAAGGGGAAAACTAAATTACGCCGACACGCACCATCTGCTGGATATTGAGTCCGCGCGAAGCCGCATCGATCCCCCTCCTCCCGACAGTACCGAATCAGATTCGCATCTGTCGCACCTCCTTCATTCAGGACTCACATCGATCAAAAGAAAATGGGTCGCGGTTGTCCGCAGCCCATTCCGAAACCTGATTATTTCGAAACGAAGAAACCCGCTCGATAGATGTGGCTAATCGTGCGGCCGATACCCGTCATTTAGCGTCTGCATGAAGGCAATGATGTCTTTCATGTCCTGGTCGCTCATCGCTGGCTTGTCGCCGAATTTTCGATTGAACGGCGGGTCCACGACGTCCATGTTGGCATTGTACTTTGTCGGAATGTCATTGTATTTTTCGACGTTGCCATGAGCATCGACCGGATAGATCTTCGCTGGATTCGTATCGCGGAAGTCGTAGAAATTCATCACTTCCTGCAGCGTATGGTAGACGCCGTTATGAAAGTAGATCCCGCGATTGGCCGCATTACGCAGCGTCGGCGTCAGGAACATGCCGCAGTATTGCGTTTGCGTCTTCAGGTCGTCGCGCCACGGGCCGCAGATACCCATATCGTAATAATGCGGATCCTTGTTGGCGGGAATCAACGGGTTGCGCGGCGCACCGAGCCCTTCGTACTGGGTGTCGGTAAATAGCGGCGGCAAACCATCCTTGCTGGGCTGGCTCAGGTGGCAACCGGCGCAATTGGCCTTGTCCGGATCATTGAACAGACGCAAACCGCGCAGTTCGGCCGACGATAGCCGTGTCTTGCCTTGCAGCCAGTAGTCGTACTTGCTGGTGAACAGGTGAAACGACGGATCCTCGACCTGGTAGCGGCCGACCGCGAACATCGCCTCCGAAACCAGCAAGCCCGGGCTGAGCAGAATGCCAGGACCGAACAGTTGCTTGAACTGATCGCGATACTTCGCCGCCAGCAGTTTGTGCGCGACCTCGGCAGTGCTCGTATTGGCCATTTCCACCGGGTTGAGCATCGGGCCGTACGCCTGCAGCTGCAGTGAATCGGCGCGGCCATCCCAGAACAAGCCACCTTGCGGCACCATCGCCGGGGCCGACGGTGCGACCAGCGCATCCTTGGTGGCTTTTTGGACACCGACCGCCGACGCCGCCTGCTGCACGACACTCACCGTCGTCTCGATATCCGCCGGATCGGGACCAATGCTGAAGTTGGCCTGGCGATACAGATAGGTCAACGACGGCGGTGGCCGATAGCCCGGCAAGTTCAGATGCGAACCGCCAAGCGCCACCGGAAATTCATCGGGCGTCGGGCCGTACGAGTGCTGCGGGCTGTGACAGCTCGCGCACGACTGCATGCCCGAAGCGGACAGCGAGGTATCGTAGAAAATCTGTTTGCCGAGTTGCGCGACCGCGCTCAAGGGCGCGGCTTTCGGCATCCGAAGATGAACCGGGTGGGGATTTTCACCGGTCAGGTTTTCGACCATCTGCCCCACGGATGCCGGCATTTTTTCAGGGTAGGTCACCGCGTACGCACCGAATGCAATCACCGCGAGTCCGATCCCCAGCACACCCCATAGAGCACAACGTAACAGTGGTCGTTTTTGCGGACGACTGCGAGGGCTATCGGAGGACGGATCGGAAGAAACCTGATTCGAGCGTTCAGACATGGCTTATGGAAAAAAGCGCACTGCAATAGACAGATCGAGCCACCGGACAAGCTGGCTCGACACCTGATTGAAGCGATAACCGTCGTCGTTCTTCATCCTGCTTTCGATTCACGCCAGGCGGAAAATGACTGCCTGGCGCAAATCGAAGCGGAAGCAGAACTCAGGTCGGAGTCATGTTGATCGCGGGCGGCGTGGACAACGGCGTGCCTTGCGACGGATCGAGATACAGCGGCGTGTTGGCACCCGCCGAGCCGGTGAAGTTGAACATGTTCATGATGCTGCCGGCGGTCGCATCGAACGAACCACCGCCAAGGCGTTCGCCGCCGAGCCAGTTGTCTTCGATGAAACGCACGACCGAAGCCTGGCTCGCGATCGTGTCGGACACGAAGTTCGACCTGGCCCACGGCGAGATCACGAGCAGCGGAATACGCGTACCCGGACCGCAACGGCCATTGACCGGCGTACCGGCGACGCCCATCGGCAGGTTCGCGCTGACACCGCACACGCCACTACCGTTCAACTCATCGACACCGGCTGCCATCGAAGCGCTGGTCGGCTGCGTGTAGCGGTGGTCGTACCAACCGTCGGAGTCGTCATAGGTGACGATGACAGCGGTGTTCTTCCAGTCGGGCTGCTGCTGGAGGAAGTTGACCACTTGCGTGACGAACTGCTGTTCATCGAGCGGATCCGAGTTACCCGGGTGGCCATCGCCAATCGCGGGAGCCTTGATGTAGCTGACCGCCGGAAAGTTGCCGGACGCGACCGCGCTGAAGAAATCGTTGGTGTCGTACTGATGGTGAACCGGCGTCGCGGTGCTATCCATCGGATCGGTGAAGCCGATCAACGCGGTCGATGTCGGGCGCTGATGGGTCGGATTGGATGTCGACTTGTAGTACTGGAACCACGCGTGGTGCTGCACGTAGTCAGGCACGTTGCCGCCCAACACGTCGGAGAACGTGGTACGTCCGCCGGTCCCGGCCGCGGCCGTCGTATCGTTCGCGCAGCCTGTCGTGCCGTTCGGATTGACCGCCGCCAGATTGAAGCCGCCCATGAAGCCGCCCCAACTGATGTTCGCCGAGTTCAGCAAGTCACCGATGTTTTTCGACGTCATCATCACGGTGCTGGTCTTCGACGAACAGACGTCGTTGGCCGGGTCGGTATCGCCGTTTTCCGTCAGGCCGCCCTGTCCGTCGGCCACGGTGGAAGCACTGCCGACCACGGGCACGGCACCGTTGGTCTGGCCCGACACGACTTCGAGCGCGCCCGGCGTCGACGGACCATAGGTATCCGTGTAGGTGTTGTCGTTCAGCGCGAAATGCTGCGCGTAGTTCCACATCGCGGTAGCCGTGTTGCCGTCGAAGTATCCCATCACCTGGCCAGTCGTCGCGAAAGCACCGGTGGTATCGAGTGTGACGCTGAGGCCGTCTTCCACGAAGCCGGTGGCGGCGGTGCCGGTCGCGCCGGTGTGGGCCGGGAACAGGTCGGCGGCGCCGTTATCGTATGCCTCCTGTTCAGCCGTATAGGCGTGGCTCTGATCCGCGGTATTCGCCTGGGAACGGTCAAGCCGGAACGGGTTGAAGTCGGACTGAGGCACGGTCTTGCCCGCGACCAGGCTCGCGGCCGTACCGTTTGCCGGATTCAGGAAGTTCGGATTTTGCGTCTGCAACGCATCGGTGTTCAGACCGACGACCGACGGCGTACCGGCTGCCGCGATAAATTGCGGTTCGCCAGATGGATTGGCGGCGACCGGATAGGTCGCGAAGTAGTGATCGAACGACACGTTCTCGCCAAAGATCACGACCAGGTGCTTGATCGGCGTAGCCGTGACCGCCGCGTCCTGAACCGAAGGGGCGGGGGCGCTCGGTGTGCTCGCTGGCGTGGACGGCGCGGTGGTGGACGCGGTCGTCGAATTGCTACCGCTGCACGCGCTCAGCACGAGCGCAAGCACCGCGGCTGGAATGGGCAAAAAGTTTTTTCGAAACATTGTGATGGGCTCCGGATTCTTCGGCTTGCGCAGTCCCACACTTGCGTGCGGCAAACGCAAGGAAGCGATGCTGTTGGAACTAACTACTGGCTATTACCCGTATGAATCGGATCCCATTGCAACATCGCCACATTAACTTTTAGTGGCGTAATAATTCATATATATTTCCATTGTTTTAACGTAATTTGCTTTGCACGAAGCAAACAGATAGCTGTCGGAAATAGTATTTTTGCCCGATTTTTTGCGCTGCTCTGTAGACCCGCTCGACTCGCCCGAAACACCTGCTGAAAGCGGCTCTCACTGCCCAGATACATTGCGATGACGGCTTTGAATATTGCCAATTAAGTTGTAAGTCAGTATCAAGACATTCAATTCCCATTCGCCATTATTACCATTCATACCTATCTGAAAGATATCTTAATCTATTGGTTATTACACGCTATTAAATTGGGGCATAAGCACAGCCATAACAAAAGGCAAACAATTAGCTTTATTACGCCAATAACAGCAACTTCGATATGCGCCGACTCTGAAGCCGTCCTTCGTCGCAACTGCAACTGTTTGCGAACACGACGCACGACAGCGACACCTCCCCAACACGCCCTTCGATTCCCTATCCGCACGATAGAAGCAATCAATCAACCGATCGGAATATCGCGCACGCAACGTTGTTTGCGCCAGTACATCCACCTCACTTCCGATCAGCAAAGGAAATCGAAATGAAACTCCGTCTCTCAGCCGCAGCCCTGATCGTCGCGTCGACCCTATTCGCCGGCAACGCCGCATGGGCCCAAAGCAACACGGCAACGTCCCCCACTCCGGTGCATAACGTCGTGCTCGTACACGGCCTTTATGCCGACGGGTCGAGCTGGGCCAAAGTGATTCCGCTGTTGCAGGCAAAGGGACTCCACGTCACGGCGGTACAGAATCCGACGACCTCGCTCGACGCGGACGTCGACGCCGTCAAACGTGCACTGGCCGAGCAGGATGGGCCGACGCTGCTGGTCGGGCATTCGTACGCCGGGATGGTCATCAGCCAGGCAGGCGACGATCCGAAGGTCAGCGGTCTCGTGTACATCGCGGCGCGCGCGCCCGATGCCGGCGAAGACTATCCGGCACTGACCCGCAAGTTTCCCGCAGCTCCTGCTTCCGCCGGTCTGACATGGTCTTCCGATGGCTACGGGAAGCTGTCCGAAAATGCGTTCGTCAACGACTTCGCCGGCGATCTGCCGAAGCCGGAAGCGGAAACCTATTACGCGGTCCAGCAACCGGTCGCCAAAGCAGTCACGATGGCGAAAACGACCGTTGCCGCGTGGCGCGACAAACCCACGTGGTACGCGGTGTCGACCGAAGATCGCACCATCAACCCGGACCTCGAACGCTTCATGGCCAAACGCATGAAGGCTCACACGATCGAAATCGACGCCAGCCATGTTTCACTGCTGTCGCACCCGAAAGAAGTGGCCAACCTGATTCTCGAAGCAGCAGGTCAGCAGACATCGGCGCAATAGCGCGATCCGTCGCGGGAGGGACGGTGCCTGAGAAATATCGCGCGCCGGCCTACAATCGAAGGCTGCTGAACCACGACGACGCGGCAGGCCGGAGCGCCCGCGCACCGCGCTCTCCTTTCCTCACGCAGAGGAGCGCCTGCCGCTTCATTCGAATCGACTCTTCGACTTTCACTCCCCATGGAAAAACAGGCACTCATCATCGGCGCGACGGGCGTCGTCGGCGGCAATCTCGCGCAACATCTGCTGGCGCGCGGCGACTGGCGCGTGACCGGTCTTTCGCGCGGCCGCACCGCCGCGCCTAGCGGCATCGAATCGGTCACGGCCGATCTCACTCGCGCCGAATCCGTTGCCGATGCACTGCAAGGGCGCAGCTTCAGTCACGTCTTCTTCACCGCATGGTCGCGACAGGCAACCGAGCGGGAGAACATCAACGTGAACGGCGCGATGGTCCGTCACGTGCTCGACGCGCTGGGCCCATCCGGCAAGCTCGAACATGCGGCACTTGTCACCGGGCTCAAGCACTACCTCGGCCCCTTCGAAGCGTACGCGCAAGGCAACGTGCCGCTCACGCCGTTTCGCGAGGAACAGGGACGGCAGCCTGTCGATAACTTTTACTACGAGCAGGAAGACCGGCTCTTCGACGCCGCGCGTCAGTATGGTTTCAGCTGGAGCGTGCATCGGCCGCATACGATCATCGGCTTTGCTCTCGGCAACGCGATGAACATGGGCGTCACGCTCGCGGTGTATGCAACGCTTTGCAGAGAGACGGGACAGCCGTTCGTTTTCCCCGGCAGCGCCGCGCAATGGAACAGCCTCACCGACATGACGGATGCCAGTCTGCTGGCGCGGCATCTGGAATGGGCCGCGAGTTCGCCAAACGCGCGCAACGAGGACTTCAACGTGGTCAACGGCGACGTGTTCCGCTGGAAGTGGATGTGGTCGCAACTGGCGCAGTACTTCGGCATCGAGCCGGCGCCGTTCGATGGCGAGACCCGCCCGCTCGAACAACGCATGGGCGACGCGCGTGACCAGTGGGCCCAGATTGCAACGCGCGACAAACTTCGCGAAGCCGACATCGACAAGCTGGTGTCGTGGTGGCACACGGACGCCGACCTCGGGCGTCCAATGGAAGTGCTCACGGACATGACCAAGAGCCGCAAGGCAGGCTTCCTCGATTATCAGAGCACGCCGGATGCTTTCTTCGCGCTATTCGATCGTCTGAAAGCGGAGCGGATCATCCCCGCGTGATATCGAGCATCAACGTGGACGAGGCTCGCGCTTTCGTCCGCGTTGTTTGCGGCGCCGTTCTCACGGCGCACCCTTCTTTTCCGCCTCATCCCTGTCCGCCTGTTCGCTTATTTCCCGCTTGGTTCGGCAGCTAACAGACCACTTACGGCAGCCGCCCGCAACATCCGCGACGGCGTCATCGGCGCTCATCCGCAGCGAAGACGAAGGAGATCAGGGCCACCCGGCGTAGCAGGGCTGTCCTGCCGCACAGGGGTACCCATGAAATCTGCAAAGGTGGTCTGGGTAGTGGGCTTGGCATGTCTGATCGAAACGGCACATGGGCAGGAAGTCTATCTGCAGGGCGGCACGCTCGGCATAGGCGTCGGCGCGGCGTGGAGTATCACGCCACGGTTCGGCGTGCATGCGGACTTCAACGCGTTCAGCCTGTCGCACAACTTCTACGTCGGCGGAAATCGCTACGAAAGCCACGTGCAGTTGCGTCAGGGCGGTATCTACGGCGACTTGTTTCCGTGGACCGGCAGCGGCTTTCGCGTCACCGCCGGTCTGCGCGTGACCGACAACGTGGTGAGCGGCAACTCGGTGCCGACGAACGGCGCCTACGTGTTCGACGGCCAGGCCACGCCGGCCTTTCCCGGTGAATACGCGACAGCCACCGTCAAATATCCGCCGGTGATGCCGTATCTCGGCATCGGCTACGGACTGCATCCGAGGGCGAAGGGCTTCGGCTTCGTGGTCGATCTCGGCGTCGCGTTTGGCGTACCGCGAACTTCGTACGCGCTATCGCCCGCGCTCGCCAATGCCGCCGGTCCGGAGTTGAGTCAGCAGATCATCAACACAGGACTCGAACAGGTGCGCGAAAAGGCGTCACCGTTTCGATGGTATCCAACGTTGCAGATTGGTTTGTCATATCGCTTCTGATATAGAAGTGCGGAGGCCACTGTGCGCGCGATGCTTTGTTCGCGTGCTCACGGCATCGCGTTGAGAATCGCCGGCGTACCGCGACAAGAAGACTTCCGGGGAGCCGGCAGGAACGGTCCTTGCACAGGCGCGCGCCGTCGGCTATAACTCCCGAAGATCACGTGTTACCGGTTGCACCCGTCGCTTAAGCATTGCCGCTGTATTGCACTTCGCTGTTCAATCCGCTGATGGCAACTTATCCAACGAGGAGGCATCTTGGATCTCGAAACCGTACGCACGTTTATCATGACCCGGGGCATCGACTTCGGCACTCAAATTGTCGGCGCAATCGTCCTATGGATCGTCGGCCGCTGGGTCATCGGTCTGATCTCGAGCCTGCTGCGCAAGATGCTCGCACGCAACGGCCGCGTCGATCCAACACTTGCGCATTACCTCGCATCGATTCTCGGCGCATTGCTGAACCTGCTGCTGGTTCTCGCGATACTGCAGATCTTCGGCGTGCAGACCACGTCGTTCGCCGCATTGCTCGCCGGTCTCGGCCTCGCGATCGGTACGGCCTGGGGCGGCCTGCTCGCGCACTTCGCGGCCGGCGTGTTCATGCAGGTGCTGCGGCCGTTCAAGGTCGGCGACTTCGTGACGGCCGCGGGCGTCACCGGCACGGTCACCGAGCTGGGCCTGTTCGGCACGACGATCGTGACGCCGGACAACGTCACGACCATCGTCGGCAACAACAAGATCTTCTCCGACACGATCTCGAACTACAGCGTGCTGCCGTTCCGGCGCGTCGAGCTGACCGCGAAGATCGCCAACGGCGTCGACCCGACCGATGCGATCGCGCGCTTAAGAACCGCGGTCACGAAGATCCCCAACGTGGTCGAGAACCCCGCACCGGATGTCGAGGTATTGAGTTTCACGCCGGAAGGGCCGCTGCTATGCGTGCGTCCCTACACATCCAATCAGAACTACTGGCAGGTGTACTTCGACACGAATCGCGCGATCGTGCAGACCTTCAAGGACGCCGGCTATCCGACGCCGGAAACGCCGCTCGCGCCGCGCACGGTAACGCGCGACTGAACGACGCAAAGCCACCTGCGCGCAGCACCATGAAAAAAGGCGTCGCGAGATTCGCGACGCCTTTTCTGTTTTCAGCGCCCTGCACGAGCCGTGCGCCTCGGCACGACAACGCGATGCGTCAATGATTGCCCGCGTT